>NZ_FRAG01000096.1 GCF_900142245.1 Paramaledivibacter caminithermalis DSM 15212 | reverse complement strand
CAATTTTTTCAAGAAAAGAACGAACTATTATTAACCCTGCATCTGAAGAAAGATTACCTCCACCGAAATCATATGAAAAACTTTTGTTGAAGTTAAGTGAATTTTGATGTAAACTTGTCATAGAAAGAACCTCTTTTCGTGATATAGTTTTTGTTTTAACGCTTTAACTTTAACACAAAATTAGGTTCTTTTCTTTATTTTTTTGTTATTTCACCCAATGGGTGCAAAGTCCAATTTGTTGGACTACTTGTTAATACTACGATTCAATCATTTTTGATGTTTTCTATGAATAATTCAGGATAATATTGCTTATTTATACAATAAAAATTGTTATAATATAGATATATGATGATAAAATTTTACATATTAGAAGGTTATTTTTCATCGTAATGTGATATAAATGCTTTATCCTAAAAACTTACTGTCAACCAACAAGAGAGTATTGCCTTATATAAAGTAATATGTTAGGAGAGATGAATCATGAGGATGACAAAGTTAACTGGAAAAACCCTTAAGAATATTGAAGATGAATTCAATATAGAAAGCCAAAAGCTTCTACTCAGATCGGCAATGTTCAGGAATATTTCACCAGGAGTATATTCAGTTTTACCTTTTGGAATAAGAGCTATAAATAAACTACTAGATTTATTATCTGATCAATTAGAAAGAGAAGGATTTCAAAGAGTATATATACCATCTGATATAGAGTTTGAAAAGTCAGTAAGCCTTTCTCTAAGAAATGACATGAAATCCTATAAAGATTTGCCAAAGACTATATATGATATTTTCTCATCGGGAAGGGAAAAAATAAAGATTAAGGATGGACTATTAAGGTCAAAGGATTTTACGACTTTTAGAACTTGTTCTTTTTATGAAAATGAAGAACTGCTTTTACAAGGATATGAGAACATAATAGATTTTTATAAATCTAAATTTTGTGAAATGGGTTTAGATATCTTTAGCTTGAAGTCCTATAATGAGAAAAATCCTGCAGATAAGGCAGATGAATTAATATTTACCTGTGGAGCTGGAGATCGTACTATTTATAGCTGCGACAAATGTGAATTTAGAACATTGGAAGAAGTAGCCGACTTCTATGTTCAACAATATGAAACCGACGATAAAGAAATAGAGGCAGTTCATACTCCAGATATTAAAACAATAAAGGAATTAGAGAATTTTATGAATATAAAGGCAGAGAACTTAGCAAAGACATTGTTGGTTAAAGCAGGAGGAGAAATTGTAGCAGTAGTTATAAGGGGAAATAGGGAGTTGAATCCATATAAGCTTTCTAGTATATTGAATGTTCCTATAAGAGATATAAATATGGCAGAATATGAAGAAATTGATGGCAATATTGAGACTGTCCCTGGTTTTGTAGGTCCAGTAGAACTTGAAGGTGTTAGAATAATTGTTGATAAAGAGATAACCAGTGTAGGAGCACTGGTAACTGGTGCCAATAAAAAAGATTATCATTTAAAAAATGTAAAATATGGACGGGACTTTGTAGGAGACTTGATTGCAGAAGTAAGCTATATAATGGATAATGATAAATGTCCAGTATGTGGAGGTAGTCTTGATAAAGAATATGGAATAGATTTGGGGAAAATATTAAGCTTGGGAAAAATAACCGATGTTAAAAACCTACAGTATAAGGATAAGGAAGGAAAGTCTAAGGGTATATATGGAGCTTCAAGCTATATAGATATTTATAAGCTGCTTAGTATCATAGTAGAAAAGCATCATGATGAAGATGGAATAATATGGCCCATAAAGGTAGCACCTTATCATGTAATTATATCTATACTAAACACTAAAAAGGAAGAACAGGTTAAATTAGGAGAAAATATATATAGAGAGCTAAAAAGTAGAAATATAGATGTTATTTTAGATGATAGAAAGGAAAGGGCAGGTGCTAAGTTTTATGATGCCGACCTTTTGGGTATACCTATAAGAATAGTGGTAGCCAGAGGAGCAAGTGAAAATAAAGTAGAATTTAAATTAAGATGGAAAAATGAAAAGGAAGAGTTAGACGTAAATGAAGCTATAGAGAAAGTTTTAAAGCTTCTCAAAATCTATTGAAAGGTGACTCAAAAGAACGACTATAATTCTTAATCTTAAACTATACCAAAAAGGATAGACCCAAAAGGAAATCTTAATCCAATAAAGTGTTTAACCACTTTATTAAAATCCCTTGATACAAAAATATATTTAGGATATAATAATCTAATATATAGAGTTTAAGGTGAAATTGTTAATTCCTACATACTAAACCTCGTTGAGGTGTCCAGTAGTATGAATTTGTAGAAATTAAGTTTTACTATATAAGCTTTATATGGTTATTGGAATTACATATGGGAGGTTTAATGATGACTGTAAGAGTAAGATTTGCGCCCAGTCCTACTGGATATGTTCATATAGGAAGCTTAAGAACTGCTTTATACAACTATCTTTTTGCAAGGCGAAATAATGGAAAATATATAATAAGAATAGAAGATACAGACAGAACTAGATATGTAGAAGGTTCCATAGAGAATCTGCTTAGTTCAATGGAGTGGGCTAAAATAATCCATGATGAAGGTCCCATGCTTGAAGATGGTAAGGTTGTTGTAAAAGGTGAATATGGACCCTATACACAGTCTGAGAGACTCGGCATATATAAAGAACATATAGAAAAACTTTTAGAAAGCGGGCATGCATATTATTGTTTCTGTTCTAAGGAAAGATTGGATAAAATTAGAGAAGAACAAAAAGAAAAGGGCGAAATGCTTGGATATGATGGCCACTGTAGAAGTATTCCTTTAGATGAAGCTAAGAAGAGAGTACAAAATGGTGAACCACATGTTATAAGATTAAAACTACCTAAGGATAGAGAGATAATATTCCACGACTTAGTAAGAGGAACAGTTACAATGAATACCAAGGATTCTGACGATCAAGTTCTTATCAAATCCGATGGCTTCCCAACCTATCATTTTGCTGTTGTGGTAGATGATTATTTAATGGGAATTACTCACATGGTTCGTGGAGAAGAATGGCTACCTTCTACGCCTAAACAGATAATACTATATGAAGCATTTGGATGGGAACTACCTAAATTTGCACATCTTCCAAATATTCTTAATAAAGAAAAGAAAAAACTCAGTAAAAGACAAGGAGATGTAGCAGTAGAAGATTTTAGGAAAAAAGGATATTTACCAGAGGCATTAGTCAACTATATAGCACTTGTTGGTTGGAGTCCTGAGGATAATAAAGAGATAATGACCATGGATGAAATGATAGAAAGATTCTCCTTTGATAGAGTTTCAAAAAGTGGTGGAGTATTTGATGTTGATAAGCTCAACTGGGTAAGTGCCCATTATATAAAAGAGGCAGATATAGATAGGCTTACAGAGCTGTGTATTCCTTACCTGGTTGAAGCCAATATGATAGCCGAAGATGAAGTTGAGTCAAAATATGAATGGGTAAAAATGATAGTAGAGACTGCTAAAGAAAGAATTTCATATTTAAGTGAAATATCTGAATATGCGAAGCAATTTTTTATTCAGAAAGTAATACTTGAAAATAATGATGTTAAAGAAATGTTAAAATTGGAACATGTTCCAAGCCTTTTGAATACATTTAAAGATAAGATTATGGATGCAGAAGTGATAGATGCAGTATTCGGTAAAAAGGTATTTAAAATGATTCAAAAGGAAACTGGAATTAAAGGAAAGAACTTATATATGCCAATAAGAGCAGCTCTTACAGGTCAACTTCATGGACCAGATATAGATAAAGTAATAGCAATACTTGGAAGAGAAAATATTATTAAGAGAATAGAATATGTAAAAGAAAATTATTTAGGATAATGACTTTTTATAAAGAACAAATAAATATAGTAATATGACATTGATTAGGAGAGTAGACATGTTGATGCTTAAAGAGAAGGGCTGTCACTGGCTGAAAGCAGCCTAAAGCTATATACAGGTTGAAATGCACCTATGAGTCTGAGGCTGAAATTAATAAGTAGGTCTTCACGGATAGCTCCGTTAAAGGTTATTTGAGAGAGATATAATGTAACAGCAATACTTTCAAAGGGAACTGTTAGGTTTTGTTTTTAAGTATGACCTAAGAGATTCAATTATAATTCTACGGTTTAGAAGTTAGTAGCTAACTTAATAGGATTAACCTTAAAGTATATTACTATATCTAATCAGAGTGGAACCGCGGATAAATCTCCGTCTCTGAATTTTTTAGAGACGGGGATTTTTATATTCTCAAGACCCAAAAGCTTGACCCAAATACTTAATCCAAATCTTAGTCTTAATCTTAACACCAAAATGGGCATATGAATATAAAATAATGGGAGAGGAGGAAAAATGAAATGCTTAAAGAAATTTTTGATTATCTTGATTCTATTATTGAAAGAGATCCTGCTACCAAAAGCAGATTTGAAGTAATATTATGCTATCCAGGTGTTCATGCAGTTTTTCTTCATAGAATAGCTCATTTTTTCTATGAAAAAAAATTGATTTTGATAGCAAGAGTTATATCCCAGTTAAATAGATTTTTTACAGGCATAGAGATTCATCCAGGTGCCAAAATAGGCAAAAGATTGTTTATTGACCATGGAATGGGTGTAGTTATAGGTGAAACAACAGAAATAGGTGATGATGTAACTATCTATCAAGAAGTTACCCTTGGTGGAACAGGAAAAGAAAAGGGTAAGAGACATCCTACCATAGGTAATAATGTAGTAATAGCTTCTGGAGCTAAAATATTAGGACCTTTTAAGGTAGGAGATAATTCAAAAATAGGTTCAGGTTCAGTTGTTTTGAAAGAAATTCCCCCAAATTGTACAGTTGTAGGAGTTCCAGGTAGAGTAGTCATAAAGGATGATGTTAAGGTTGCAAATAAAAAAAGACCTGATGCCGACCTTGACCAAGTAAAACTACCTGACCCTATAGCCCAAGAGATAGAATGTCTTAGAAAAAGATTAGTAAAACTCGAAGAAGAAATTATTTATAAAGAAGGGAGAGAATAAATATGCAACTATTTAATACCTTAACTAGAAAAAAAGAAGAATTTATACCAATTAACCCTGGGGAAGTGAAGATGTATGTCTGCGGCCCTACTGTATACAATTATTTCCATATAGGAAATGCAAGGCCTTTTACGGTATTTGACACTATGAGGAGATATTTAGAGTATAGGGGATATAAAGTAACCTATGTCCAAAATTTTACAGATGTAGATGATAAAATAATAAAAAGGGCAAATGAAGAAGGAGTAAGTGCTAAGGAGATTGGAGAAAAATATATAAAAGAATATTTTAAGGATGCCGATGCATTAGGCATAAAAAGAGCAACTATACATCCAAGAGTTACTGAAAATATAAGTGAAATAATTGAATTTATAAAGACCCTTGTAGAAAAGGGATATGCATACGAAGTAGATGGAGATGTTTACTATGATACGACCAAATTTAATGAATATGGTAAGCTTTCCAAACAAAGTATTGAAGAATTAGAAGCTGGAGCAAGGATTGAAGTTAAGGAGATAAAAAAGAACCCAACTGATTTTACCCTATGGAAAAAACAAAAGCCAGGAGAACCAAGTTGGGATAGTCCTTGGGGTAAGGGGAGACCAGGCTGGCATATAGAGTGTTCAGTAATGTCTACAAAATACTTAGGAGAAACTATAGATATTCATGCTGGTGGACAGGATTTGATTTTTCCACACCATGAAAATGAAATAGCCCAAAGCGAAGCTTATACGGGAAAGCCATTTGCAAGATATTGGGTACACAATGGCTATATAACAATAAATAATGAGAAAATGTCAAAATCTAAGGGAAATTTCTTTACAGTTAGGGATATTATAGGTGAATTTGATCCAGAGGTAGTAAGATTTTTCTTGTTATCAGCCCATTATAGAAATCCTATTAACTTCAGCAGAGAGTTGATGCAGCAGGCAAAAAATGCATTAGATAGGCTATATAACTCAAAGGAGAATCTTGAGCATTTAATTAAGAATGCTAAGAATGAGACTATGACAGATGAGGAAAAAGAAATTTTTACTAGCTTATTAAAGCATAAAGAAAAATTCATTGAAGTAATGGATGATGATTTAAATACCGCCGATGGAATTGCTGCTATATTTGAGCTGATAAAGGAAATAAATACCAAACTAAATGCTGAATCTTCCAAGGAGTTTGCTGAAAAAAGCTTGGGATTGTTTAAAGAGCTTACAGGTGCTCTAGGAATAGTTAATAAAGAAAAGGAAATCCTTGATGAAGAGATTGCAAAGCTTATAGAAGAAAGACAAAATGCAAGAAAAGAGAGGAACTTTGCATTAGCTGACAAGATAAGAGATGATTTAAAGGCTCAAGGAATTGTTTTGGAAGATACACCACAAGGGGTTAAGTGGAAGAGAGTGTAAAAGCACTATAAAACTAAAAAAGCACAGAGGATATAATTTTGCTTATATCTTCTGTGCTTTTTTAGTAAAAATTTATTTTCGCAAAGAGATACAAGAAATTAGATACATATCAGCTTTGTAAAAAGTTTATATTTAGTCATAAAACGTAGAAAAACAAGATATTTTGACTTAAATCCTTACTTTATGACTAAAATTATACATTTCATGATATTTCTATTTAAAATTGATACTGTTAGTGAAATAATTATTATACAAATTAATTTGAATAGCTTAAAAGTAACAGACTCAACTTTCGCACATTAAAAAAGAACTAAACATATTGAAATTTCAATAGAAATTCTCAAAAATAAATCAAGAACAGCCACTTTTCTTAGTATAATTGAAGTACGACCAACAACTTACTAATTCTAGTTATGCAAATATTAAAGTCAAATTACCATACTAGTATAATAAATGTTTAACATCCTAGTTATTCCAGTAAAAAAGCATATAAATACTCTGTTTTACCTTGCTTGTTTTTAAAAATTTAAGCAGGTAATTTCAAGGAATGATATATACTTTGTAAAGGTACATTTTGCTGAGCTTGATAATAAATATATTTAATAAATTTCTTAGCAGTTACATTTTTGCAATACCTAATTGTCTCTCCAATTGTTTTAAGAGATAACTGCCACTCAGAAACTCGGAAAATCTCTAAAAATGTATATGCCAAGAAGCAGAGTGAAAAATATCTCTCGATAGATAAACGGCTTCTTACATGATACTGG
>NZ_FRAG01000091.1 GCF_900142245.1 Paramaledivibacter caminithermalis DSM 15212 | reverse complement strand
GTTGTCATAGTTAATATAGTTACTATAAAACATCTAAAATATGTACTAAAATGGTATCCCCCTGCATTTATTCTTAAGATACCAAAGGCTATTATGAATATCGCTGCTTCCTTTATCCGTCCTAATCCATAGGCTATAGCAAATATACCTATACCCTTAAATATGCTTACAATAAATAGCTGTAAACCATACATGTAAATATCATGATCTTCAAATTTAATTATGTTATTTTTAACTAGCTTTTGAGTTATTGTTCTACATATTTTATCAATCATATTTTTTACCATTTAATTCTATATTTATCTTTTATTTTATATTATTTGTAAAATTTTCCAATGGTTTTTATAAAAATGGTAGCTGAAACGTGATATTTGGTATGTATATTTTCAAAAAAAGTAAAAACGACTCTTTTTTGGGGAGTCGTTTATGGTGTTATGTAATTTTGATTTAAATCTCCGCTTTGCCATGGGGACAGTAGACGGTGCCTCACGGCTCCAATCCCTCACAGAACCAGACTTACGCTACTAATGCATCTGGCTCTTCACTTCATCATTTGTTACATGGCACAATAAAATACCCTAAAAAAGCCACATTTTTGACAATAGTTTTCACGCAGTCTGACATCACCTTGTCTTCAAAACCAAAGGCATCAAATAAATTCACCTTTTCAACCCTGAAACCATTCTTTTCACCATATCATAAGCTCCTTTGCTTCTTCTCTTAGACTATCTCTAAAATCTGGGTGAGCGATATCTATAAGCCTTTTCACTCTATCCCTTATTGATGTTCCTCTTAAAGCAGCTACACCATATTCTGTAACTACAAAATCAACATCATTTCTCGACAAAGATACAACAGCACCTCTAGTTAATCTAGTAACAATTTTTGATATCTCTTTTCTCTCGTTATCATTTGAAACTTTAACCTTTGCAGTTGAATGAAGTGCTATTATCGACTTACCACCTTTAGAATTTTGTGCACCAATAGCTGTATCAGCCTGACCTCCTGTTCCACTGAATTGTATATGTCCTATAGATTCTGAACAGCATTGTCCTGTTAAATCAATCTCAAGAGTAGTATTAATTGATACCATTTTATAATTTTGCCCTATTATATAGGGGTCATTTACCCAAGAACCTTTAATAATATTAACCTGAGGATTATCATCTATAAAATTATATAGTTTTTTTGTTCCCAGTGCAAAGGCTGCAACCATTTTTCCTGATAATAGTGTCTTTTTCTTACCAGTAATCACACCAGCCTCATACAAATCCACCATACCATCAGTAAACATTTCAGTATGTATCCCTAAATCCTTCTTATTCATAAGCTCTGCTGCAACTGCATTTGGAATACCACCTATTCCAAGCTGAATTGTTGACCCGTCTTCCACCAAATCTGCTATATATTTTCCTATAATCCTATCTTTTTCAGAAGGCTTAAGTATAGGTATTTCAGGAACTTTATAGTCAACTTCTACTACAAAATCAACTTCACTTATATGTATTATTGTATCCCCAAAAGTCCTCGGCATATTAGGATTTACTTCTAAAATAACTATATCTGCATTTTCGATCATTTCTCTTTCATAAGTAGCACTCAAAGATAGTGATAAAAATCCATGTTTATCCATGGTAGAGGCAGTTCCTAAAAAAATATTTGTCTTTCTATGGACAAGTCTTTTTGATGCCGCAAAATGTAAATGATTTGGTATAAAAGAAACATTTCCATTCTTATGAGCTTTTCTCATCTCTGGACTATAAAACCATCCCTCCATAAAAAAGCTATCTTTGTACTTAGGATTGCTAAAATACTCATACTCTGCTAATGGCAAGCATGTTACTACATTAACATCCTTTACCCTATGGGCTATAGTATGTAGCTTTGATAAAATCTCTCTCGGTTCAGCCGCTGATAAAGCAGATACAATATTATCTCCTGTTTTTATCTTGCTTAATGCTTCTTCAATAGTTATGAGTTTACTTTTATATATCTCTTTTGTATTCATCTTAGATTTCCCCCCATTTTATGACATTGGCAGCCCAAGCATAACCTATACCAGCTGCAATCATGGAAATCACTGCTCCATCTTTAATCTTTCCTTTATCAAGTGCTAGGTGTAATGATAATATCTGATCTATCTGCCCCATATGTCCATAATGGGATAAATAAATTGATTGATCTTCTCTAAGATTAAGAAGCTCTAGCATATGTTTGTGCATAGAATATTTAAAGTGCAAAACTGCTAAATAATCAAGTTCTTTTTTTGGTATTCTTGATTTTTTAAATGCCTCATCTATACAATGCATCCAATTTTTCATAGATACTTCATTGAGCCTATCCTTCATATGCTTCTCGTCAAATATCATTAATGATTTATAGGCTTTATCTAAATTCTCTGTTGTAATAGGATTCACTGTCCCTCCATATTTTACCCCCACATCCCTTGCTAAACTTCCATCTGTCATGATGTGAGTTCCAAGCAAAAGATTTTTATTATAATTTTTCTTTAGAATTATAGCTCCACCACCAGCTGATAAATTGTACATCATAGACATTGATTTATCCGTATAATCAACAAAATCACCATTTCTGTATCCACCTACAATCATAACGGTATTTATATTATCATCTGCAATCATCATGTCCTTTGCTATCTTCATTGCTGCCACAGTTGAACAACATCTTTGTTGTACATCAATTGCCCATGCATTTACGGCCCCTATTTTTTCCTGAATATATATACCTGAAGTCGTAAGTGGATATTCCTTCCATTCTTCACCCATACAAATCACTAAATCTATTTCCTTAGGATCTATACCTGTTCTATTTAGTACATCCAAGCCTGCATTTACACCCATTTCCTGTGTACCATCTTTTATACTTGGAATTGATTTTTCAATGATACCTAGTTTGCTTATTATACCTTCTTCTGTCCAAACTCCATTTGTCGCATCTGCTATTTCCTTTGCCGTCATTCTTCCTTCTGGAATATATAATCCAGTTCCCACAATACCAACATTAACACTTTTATTAACCATTAGTTGCCCCCCTTTAAATCTTGTAAATAGGATTTATCATTAAATAATGATTTTTCAAGGGATTTTATAGATTCTCTTAAATCAGCCTTTGTATCTCGAGAATAAAATCTGTACTCTCTACCAATAGTTTTTATATACAATTTTACATTCTTTAAAAATGTTCTCTTATGGAATTTTATTGCTTCTATATCTTCAAAATCTAAAACTATATTCTTTTCATTTATTAATATCCTATTAATATCACAACTCACAATATCTTTTCTTTTATTCATTCCTATCTCTGTCCTTAGCATCCAATTTTTATAACTTTCTCCCATCCAAACAAATATAAGCCTTTTATTAGTAATAATTAAATCATAATATTTTAAGTTATAAAAACTGACTTCAAAAAATTTTGGGATAATAGACTTTATTATCTCATTGCAATTATCTTTCATCTTTTTTAAGCAACTGAGGGTTAACCTCAGCTGCCTAGATTCACCCCTCTTTTTATGCATTCATTATGGCTTCTATATCTTCCTTTAGTTTTGATTCAGGTGTTAAGTAAGATACACCAATAAATACAATTATAGAAATGACTAAAGAAAACGTCCCATTATAAATTCCTAATGGTTTAAATATCACTGCATACCAATTAGCTCCCATTTTGCTTCCTATTTCCAAAACTAAATTCAAACCAAGTCCAATAAATATTGACCAAAATGCAGCTTGTTTTGTAGCTCTTTTCCAATTCAATCCTATACCTAAAGTTGGAGCTAATGCAGCTGCAAAGGTTCCCCATCCAAATGCACCTAAAATCGCAACTCCACTTTTACCAAATACAAATGAAATTATAACCGTAAGAATAGACAAAATTACAACAGATAATCTTCCATATTTTAATTCTTGCTCTGATGTAAACTTCTTATCAAAAGCCTTAGGAATATCTCTTACTATCGCAGCAGAGGCAAGATTTATAAAAGAATCTGCTGTAGACATTACTGCTGAAGCAATTCCAGCGTAAATAATACCTGCTAGAATTTTAGGTGCATAGTTATCCAAAAATACGGAAATAGCTAGGTCACTATTTTCTAAAGCTGCTATTTCACCAATGGCAACTTTATATCTGACAACAAGCCCAACGCTTAACCATAACAAACCTCCAAGCATTCCTGCTACAGCTGCAATAACTGGACCCCATTTTAATTTCCTAATATCTTTTATCATATAAAATTTATGAGCTATATGAGGTTGCCCAACAATTCCTATAGCTAAGCAAAAGAACCATCCCATAGCTAATGAAGCTGGTAATACGCCCCATGGCCCTACAAATTCTGGTTTAACCTGCTGAGCTAATACTTTAGTCATGTTTGCCATTCCACCGCCATTAGAAAGTGCATATCCAAACACAAATAAGGAAGCTACAGCCATAACTGAACCTTGAAATACGTCCGTATATACGCCAGCTAACATACCGCCAGCAACCGAATAAAGTAATACTATGCCCATACCTACAATAACTGCAGTTTTAAAGGACCATCCAAAAATAGGTGAAAGTATGAATGCAAAAGCACTTATTTGAGTTGCTAAATATAAAACCAATCCTACTAATGAAGCTAATGCAGCTAAAAAGCTTGCATTTTTGCTTTCAAATCTGGCATATATAGCATCAGATACAGTCATACAACCTCTTGTTTCAGCTAACAATCTCATTCTCTTTCCTAATATAATCCATGCCATTGCAAAGGAAATTGAAGTAGGAAATGTCAGCCATAATGTTCCAACACCTAATTTATATGCAAGCCCAGGACCCCCAACAAATACAAAACCTGATATTGCAGCAGAAAATGCTGCCATAGCAACGGCCATTATACCTAATTGTTTCCCAGCAACAAAAAAATCCTCTGAACTCTTAGTCTTTTTCATTGCCCAAAAGCCTATTCCTAAAACTATAAGCATATATAGAATAATAACTAAAATAACAATATTCATTTGCTTATTCCCCCTTTTATATTATTTTTGCTCAGCTTCTTTATGTAATTTTTGAAATGCCTTAATATCCTCTTCAGCTAGATATTCTTTATCAAATCTTAATGAGTAAACCAATGTTCCAACAAAAAAAGGTAAAAGCCATATAAGATATATCATAATAGATGTTCCTGGCATAAATGCTAATATAGTTTTAGTAAATACACTATGATTCATTAAATTCATAGCTAGAAATCCAATTACCCAAATAGCAAATAAGCTTACGATTGAAAGTTTAAGACCCTGTCCTATTTGATTTTTTCTTATTGCACCTAATATCATCCAAGTTGCAAAAACAACAGGGAATGAAACAGCAAATAATAAAGGAATCTTAGCAATCTGTGAAATTAACATCAAAATTGCTCCAGCAAATAAAATCTTTACCCAATTATCATTTTTCATCACTATTACCCCCTATATATGAAAATAAATATTATACTACACTTAATTATTAATTCTTCCTCCTTTCTTTTTAATTAGTAGTAATAAATAAATCCATCGCCAGTGAAACGTTTTCCTTTGTGCCATTCTTCATTTTTTTAACTTCTTTGAATTTCTTTTAAAATAGATTAAATAAAATTTAACAACCTTTGTTTATTAAAATTAGCAAAATATGTGCCATCTCTTTAATTAATGTATTTTTTTATAATTTTCATATATAAAATTAGCTTCTATAATTTAATTTTTCTCTTTGAAACCTTTATTTAATACTAATAAACCTTGCATTACTTAACTTATTATAAATACATATATATGAAAATTTTTAAAATTAAAAGTTCTATAGAAATAAAACATTAATAGCTCAAATCTCCATAAAAAAAGACTAGAAACTGTATGAAAAACATACAATTTAAAGTCTTGAATTCTCTTTCCTTTAAAATAAGCAGTTTAGAATCATTTATCTTTATGTATTTCCATAAAAAATCAATATTATGTTTTAATTTTGCACAAATGTCGGAATATACTACACCTTTATATTCCATATTTTTGTATCTTATCATATAAGCTTGATCTACTTATATCCAATAATTTAGATGCTTTAAGCTTGTTTCCTTTTGTATATTCAAGGCATCTTATAATTGATTCTTTTTCTATATCTTCAATAATATCCTTAAGCGGTCTAATGGGTCCATCTAGTATGCGTCTTTTATTTTGTATTAGATATACTGGCAAATGTACTGGTAATATAGTATCAGAATCAGTTAAATTAATTGCCCTTTCTAATACATTTTCAAGCTCCCTTACGTTCCCTGGCCAGCTATAGCTTTTTAGATATTCCATAGCCTTTTCCGATATACTTGATACATATTTCCCTAATTGGTCAGTTAATTTCCTTATAAGTGAATGTGTAATGGCTTCAATATCACAGTACCTTTCCCTAAGGGGTGGAATTTCAATAGTCATAACGTTAAGTCTATAATATAAGTCCTCTCTAAATTTTCCATTTTTTATAAGATCTTTTAGATTTTTGTTCGTTGCTGCTATAACTTTTATATCCAATTTTATAGAATCCATTCCTCCTACTCTTTCAAACTCTTTTTCCTGTAAAACCCTAAGAAGTTTAGCCTGCATCTTTAGTGGCATATCTCCTATTTCATCCAAAAATATACTGCCTCCATTTGCAGTTTCAAATTTCCCTATTTTCCCACCTTTTTTTGCTCCAGTAAATGCTCCCTCTTCATAACCAAATAATTCAGCCTCTAATAATTCTGAAGGAATTGCTGCACAATTTACCTTTACAAAGGGAAAAAAACTCCTCATGCTTCCATTATGTATGGAATGTGCAAATAGTTCCTTACCTGTACCGCTTTCTCCAAGTAATAGTACATTTGAATTAGTTTGTGCAGCCTTTTTCGCCATATATTTTGCTGCAACCATTTTCTCACTTTTTCCTATAATATTTTCCCACGAATATTTAGCTCCATGGATTTCTTTTAATCTTTTTTTATAAATATGAAGCTCAGTTTCTAGTAGTTTATTTCTTTCTATAATATCTTTAAACTGTTCTACATCTTCAAAAAGTATCAAACCAACTCCATATTCTACTTCATTTTCTGCATTAAGAACAGGAATTCTATGAACTATTGCAGTATGTCCATTCTCAAATCTATGCTTCCAGGCTATCTCTGTTTTTTTTGTCTTGTAAACATATGGAAATCTAGTATTTTTATCAATATCTTTAACTTTTTTTCCAATAAGATCTTCTTTAGGAAAGCCTAAATAATCAGCAAAAACATCATTTATCATTTTAATTCTCGTTTCATTATCTAAAAGTATTATAGGCACAGGTACAGGATCAAAAATTTTTTCCATAGTTGAAACTAAATAGTCAGTTAATAACTCTTTATAAGACTGATTTTTGAGATGAGATTGGTTATATTTCATAAATGCACCACCTTATAATATAAATATATCCTTGTAATTATCATATCTAATATAAAAGTTATATCTTATTTGATTTTATTAATCTGATGCATTATTGATATTGTTAAAAATATTAAAGTAAAACTTTAGTGCTATATATTTATTTGTAATAATCTTTAGTAATTTTAGTGTATGTATTCGACATTTAATGATTATTTCCTTTATATTTTTCAAATAGTATATTAGAGACAAATAGGAATCAAGGTGACGGTTTTTTTGACTCACCACATCAGAAAGACAAACGAAGCGTCCCCTTGTCACATACAAAAAAGGTTTTAGACTGTTAACACTAGGTTGGTCCGATGGAAATACATTCTTACCATTAGCATTTTCTTTACTGAGTTCATCAAAACAAAAAAACAGAATTTGTGAAGCAAATGCAAATATTGATAAAAGAACAAATGGTGGAAAGCTACGCTTAGAAGCAGTTAAAAAAGAAACTATTGTCATGATTGATTTGATTAAACAAGCTATAGGCTTTGGTATAGATGCTTCTTATGTTTTATTTGATAGTTGGTTTGCCTATCCTAAAACACTAATACAGATATTGAAGTTAAATCTTGAT
>NZ_FRAG01000087.1 GCF_900142245.1 Paramaledivibacter caminithermalis DSM 15212 | reverse complement strand
AAATCTGGAAGAAAGACTACTTTTAGAATGAGTAGTAGTTATCCTTATAAAGACAAATTTCAAATAATTATGAAAAACATTGATAATATTACTTTTGCATAATTTATAAAATCAAATTTGAAAACCTTAAAGCAATAACCAAGGGATTAGTCTGCTCTTTTTTAGGTTACAACATAAGATTTTGAGTTGGTATCTTATTAAAATTATAATCTTTGGTTCTATTGTTAATGAAACCAGAACTTCAGATATAAGATTTTACCTTTTAACATTAATTTTCATCATAATTCATTGAGTTATGAATAATTCAGGCTGAGTTATAATAACTGGTTTAGAATGTTAGTTTTAAAAAAGAAAAAAATATTTTTCTGATTTGGCTTGACATAAATAGATATAAGTGATAATCTTACATGGTAACCTAGTTACAAATTGAAAATTAATGGAGGAATTGTTTAATGAAAGGTAAAGTAAAATGGTTTAACAGTGACAAAGGATTTGGATTTATTACATCAGAAGACGGAAATGATGTATTTGTTCATTATTCAGCTATCGAAGGAAATGGATTCAAAACTTTAGATGAGGAACAAGAAGTTGAATTCGATGTTGTACAAGGTGAAAAAGGACCTCAAGCAATTAATGTAGTTAAATTTTAAATATAGATAATAAATTAGGATTTACATAGCAAAACTTAATTTATACATGCACAAATACGTAACGTTTCTGGGCGTTTTGGGTATGTATAGATTAAAGTCTTTACTTAAATTCTTAATGTATATTTTAATATAGAAACTACTAAAACCCTGAAACAGTTCAGGGTTTTTTGCGTTTTTGACTTTATTATTTTTAAATTATAGATATTCAAGTAAAACAATTAATTTATACACATCAAAAATCTTTAAAAAATAGATGAATAATGGGATTTTGGGGAAATGAAATGTAAATAGAAGATTATGAAAAGCTGGATTGAGAGATAAAATTTTAGAAAGGACTAATCAATAGTTTTAATATTGTTGTTCTTGTAATGATTGTTATTGCAGCTATAACAGGAGCTATTGGATATTTAAATGGAATAGATGCTATTTTCTGTGAATCAATAATGATTAAAGGATTAACTAATAATTGGTTTCTTTATACTGTGCTGTTTGTATCTTATAATACGGTAATGGCAATTGCAGTTTTAGCACCTCCTTTGGGCGTATAATCAAAAAAATAAGAAAGATATCATAAAAGGAGCCGCAATTGGAGGGGTAATTCTTGGTAGCATTGGTACAGTATTATGTTTTGCAACTGTAAAAAACTTTTCATTAGTTTCTAAAACAGATATGCCAATTCTTATTGTTGCTCAGCGTAATAATAAGTTTTTGGGTACAGCCTATGCTTGTGTTCTTTTTTAAAGTATATTTACAACTTTAGCTGGTCTTATGTTTGCACTGGTTGAAAGATTGTATGTATATAATATAAAAATTACAAAAAAATAAAATATTAGTGACTATTATAATAGGTTCATTTGCATTATTATGCAGTAAAGTAGTGTTTGCAAAGCTGGTTAGTATATTATATCCCATCAAAGGCTATTTGGGATTCATTATTATCGGTTCTCTTTTTTACAATTATGTAAAATCAAGAAAGGAATCCATGAAAAAATATAGAATATAACAAAAGAATACATTGCACATATATCAGAGGAAACAGTAAGAAAATTGTATTTAAAGGAGAGTGATAATATGCAAAAGAGAAGACTCGGTAGAACTAATATAGAAACAGCAGCAGTAGGGTTTGGTGGTATACCAATACAAAAGGCTACTAAGGAAAAGGCTATAGAATTAATTAGAATTGCTAAGGAAAGTGGTATAAATTTCATTGATACTGCACGAGCTTATGGAAAAAGTGAGGAGTTGATTGGTTATGGCATTAATGCTACTTCTAGAGAGCATTGGTATGTAGCAACTAAATCCATGGCTAGATCTTACGAGGAGATGAAGGCTGATATTGAAATAAGTTTAAGAAAGCTTCAGCTAGATTATATTGATCTATATCAAATGCATAATATTAAAACTAAAGAAATATATAAACGAGTCATGTCTGACTCAGGAGCATTAAAGGCATTGAAGGAAGCCAAAGAGGAGGGAAAGATAAAGAATATTGGCATAACTAGTCACTCCTTAGATATATTAGTTGATGCAATAGAAACAAATGAATTTGCAAGTATTCAGTTTCCTTATAATCCTATAGAACGCCAAGGAGAGGATTTGTTTGAGCGAGCAAATGAGCTAGACATCGGTGTAATAGTTATGAAGCCAGTAGCAGGCGGAGCTATAAGAAATGTAGAGTATTCATTACGATATATATTAGAAAATAAGAATGTTACTGTAGTTATACCTGGAATGGATGAGGCTGAGCATATACGAAATAATGCAGCAGTAGCAAACCCATTTATACCTATGTCTAATATGGAAAGAGATATAATAGAAAAAGAAGCCGCTAGTTTAGGAACTGAGTTTTGTAGAAGATGTGGTTATTGCCAACCATGTTCTGTAGGGATAGATATTCCAACACAATTTGTCTTAGAAGGATATTTGTTAAGATACGATTTACCACAATGGGCAAAGGATAGATATATGAGTCTAGATAAAAAAGCTGAAGATTGCATTAGATGTGGCATGTGTGAGCCAAGATGTCCATATAATCTACCTATAGTAGAAATGCTTAAGAGAGTTTCACAAAATTTTGCTAAATAACTTAAAAGTCTAATAAATTTCAAATGAAAAGTGTAAAAAAGTTACTATTTTCAAACATTTAAATTTACAAAGTCCTACGGTAATATGCAATAGATAGTAATACAGTAGTTGCTAGAGTTGGATTGGATAGTAGTAGTTTTAAACAATGGGCTAAAAAAATATGTAAGAAGTCTTAAGGTTATCAAAAGTGAATTTGCTACAGTTAGTTCTAAGCTTATAGAGATTTTGGAAAGTCCCCAGGAGGATTAAAGCTTGCTAATGATTTTGAAACAGCTGAAAATACCACTCCTATTGGTACTAGAGCAACTGGTGAGGATTTAAAGATACTAGAAATTGAAAAGTAGTTATTTGTATTGGTTGGGGGTAGATTCATATTAAGAGCATTGCTTGTCGTTTTAACAAGATAAATGTAATAATTTGCTAATTAAAACAATTGAAATGTTAATGCAATTGTAATAAAATTATGATATATGAGAAGTTGAACATTTCACTTCGAGATATAACAAATTTTCATTTTTTTTAGAAGATTTTCCGACCAATCGTTACATATCCCCTAGAATTAAGACTTTAAATGCTAAATACAAAAGGTATAAATTTTATAGTTGCAATATGGGTAAAACTATCTGTAAAATTAATCAAATATATAAAGAAAGCTATAGCATTAAGAAAGAATCAAGAGCTTTAGCAGATGCGAACAATTAAAAAATGGAAATAAAAACAAACATAGCTATAGCGGAGAAAGAACTATTAAATTTAAATTAGCTTTAAGTTATGATACTTTTTTATGTCCTGTTAGGTATTCCAGTTTGTTGATGAAGCTATAGTTAATAACGGTGTAAGCTAAGGAAAGTAAAGATATATGTCCGAGAGTATTTAAATTAGATATTGATTAAATATTTTTAACATAAGCTTTTTCAAGATTTAGATTTTTTCATTTAGAGTTATATTTTTCAGATTCAGTTCTGATAGCACAGATTAAAAAAAGATAGAGTTTCTATTGATGAAAGCACGGTAGTCAGTTCCGATTGTAATATATTTAGTACATCCATGATTTTTCTTGTTGTTGAAGTATTTTGGATGTTTATATAGGCATGAAGAGTCACATTTTTTAGTTGTAAAAGGACAATTGGATTTTTATTTAATTTTATCATCAAAATATTGTTTCCCATCTTTATGTATGACAAGACCAGCATCACATAAAACATTAACATTAGATAGGTGTAGTATGCTCTTTTCTAGGATTTATAGGGATAAAAGCATGATCGTGAAGGCTAGGACTTGCAAAATTCTTAATATATTTTATATCATAACCTTTATCAGCAATGAAATAGTTTTTTTAAAGACGACCATTCATTTGTACTAAAAAATCAGCTGTTACAGATAATTCCATAACTATAGCTGTAGTAGTAACTTCAGCTATAGTTAAATCATAGATAACATCGGTTAGAAAATGATTTTTGTAGCCCAAATAACAATCAAAATTTTCGAAATATTGAAATTATTAGCTATAGGGACACATAATTTACAATCCTTATACATAAATATAATATTCGACATAAGTGAGGCAAAATCCTTTTTGAAATAGAAAAAATTTACAGAGTGATAAGAAATTTTTATGTTTTTAAGTAAAGTAATATCAAGCGTTTTAAGTTATGCTAAACGCTAATAAATTATAGTAGGGAGGTGTATTTATATGAATAAAAAGAATTTTTTGGATTCTAAAAAATTACTATTTCGTAGTTTTATAGCTGCAAGCCCTGTTTGTATTGGATATCTGCCACTAGGTTTAGCATGTGGTATCTTAGCCGCAAAAGTTGGATTGAGTCCAATACAGATAGCCTTAATTTCTATTATTGTCTTTGCTGGAAGTGCCCAGTTCATATCTATTTCTATGATTAGTACACAAGCAAGTGTATTTTCAATTATTATAGCTGTATTCGTTATAAATCTAAGGCACCTTTTATTAAGTTCTACCCTATCTAAATACTTTGATAAAATCAAAAAAACAAAATTATTGTTATTTGCTCATGGTATTACAGATGAGACATTTGCAATAAACTATAATAAGTTTAAGTCTGAGGATTGGGACTACAAGCATGCTTTTTTGGTAAATATTACAGCAATTATTGCTTGGGTTTTTAGTAATACAATAGGTGGTTTAATAGGTCCAGCCATTACTATTGAGACAGAATTGTTTAGTTATGCTTTAACAGCTATGTTTATTGCATTACTTTCTTTTCAATTAAAGAGAAGTATTTATTGGTATGTGGCATTTATCTCAGGGGTATTATCTGTAGTATTTTCTTTTATTATTAAAAGCAATTTAAATATTATTATCGCTACTCTAATAGCTGTGACAATCGCTTATTATATAGATGTGGAAGGAGAACGTAAGAAGAACAATAATATAGAAACCATTGGGGAAGAATAGATAGATATGTGATATGGTTATATAACATCATAATATGAGTGGGGTGATAAATTGAATATTTATTCATTTATAATAATGTTAATCGGGATGGGTATTGTGACATATATACCCCGTTGTGTCCCGTTATTATTTCTAGCAAAGCACCGAAAATCTGAGAAATTGAATAAATGGCTGCAATATATACCTGTAGCAATTTTTAGTGCATTAATTTTTCCAGATATATTTATAAAAAATCAGCAACTAGTTTTATTAGATGTTAAAATTCTTATCTCATTAGTTGTGTTTGTGGTAGCCCTTAAATCAAAATCAATAGGTATTTCAATTATGACAGGTCTTGGAATGTTTTATTTTTTAGGAAGGTGAAACGATGTTAAGCTCATTTGACATGATATTAATTCAACCGCCATTATTGTCTCGGGAGGAAAAGGGTAGTGAAAGTCAAAAAATTGAAATAAAGTATTGGTCTGAAATGGAGATTAACTCAGGACGTCTTTTAGGTGATTTGCCTATAGAAGCAAGTTATGGCATACTATCAATTGGATCTTATTTGACTGAATTAGGATATAAAGTTAAGATTATTGATTTTCATCTTATGGATTTTATGAAAAGGATAGAAACAAAAGAATCTCTTACTGATGAAGATATTTATGAGGAGTTAAAAAAATATTCAGCAAATCTATACGGTATTTCTGTTATGACAATATCGGAAAATAGAGCTGAATACATTACGAATACAATTAGAAGACTTAATAATGATGCTTTTATATTTTGGGGAGGATATTATCCCACTAATAATGACCAATTCATACTTAATAAAAATAGGAATATTGACTTTATTGTTAGAAATGAAGGAGAATTAATTGTTGCAAATATCTTGGCACAATCAAAATCTAAAGGAGTTAACCTTAAGGAGATAAGAGGAATTACCTATAGAAAAGGTTATAAGATTTATAAAAACAAACCCATTGATAATATTGATAATCTAGATATTTTACCATATATGAATTATGGGCTATATGAAAAAAAATATAGAGATATTATTGTACCTAGAGTATATACTGCTAGAGGATGTAATAATAGTTGTATTTATTGTACGGCAGATAATTCAACTAAGAGAAGTTATAGAAAACGAAGTCCTAAGCAGGTTGTAGATGAGATAGAACAGTTAATTTTTCATTATAAAAAAAAATTTTTTGTAATGGGAGACTTAGAATTCCTAAATGATTTAAACCATGCAAGCGCAATATGTAAAGAAATAATTAAAAGAAAGCTTGATGTTAAATGGTGGTGTCAGGTTTATCCACCAAATGTGAATGAAGAGATTATTAATTTGATGAAGAAAGCAGGGAATATCCAAATAGCTTTAGGTATTGAAACTACCAACTCCAGATCTCTAGAAGCTGTTAATAAAATGGTTGATACAAACGACACACTAAGAGCTTGTAATATTATAAAAAAATACAATATTCAAGTACAAGCCTATGTAATGTTTGGTTTGCCTCATGACACTTTAGATTCTTGTATACAAACGATTAAATTTATAGGAAAATTGATAACGGAAAGCTATATTGATACGACTCATTTCTCTATTATGATGCCTTACCCAGGCTCTGAAATATATAATAAAAGTAAATCCTATCAAATAAAGATTTTAGAAAATGATCCTAATAAATATTTTATGAATTGTGATTTCTTGGGTAATGGTATACCTCCCTATGAAACAGAAAATATGAGTAGATATGAGATTTATTGCATTTGGTTACTGGCTTTGGCTCATTCACAAAAGTGCTTTTGTAAAAACGATAAATATAATAGTCACTATAAAGAGCTGTATGAAAAGTTAGGACTTAGAGATTATTCTATTGTCAATAAGTTTACTACAAGTTAATAAAGGAGTGTAATAAAAACAGATAGTATTAGGAGTGATTAACAATGGGACATTTTAGAAAAAATATTTGTACTTTTATTGTAACAAACAAATGTAATTTATCTTGTAATTATTGTTGGGTTAACATGGAAAAAGACGATTATCCTAAACAAGTTCTAGATCTTGAATTTGCAAAAAAGGGACTGAGTGATTTTTATGAAATGACTAAGTCAAATTATTTAGGCTTTTTCGCTTCAGGGGAACCTACTTTAGAGATAAAGATTATGGATGAAATCTTAGAATATGCTAGAGATTTAATTGGTGATATAAAGGTTGAATTGCAAACAAATGGATGTTTCAATCGTAAAACATTAGAGTGGTTACATGATAATATAGATATTTTATGGATTTCTGGAGATGGACCTATTGAAATCAATGATATGAATAGAACTACTAAAAATGGAAGAGGATCTGGTCGCTTAATTGAAAAAAACATAAAACAACTTATGGAGCTCAAGGAACAAAGTAAAAAAGATATGGTTATAGGTATCCGGTCCACAATAGGGAATTTTAATGTAAAAAAGCAAAAAGAACTCATTGATTATTACTATGATTTAGGGGTAAGAGCAATTTATGTAGATCAAATATGTGCACAAGTAAGTAAGGATGAAAATAAATATCTAACAGGGGAAGTAGATTCTATAATTTTTGCACAAGAATTTCTAAAAGCCTATAAATATGCAAAGTCTTTAGGTGTTTTTTATGGTACCATCGCAACAATGAATTTTGATGAAGAGGTAGATATCGCATGTCGTTCTTTACTACCAGCACCTCATTTAACTCCTAGTGGTATAGTTAGTAGTTGTGAAATGTGTTATGAGGAAGGGTCACCATTAGATATTTTTATTTATGGTAAATGGAATGAAGAAAAGAAAATTATTGAGTATGATTATAATAAAATAGAGAAACTAAAATCAAGAAGAGTTGAAAATTTAATTGAATGTAAAGGTTGTGAATACATATACAATTGTGCAGGAAGCTGTGCGGGAGAATCATTTAATGAAACAGGAGATCTCTATAAAAGGAATGAAAGATTATGTAAAATCGTAAAGTATCTTGGTAAGGAATTGAAACGAAATGAAGGGATTTATCCTTATCTGCATCCATAATTTAGCTTATGAAATATAACATAAATAATAAGATAACCAAGAGGGAGTCGGAGAAGGATATAGTACCAATGATAAGTAGGACAGCAAAACCTGCTTTAGGGAAGGTCCCCTACTTAACTGATGTTTTACAAGGAGGTAAGAGCGAGTGATTGGCTAAAGGACTAATAACGCCATAGATAAAGTTCGAAAACTTCAAGTAAAACTATATTTATCAGCTAAAGCTAGCAAGATGGAAGATTCCATGCCCTATATGAGAAGATATATAGAATGGATATACTTAAGAAAGCTTAGGAAAATGTAAAGGCTAACAGAGGTAGTGCTGGAATAGGTAAAATAACAATAGATGAAGTAGAAGAAATAGGAATAGACAAAGTACTTGAAGAAATACAGAAAGAACTAAAAGATAAAACATATAGACCTAAACCAGTATTAAGGGTTGAAATACCAAAATTAGGTGGTAAAATGCGTCCATTAGGTATACCAATGGTAAAAGACAGAATTATACAAGCAGCAACTAAGATATTAATAGAACCAATATTTGAAGCAGATTTTAAGGAGTGCTCATATGGATTTAGACAAAAACGAAATCAACATATGGTGTTAAAATCAATAAGAAAAACATGTAATAAGGGGTTAAAACGTCTTGCTATCAGTTAAAAAGTCATAATGCTGAAAGAAGAAAAGTTAAGGAAAGCTGTATGAGGGAGAACCTCACGTACGGGTTGATGTGTATAAATTAACTGTTTTACTGGAATATCTATATCTATTCTTGTATCTAATATAATAAAAAATTATTCCTTAAAAAATATATAGGAATAATTTTTTTGTTTTATTATATAAGCTTGGACACTGGTGTTGCATAAAAAATAAAAACAAAAGTCAAGGAAAAAAAACAGAAATTTAGGGATTTTTTTGCCAGATAAAATATGATAAGATAAGTGATAAGGTAGTCCTTGTTCAAATTTTCTAATGAAAGGACAGAAAGCAAAAATGAACAAGGATAAAAAAACAACACTTGATTTTATCATAAATCTCTTAAAAAAATCTTTAAAAATTTTAAAAATTTTGGGTATAGATAAATATGTTAAGAAATTTACTGTTTCTAAATGTATTGCTCTTATGATATATGCACAAATA
>NZ_FRAG01000007.1 GCF_900142245.1 Paramaledivibacter caminithermalis DSM 15212 | reverse complement strand
CGTTGTTGTTCACCACCTGAAAGATTGTATACTTTCTCCTTTAAAGAAATATTAAGTTGTAAATCTTTCAAAAGTTTTGTTTTCTTATCATTCCATTTGCTTCTTGGTATTTTAGAATTTATGCAAGCTATATCTAAATTATAGCTAACGGATTTATCATCAATTAAAGCAAAATTTTGAAAAAGAAATCCTATTTTTGTGCGTAATAAATGTTGTGCCTGTCGTGAATTGGCTTTTACATCTGTTGCACCACATACATTGATTGTTCCAGTATCTGGATTTTCAAGTAATCCCATTATATTTAATAAAGTCGATTTGCCAGATCCACTTTTGCCAGTAATACAAATTTGGTCGCCTTGTTCAATCATCAATGAAAAATCATCAAAAATTGTTTTTTTTCCAAAAGATTTACTTATGTTATGCAGTTCACAAATATTCATGTTTAAACTCCTTCTTTCAAAATATTAGACACGTTACGTCTTTCAAAATATATAATCAACCCGTTGGCCAACAGAAATTCCACAATCAATTTACCCAAAATAATGTAGTAAAAACCAGTAGATATGAATAGGAAACAAGCTATACATTCTATAATATTTGTAAGCAATAAGAGCAGGAATATATTTTTGTATTTCTGCAAAAATGTATGTCCAAATGCCTTTTTTAAAAAATATTCAAACCTATTACGCTGAAATAGTAAATAAATACTTTGAACTATAGTTGCCAATAACAGTACACTCAAACCAAGAAGAGCATACTTTGTTACTGTTGCATGTATTTGCAAATTATTAATTTCTTGCAGGATAATCTCATTAGGTCTTATCAAATAAGGGAAATTATCGTCTAATCCATACTCTTTAAGAGTGTCTAGCAATGTAGAATATGTTAATTCAGTGTCATTATCAATCAGTTTTATAAACAATGTTTGGTTACCAGTAGAATTGTAGAACCTATCAGGAACTAATGAATTTGCTTCAGTCATAACAAAAATTATTGGGTCGGGAATGAGATTATTATTCTCTGGCAAAACATTGGAATTGAAAGAAAAAACATTTTGACCAGATTTAGTGTAGATAAAGACTATTTCTGTACTTTCGGGTTTTGCCTCTTGATTATATAAATCTGTATGTAATTTATGAAATTGTTCCCTCCCATAAGAAAAATATTCATAGTTATATTCTTCCATATCTTTGTATTGTTCGGGTACAAGATATATTGCATAGGGCGTATCCTCGCTTATGTCAATGGGTTCACCATTTTCATCATAAATAGGGTACTCTTTCAAATAATTAGGATTTACGGTAATTTCTCTTATATAGTCATTGTTTACATTTGCTTCTATGCTTTCGCTGGTATATAAATCTGAATTGATATAAATAGCCTGCATTTCATTATTCAAAAATGGATACAAATCATAAGCAGGTACATCTAAAGGATATTTGCTGGATCGGATAGCGGTACTATCATCACCAGTCCTAATGGGATAGAAAACACCATAGTTAGAAGCAGTAGTCCAATTTTCAAGGTTGTTTTGCTTCTCGGAGATTCGTTGCATATCCCCGATTAGATTTACCGCAAGAAGTATGATTACAACAGATACAGCAATCTTAAAAATTCCATTGAACAATGTAATAGCACCAATTGGCTTTTTACCTTTTATGCAGTATGTCGTTTTAATATAGCGAGTATAGATAGCACACATATATGAGAGTAATAAAAGCATAAGTATAAAGATAAGAAGGTTTGTGCCAAATACTTTTATAACAAATTCCATATTATTGTTGGGAATTAGGAGCATTAAGGGTAAAATCGCAATGTTGCTAATTATAAATATTTTTGTAAAGAATTTGATAAAAATACGTGAGCAAATTTCTCTTGTAGTAAATCCATTTAGTTTCATAACTGATATTGATTTTGTCTGTGATACTAGATAGAATAAAAAAGTAAAGAATATTATCAAGAAAAAGAAAACGATGATTGCAGTCAAACTTACTGTATTTTCTGTCTTAAGCTGGCTTTCACTATTTATGGCAATAAACATATCTCTTGTTAATTCAACCCCTGAAGTCCTTGATTTTAGATAAGAAACATAATCATCTAAAAACTCTGTAAATTGATCATACGAATTACATTCAATCCTATATTTTCCAGAGTATTTATATTGCTTTAGAATATCATCTAATACATGAACTGAATAATAGTGACCTCCTCCAAAATCTGCAATGACACCAATTTGTTCATCTGCATCTGTGTTCTCTGTTGATATAAATACCGATGAATTATTCATATCATCTGCTGATAAAATCCGTCCCTCTTTCATAGGTATATTTCTAAAAAATATTGTATCAGTTACTAAGTAAATATAATCAATAGTATAAGATATACCTTTTTCGTTATCATAGTATGAGACTGTGCGAATTAGGTTAACGTCATTATCTATCGCAGACTGTTTGAGATACTGTAAGTAGTTAGGGTTAGAATTATAGTCATCTTCTGGAATAGTCAACTCAAACCCAAAAGCAGAAGATGAGGTAATCAACTTATTGTAGCTTTCTGTCTTGTAAGTAGAATAATTTGCTACAAATAATATTAGAAACATAAAAAAGGAAAATATTGCAATAAATCGTTTCAACTTGCCAACCTCCTTAACTTAATTTAAATCATAAGTTGCCTAAAGTCAAGAAAAAGTAAAACCACTCTTATGCAAGAGTGGTTCCACTTGCTATCCTGTTTTACTTAACATCCCAGTTGCAATAAGCAACAGAATTACGGGGTCCAATTGCACTGGATTTGGATGTTGTACGTGCTTTTACCCAACCACTGTTATCATAGTTGCCGTCGATTTCACAACTAGACCTATGTACTTTGGTGTTGTGGTCGAGATTGGACCATACCTTTTTCTTGAGGGTTATGGTAAGTGTTGTTCCATAATCCCATCTACCGTTACCGTTGTCCACAGAGACAATTTTGTACGGTGTAATTTGAGAAGGTTCGCCAGCAAGTACAACTGTTCCGCCGTTCACTGGTGTGTCAATTTGTGCAAAAGCTGGAATTGCCATTACTATCATTAACGCACCTAACATTAAAATTGCTCCAAGTTTCTTCATACAAAAAGCCCTCCTAGGATTTATATTTGACAAGCTGGATAGCTTGCTTGTCAGCAATAGTAATTATAATACAATAATATAATTATAATACAATACCATTAAACCATTTATATCCAAATTTGTCAATATAATATTGTAAAAAAGTAATAAATTTGCTATATATGGATATTGCAGTAAAACAGTTAATTTATACACATCAAGAATCCTTAAAAGCTCTGGATATTTTGATATGTGGGAGACAAGGGGAGACAAGGGGACGTTTCGTTTGTCTTGATTGGAATAAACCAAAGGGACTGTCCCTTTAGTTCAATACTGCCTTAAGTGAAAAAATCAAGATAAATATTTTACCACCTAAGGGAATTGAGCGTAGTAAAATAAAGAAGGTCATTGACAAACAGCTATAGATGACAATGGTCCAGTCCGAAACTGCTAAAAAAATAGGTTTTTTCAGCAGTCTCAGACGATTCTTGTGGATATAAAAAAATATCATAATAAAAATTATAGCATCTAAAGAACATAATAGCTTTAAGGATGTTATTTTTTTAATTTAATTCAAAAAGAAAAAAACTCTAAAGCTGTAAACCAAAGAACAGACTTAACTTGTTAAACAGCACTTTATTCTACCCTATAATTAACCAAAAACTGCAAATTATCTTATCTTAAGACTCCATGTCAAATTAAATAATCTGACTTAAAGCTATGCAGATTATTTAATCTGATATAGGATATATTATTAGGTAAAATGGTAATAATGAAAATAGAGAAAAGCCTCATGCAAAAGACTTTCCTCTAATAAAAAATAGTAACACCAAATTTAGCTATGATTATAACCAATTTTATACAAAGTATAACTAAATATCACAAATTAGGGAAAGCTAATATATTTCCATGTAGATATGGCTGTGATAAATGTGATTACATGGGAATAGAGTAAAAGGGATCAGAGTTGAAAAGTTGAATTAGCATAGTATATAATTCAACTTTTCAACCCTGACCCCTTTTATTACTAAAAATATTTTGGAGGGAATTTATGTTTTAAAAAAAATATTTGTTTGATATTGATTGGCATTATGATAATGATTTCATTTAGAGCATATGCAGAAGCAAGTACACAAGTAAATGAAAGTATTATTCCTAGTATGGAAAGACATAAAGCTAATATTGATTCTGGTGCAAAAAGTTTTTTTTGAGGATTTTTTTGAAATTCTTTACCTGTATACTTGTAAAAAATCACAATTAAGCATTAAAAATCCCTACAATTATGCAAGTTCAAATGATTGCCTTGTATAAAAAAATCAATTTTTGACTTTTTGCACTGGAATCAATATTAAATTAGTTAAAGAAGAAATGAAGGATAAAAACATAAAACCAATAAATGAAATAGACATGATTAAATCTTTGAAGAAATTAAACAAAGAAGAACTAACTAAAAAAGGCTTCGATAATCAAGAAATCTTTAAAATAGACAGTATGGATATTGAAACAGAATTTAAAAAAGTACTATTAAAACGCAAAAAATTACCAACGGAGCAATTGAAGAGAATGGGATACTCAGAAATTCAAATTACTAAATTGAGAAATATAAAAGGTAATGAAACACTTGATGAAATTCGGTCTTTATCAGCAGATATGTATTGTTACAATTATATTAATACACACAGATATGATAGCGATACAAATAGAACAAAAGTTGAGGCTGAATTTGGTTGGGAGTGGAATGTAGTACCTGCATTTCAATTTACTGACTCTATCGGAGTAGGTTGGAATGGTGATTTTCAAATAGACCCAGATTACTATCAATATTGGTTAAATTATCATATAAAGACATATTATGATAAATATAGTTCTAAAACAGTAACAAGGAGATCTAGCATGAGTGAGAAAAAGATGAATACATGCCAAGATAGTTTTGATTTGACTGGTTATGATGAGGGGTTACAAAATTATTTTTGTAAGTCAGGTTATGGAGTAATGGCATTAACTGAAGTAGGAAAAGCAAGCAATGTTAAGTTTTCATTTAAATATGGACATAATCATGTAGGTGTAGCTCCATCTGTTACATATCCTTATGGTGTTGGATTTACTTTTAAAGGAGCGGAACAAATATATAGTCCTCCAAGTGTTGCAAATAGCCAAAAAAATTTTTAAGACAATGATTAAAAGAAAAAGGCATAGTCGTATGCCTTTTTCTTAGATAAAATATTAGCACATTCATAATGAGAGGTATTTAAATAATGAAATTTAATAAATATTTTATATTGATATTAATTATTTTAATCTTAATGATAGTAAATATAAATCAATATAATGAGAATAATAAGTTGAAACTTGCTATTGGCAATATTACTATGCTCACTACATGGGAATTTAGTGATAGTTCATTTTATATAAATACCCTTTTAAAAAAAGAATATTTAACAATGAGAGAACTTATGATTTTAAGTAGATATATTTATATGAATAAAAATATTGCTAAAATAAATAGAATGTATAAATTGTCTCAGAAGTTTGAAACAATATATAGAGAGATCCAAAGCTATACTGAAGAAAATGAAATTTATTCTACTATAGTAGATGAGCAATTCATGAGAAAATTAAGAATACACTCAAAGGAAATTGACAAACTAATTGGAGAAATTGAGCAGAGAAAAAACATAATAGATACGCAGAATGGAAGAAAATTTGATTCGAATTCAGACCCTTTAAGATATTATAATGAAATCTTTGATAAGTAAGAGAAAATATGGTTACGATTATTCTTCTTTGATTAATATGTATTATGATTGAAAAGATAATTATTAATATAACAAGACGCAGAGACGCTTCACATGTCTTATATTGATTAAGTTTGCTATTATTGCTTTTTAATTTTTAATATTATACTTAATTGTTATACATTTATCTTTGGTGCATTATATATTTCTTAAATTATTCCAATAAAGATAAAGGAAACCTTCCTTTGTCTTAAAATTTTCTTCTAGTGATTCGATTCATTAACATTTGAAAATCTATTTCTGCTGTAATCATGCCCATTAATATCAAAATAGCACCTACAGTACCCATTGTGTTTAATAGTTCTCTAAAGAAAATGTATCCAAATATGGCTGCAAAAACTGGTTCACCTGTATAAATTAAAGCTGTATGGGTTGAACTTGTAAATCTTTGGGCCACATTTTGAATGATATAGGCAGCTGAAGTACAAACTATACTTAATATCAATATGCTTATCCATGCTTCTTTACTTGTAGATATAACGGGTTGTTCGATAGCAAAGGATGTAATCAGACTAAGAATACCTACCACCCCTAGTTGAATTACTGCAAAGGATATTGACTCTACATCTGATGTGAATTTACCAACAGCTATTATATAAAGAGCAAATATAACAGCACAGATAAATGTATAAACATCCCCTATATTAATACTATTTACTGATGTCATATTACTTAATGATAATAATCCCATACCGATAAAAGCTAGTATAGCACCATATATAGAGGCTTTCTTTGGGATTTTCTTTAATAGAAGGGGTGAAAATATAGGTACCATTATTACATTAAGTCCTGTTATAAATGCTGATTTAGATGCAGTAGTATATTTTAATCCAACAGTTTGAAAGGCATAATGTAAATACAACATTATTCCCAATAATATTCCTAATTTTATTGTCTTTTTATCAAGTTTTATCATTTTTTTTATAAAAAATATTGAAGAAATAATAAAGGCAAGAAGAAATCTAATAGCTAAAAAATTATATATTTCCAAATCCGTTAAAGCAATCTTTGTTAATATAAAGGATGCACCCCATCCTATAGTTACAAATAGTAATGCTAAATCTGCTTTTAATTGTCTTGACATAATCCACCCTCATTCCTTATTTTTTTAATTTCATGTTCAATTTTCTTCTTAAAGAAAAAATTCTTTTTTGAAGATAGATTTTCCTTTGTGATAAATTATAAGTCGAAGCTATTCTTTTGTGATTTTTTTAAAATATATCAAAAACTATTGTTATTGATCTTATAAATCTTTATAGCTATAGAAAGTTGTTCATAGAAGCTACCTTCTAAATTTTCCATACCTAATATTTCTTTTATTTTATTAATTCTGTATCTGATAGTATTATCATGCTGAAATAACTCCTCGGAAGTCCTTTTTATATTCCCATCATTTTCAACATATTTTATAGCAGTATTTAAAATCTGAGTATTATATTTTTCATCATAACTTTTCAAAGGTAAAATTATTTCTTCGTAAAAATCTTGCATCCATACTTCGTTAATAAATGGCATTATTATTTTATATATTCCGATATCCTTATAAAAAGTTATATTTTTCTTAGAAATTTCATTTGCTTTAACAGCATAAAAACTTTCCTTAATTCCTATATGTAACTTATCTAAACCTAAATAGTTATTACTTATTCCAATAATATATTTGTCGTTATTAATTCCGATATCATCTATTAATTTATATAGATTATTTAATGCACTGCTTTCGTCTAGATTTTCATAGCTAAAAATTATAAGTATACCACTTCTGTATTTAAATACAGAATTATAAATACTTTTAGTTTTACTTTTCTTAAAGCTTTCTAATAATCTAATAATATTTGCATTATTTAGATATTTTTTTTCTTTACAATAGGTCACAATAAAATTTTCCTTGAATGAACTATTTATTTCAAATGCCAATTCTCTTACCATTGATTTACTTATGTTGTTTTTAATAATTATATCAACTTTAGTTTCAAGCAATTCATAATTATCCTTGTTTCTAATAGCATCCATAATATCAGTTATAATATCTTCAAAGTATACACTGTTATTGAAGATAAATATTGGAAAGGACTTTTCGTTGGCATATTCTATTATTTCTACAGGCAATTCGTTATAATAAACATTTTTTATTCCTAAACCACTGACGCCATCTTCAATGAGACTTTTGATGGATTCAATTAATAAGTTTATATCATTTCGGGCAAAGAAAAAACTGCTTATCACAAAGTCTCCTTTACCAAACTGTCCTTCAATTTTGTCAACCATTTCATATTCCAGTATTCCTATTTTTTCTATTTTATTATCAAGTCCCCATTCACCAGCTATAAGTCTGAAGTTCTTTAAGTTATCTAATTTTGTTGCTTCATAAATAGTAATAGACATGAAAACATCCCCTTTAAATTATTAAAAGCATAATTCATTATATTTACAGTATCTATCATTTATCAAAAAATTTTATTATAGATATTCCAGTAAAACAGTTAATTTATACATATCAAAAATCCTTAAAAATTTTGGATATTTTGATATGTATAAATTAAGTTTTACTATGGGAAATCTATATATTTGAAATATTTCTTCATTAATATCAAATTACCTGTCTATAATTGTATTTTTTATAAAAATCAAAGATTTACTGATAATAAATGTGAAGAAATTCGTATTAAATATGACTGAATAAGGAAATATTAAATAGGTAAAGAGGTATTAAAGAGATGTTAAGGAAGGATGGTGAAGATTATGACAAAACCAGCAGAGATAAGTGCAGCAGAAACTGCAAATGAGAATTTGCCAAAGGAAAAATTTGAAGAATTAGAAAAGTTTATTAATGGGCTTGAAACCACAAAAGGAGCTTTAATTGAGATACTTCATAAGGCTCAGGATATATTTGGATATCTCCCTAGAGATGTACAGCTTTATGTAGCTAGAAAACTTGGAATACCTGGTGCAGAAGTTTTTGGAGTAGTAAGCTTTTACTCTTATTTTACAACTAAGCCACGAGGTAAACATACCATAAGTGTATGTATGGGTACAGCATGCTTTGTAAGGGGAGCTGATAAGATTATTGAAAGACTGAAGGAAAAGCTTGGAATTGAATCCAATGAAATCACTGAAGATGGGCTTTTTACATTGAAGGATGTTAGATGTATAGGAGCTTGTGGTCTTGCACCTGTTGTAATGATAGATGATAAAGTATATGGACGTGTGAAGGAAGAGGAACTGGATGAGATTATTAATACCTATCGAAATCAGGAGGTGAAGCACTAATGAAGGTTAAGTCCTTAGAAGAACTTAAAAAGATAAGAGAAGAATCCATGGATAAGGTGAATTTAAGGGAACATGGTGAAATCAATGAAGATAAAATAGAAATACTTGTAGGTATGGCAACCTGTGGAATATCTTCTGGAGCAAGAGAAACTTTAAATGAGTTTGTAGAAGAAATAAAAAAGGAAAAACTAAATAATGTAAAGGTTATTCCAGTTGGTTGCATAGGGTATTGCCATTCAGAACCTACGGTACAAGTCAATATATCAGGTGAAAAGCCAGTTTTATATGGAAATGTAAAGGGAAAAAGAGTACATGAAATTATTGAAAAACACATAAAGGGAGGAAAACCAGTAGAAAATTTGATTTTACATGTTGATTTTGAAAGAGCATAGAGAAATTAGTGGTGAAGGAGGTTTGAAATGAGTAAATTTCGTACAAATATAATGGTCTGTGGTGGTACAGGCTGTTTAGCCAGTGATAGTGAAAAAGTATTTAAAAATTTAAAACTTATACTCAAAGCACGAGGCTATGCTGATGAAGTTCAAGTTATAAAAACAGGTTGTTTTGGCTTTTGCGAGCAAGGTCCCATAGTAAAAATAGAACCTGACAATGTTCTATATGTGAGAGTTGGGCCAAAGGACGCAAAGGATATTATTGATGAGCATATTATTAAAGGTAGAACTGTAGATAGGCTTTTATATAGGGAACCAGACAAAGGAAAAAAGGCCCATAAACAAGAAGACATGCCCTTTTATAAGAAGCAGCTTCGTATAGCTCTAAGAAATTGCGGACTTGTAAATCCTGAAGATATTTATGAATACATAGCTTTGGGAGGATATGAGGCTTTAGGAAAAGTACTTACAACAAAGTCTCAGAAAGACGTAATAGATATAGTAAAAAAATCGGGACTCCGAGGACGAGGTGGAGGAGGCTTTCCTACTGGATTGAAATGGGAGATCACCAGTAAGCAGCCAGGAAAAACTAAATTTATAATTTGTAATGCTGATGAAGGGGATCCTGGAGCATTTATGGATAGGAGCATATTAGAAGGCGATCCTCACAGTGTTTTAGAGGCAATGGCTATTGGAGGATATGCCATTGGAGCTGATAAAGGGATTATTTATATAAGAGCCGAATACCCACTTGCTATACAAAGGCTTAATATTGCATTAAAACAAGCTCGTGAAATGGGGCTTTTAGGAGAGAATATATTTAATACAGATTTTAGCTTTGACATAGATATAAAATATGGGGCAGGTGCCTTTGTGTGTGGAGAAGAAACTGCACTTATCAATTCCTGTGAAGGAAAACGTGGTGAACCAAATTATAAGCCGCCATATCCAGCAGAGAAAGGGTACTTTGGACATCCAACCTGTGTTAACAATGTTGAAACCTTTGCCAATATACCTCCAATAATATTAAAGGGACCCCAGTGGTTTGCATCAATAGGCACTGAAAAAAGTAAAGGGACAAAGGTATTTGCATTGGCGGGAAAGATCAATAATGTAGGTCTTGTTGAGGTTCCTATGGGAATAACATTAAGAGAAATTATTTATGATATAGGTGGAGGAATTCAAGGAGGAAGAAAATTTAAGGCAGTACAGACAGGTGGTCCATCGGGGGGAGTAATAACAGAAGAAGACCTTGATACACCAATAGATTATGACAGCTTGACAGCAATAGGGTCCATGATGGGGTCAGGGGGAATGATAGTCATGGACGAAACTGATAATATGGTAGATATAGCAAAATTTTATCTTGAATTCACCATGGATGAGTCCTGTGGAAGATGTACTCCTTGTCGTATAGGAACAAAACGCTTGTATGAAATGCTTAATAAAATTACCAGTGGGAAAGCAACAATGGCTGATATAGATGCAATGAAGCAATTGTGCTATATGATTAAAGATGGCTCCTTATGCGGTTTAGGTCAAACAGCACCTAATCCAGTTATAAGCACAATGAAACACTTTTGGAATGAATATTTAGCCCTTATTAAAGATGTGGATAATTACCAAGAAGAAGGTAGATATATTGCTACAAATAAAGATGGGACTACGATTAGATCTTAGTTTAAAGCGAGGTGAAACTATGTCAAATACTAAAGAAATGATTAATATTAAAATAAATGATAAAGAGATGAAGGTACCAAAAGGCATAACGATCTTAGAAGCTGCACATGAAGCCGAAGTCAAAATTCCAACCCTATGTCATCTGGATTTACATGATTTAAAAATGGTTAATCAAACAGCTTCCTGCAGAGTTTGTATGGTGGAATTGATAGACTCAAAAAATAATAGAAACAAGCTTGTGCCGTCTTGTGTAACAAAGGCAGTGGATGGGATGGAAATTAGAACTGATACTCTCAGGGCCATTACAGCACGTAGAATGGCTGTAGAGTTGCTACTTTCCAATCATCCAAATGAATGTTTTACTTGCCCCAAAAATCTTGAATGTGAACTTCAAGCCTTAGCTAAGGAGCTTGGAGTGAGAGAGATTAAATGGGAAGGAGAGAGGATGAATTATCCAAGGGATTTATCAAGTGATGCTATAGTAAAGGATGCAAACAAATGTATATATTGCAGGCGGTGTGAGACCATGTGCAATGAAGTTCAAACCTGTGGAATTCTATCGGGAATTGGCAGAGGCTTTGATGCATTTGTGGGACCAGCCTTCAATATTCCTATGGTAGAATCCTCATGTACATATTGTGGACAATGTGTTGCTGTATGTCCTACAGCAGCCCTTACAGAGGTTAACCATACTGATAAGGTTTGGAAGGTATTAAATGACCCCGACAAACATGTAGTAGTACAAACAGCACCAGCTATTCGTGTTGCAATAGGGGAGCTTTTTGGGATGGAACCTGGAACAATAGTGACTGGACAACTTGTAGCGTCACTTAGGCGTATGGGATTTGATGGTGTTTTTGATACTGATTTTGGAGCAGATTTAACGATAATGGAAGAAGCAAAAGAATTAATATACCGTATAGAAAATAATAAGACTTTACCTATGCTTACAAGTTGTTGCCCAGCATGGGTTAAGTTCATAGAACATCAATTTCCAGAACTTCTGGAAGTGCCTTCTACTTGTAAATCTCCCCATATAATGTTTGGAACTATTGTAAAGACATACTATGCTGAGAAAAATAATATTGATCCCAATAATATAGTAGTAGTATCAGTAATGCCCTGTATAGCTAAAAAGGCTGAAGCTAAGCGTCCAGAACTTACAAAGGATGAAGGAAATAATGTGGATATTGTCATCACAACCCGTGAATTAGGGGAGATGATCAAAGAAGCTGGAATAGACTTCAAAAACCTGCCTGAGGAAGAATTTGACAGACCTCTTGGAGAGACTACAGGAGCTTCTGTTATCTTTGGTACTACTGGAGGAGTAATTGAAGCTGCCATTCGTACAGCCTATGAATGGATTACAGGAGAAGAACTTAAAGAAGTAGAATTTAATCAATTAAGGGGAATAGAAGGACTTCGTGAAGGTAAGGTTAAAATAGGAGATAAAGAATTAACAATAGGCATTGCCAATGGTTTAGGTAATGCACGAAAACTTCTTGAAGAAATTAGAGAAAATAAATCAAAATATGATGCAATAGAAATCATGGCATGTCCAGGAGGTTGCATCGGTGGTGGAGGACAGCCATACCATCATGGCAATGATGAGATAGTTAAGAAAAGGCAAGAAGCTATCTATAGAGAGGATAGAAGGAAAAAACTTAGGAAGTCCCATGAAAATCCTGAAATTCTAAGACTATATAAAGAATATCTTGGTGAACCCTTTGGAGAGAAAGCCCATAAGCTTCTTCATACCCATTATGAAGCAAGAGAAAGGATTTGATGATAAATTAGATAAATAAGAGATATGACAAAAAGTCAAGGCTGAGATAGATGGGCTTTGACTTTTTTATTGTGCTTTTCATTTTTACATTCAGTCTATTTCTCTACTCAAAAATATGCCTTTAATTAAAACTAAAATACAGGGACTATTGCTCCTTTATATTGTTTCTCAATAAATTCTTTAACTTCATCGGATTGTAAAGCATCAATGAGGGCTTTTATATTTGCATTATCCTTGTCTTCAGGTCTGATAGTAAGAATGTTTGCATAAGGAGAATCACTTCCTTCAATTAATAAAGCATCATTTGAAGGATTTAAACTAGCTTCCAGTGCGTAGTTTGTATTGATTATAGCAGCATCAACATCATCTAGGGTTCTTGGTAGCTGAGCTGCGTCTATAGGTTTAAATACTAAATTTTTAGGATTTTCTATGATATCTTTATCTGTGGCTTCTAACCCTGCATCTTCCTTAAGCTTAATATAACCCTTAGATTTTAGCAGTAGTAAGGCTCTACCACCATTGGTTGGATCGTTAGGAATTGAGATAATACTTCCATCCTTTAATTCATCAATAGATTTAATTTTTTTTGAATATAGACCCAAAGGTTCCACATGAATTTTAGCTGCATTAAATAATTCTATATTATGTTCCTTTGCAAAGGATTCCATATAAGGAGCATGCTGAAAGAAGTTAGCGTCTATTTCCTTTTCATTTAAAGAAAGATTAGGCTTTACATAATCAGTAAATTCTATTATTTCTAGCCTAATACCCTTTTCTTCAAGCTTCGGTTTAATTACATTTAAAATTTCGACATGGGGTACTGGTGTAGCTCCTATCTTTAAAACTGCATCATCGGTTTTTGAAATCTCCTTATCTGGGGTTTTCCCAGTACATCCTACTAAGCCAATAGAAAGTATCAATAAACTAAGGGTAATTAATAAAATATTTCTTTTCATAATTTTTTCCTCCTATTTTTTATTTAATTTTTTAGCTAAACTATTACCTAGAAATTGTGTGATTTGAACTATTATAATAAGTAGAACTACACATGCTATTAGAACATCGGTTCTAAAACGATGATAACCATATCTGATTGCTAAATCTCCTAGTCCACCTCCTCCTACTATTCCTGCTATTGCAGAATAGCCTAGAATATTTATAAGTGTTATAGTAATCCCTAAGACAATTGAGGACATTGCCTCGGGTAGTAAAACCTTAATAATTATCTGCAAAGGTGTTGCACCCATGGAAATCGATGCCTCAACAATTCCTGAGTCTATTTCCCTGAGGGATGTTTCCACTATCCTTGCAAAGAATGGTGTAGCTGCTACAACTAATGGAACAATAGCTGCCGTAGTTCCAATAGAAGTTCCAACGATGAATCTAGCAAAGGGACCAATCAAAATTATGAGTATTATTGCTGGTAGTGACCTTATAATATTAATTATTGTAGAAAGAAATTTATTGAGCTTAAGTAAAGGCATTATATGATTTTTTTCTGTAATTACGAGGATTATTCCAAGGGGCAATCCCAAAAGTATTGTAAAAAAAGCCGATACTCCTATCATATATAGTGTTTCGATAAATGATGGTATAAGGAGAGCAAGTATATCATTCATTTGTAATCACCTCTACTTTTACATTATTTGATTCAAAATATGAAATAATATCATCTAAATTATCTGATATATTACTAATTCCTATAGTCAGCTTACCTAATGGTTCATTTTGTATATATTCAATTTGTCCAGATAAAATATTAACATCAATATCAAACTCCTTTATTAACTTTGAGATTATAGGTATCTTTGCACTTCCCTTCATAAAGGATAGGCTCATTGTTATGTCATCTACTAAATCCTTTGGTAAGTAATTGGGACTTTCAACAAAATGCTTTGTTATTTCATTGCTAGGTTTAGAAAAGACGTCTATTGTATTTCCTTCCTCAATGATTTCTCCACCTTCGAGTATTGTTACATAATCACATATTTCTTTAATTACGTCCATTTCATGGGTAACAACAATTACGGTAATGCCTAATGACTGATTTATACTTTTAAGTAGGGTTAAAATTTGCTTTGTAGTTTTTGGGTCCAATGCCGAAGTAGCTTCATCACATAAGAGTATATTAGGTTCATTGGCAAGGGCTCTAGCTATACCTACTCTTTGCTTTTGTCCACCACTAAGCTGAGAAGGATAAGAATTAGCTTTGTCAGAGAGTTCTACCAATTCCAGTAAAGATATAACTCTTTCTTTAATCTGAGCTTCAGGCAACCTTGATAATTTTAATGGAAATGCAATATTATCAAAAACGGTTTTACTCCATAAGAGATTAAAACCTTGGAAAATCATACCCATTCTCTTTCTTGCATTTCTCAGATTCTTATTATTTAAAGACATTAGATTTATACCATCAATCCATATTTCACCTGAAGTAGGTTCTTCAAGTCTATTTATACATCTGATTAATGATGATTTTCCAGCTCCACTTAAACCGATTATTCCATGGATAGAGCCTTTGCTAACTTCTAAATTTATATTTTTTAAAGCGGTTACTTCATGCTTTCCTTTTTTATATATCTTGGTTAGATTTTTAAGTCTTATCACTTGCTTCACCCCTTTTTTAATTTTACTTGTTGTATTAGTTTCTATCGCTGGGATTTTAATATTTTCTTTTCATTCATGTAATAAATCCGTTTTTTTTTATAGAATTTTGAAGGGAAAAACAGGTTTATAAAAAATCACTCAAATGAAATATTGAAATTCCCTAAGGCATCTCAAAATGCTAGATTGTTAAATCAATTTAAATGGATAAAATAGTATACAAAATAAAAAACCTCCTTCGACATCGAAGGAGGTAATTTTTTATAATTAATCTCATCTGTCGATATCAAAATATCGCTGGAATTAGCACCGATGCATAATATGCCGGTTGCCGGGCTTCGTAGGGCCAGTCCCTCCGCCACTCTCGATAAGAGTTTTAATATTTAATTTGCATGTTTTATATTATAACTTAATTTATTATTTTGTCAATAGAGAAAATTGCATAATTACCTTCTGCCAAAACCATCTACTACATATAGTTTTAAATTTCATAAAGCTATATTATATATATTATGCAATTTTGCCAGGTTAGAATTATGCAGTTTTCTTAATAAAGAAAATACATAAACATTTATAAAAATTCATTGGGATAGGGTAATTCATAGCTAAGGACTATATGACTAAATTAAAACTTTCAAATGCATATTTATATAGGATTTACATAGTAAAACTTAATTTATACATGTACAAATACGCAACGTTTCTGGGCGTTTTGGATATGTATAAATTAAAGTCTTTACTTAAATTCCTATATAGGGTTTTAAGATGAAAGTTTAATTTATACATCTAGATTCAACAGCTACGATCAAGATATTTTTATTGCATAAATTAAAGATTGAATTTAAGACCCTATAGTACAATTCTCAAATAATTTTAACTCTAACAATAATTAGCTTTTAACATATTTGGGTTTATATTATAATTTTGAATTAACGAGGATAATATATAAATAAATCTATATTAGGAGAGAGTTTATGGATAATAAATTGAAATTGTTAGATATTATAATAGAAGAAGAGAAGTTTATACATGCTGTGTTGAGTAACGTAAGAAAAAAAAGCGGAAAAACCTTTAATAAAGTTTCTGTAAAGCCTGTACTCATAAAAAATAAACTTCTATTTCAATTTACATATCATTACGATAAAAATGTAATTCATAAAAATTATACTTACTATGAAGCCGAAGGCGAAATAAATAATCTTATTAAATCATATTTTAAGCAGGGGGTTATATATACTGTAGATGCTGATTATCAAGTTTTAGTAAGCAAAAAAGGAAAGATAAAGATACTTAAAAAATCACCTACAAGAAAAAGAGTGAACCTCAGTCATAACAGAAAGAAAAGCTATATATTAGAGGAAGATAAGCCCTATGAGTTCTTAATTAAACTTGGGGTAATGAATGAAAAGGGAAGGATATTAGCAGCAAAATATGATAAATTTAAACAATTGAATAGGTTTTTAGAAATGGTTTCCGACTGTATTCCTTATCTTAATAAAGAAAAAACTATAAATATTATTGATTTTGGATGTGGAAAATCCTATCTTACCTTTGCTTTATATCATTATCTTGTTTATGAATTAGGCTTGGATATAAATGTGATTGGACTGGATTTAAAAAAGGATGTAATTGATTTTTGCAATGAAATAGCTGATGAGTTGAATTACGATAGGTTAAAGTTTATACACGGAGATATTAAAGGATTCGAGGGAATAGATAAAATTGATATGGTGGTATCTCTTCATGCCTGTGATACTGCAACCGACGATGCCATTACCAAAGCAGTAAATTGGAAGGCTGATGTTATTCTTGCTGTTCCATGCTGCCAACATGAACTTTTCAATAAAATCCATAACCCTATCATGAAGCCCATGGAAAAGTATGGCATAATTAGAGAAAAGCTTTCCACTATTGTTACAGATAGTATTAGGGCCAGTGTTCTTGAAATAATGGGGTATTCAGTTCAAATGCTGGAATTTATAGATATGGAGCATACACCTAAAAATATACTTATAAGAGCATTTAAGAATAATAAATTAAATAAGGAAGCAGTAAGTGAGTATAAGAAATTTAAAAAGTTTTGGGGTGTTGAACCTTATATTGAAGGGGCAATGGGAGATGAATTTTTGAAAAAGCTGTGAATTTGAAGCTTTTAAGCCTTAGAATTATTAATGGTGCTATGGATGCATAATTGTATAAAGATTGTTAAAAACATGCCATTGACTAATTGTATATTGTATACTATACTTAAGATGTAATGTGGATTATTTTTAAATATTTACATAACAAGGGGGTCAAAATGATGGCTAAAAAGACTATGAAGACAATGGATGGTAATACAGCTGCTGCATATGTTTCATATGCGTTTACTGATGTTGCAGCTATCTATCCTATCACCCCATCATCAAATATGGCTGAGTTTGTTGATGAATGGGCAGCAAATGGTAAAAAGAATATTTTTGGACAAACTGTATCAGTAACAGAAATGCAATCAGAAGCTGGTGCTGCTGGTGCTGTTCACGGTTCACTTCAAGGTGGAGCATTAACTACAACCTATACTGCTTCACAGGGATTACTTTTAATGATACCTAATATGTATAAAATTGCAGGAGAACTATTACCTGGAGTATTCCATGTTAGTGCAAGAGCAATAGCTACACATGCCCTTTCAATCTTTGGTGATCATTCAGATGTAATGGCTACAAGACAAACTGGTTTTGCTCTTCTTTCATCTGGTTCAGTACAGGAAGTTATGGATCTTGGTGGAATTGCCCATCTTTCAGCAATTAAAACTAGGGTTCCATTTTTACATTTCTTTGATGGATTCAGAACTTCACACGAGATACAAAAAATAGAAGTTATTGAATATGATGACTTTGCTAAGTTAGTTGACTGGGATGCTATTAAGGCATTTAGAAATAATGCACTTAGCCCTGAGCATCCTGTTACTAGGGGTACTGCTCAAAATCCAGATATTTTCTTCCAAGCTAAGGAAGCATCAAATAAATTCTATCAAGAAGTACCTGACGTAGTAGCTAATTACATGGCTGAAATAAGTAAAATTACTGGCAGAGATTACAAGCCGTTTAACTATTATGGTGCTGAAGATGCTGAACGTGTAATTGTTGCTATGGGTTCTGTTGTAGAAACTGTTGAAGAGACAATAGACTATCTACTTCAAAAGGGAGAAAAGGTTGGTTTAATTAAAGTTCGTCTTTACAGACCTTTCTCAGAAAAATACTTCTTTGATGTATTACCAAGCACAGTTAGGAAAATAGCTGTACTTGACAGAACAAAAGAACCAGGTTCATTAGGTGAGCCTTTATATCAAGATGTAAGGACATTATTCTATGGCAAGGAAAACGCTCCACTGGTTGTTGGTGGTAGATATGGTCTTGGTTCAAAGGATACTACACCTTCTCAAATTAAGAGGGTATTCGACGAACTTAAGAAAGATGAGCCAAAGAACGGATTTACAATAGGTATCAAGGATGATGTAACTAATACTTCATTAGAATTAGAAGAACATATAGTAACTGAGCCTGCTGGAACAAAGAGATGTAAATTCTGGGGATTAGGTTCAGACGGAACTGTTGGAGCTAATAAAAATGCGATTAAGATAATTGGTGATAATACTGACCTTTATGCTCAAGGATATTTTGCATATGATTCTAAAAAATCAGGTGGGGTTACAGTATCTCACTTAAGATTTGGAGAAAGACCAATCAGATCTACTTATCTTATAGATGAAGCTGATTATGTAGCTTGTCATAATCAATCCTATGTTGATAAATATGATCTGTTAAAGGGACTCAAAAAAGGAGGAACCTTCGTTCTTAATACTCAGTGGAGCCAAGAGGAACTAGATAGTAAGCTTCCAGCTGAGATGAAAAAATATATTGCACAGAATGATATTAACTTCTATATCATAAATGCGTACGATATAGCTGCTGAAATAGGACTGGGAACTAGAATCAATATGGTAATGCAATCAGCATTCTTTGCTTTAGCTAAAGTTATTCCAGTTGATGAGGCTATGAACTATCTTAAGGATGCTATTGTTAAGACATATGGTAAAAAAGGCGAAAAAGTAGTTAAGATGAACCATGAAGCTGTTGATAAAGGAAGAGAAGCCTTAGTAAAGGTAGAGGTTCCTGCTTCTTGGGCTGGAGAAGTGGCACAGGAAGCTGCTGCTACAACTGAAGAGCCAGACTTTATCAAAAATATCTTACGACCAATAAATGCTCAAAAAGGTGATGAACTTCCAGTTTCTACATTTAAAGGAGCTGAAGATGGTACCTTTGAAGCTGGTTCAGCTGCATATGAAAAGAGAGGTATTGCAGTAAATGTACCAGAATGGCAAATAGATAATTGTATCCAATGTAACAAATGTGCATATGTATGTCCTCATGCTGCTATAAGACCATTCTTAGTGAATGAAGAAGAAAGAGCAAATGCTCCTGAAACCTTTGCTACTAAGAAGGCTATAGGTAAAGGTATGGATGGACTTGAGTATAGAATACAAGTTTCTCCACTAGATTGTACAGGTTGTGGAAACTGTGCAGATGTTTGTCCAGCTCCAAAGGGCAAGGCATTAGAAATGAAGCTTCTTGCTACACAGGAAAAAGAAGTTGCTAACTGGAATTACGCAGTTAATAACGTAACTTATAAAGATGATATTATGGCTAAGACTACTGTAAAGGGAAGCCAATTTGCTCAGCCATTATTTGAGTTCTCAGGAGCTTGTGCTGGTTGTGGTGAAACTCCATATATTAAAGCAGTTACTCAATTATATGGAGACAGAATGATGATTGCTAATGCTACAGGTTGTTCTTCAATTTGGGGAGGTAGTGCTCCATCTACACCATACTGTAAAAATGCAGAGGGTAAAGGACCTGCATGGGCTAACTCACTATTCGAAGACAATGCTGAATATGGATATGGTATGGCGATCGCTTCTAAGAAGATTAGAGAAAAACTTCAATTACTTATGGAAGAAGCCTTAGAGCTTGAAATTCCAGCTGATGTAAAAGAAGCATTTGAGGGATGGATTGAAGTAATGAATGAAGGAGAAGCTTCTAAAGCAGCTTCAGCTAAAGTGATTTCAGCTATTAAAGGAAATACCTTTGACGGAAAGGCTAAAGAAATAGTAGATGAGATTATTGAGAAGAAAGATTATCTAGTTAAGAAATCCGTTTGGATTGTTGGTGGAGATGGATGGGCTTATGACATCGGTTACGGTGGATTAGACCATGTTCTTGCATCAGGTGAAGATATAAATGTTATCGTATTCGATACAGAGGTTTACTCAAATACAGGAGGTCAGGCTTCAAAGGCTACTCCAACAGCTGCTACAGCTAAGTTTGCTGCTGCTGGTATGAGAGTTAAAAAGAAAGATCTTGGGATGATAGCTGCTCAATATGGTTATGTATATGTAGCACAAGTAGGTATGGGGGCAGACAACAGCCAATTTATGAAGGCTTTAGTAGAAGCTGAAAGCTATAAAGGACCTTCTTTGATCATCTGCTATGCACCATGTATAAATCATGGTATAAAAGCTGGTATGGGTAAAGCTCAAGAAAGAATAAAGCTTGCGGTTGATGCAGGATACTGGCACTTATGGAGATTCAATCCAACTCTTAAGGAAGAAGGTAAGAATCCATTCATCCTTGATTCAAAAGAGCCAAAGGGTGATTTCCAAGAATTCCTAAAAGGAGAAGTAAGATATACTGCTCTTGAAACTGGATTCCCAGAAATTGCGACTACTCTTTTCCAAGAAGCAGAAAAGGATGCAAAGGAAAGATACGAAACTTACAAGCGTATGGCTGAAATGAAATATTAGAGATAGAAGGAAAGGGCAATTAGCCCTTTCTTTTTTCTTGAAATATTTACTTAAATCATTATAATATTTATAGGGAGGTGAGGTAATGCCAATCTATGAATACCGATGCAGACAATGTGATAATAAATTTGAAAGACTTGTAAAAACTATAGAGGATAGTGTACAAGAATGTCCTAAATGCCAAAGCACCGATGTAAAAAAAGAATTTTCTACATTCGGAATAGGTGGTTGTCCTAATACTGGTGCTAAAGGACATAGTAAAGAATCATCTTGCAGTGAAAACGTAGGTGGAAGCTGCTGTTCATGTTGTGGACAATAAGACTATGAAAAAATATGTGTATATACATTGATTCTAGTCTGTAAATAATATATACTATAGATATTCAAGTAAAACAGTTACTTTATACACATCAAAAATCCTTAAAAACTCTGGATATTTTGATATGTATAAGTTAAGTTTTACTAGTGAAAATCTATATAAGAATTTAAGTAAAGACTTTAATTTATACATGTCCAAAATGCCCAGAAGCATTGCATATTTGCACATGTATAAATTAAGTTTTACTATGTAAATCCTATATAATTGAAAACAATAATTATCAAGAAGATAATTACGAGGTGTTTTATGCTGGAGTTTGTTCTTAACTAAATTAATCAAATTTAATATTTGCATCAAAAGAAGCTTTTAAAAACCTAGGTTTATAGGTCTATTTGTGGTGCTTTTCTTTTGGTGGATTGGACATACAGTTTTAGACCTATTTTAAGGGTGAAAATTTGTGTCCATATAATAGAAATCCTGATAAGTCATTTACATTTTTGTTTAGCAGCTTAGTAGAGCTAGCTATTGAAGAAATCAAAATGTTGATTTATTAGGAAGTTCTATATAGTTAAGAACATAGGCATATATAAATTGAAATGATCATAAATGCCGTGGCTTAATACCACGGTATCTTTATGTCTAATTTTGGTATAAGTGTATAATCAATATTGTCGTATTAAGCTTTAATATACCATTTTAATGTTATATATGGATATTTTTACAGAAAATAATTTTGATGATAAGGATTATATTTCAATTATTATGATTGATATTTCTAAAAGACTGTAAACAAGCCTAATGTTTGTTTGCGGTCTTTTTTATTTAAACAATTATCTTTATTTATCGTTTTATAACTTTGTTTTAGATGTATATTTTATGTTTACAACAGAAATTTAGAAAGGGGTGATTAAATGTTACTGGTTTACAGACATAAAAATATTTTTAAAGTTATTATATTAAATCATGGAGGGATTAAAATTGAATAAGACAACTATAAAAATGTTAGAATATGACAAAATTAAAGAAATGTTGACAAAATATGCTTTATCAGAATCTGGAAGAGAATTAATTAAGAAACTAGAGCCTTCAATAAACATAGATATTATTAAAAATTGGCTTATGGAAACTACAGAGGCTAAAAATTTATTAGAAAGTAATTTTAGAGTGCCACTCCATAGCTTAAGTGGAATTGATAGGATAATGGAAAGATTGAATATTGATTATATACTAAATCCTGAAGAACTGATAATACTAGCAGATTTTATAAAGAACTCAAGGAGAATGAAAAGCTTTATGAAATCCAAAACATCCATTTCTCCAAATATATCTACCTATGCACTATCTATTTATGACCTCGAAGACGTCAGTGAAGAAATAGATACATGTATCAGAAATGGGAGAGTAGATGATAAGGCATCACCACAATTAAGCAAGATTAGAAAGCGAATAGGAATATTAGAGGATAGAATTAAGAATAAATTCCAAAATATACTAAATTCTCCTGCTTATAAAAAGTATATACAAGATAATCTTATAGGCTTTAAGGAAGGGAAATACGCAATACCTGTAAAGAGAGAGTATAGAAAAAATATAAATGGAAAAGTCGTTGATACATCTTCTTCTGGGTCCACTATTTTCATTGAACCCGCTGCTGTAGGGAAAATACAGGAGGAATTAGAGATATTAAGAATCGAGGAACAAAAGGAAGAATATAAAATACTATCTTATTTAACAGATTTAATAAAGGGGTATAACAGAGAACTAACAATTAATATTGAAACCATGGCTTATTATGATTTCATATTTGCAAAGGCAAAGTTTAGCAGAGCCATAGAAGGAAATACAGTTAAGCTAAACATGAAAAAATATATAAATATCAAGGGTGCAAAGCATCCTCTCATTGGTAAAGATGCTGTACCTCTGGATTTTATTATAGGGGATAAATTTAGAAGTTTAGTAATTACGGGACCAAATACTGGAGGAAAGACAGTAGCTTTAAAAACGGTAGGTCTATTGACAATGATGGTTCAATCGGGTATGCATGTTCCGATTCAAAATACTGGAGAATTTGCAGTATTTAATGACATTTTGGTTGATATTGGTGATGGTCAGAGTATAGAGCAAAACTTGAGTACATTTTCTTCCCATATCAGTAATATAGTAGGTATATTAGAGTGTGCAGATAAGGACTCCTTAGTTATTCTAGATGAACTTGGGGCAGGAACTGATCCTACCGAGGGTATGGGGCTAGCAACTTCTATTCTTGAAGAAATTCATAAAAAGGGTGCTACTATATTAGCTACTACCCATTATAGTGAAATAAAGGAGTTTGCAAGCAAAAGTGAGGGTTTTAAAAATGGATGTATGGAATTTGATTTAAAGACATTAAAGCCTTTATATAAATTGAAAATAGGTAAATCTGGAGAGAGCAATGGATTTAATATAGCCCTTAGACTAGGTATGGATAAAAGGATTATAGAAAGAGCCCATGAAATATCACATAAGGAAATTAAGGATTATGGGCAGATGTATAATAAACTGAAAGAGTTAAATGAGGTTAAAAATACCGAAATAACGGAATATCATGAAAAACAAGTTAATAAAGTCAAGAAATATCAAATAGACAAGAAAAAAATAAAGAAACAGAAGGTTGATAAAAAATTTAATATTGGTGATAGAGTATATATTAGTAGTTTAGACACCTATGGGATTGTCTATAAATTAGAGGATAGTAAAGGTGAAGTAGGGGTTATGGTGAAGAAGAAGAAAATAAAGATAAATAAAAAGAGATTGACTTTGCATATAGAGGCAGAGAAGCTGTATCCAGATTTAGATAATTATGATCTAGATATCGTTTTAGAAACAAAGGAAAAAAGAAAGAAAAAGAAGCTCATAAATAGGAAATATGTAAAAGGACTTAGTATAGAGGTAGAGAATTAACAAGGAAGCTGGGATATATGGAACCATTATCTAAATATACAAATTTATTCTTGTGTTGTCCTAAATTAAGCTATAAAATCTAAGTAGTAGTGAAAATTCTGACAAGGGGTAGGATTAGTTATGAGAAATATAAAGCTTATAATTCAATATGATGGGTCTAGGTACAAAGGATGGCAAAGACTTGGGGATAGTGAGATGACCATACAAGGGAAGATAGAAAATGTTTTAAGTAAAATGACAGGAGAAGATATTGAGATCATTGGTTCAGGAAGGACCGACGCAGGTGTTCATGCTTTAAAACAGGTGGCTAATTTTAAAACAAACTGCAAAATGACAACTAATGAAATCTTAGATTATTGTTATAGATATTTACCCGATGATATAGTTGTTAAAGTGGTAGAGAACATCTGTGAAAAATTTCATGCAAGATATAATGTAAGGAGTAAGAGATATTTATATAGAATATTGAATCGTAAATACCATGATCCATTTATGAGGAAATATATAACCCATATTCCAGAAGCCTTAAATTTGATTAATATGAAAAGGGCTGCATCCCATTTTATTGGAGAACATGACTTTACTAGCTTTACAACAGCTAAGTCCAAGAAAAAATCTAGAGTAAGAAAAATATTTGATATCGATATAAATAAGGATGATTCTATTATAGAAATAATATTTGAAGGAAGTGGATTTTTACACAACATGGTAAGAATTATGACAGGAACACTAATAGAAGTGGGACTAGGAAGAATAAAACCAGAAAAAATACCTGAGATATTAAATGCGAAAGACAGGAGCATTGCAGGACCAACTGCTCCTCCTCAAGGATTATTTTTATACGATGTAGAATATTAGAATGTTTCTAAGTAAAATTAACCTGTTATACTAGTTATTATCATGGGAGTTTTAATATTTCCTTTGAAATATTAAAATGTCTAAGCTATCTTATTAAGAAGAACCATAAGAATGTCTCTAATTTCAACCTTAACCTCAACCTAATCAAGCGTCATGAGACGCTTGATTCTTACTGTCTTGTCTTATCACGGGTATGCAAAAACTTAGGCCTTTTTTTGGATAAAGTTATATCACTTATAAAGAAATTTATTATATCCCTAAAATTAAAGGGTGATAGCGGGGCAACATAGGATACCCCAAAGCTTTCAATAGAGCATAAATTAATTGTTATAAGAATAAACCCTATGGTAAAACCCAATATTCCAAAGACTCCAGATAGCAATATCATAATGTACTTTAGCACTCTAATTGGATTAATCATAAAATAATCTCCTGCTGCAAAGGAAGTCATAATAGACAATGATACTATTATAACCATAAGAGAACTTACGAGCCCAGCTGCAGCTGCTGCTTGACCAATAACAATTGCTCCCACAATACTGATGGCAGGACCAATTTGTTGGGGAAGTCTAATGCTGGCTTCCCTTAAAACCTCTGCTACGAATTCCATTATCAAAGCTTCTAAAAGTGCATTAAAGGGAACTGTTGCCCTGCCAGTTGCCATTGCTAAAATATATTTAGGAGGCAAAATATCTGGATGGAATGCAACTACAGCAACATATAAAGAAGAAAGTGTTATTGATATTAAAATAGATAATATTCTTAAGGTTTTAGAAAAAACCGATATATATATACTATCATAATGATCGTCACTGGCGTCTAAAAACTCTATGAAGGTTTTAGGTACAGTTAATACTAAGCTGATTCCTTCTACCATGATACAAATCTTACCATCTATTATATTTGTACAAGCTGTATCTGATCTTTCTACAATACCGCACTGTGGAAACAGGTCAAAGGCATTATTTAAAATAAATTTTTGAATATATCCTGACTCAAATACACCATCGATGGCTATAGAGCTGAGCCTTTTTTTTACGTCATTAATGATTTTTGGGTTGACAATATCCTTTATATATACAACAGCTACATTGGTTTTCGAGCGTTTACCTATAATAAATTTATCGATTCTCAGATTGGGATCCTTTATTCTATAGCGGATTAATGATAAGTTGTTGTCTAGATTTTCATTGAAGGAGTCTTTTGCACCCCTTAAGGTACTTTCAACCTGTGGGGGCATTGTCTTTCTTTTTTCTATCTTTAGAGTATCTGCTACTATATATTTATTATCATTCGAAAGTACTATAATGGATTTACCCTCTAAAATATATTCAATAATCTTATTTTCAGAATCATCAATAAGAATATTATCTATATAAACAACAGAACTTGCCAATTTATCTACTGAAATATTGTTACAGTCTTTGTTTAACAATATGGGCTTGATTATGTCGGTGGACAGCTTGTCTCTATCAGTAAGTTGTTGGATATATAGAATATATATTTCAATGTTATTAAAGGATAATTTTCTTATAGATATATCTAAACCATTTTCTTTTAACTCATCTATTTTATTTATGAATATATTAGTTTTATTCATTATATACACCCTTTAATATTTCTTTTTTGCAGTGGTATCAGATAAAGTTGTATTTACGATTTTAGTTTTAACATCCACGTTTATTTCAGCATTTGGAAATGCTTCTTTCCAATCTATTTGTTCATAAATTTTAGGATGCTGACCCTTAAAGATTTTAGCAAATCTAAATATATCACATTTAAAATCTTTTTGCGATTTTTCAATAATGGAAATAACACTGTTTCTTACCCTTTTTGATATTATAGCCTCGTATTTTTTAATGTCTTGGTCACTTAATAAGTCCATATAATGTTGATACTGCAGCTCCGATGTTAAATTTAAATCTATATTAATAATAACCTTTTCATCTATATAATCAGTTTTTACCTTTCTTTTTTTAATCTTTGTTCTAAAAGAAAGAAAATTACCTTCATGGTTGGTGCTAGGGATTGTTTCTACTAAAGAAGGATTTTTAGATAGTAGATACAATAATCCAGATGTATCTTTGACTTTAAGAATATCTACCATCTTGGAATCCTTCATTACAACCATTCCCAAGTATTTGATGGAGTTATTTTCTATACCTATATATGGCAGAAGATAGCCTATTTTACCAAAGGAAATATCAGAAAGCAATTCACCAACTTTTGGATATAAGGCTTGACCATTTTCTTCTAAATGTGTTAATATATCTTCTATCAAAAATCCTACAGAAAGTTCCTTTTCTACCTTTTTTTCAAATAATTCCTTAGGTCTTTCACGACTTACAGCAGTTAATAGGGTCTTTCTGTAATCATATAGAGAATCTATTCTATGCAGATATGCTTCTATCCCTTGTTTTGCATAGTTTTCACCAAAAACAACAACACGTGTTGCCCCTAAAAAAACTGGAAAAGGATTTATGGTATTATAATTTATCCTAGCTTCTTCAAAGGTTTTGCCATAAGATAGTAAATTATATACACCAGAAGCTTGATTTTGTTCCTTTGGAACATCGGTAGGAGATATTATTTTAGCTATCTCACCAGAAAACTCTATATTACCATCAATAGAATCTACACCTATAGATACAGTAATACACATCATATTAATATCTGTATAGTCCCAACAGCCTGTTAACAATAAAGCTGATATAAGTAATGATATCAATAATTTACTTGTTCTTTGTATCATATCTTTTCACCTTCGTTGCTACAAATAGTATTACAGGTATTATACCTGAGACTATTATGCCTAAATATGATATATAATCCATGAGTTTTTCTATTTGATTAATGGTATTTGGAATCTGGGCTATTATAAAAGAGGTAATAACAACAACAAATGTAATCTTTTTATGAGAAGTATTTTTAAATAGTTTACTAGTAAGGAAAACCGATCCATATGCACTTAAAATAAAGGTGCAAAATAGAGTCATAATCCATATTGGAAGAAAAATACCGTCTAACCTTCTTAAAAACTGAAGATGGGGAATCTCGATTCTTCTTATTGTAGCAAGTAAAGAATCTTTATAATATATGATTCCATCAACTCCCATAACAGAAATACAAGATTCAGCCACAAGTATATATAAAATACCTATAAATACTACCATCAAGATATTATATCCAAATATTTTTTTGCTATTTTCTTTCTTGTCCAAGGGGATTACAGCAAGTATTTCTATACCTATAAATGGAAATATTATTGTGGAAGTTGCCTTTATATATGATTTTATATCTTCTAACACAAAAAAAGGCTTTAAGTTAATAATATCTCCTTGAGTGAATATTGCTAGCTGGATAGTCAAGAGAAATATAATTATTATCAAACCGTATATTTCGCAAATTCTTGCAATAACTCTAATACCCTTTGATACAGCATAATATACAGCTACAAGAAATAATAAGCACATGGCACATACTGGTGTTTTCAATAGTATAGTAAGCCTGATAACTTCACTAGCCATTCTTATTATCATAGTGAAGAACATAAAGAAATATATGATATATATAATCATAAATATATTTGTAAAAAATTTTCCTAACAATAACTGACTATATTCATATATTGTTTTATTTTTATGAACATATCCGAGATATGTAATTATGTATGTAAATATAGCAGTTATAAGGGTTGCAATTAATAAAGCAAACCATCCTCCAGTACCTCCATTTTCTGCTACATTTTTTGCCATGGGCATAATACCATAGCCAACTATTATTCCAAAGAGAATAAAGGCAATTTGCCTATCAGTAAGACTATTATTCATGTATTACTATTCACCACCTATAAATCTAGTATCTTCATTTAATGCTAAATAATACATAAAAAATTTTAAAAAGAAGACCCTAAAATTTAAAATATATTCGTAATCTATACCAGAAATAGATAAGGAGGATTAAAATGAAAAGGATATTATCGTTAACATTAGTATTAACATTAGTTGCAACATCAGGATTTTCAGTAGCATTTGCAGATCCTTGGAAAAAAGATGGGGGGAAAAAATTACCCCCTGGATTAGCTAAAAAAGTTTTTTTTCCATCAGGAAATGCTAAAAGGTTTAGGGATATTGATGATTGTGATTGGGCGGAGGATGCCATAGAAAAAATGGTGGAAAAGGGAGTTGTAAAGGGTATTGGAGATGGATTATTTGCTCCAAGAAATGCAGTAACTAAATTAGAAGCAGTAGTCATGGCTTTGAGAGTCATGGGAGAAGAAGATATTGCGGTAGATTATAAGGAAAAAATCCAAAAAGGAAAGAAGAAACTTAAGCTAAAAGATCGTCTGCAAGAATGGGCATATGGCTATGTTGCACTGGCAGAAGAAAAAGGAATATTGGATGAAGCTGATATTCTATACTTTAGATTAAATGAACCAGCTAAACGTCATGAGGTGGCAAAGTATATCATAAGGGTATTAGGTTATGAAGATGAAGCACAGGATCATATGGATTCAGACCTTGATTTTAGGGATGCAGCATTTATACCACAAGGTTCAGTAGGGTATATATATATTGCAGATAAAGAAGGAATTATAACAGGATATGAAGATGAAACATTCAGACCATTAAATACAGTAACTAGAGCAGAAATGGCTGTAATGATAGCTAGGCTAGATGATAAGATTGATGAGGACGTTGATCAAGATGAGTTTGAAATATATAGAGGAGAAGTAGAAGACATAGATGATGATTATGAATGGATTGAAATAAGCATAGGAAGCAAAGATAAACGATTTGAGATAAATGATGAAACAGAAGTGGTATTTGAAGATGATTTAGAAGGAAATATAGATGACATAGAGAAAGGGGATGAAGTTAAAGTAAGAATAAATGAAGATGATGAGGCAGAATATATAAAAGTTGATAGAGAATTAGATTATGATATATATGAAGGACTTTTGATTGAAGTAGATGATGAAGAAATATCTATCCTTTCATCTAAAGAAATTATTTCATTTGAAGTAGACTCAGATATAAAGGTAGAATTTAAAGATGAAGAAGGAAAGTTAGAAGATTTAATGGTTGGAGACGAGGTCGAGTTAAAGATAAATGAAGATGATGAAGTTGAAAGAATTGAAGTAGACAGAAATTATGATGCCATAGGTATAACTGGTAAATTAATTGATATTTATGAAGATGAAAATCAAATATCAATTAAAGAGGAAGATAAAGTAAGAATATATGATTTTAAAGCTTCCCTTGAAGTATATGTAAATGATGAAGAAGCAGAACTGTGGGACTTAGAAAAGGATGATAATGTATTGCTTATTTTAGATGATGGCAAAGTAAGTGAGATAAGGGTATATAAGATAGTTTTAGTAAACTAATATATGATAATTTAGGGGGCACTGGAAAAATCCAGTGCTTTTTTTACGTGGAACAAATCAATTATAATATATTTGAAGACCTTAAAATCTTTATATATTACGTATATCTATGTTGTAAAAGGTGGTGAGAGTTTGGGTCCATTTTTGGAACTATTTAAAAGAAAGAAAGTATCTATAGCTATAGAAGATAGACTGAGAAAGATTAAGGATGGAGACAATGGAGAAAGGGAAAATTTTATCAAGGAATATACCCCTTTTATAGTTAAGAGTATTACGAAAGTAACAAATAGATATATTGAGATAGAAAATGACGATGAATTCAGTATTGGACTTGAAGCCTTCAATGAGGCTTTAGATAAATATGAATTTTCTAAGGGCAGCTTTATAAGATATGCAGAAACAGTTATTAGAAACAGAATAATAGATTTTCATAGAAAAACAAGGAAATCTAATAATATTATATCTATAGACAATTTGAATCTGATGGAAATTGGCATTGAAGATAAATCAAAAAGCAGTAATTTTGCCCAAATATACGATATAAAGGAACAGATATTGAGATTAAAGGATACACTGAAGACCTTTAATATTACTTTGGAGGAGCTAGTAGAAGAATCACCAAAACATATGGATACTAGATTAAATTCAATATACATAGCAAAGAGTATTGTGGAAAATGAAGATATTAAGAAAGAATTATATAGGAAAAAAATGCTGCCTGCTAAAAAGATTATTGATACTATAGGAGTAAGTAAAAAGGTTTTAAAGGGAAATAGAAAATTTATTATAGCAACGGCTTTAATAATAGATAGTGAATTAGACCTATTGATAGATTATATCTCCGAAGTAGAAGGGAGGCAAAAACGTGGTATATCAGGGCTTAGTAATAGAAGTTAAAAAGAACTATATAATAGTTCTTACAGATGATACTAATTATATAAAGCTAAAGAAAAAAGGAAATATTGATATTGGGAAAAAAATAATGTTCATAGATGAGGATATTGTAAAGGGAAGCAATAAACTATCTAAGCCTTTAATTGGGCTTGCAGCTATTATTATTCTAGCAATAATCACTATTATAGGAAATTTAGGAATCGATTTTATGGGGAATTTTCAAGCATATGCTGTAGTCAGTTTAGATATAAATCCAAGTTTAGAATTTGAGATAGACAAAAAATATATTGTGAAGAGAGTAAATTATATGAATAAGGATGGAAAAGAACTTATAAATGATGATATGATTGGTATGAAGATTGAAGATGTAGTTATAGCAAGTATTAAAGCAGCTTTAGACAAGGATTATTTAAACGGTCAAAATAATGCGGTGCTTATTTCCGATGTAGTAATGGATGATAATCCACAACATTCGGCCTTAATTGAAGATAAGATATTCAAAAAGATATCAGAAGATAAGGAGCTTAATGAAATAGAGATTATATATATTGAGGCCGATGAGGAAGATTTAGAAAAAGCAAAAGAAAATAAAGTATCTGTGGGTAAATATAAAGCTTATAAGATTATTTCAGATAATAAGGCAAATATTAAGATTCATGATGTAAAGGTTAGTGATATAGCTAAAGAAAAAAATGAACTAATCAAGAGGAAAAAAAATATACATGAAGAAGAAATCAATAAAGAAAAAGATTCTATAAAAAATAATAATGGCAAATCTGACCAAAAGCATAGAGAAAAGAAAAGCTTGAATAAGAATAATGAAAAAGTTAAAAAGATACTAAAAGAAAATGATATGAAAGAAAAACCTAATAAAAACAGCAAAGTTAATAAAAGTAATAAAATTAATAATATAAAATACAACAATAAAAAAGACATAAAAGATAAGAAGGATAAGATTATTATAAATAATAATGAAAATCATAACAGAAATAAACCTCAAAACTATATTGAAAAAGATGATGAAGATAATAATCATAAAAAAAATAATGATAAAAAATCAAAGCCCCAAAATAATAAACAAGATAAAGAAAAAAATAAGAACAAAAAAGAAGATAAAGGAAAATAATTAAGAAGTCAGGTAATCAATATGGATATTGATTACCTGACTTTTATATAAATAGAATCGGAAGTAGCTATAACAACAAGGGTCTTCATTGTAGGGAGCTACTGGATTCTATTTCAGCAGACAAAGAAAAAATAGGTTCTTTATACTAAGAGTATATGAAGTATTAAGGGATATGTTCCAAATAAAAAATTATTGAAATTTATATTGAACTACAATGCTGATTATCCATAAGAATCTATGGGTTTTGAATATTTGTTACTCGTTTGCTAATAATGATATAATAAATTAAAGAAATCTTATAAAGGATGATTGATATGAAGAGGATAGATGAAAGAGATACTATGTTTGCAAGGATGAGTTACCATCAAGGGTCTAGGGAATATGAAGATTACTATAAAAGAAATCCGAATAAAAAAGAGATAGATGATGAGCTTAAGGCTTTACCCAATATATGTGGAGAAGGAACAGCAACCTTTCATCCCCTTCACTCTCCAATTGCAGATGCAGGATTTAGGTTTTTATCAGATATAAAAAAATATGTAGAGGGAGAGGTTAATGATAATAAGGTAAAGGTAGAGGCCGACGAAATAACAAGGAAAATAAAAAAGCTTTCAATATATTTTGGAGCAAAACTAACAGGAATAGCAAGAATGAAAGATTATTTTTACTATAGTCATAGAGGACGAAATTGTGAAACCTATGGAGAAGAAATTAATCAATTCCATAGGTATGGAATAGTTTTTGCTGTGGAAATGGATAAGGATATGATAAATAGAGCCCCACAATGCGAAGAAGTTATAGCTGTTACAAAGGGCTATATCGATGCAGCAATAATAGGTATGTGGATTAGCTACTATATCAGGGAATTGGGATATGAAGCAAGAAATCATATGGATGGTAACTATTTAGTTGTTGCACCTCTCGTAGCTCAAGATGCTGGACTAGGAGAGATAGGAAGGAACGGTTTACTGATTACTAAGGAATATGGACAAAGAGTGAGACTTGGAGTAGTTACTACGGATATGCCTTTAATTCCAGATGAAAGACAGGATTTTGGAATCAAAGAGTTTTGTAAAGTATGTAATAAATGCTCTAAAACTTGCCCAGGTAAAGCTATACCCTCTGAAGATATGGAAGATATAGATGGCGTTAGGAGATGGAAAATCAATCAAGAAAAATGTTATGGAATGTGGAGAAGAATAGGAACCGACTGTGGCATATGCTTATCGACATGTCCCTTTAGTCAAGGGGTAGCTATGGATTTGATAAATAAGATGAAGGATTCTAAATATACTATGGACAAGATTTTGAAAGAATATGAGGAAAGATATGGGATAAGACCATATATTAGAGAACCTTTAGATTTATTAAAATAAACTATTATACAATTTTCTATAGAGTAGGTTTTAATATTTTCTTTTCCTTCATGTAATAAACCTGTACTAACAACAACTTAGTTTATGGAGGACAATATGAAGAAATTATATATTTTGTTTATACTGATATTTTTAATGTTAGTACCTAATAATATTCATGCTAGGTCCCTTGATGATAATGAAAAAGTATATATAACCATTACAATTGCTGGAGATGATTCTCTCCCTCCCTTTGAATATGTTGATGGAAAAGGAATTTATAAAGGATTTAATATTGATATAATGAGGGCTATCTCAATAGAAGAAGGCATTGAGATAGAAATAATACCTATGCCATGGTATAAAGCAATAGATGCATTAAACAATGGAGAAATAGATGCTATACAGGGTATGAAATATTCAAAAACCAGAGATATAAACTATGATTTCTCTATGCCTTATATTCAAACTCCAAATTCAATATTTGTTAGAAATGATAATAAATATATACATGAGATAAATGATTTAAAAGATAAAAGAGTTGCTATTCAGAAAAATGATATAAGCAAATATCTATTAGCCAATAGAGATATTGAAAATCTTATTGAAGTTAATAATCAAGAAGAGGCACTTATCAAGCTAATAAATAAAGAAATAGATGCCTATGTTGGTAATAAGCTTACAGGAGCCTATTATATACAAAAAAAGGGATTTGAAGAATATGTAAAGACAGTAGGGGAAGATCTACTTGTAGAAAATTACTGTGTCGCTGTTTTGGATGGCAATAACGAAATAATTGATATATTTAATGACGGTATAAAAAAGATAATAAGTAATGGTACCTACGATAAAATATATAAGAAGTGGTTTGGTGAATATTTTTATGACAATAGCAAAATATTGAAGAATATATTAGTAGCATTAGGTGTGGCATTTTTATTAGTAGTTCTTATAACTATATTTACAATAAAATGGAATAGACAATTAAAGGAGAGGGTAGAGGAAAGAACTATTGAGTTAAAAAGAGAAAACATATTAAAGGAGAAGATACTAAACTCCATATTTAGTTATATTTTAGTTGTTGATAGAGATAAAAAAGTATTACTTATGAATGATAAAGCTAAAAGGCTAATAGACAATAAAAAGGATTTTACTTATCTTAATGACACTGTTTTGGGGAAGATAATAGATAATAATGATATAAATGAAGTGACACAAAGGGGTATTGAAATAAAAAATAAGGAGGTAGTAAGCAGTATTGATGATATCAGCACATATCAATATAATTTAAGTCCAATTTCCATAGATAACGATAATTTTGGAGCAGTAATCAGCATAAAGGATATAACTGAGGAAAAAATGTTAAGAGAAAGGCTTATGGCAACCGACAAGCTTAAAACCCTAGGGAGATTGGCTGCCACTGTGGCCCATGAAATAAAAAATCCATTAACTGCCATAAAGGCATATGTAGAGCTTATGCCTGAAAAGATTGGCAGTGAAAGATTTAGAGAAAATTTGCTGGAAGATGTACCGAGGGAAATTGATAGATTAGACAAATTTATAAATGATCTTTTAAATTATTCAAGGCACAGAAGGGGAAAAAAAGAAGAATTAAATATCATAGAGGTTGTTAAAGATACATTAAGATTTTTAAGTAGAGAAATAAAGAAGCATGATATAGAAATGGTTTGTGATATCCACAAAGATGCAAAGGTTTTAGTATCTAGAGATCAACTTAGGCATATACTAATGAATTTACTTTTAAATGCTATAGATGCTGTAAAAGTAAATAGTGTCCCAAAGATAAAAGTATATTCAGCAGTAGATGGGCAATATATAAAGCTTATAGTTGAAGATAATGGAAAAGGTATCGATGAAAAAACATTGAAAAAGGTATTTGAACCATATTATACTACAAAAAAAGAGGGAGTGGGGCTGGGGCTGGCAATAACTCAGCAGATGGTTAAAAAGAATAACGGAGAAATTTCAGTAGAATCCAAATTAGGTATAGGGACAAAGTTTATAATAACCTTAGGTCTATTAAAAAAAGGAGAAATATTATGTATAGACTCTTAATAATTGATGATGAAGAAGCTATTTGCAGATCTTTACAATTTGCATTTGAAGATAAATATAAAACATTGGTCGCAAATAATTTTTCAACTGTAGAAAAATATACTTCTATGTATTATTTTGATGTTATTCTACTAGATTTAAAATTTGGGGAAATTAATGGTTTAGAAGTCCTTAAATATATTAAAAATAAAATACCAGAATGTCAGATCATAATAATGACTGCATATAGTAGTATAGACTCATCCATTAAGGCTATGAAACTGGGAGCCTGGGATTATGTTTTAAAGCCCCTAAGCTTAGACAACCTAAAGATAATAATTGACAAAGCACTAGAGCATAAAGACTTAAGTTGTAGACTGCAGGATATGCAGGATGAGCTATCTACAATAAAATCTGACAAAATTATAGGGAAATCTAAATCCATGAAGGATGTTTTTAACTTAATCAACAAGGTTAAGAATATAGATGTAAATGTATTGATCACAGGAGAGAGTGGAACAGGTAAAGAGCTGGTAGCCAGGGAGATTCATTATAATGGGAAAAGAAAAAAAGGAAGATTTGAAGCTGTAAACTGTGGAGCTATACCTAAAAATCTTATTGAAAGTGAGATGTTTGGATATGAAAAGGGAGCCTTTACAGGAGCTATAAAAACAAAGAAGGGTAAGTTTGTGCTTGCCGATGGTGGAACCTTGTTTTTAGATGAAATAGGTGAAATGGATTTTGATATACAGGTAAAGCTTTTAAGAGTAATTCAGGATAAAATTGTATATCCCATAGGGAGCGAAGAAGGGATAAAGGTTGACGTTAGAATTATTGCAGCTACTAATAAAAATCTATTAGAAGAAATAGATAAAGGTAATTTTAGAGAGGACCTTTATTATAGACTAAATGTAATAAATGTAAAAATGCCCAGTCTTAGAGAACGAATTGAGGATATACCTTTATTGGTAGAGCATTTTATAAAAAAATATAATAGTACTTTAAATAAAAATATTAAAGCTGTCTCTCCTGAAGCATTACAGCTTCTTAAGACCTATAATTATAAAGGAAATATCAGAGAACTAGAAAATATATTAGAAAGAGCAGTCATTCTAACTGAAAACGAAATGATAGATATCTATGATTTGCCTTATCAAATAATAAATAACGATAATGTAAAAATCTCAGATGATAAGCTTATTGTAAGCGTATATGAAACATTTGACACAATAGAAGAAAAAGTAATAAGAAAAGCACTTGAGAAGATTGGGAATAAAAGAAAAACAGCAAAAATCTTGGGGATAAGTGAAAGAACTCTATGGAATAAAATAAAGAAATATGGAATATAAACCGTTAAGTTAAGTGAATTAAATTAACGGTCTTTTTCTGCAAAAAATTCAGAGTATGCAAAATTTGCACGTTTTAGTAAAGTATTTTAAATAAAAAATTTGAGATTAATGCATGAAAAACTGTTAAAATTCAATATTTTCACAACTTTAGAAATAGACTAAACTGTTTGGCATAGTATTTGCACTATAAAATAATGAATAGAAAAATAGGAGGGGAATTTTGATGAAGAAAAGGATTGCCATTATTCTAATGATTTGTATGACCTTAGCAATATTTACTGGTTGTCAAGAAGCTGGCAGCAAAAAACAATTTGTAACAATTGTAACAGGTGGTACAGGAGGAACATATTATCCTGTAGGGACAATATTTACTACATTATGGAATGAAAAATTAGGTGAAAAGGTACAAGCTTCAGTACAATCATCTGGTGGCTCAGTTGAAAACTTAAATATGCTTAAGGATGGAGAAGCTCAATTAGGTATTGCAATGGCTAACCTTACTTTATTCGCCTATAATGGAGAAGAAAGATTTAAGGACAATAAATTTGAAGACGTAAGATTTATTACGGCTCTATGGCCCGATGTTACACAATTTGTAGTAACAGAGAAATCAGGTATCAATTCTATAGGAGATATAAAGGGTAAAACCTTTAGTGTAGGTTCAGCAGGTTCTGGTACAGAATATAGTACTAAGCTTATACTAGAAACTATTGGAGGACTTAAGTTTGAAGATTTGAATGCTGAGTATTTAGGGTATAGTGAAGCTTCAAGTGCTATACAAAACGGACAGGTTGATGGGATGAATGCAGAGGGTGGACTACCTACTTCAGCAGTGTCAGAAATAACTGCAAGTAAGACAAAGGTAAAGATACTTGAATTCAGTGATAGTGATTATGAAAAACTTCATTCAGTAGCACCTTATTATGGACAGTTTACAGTACCAAAGGGACTTTATACAGGTATAGATAAGGATGTAAAAACTGTAGGTGTAAAATCAACACTTATTTGTCATGCTAATCTCAGTGAAGAGCTAGTATATGAATTAACTAAGACAATATATGAAAACTATGAATCTATAGTGGGTTCCCACAAGGCTTTGGAATTTATGGGGCTTGATCAAGCGATTAAAGGACTTCCTCCTGTACCATTGCATCCAGGTGCAGTTAAATATTATAAAGAAAAAGGGATTGAGATTCCAGAATATTTATTACCATAAAGATTGATAAATAGATTAATTTATCTATAATTTAAAATTACAATTTAAAAGCTCTAGCATTTATGTCAGACCATCATTTGAATAGACAGGAGGATCATAGATGTTAGAGCTTAATAAATATAAGGAGGCAAATAAATGAAAGAAGGCGTGATAGAAAAGAATTGCTGTGAAGAAGAAATTAGCACCCGAAGACTGTTTGGTAAAACAGCATTTTTCGTAATGATATTTTCTATAGTTACATCAGTAATTCATATTTGGATGAACAGCTTTAGCTTAATGATAGTAATTAAGAAAAATGCCATACATTTAGGTTTAATGTTAGCTCTTACGTTTTTAATGTATCCTGCAACAAATAAGTCTTCCAAGGACAAACCAAGTATTTTTGATTGGATATTTAGCCTTTTAGGAACAATGACAGGACTATATATTTATTTTACCTATGATAGCTTAATAGATAGGTCACTTACTCCCAATACTATAGATTATTGCTTTGCCATAATAACTGTATTATTAATATTAGAAGCGTCTAGAAGGGCAGTGGGATGGATTTTACCTGCTTTATCAATAGGCTTTATTTTTTATGCGAAGTTTGGATATCTTTTCCCAGGGATTTTAGCACATCAAGGCTTTACATGGAAAAGGATACTGACAAGAATGTATCTTACTGATAATGGTATTTATGGGGTAACATTGATGGTTTCAGCTTCATACGTATTTATGTTTATTCTTTTTGGGTCATTTTTGAATAAATCAGGTACTGCAAAATTCTTCAATGATTTTTCCTTGGCCTTTGCAGGTAAATTTAGAGGAGGTCCAGCTAAGGTTGCAGTAATGGCAAGTGGATTAATGGGGACCATAAGCGGAAGCTCTCAGGCAAATGTTGCAACTACTGGGGCCTTTACTATACCTTTAATGAAAGAGGTTGGATATGTACCTAGATTTGCAGCAGCGGTGGAAGCAGCAGCATCAACGGGAGGGATATTGATGCCTCCAATAATGGGTGCAGCATCCTTTATGATGGCATCATTTTTAGGTGTTCCTTATCTAAAGGTAATGGTAGCAGGGATTATACCAGCTTTATTTTATTATTTTGCCATATTTGTAATGGTAGATCTAGAAGCACAAAAGATGAATTTGAAAGGGCTTAGTAAGGATAAGCTACCAGATTTAAAGATAGTTATAAAGAAACAGGGACATTTAATGATACCAATTTTAATTATATTGGTACTGCTTGTAAAGGGATTAACTCCTTTATATTCTGCTTTTTATGGCCTAATATCAGTAATAGTTGTCAGCTTTTTAAAAAAATCAACAAGGATGTCCTTTAAGGATATACTTGAAGCCTTAGAAGATGGTGCTAAAAATGCAGTTCCAGTAGCAATAGCATGTGCAGTTGTTGGATTTATAGTTGGGGTAGTATCAATGACAGGTTTAGGTCAGGTTTTAGCCCATAATATTTTAAAGTTATCCATGGGTCAAACTTGGTTAGCCTTAATATTAGTTATGGTAGCATCTATATTTTTAGGTATGGGGCTTCCGGCTACAGCGTGTTATATAATTACAGCTAGTATAGCAGCTCCTGCACTTATAAATATGGGTATAAATCCTTTAGCAGCTCATTTTTTTGCATTTTATTTTGGAACATTATCCGCTGTAATACCACCTGTTGCATTGACTTCATATACTGCTGCGGGACTTTCAGGAGCAAATCCTACAGACGTTGCTTTTACTGGATTTAAGCTGGCATCGGCAGGAATAATCATACCCTTTATGTTTGTATATTCTCCTATACTTTTAATGCAAGGAGATATAAGGCCTTTAAGCATGATAATGACCATAGCAACGGGACTAATAGGTATATGTTTGCTTGGAGCTGCAAATGAAGAGTATCTAAAATGTAAGCTTACTAAAATTGAAAGCTTTATACTTTTTATTGGTGCTATTATTTTGGTTTACCCAGGACTGATAACTGATGTTATTGGCTTAGGGATTGGGTTAGCAGTATTTTTAAGAAATAAGAAAAAGGTTCAAAATAACATAGAAACTAGTAGTAAAAACACAAGCATTTTCTAGTACTTCTAAAATAAAGGAATCGCTGTGGAGATAATTTTTTCCATAGCGATTTTTTGTTTTAATATTAAAGGAATAATATAGTAACAATAGAATGTATTACATATAGAAGAAATGAGGTGAATATTCTATATGAAGGATTTAAGTATTAAGAAATTGGCAGTAGCTGCTATTAATAAAAATACCGCAGATTTTTATAAAGAACAAATAAGGCGTTTATTTCAAGAAGGAATAGAAGTACAGGCTTACTGCTTTGAAGATCGAAGCATAGAAAAGGGTATTATAGCAGATTTAGTACTGATATCTACATATTCAATTTTCGAAGCAGTAAAAAGACATGTTAAAAGTCGGTGTGAAATAATTAAGGCCAATAGAACTATTTCAAAAAAAGGCTTTGATAAAATCCTGAGTTTGCCAAAGGGAACAAAGGCTATGCTTGTAAACGTAGGTCCTAGAATGGCAGTTGAAACAATTTCTTTAATCTATCAGTTAGGGGCAAAACATATCGAATTAATTCCTGTATATCCTGATATGGGTGATATTCCAAATATAGATATTGCTATTACTCCAGGAGAGATAAAATATGTACCAGATTCAGCACGTGAAATAATAGACATTGGTGAACGGGTATTGGATATTAGTTCTATTATGGATATTTCTGTGAGGCTTAATCTAGACTCTTTGCTGAAGGGCTATACAATAAAAAAATATTTTAATGAAATAATTCCTATTAGCTTTGGAACACAAAAAATAATAGGTAAAAATATAAAATTAGAAAGCCAGCTAGACAGTTTATTTAAGACATTAAATGAAGGTGTTATAGGAATTAATCCAAGGGGTATAATTTATTCCTACAGTTTAAGTGCAAGAAAGATATTGAAGTATAAAGTAGGAGATGTAGTAGGAAAATATGCCTCAGAGGTATTTCCAGAAATCCCATTCGAATTTGTACTTGAAACTTTAGAATCCGTAGAGGATAAGTTAGTTAGAATTAATAATTGTGATATTGTTGTTACAGTTGTTCCAATTATTGATAATAATGAGTTATATGGTGCTTTTGCTATAGTGAAAAGATTTAGTGATGTAGAAAAGAAACAGCATAAATTAAGGGCTCAGCTTATTGGGAAAGGACATAGAGCTAAATATTACTTCAAAGATATAATAGGAAATAGCATTAAGATAAATAAATGTAAGGATATTGCAAAAAGAATGGCAGGGTCTGAATCTTCTGTTTTAATACTAGGTGAAAGTGGTACGGGAAAGGAATTATTTGCTCAAGCAATACATAATAATTCAAACAGAAAAAATTATCAGTTTGTTGCGGTTAATTGTGCTGCTTTACCTGAAAATCTTTTAGAAAGTGAGCTGTTTGGATATGAAGAAGGAGCTTTTACTGGAGCTAGAAGGGGAGGTAAACCTGGGCTTTTTGAGTTAGCTCATATGGGTACGCTGTTTCTTGATGAGATTGGGGAAATGCCTATTAAGCTTCAAGCTAGATTATTAAGAGTGTTGCAAGAAAGGGAAGTAATGAGAATAGGCGGAGATAGCGTAATAAATGTAGATGTTAGAATAATAGCTGCTACCAATAGAGATTTAGAGGAATTAGTTAGAAAAGGTCAATTTAGAAAGGATTTATATTTTAGAATAAATGTATTGCCTTTAAGAATTCCTCTTCTAAGAGAAAGAATAGAGGACATACCTTTAATTATTACAGAACTAAAAAGAGAATTGGGAGCCAAGTTTGAATTGACAGCAGCTGCTAAAGAAAAGCTTTTAACTCATAGATGGGAGGGAAACGTAAGAGAACTTAGAAATTATTTAGAGTATTTTGCCAATTTAGGGCAGGACATAGTTGATGTAGATGACATGCCTTTTCTTTCACAAAAAGATATCTATTATAATGCATTGAATGAATATGATAAGGAATTAATGGAAAAATTCAAGCGAAGGATTGGAAACCAATTTCCGAAATATATGAGGGTATTGGAGATATTAGAGAACAAATACAGAAAAAAGGAAAGAATAGGAAGAAAAGGAATATCTAAAATAATAAATGAAGATGGGGTATTTATTACAGAACAAGAGGTTAGAGGGATATTAATAAATCTTGAAAATTATTCTATGGTAAATATACATAAGGGTAGAGCTGGTACAGAGATAACTGAATTTGGAATACAAGCAATTAATTTTCTTAAAATGGGTTAAATGGTGAAAATGTTTACTATTTAACCTATTATTTTTTTGCAAACAGTCCAGTTTTTAGTATTTGACTTCTTAAAATATTGGCATAAAATTTGCTTTGTTAATAGTTGGGATAGAATGGAGGAGATTAATTTGAAACCTTTAATAGGAATTACTACTTATTATGTAAGAGCATTTGAAATAGGAGAAAATAGACAAAGGGGACAGATAGATCAGGATATGTTAATGGCTACTATGGATTATTTAAGAGCTGTAGAAAAGGTAGGTGGAATTCCTTTAGCTTTACCCGTTAGTAATAAAGAAGTAGAGAATATAAAGGAAATAGCTAATAGGTTAGATGGTTTTATTTTTACAGGAGGCCCAGATATTAATCCTTTGAGCTATACTAATCATGTTATAGATGGAGTTAGGAAAATTGTTCCAGAAAGAGATGAGTTTGAATATAAACTTTTAGATGAAGTGCTTAAAAATAAGAAACCAATTTTAGGTATATGTAGGGGATTTCAACTAATCAATGTTTTTTTTGCAGGGACTCTGTATCAAAATATTACTGCGGCTAACTTATCAAATATATCTCATTCGGGAAGAAAGCTGCCTAAGTATAATCCATGTCATAAAGTGAAATTAGATGAAGGTAGCCAGCTATTCAAAGCCTTTAAAAAGAAAAAAATATGGGTTAACAGCTATCATCATCAAGCTATTGAAAAGCTTGGCAGAGGACTTATACCCACAGGTTGGTCGGAAGACAACATAATTGAAGCCTTTGAACATAAAGAACATAAGGATTTATTTGGCGTACAATGGCATCCAGAGATGATGACTGAAATGTATGAGGAGCAATTAAATATATTTCGGTTATTTATAGATAAGGTAAATTCAAATAGGGGGGATTTAGATGGTAACTAGGTTTAAAAAATGTTTTTCATTCTTATTAATTTTTCTTTTGATTTTTAATTTGGCAGCATGTTCTTCTACAAAGAATACTGTTAAGGAAGAAAATCAAAAAGAAGTAAAGGAAGAAGCTTTTACAGAAAAAACAAAGGTTCCAGAAATTAATTTATGGATTACAAGTCAAACCTATGATCCAGTAAGATATGAAGCTGGACTTATGATAGCAAATTCATGGAAAAAATTAGGATTTAAGGTAAATACAACTGCTCTAGAATGGGCAACTATGTCATCGGAAGGGATGAAGGCACATAAGCACGATGCTTTTATGATTCAATGGGGCGGTAAAGCAGAAAGGATTGATCCTTTCCATTGGTTGTATTCGTTGCATCATTCTAGTGAGGCAGTTGAAGGTGGTTACAATATTGCGGGCTATGAAAATCCAGAATATGATAAACTTGCCGAAGAATTTGCTAGTAATATGGATTGGGAAGTTCGAAAGCAAAAGGCTTATAAAATGCAGGAAATATTGGCTCAAGATGTGCCTCAGCCTCCACTAGTTCATAGAAAGCTAACAATGGCTTATAACAAAGAGAATTTTGAAAATGCAATAATGGCTATGGGTGAAGGTTTATATAGCTTTTGGAACTGGGTGAATATTACTCCAAAGGTAGATAGGAAGATTATTAGATTTGGTACTGTTAGTGATTTAAAATTACTAAATCCTCTAACTACAAAGACTGGTCAGGATATATATATGCTTAGATTAATATACGATCCACTTATAAGAATTGACAGAGACGGTAAGCCAATTCCATGGGCAGCTCAGAGTTATAGAACAGTAGATGATAAGATAATAGAAGTGGTATTGAGAGATGGAATGAAATTTCACGATGGAAAAGCCGTAACCGTAGATGATGTAAAATTCACCTTCGATTTTGCACGAGAAGTAAAATCGCCATATTATCTATCTAAACTCAAAAAATTAGACAAGGTTGAAAAGGTGGATGACAAAACCATTAGATTTGTGTTGAAAGAACCTTTTGCACCATTTATCTCTAATGGATTAGCATTAGTAGGAATACTTCCTAAGCATATTTGGGAGAAGGAATATAAGGAAAGAGGAGCAGAAGGAATCTTATCTTGGGAAAACCTACCAGCTATAGGAAGTGGTCCATACAAGTATGAATATTGGCGACCTAATGAAGAATTCAAGCTAAGTAGTTTTGATGAGCATTTCAATGCGCCAAAGGTTAAAGGGATATTAAGAATTCCCTATGCACAAACTTATGGAGTAGTACAGGGATTGAAGTCTGGAGAAATTGATGTTGCAGGTCTTAATTTATTACCTCTTCAGATTGAGGAGCTTAAAGATAGTAGCTTCCTAGCCTTTGATGAAATAGATGATCAAGGATATTATATGCTTCATTATAACATGAGAAAGGCTCCGTTTAATGATGTAAATGTAAGAAGAGCTTTAACATATGCTATACCTAAAGATCAGATTATTGAATTAGTATTTGGAGGCAGAGCGGTTCCAGCATATTCCACAGTTGCAGCAGTAAATAAATTTTGGCATAACGAGAATGTTGAAAAACTTGGGAATGACATTGAAAAGGCAAGAGAAATACTCAAGGAAGCAGGTTTTAGATGGGATAAAGAAGGAAAGATATATTTTCCAAAGGATTATAAGGTGAAGGGATATTATTCAGATAATTAAACATATTAATTTTTTAGCTTCCATAACTATAAACATAATAAAAAAATCTAAATCATTTTAGGTTGCAAGTATTCTTGATATTTGTATTCCTAAAATGAATATCCTTATGTATTATACACGATAAGAGGGATGTGACTATCTTATGAGGTCAATGAAATATATTTTAAAAAGAATACTGCAAATGATTTTAACACTATTTATTTTAGTAACAATATTGTTTTTCTTATTTAGAGTAGTACCAGGTGATCCTGTAAGTATGTATATAGATTCGGGACTAGATAAGGAATCTCAAGAGCTTTTATTGAAGCAGTATGGTTTAGATAAGCCATTGCTTGAGCAATACATTATTTATATTAAAAGTATGCTTAGAGGAGATTTTGGAAATTCGTTTCAATATGGAAAACCTGCCATTACAGTTATCGGTGAAAGATTTTGGAATACTTTAGTTTTAATGATAACTTCACTGGCAATATCTCTATGCATAGGAGTTTTTGGAGGAGCATTACTTGCTTGGAAAAGGGGTACTAAAATTGATACAGTTGGTACTATTTTAGTGCTTGCTGTGAGATGTGCTCCAGTCTTTTGGACTGGTATGCTCTTTCTATCAATATTTGCTTTTAAGCTGAAGCTTTTGCCATTAGGTGGTATGAATACACCAGGTACCAATTTTGTAAGCTTATATGATAAATTCTTTTCTGCGGATTTTTTAAAGCATTTAATACTACCTGCTTTAACTGCAAGTCTATATTCTGCTGCTACACCTTTATTAGTTATGAGATCATCGATGCTTGAAGTAGTTAAGGAAGATTTCATAGAACTTGTAAGGGCTAAAGGTGTCAAAGAGAAGAAGATATTATATAAGCATGCTATGAGAAATGCCCTTTTACCAGTAATTACTGTTTTCGCAGTGCAAGCAGGTTTTGCTATAGGAGGATCTGTATTAATTGAAACAGTATTTAGGTGGCCTGGAATGGGAAGAGAGATTGTACTTGCAGTTTCAGCACGGGATTATCCATTAGCACAAACGGCGTTTTTTTTAATAGGTACAATGACGGCCCTTTTTAATTTAATAGCTGATGTATTATATGCTTATTTAGATCCGAGAGTCGTTATAAATTAGCAATTTACTATTATACAAGAGGGGGCTTTGGCAAATGGAAGATGCTAAGCAGAGCTTAAATAATTTATTTAAAATTTTAACCAGAAACAAAGCAGGCTTTATAGGGTTAATAATATTTACTGTATTTTTAATAATTGCAATTTTTGCTTCCTTTATAGCACCATATGATCCTATGGCAATGAATTTTGATGACAATGGAGCAATAAAAAGGCTACAGCCACCTTCAAGCTCGCATTTATTGGGTACTACGTGGATGGGGAGAGACGTATTTAGTCAAATGATTATGGGATCTAGAATTGCTATGGTAGTAGGAATATTATCAGCTATTTGTGTTGTATTTATAGGCACCAATATAGGATTAATTGCTGGCTACTATGGAGGAAAAGTTGATAATGTAATTATGAGGCTTGTAGATATAATCTACGGCATACCCTTTCTGCCCTTTGCACTTATTTTAGTAGCTGTACTTGGACCAGGAATTAAAAATATTATTTTAGCAATTGTATTAATCACATGGAGAAATTCGTCAAGAGTTATAAGGTCACAGGTGCTTACTTTAAAAAATAGGACTTTTATAGAGGCAGCTAGATTGACTGGTGCTAGTGACTTTAGAATACTTTATAAGCATATTGCACCAAACGTATTACCACTATCCCTTGTTTACGTGGCTCTATCAATGGCTTCAGCAATTATGACAGAGGCAAGCTTAAGCTTTTTAGGGTTTGGAGATCCAACATTATCAAGCTGGGGAAAAATTCTTTATTCCTGTTATTCATCTCAAGCGATGTTCAAAGCTTGGTGGTGGATGTTACCGCCAGGAATAGCTATAACATTATTAGTATTATCAGGATTTTTAATGAGTAAAGCCTTTGAAGAAGTTGCTAATCCAAAACTGAGGGAGAGATAATGGATATGTATAATGATTTATTATTAAACATAGAAAATTTAGATGTATGTTACAAAATTTCAGATGGGATAGTAAAGGCTGTGAAAGATGTTTCATTTTACTTAAGAAAAGGGGAGGTATTGGGATTAGTAGGTGAATCTGGCTGTGGAAAGACAACACTGATAAAGGCTATTTTGAAATTACTTCCTTCAAATGGATATATAGCAAATGGAGAAATCTATTTTAAAGACAGAGAGATAACAAAAATGGACAACGAGCAGCTTCGTAGAATACGTTGGAATGAAATTTCTATGATTACTCAAAGTGCTATGAATGCCTTAGATCCAGTATATAAGGTTGGAGATCAAATCGTTGAAGCTATTTTAACTCATAAAGCAGTTTCAAAGAAAGAGGCTTATAGTCGAGCTATGGAGCTATTTAATCTGGTTGGGCTTGAAAAGGGAAGATTAAATGACTTTCCCCATCAATTTAGCGGTGGAATGAAACAGAGGGCGATTATTGCTATGGCACTTGCATTAAATCCTGAAATAATAATTGCAGATGAGCCAACAACAGCATTAGATGTTGTAGTTCAAGCTCAAATACTTGAAAGGATAAATACTCTTTTAGCTGGCTATGATGGTTCTATGATTATGGTTACCCATGATATTTCAGTTATTGCACAGACATGTCACAGAATAGTAGTAATGTATGGTGGAAGGGTTATGGAGTTTGGAAATGCTATTGAGGTATTAAAAGAGCCTAATCATCCATATTCAATGGGTTTAAAAAATGCTTTCCCAAGTATTACAGGAGAAAAGAGAAATTTAATATCTATACCAGGTACACCTCCAAATCTTCTTAAACCGCCTAAGGGATGTAGATTTAATGAAAGATGTCCTTTTGCTTTGGAAAAATGCTTCCATGAAGAACCTATGCTTCAAGGTACAAAAGGAGGGTATGTTGCTTGTCATAGATTTTATGAGGCAGAAGATCTAAGGGCTGAGGCAGGAAAAGAAGAGACATGGATGAAGATACGTAAAAGGAGGGTAATGGTTTGATGTACTCTGATAGTTTAACCCAATCTAAAGCTTCAAAGGTTGTTATTGTAAAGAATTTGAGCAAATACTTTGAGGTTAAAGGAAAGCGAGGAGGATTAAATCAGAAAGAAAAAAAGGTAAAGGCAGTAGATGGAATAAGTTTTCATATAGATAAGGGAGAAACTTTAGGCATTGTTGGAGAGAGCGGATGTGGAAAAACTACTACTGCTAAGGTTATGTTAGGACTTTACAAGCCTACGACAGGAGAAGTTATATGTAATGGAGTAAATATTGCAAGCTTAAAGGGAAAAAAGTTAAAAAAATTTAGAAAAAAGACGCAGATGGTATTTCAAGATCCATATGAATCATTAAATCCAAGATTCAAAATAAAAGATACTCTCCTTGAGCCTCTTATTATCCATAAGATAGGGGCTTCATATAAAGAAAGACTTGAGATTATTGAAAAAACATTAAATGATGTAGGTTTAAAACCAGCAAAAAATTTTATGGATAGATTTCCCCATCAAATGAGTGGAGGGCAAAGGCAAAGAGTAGCTATTGCTAGAGCTTTGATTTTACACCCAACCTTTTTAGTAGCCGATGAACCAGTGTCTATGTTGGATGTATCAATAAGGGCTGGCATTTTAAATCTACTCAAGAATTTAATTCGTGAAAGAGAGCTAGCAAGTATGTATATATCTCATGATATCTCTCTTATCAGATACCTATGTCAGCGAACTGGAGTTATGTATTTAGGAAAAATAGTTGAAATAGGGAAAACCGAAAATATTATTAAAAGGAGATATCATCCATATACAGAGGCTTTACTTGAAGCTGTACCGAGTCCTGATCCTGACTATAAGATAAGCTTGAAGAAGATAAAAGGGGAGACACCAAACCCTATAGATTTACCTAAAGGGTGTAGATTTTTTCCACGATGTATAAAATGTATGGAGATATGTACAAAGGTAGCCCCAGAGCTTGTAGAGGTTGAAAAGGGTCACTTTGTTGAATGTCATTTATATAGAACGCACTAGTAAAGCTACATTTTGATTTCTTGAATAGACAATGTCTCTAGGATATTCAAGGGAGCAAAATGTAAAAGATTTATTGCGATTTCTATATATAAAAATCATAATCGGGGAGGCATTTTTAATGAATAGATTAGTGCTATCGGAGTTATCTTGGACTGAATTTGAGAAATACAAGGAGGATATTGAAGTTGCAATTATTCCAGCAGGTTCACACGAACAGCATGGACCAAACTTAACCTTTGCAACAGATAGTGATAGGGCATATGAGATGGGGAAACTGCTAGCAGAAAAGCTATATCCTAGAGTAATAGTTTGCCCACCATTAAACTACGGTATTTCCTATCATCATATGAAATTTCCTGGAACAATGACATTAAAGCCAGACACCTTTATATCAATTATAATGGATATAGGTTGGAGCTTAAAGGAGCATGGAATTAAAAAAATATTATTATTGAATGCCCATGGAGGCAATAGACCAGCTTTGGGAGTTGCTATTGTGAAGCTAAAGGAAGAACTTGGCATAGATGCAGCGTGGATAGGTAGTGGAACAGATATAGCTAAGGATTTATTAGAAACAAAGGGTTTATCTAAAATCAGAGGGCATGCCTGTGAAGGGGAGGTATCACAGAGCATGTACATTGCTCCATGGCTTGTAAAGGAAAACTCTCTGGAAAAAAGCAAATTGACAGATTCTCTATATGGAAAAAGAAAATTCTTTACTGGGGTAAGATGGGATTTTGATAAGGTAACAGAAAATGGAGCATTAGGTGATGCTACACTAGCATCTTATGAATTAGGCAAGGAAATGACTGAGCTTATATTAAAGAGACTAGAAGCTTTTGTTTGTGAGTATTTTTTTAATGAAGAAGCTTCAATAATTGATGATGGATATTATGTATAGTATCCATTAATGGAAGAAATATGAGGAGGAGATTATATGAGAAGGAAAAAAATATTTTGTATTCTTATTGCTGTCATGTTCTTCGGAATGAATATTGCTTCAGCTTGGGCGTGTAGCATTGCAGGAGCGACGGGTTCAGCTACAGTAGATGGCAGACCTGTAATATGGAAAAATAGAGATTCTTGGGGAAGTGAGAATTGTTGGAAGACATTTGCTTATTATCATAAAACATCAAATAACGAATTTGATAAATTTAATTATGTAGGGGTAACAGATGCTGATACGAAGGTTTATTATTCAGATCCTAAAAAGGTTAAAGAACAAGAAAAAGAAAGGACAAATGAACCTATAGACCTTACTCCAATAACTGAACCTATACATCCATATAAGTATTATCCATGGGCTGGAGCAAATGAAAAAGGACTTGGCTTGGTACAGACAAGTGCACATACACTTTCCAGAGATTTTCAACAAGAACAGGGATTTACTCCAGATCAAGACCCAAATGGAATCGATAATAAGACTTTAAATCATATGATTTTATGTAGTTGTGAAACCGTTGATGAAGTAGAACAGTTACTTAGAGATACTAATAATGGCTGGTATGATGGCTCTACTGCAAGAAACACTAACTCAATAATAATGGTTTTTGATAAATATGGGAATATGGCAACCTTTGAAGTTAGTGGTGCAGATTTTACTAGAGATAATGTAAGCGAAGAATATACTCCACAGAATTTTCCAGGATATTCATATCCTATCTATCCAGCTGTTCATGAAGATGATAAGGATTTAGAAAATCCATCAGACGGAGAGTATAATGGATATGATTGGAGAACAAATTTTGCTAGAGTAGATTATGAAAGAGATGATGGTTTTAAATATTTTGTAGATGAGCATAGAACCTATGTTGAAGATAATCAGGTTGTCAATGGAGAACAAGGACAGGATGGTATTGATGATAGAGAATATTCAACGAGTACAGTTAAGCGGTGGGGACGTATAGGAATTAGAATGGATGATCCCCATGATAAGGATTATCGGTATTTTATCCAAAAAGAGGTAGGTGCATATGGCATAGGACAAATTTATGATATTGAGACACTGGCAAGAAGTATAGGCGATCTTCCATATACAAATGAAAATGGTGAAGCTCAAAAAGCTACAGGCTGGCATTTAAGTCGTTTCTGTACTACATTTAGTGTTGTTATTACAGGAAGTAAAGCATCAGATAGTGATGATGGGAAACTGATAACTATGTGGTTAGCTCAAGGAGAGCCTAGTCATACAATTTTTATCCCTATATTTCCATTTGCAGGCGAACCTCCAGAAATTTTAAACGATATGTATTTATACAGTAATGAAAAAAGGCATTTGCTCTATGATTATCAAGATACAGATGGTGATGGCGACGATAATGAATGTACTGGTTATACTGAGGAAAGAAATGCTGATCATAGCATTAATTTAGCTCTGCTTACAGGAAATGGTTATTATGGTCAGGGTGGTATACAAAGACCTATTTTTTTAACAGAAAACTGGGCATATAATAAATATAATCAAAAGATGTTCAATATAAGATATCAATTAGATAATAATTTTATAACAGATGATGAATTGCGTCAAAATTTAAAAGAATGGCAGGAGAATATAGCTCAGACAATGAAGACTCATTATATAAATGGAACTTATCCTAATGAAGCATTGACAGATGAAACAAGTAAATAGCTATTAAATTCAAAAAATAAGCCTCTAGAAGTATTGGAGGTTTATTTTTTTTGTAAATATATTGCTATTTTATTCTGAAAAATAAAAAGATAAAAAGAATAGAGTTCTAGACAAAATAAATAGATAAATGTCAACGAAATAAACTAAAACGGTTGACAATCAATCTTCCTTAAGTTACTATATATTTAATACAAAAATGAGGAGAGATTGGCTATGAAGTTAAATACACGTGATATGATTTTAGTAGCATTATTTGCAGCATTAACAGCAATTGGGGCATTTATAAAAATATATAATCCATTTAATCCACTTGTGCCTTTTACACTTCAGTTTTTGTTTTGTGCATATGCAGGGGTACTATTGGGAACTAGACTAGGCTTTTATTCTCAAATACTTTATGTGGGAGTTGGGCTTTTGGGTATTCCTGTATTTACTAAAGGTGGAGGATTTGGCTATATATTTGAACCAACATTTGGGTATCTACTAGGATTTATATTTTGTGCCCTTATAATAGGAAAATTAACGGAAAAACTTGAAAAGGTTACTTTCATAAGGATTTTTATACCTGTAATAATTGGTCTTTTAATAGTATATGGACTAGGAGTTCCATATTTATATATGATTGTTAAGCATTATTTTGGTAAGGCAACATTTACATTTAGTGCAGCATTAGCAGCTGGATTTATTCCATATATCTTACCCGATATAGTTTTAAGTATCTTAATTAGCATTACCGCTGTAAAAATAATACCAATATTAAGAAGAACAGGCTATGTTGGAAGAATTAGAAGATAGGTTAAGGTGGATAATTCCCTATGTTTCATAAAAAATTTGCAGTGTTTGAGGAGATATATTTATGGATATGAAAAAGATTATTTCTGAAGTTACCCAAAGAATATTAAATGGTGGAGAAATTACCTATGATGAGGCCATAAAGCTTATAAATATTGATGAGAATGATGAAGAAATCCTTGAAGAATTATTTTGTGGTGCTAATAAGATTAGAAAGCAGTTCGTTGGTAAAAAGGCTGATTTATGCACAATAATGAATACAAAGTCTGGAAAATGTTCTGAGGATTGTAAGTTTTGTGCTCAATCGGCTCATTATGAAACTGGAGTAGATGAATACGAACTTTTAGATTATGATAGGATTTTAGAAAGAGCTAAAGAAATGGAGAAATCAGGTGTCCATAGATTTTCACTCGTAACCAGTGGAAAAGGAATTAGGGATAAGGACTTTGAAAAAATAGTAGATATCTACAAAAAACTTAGTAGAGACACTAATCTAAAACTGTGTGCATCCCATGGTATAGTTAATTATGAACAAGCTACCAAACTAAAAGAAGCAGGAGTAAGTATGTATCACCATAATCTAGAAACCTCTAAGGATTATTATAGCGAGATATGTACTACTCATACCTATGAAGATAGGATAGAGACTATTAAAAATGTAATGAAGGCTGGGCTTGAGATTTGTTGTGGTGGAATTATAGGTATGGGAGAAACTAGAGAAGATAGGTTGAAAATGGCATTTGAAATAAAGGAGTTAGGTATAAAATCGGTACCTTTAAATGTACTTAACCCTATTAAAGGAACGCCATTAGAAGATATAGAGGTATTGTCGCCTAATGAGATTTTAAAGACAATGGCCCTATATAGATATATCATACCTAATTGTTATATAAGATATGCTGGGGGAAGAATGGCTCTAAAGGATAAGCAAAATATAGGATTTAAGGCAGGAGTAAATGGGGCATTGACAGGAAATTATTTGACAACTATAGGAAATAATATAAAGCAAGATAAAGAAATGATAATGTGTGAGGGATTTGAATTATAATAATGGATAATTTTACAAACCAGTTTATCATCTGAATAAAAAGAGGATAAAACAGGTTTATAAAGGGAGCTAAAAGGAAACTTCAGTGGCTACTTTCGCTTTTTAAGTTTTATTGGCGAATATATATATTTATAAGGATGGTCTAGCTTTTAAGGAAAAGTATGTATATGAATTAAAGCAATTTAGAAGAATGACCTGAAGACTTGCAACTTAGAACAAGGAACTTGCAACTATAAAGAGGGGTGTCAAGTTTGAATAAAGGCGTATTCATAGTCGGAACTGATACAGATGTAGGTAAAACTATAGTTACTGCTGGATTAGTGTATGTCCTTAGAAAAAGTGGAATAAATACATGCTGCTTTAAGGCAGTACTTAGTGGTGGGATTAGAGAAAACAAAAAATTGATACCAGGAGATGTAAAGCTAGTAAAAGAAGTAAGTAAAATCCATGAAACATACGAGGTAATGAATCCATATTGTTTAGAGACTCCAGTATCACCTCATCTTGCAGCAAAACTTGAAAATGTCCAAATAGATAGAGAAAAGATATTAAATACATATAGAAGGTTGTCGGAAAAGTATGAGTTTTTGGTAGCTGAAGGGTCAGGGGGAATAATAGTACCTATTATAGATAAAAGCTATTTTATATACGATTTAATCAAGGATTTAAATTTACCAGTTATAATTGTGGCAAGGGCTGGTGTAGGAACTATAAATCATACTGCTTTGACAGTTAAATTTGCAGAAAGTGTAGGATTAGATATTAAAGGGATTATTATAAATAGATATACAGATGAAATACATGTAAAGGACAATATTGACACCATAAAGGAAATAACCAATAAAGAAATCATAGCTGTTATAGATGACTTAAATAATTATAAAAAAAATGGATATGAAGAATTAAAGGCTGAGTTTGAAAAGAAAATAGATGTTAATAAAATAATAAGCTAGGGGGCTATTATGGAATCACTACAATCTAAAGATTTAAAGTATATTTGGCATCCTTGTTCTCAAATGAAGGATTATGAAGATTTTCCACCCATAGTAATTGATAGAGGAGAAGGGGTATTTTTATATGATATACAAGGTAGAAGGTATTTAGATGCTGTATCTTCTTGGTGGGTAAATCTTTTTGGGCATAGTAATAGAAGAATAAATAGGGCAATTGCAAATCAAGTGGATAAATTAGAGCATGTTATATTTGCAAATTTCTCTCATAAACCTGCTATTGAACTGGCTGAGAGAATGGTAAATATTGCACCTAGGGGGCTCACTAAGGTCTTTTTTGCAGATAACGGGTCATCAGCAATTGAAGTAGCTATTAAGCTTAGCTTTCAATATTTTCAGCAAACTGGGAAACCAAAGAAAACAAAATTTATAGCTATAACTGACGCTTATCATGGAGAGACATTAGGAGCTCTTTCAGTAGGTGCAATAGATTTATATAGTAAGATATATAAGCCATTGCTTTTAAATACCTATAAGGTAGAAGGACCTGATTGTTTTAGATGTAAATATGGCTTGAATAGAGATACCTGCAATGCCCAGTGCTTTGAGTACATGGAAAGGGCTATAGAAAAAAATCATGAAGAAATAGCAGGAGCTATTATAGAGCCTATGGTTCAAGGTGCAGCTGGAATGAAAATATATTCACCAGTTTATTTAAAGAAGCTGAGAGAAATATGTGATAGATATGATATTCATTTTATTGCCGATGAGATAGCTGTAGGCTTTGGAAGAACAGGAAAAATGTATGCTTGTGAACATGCAGAGGTCTCACCTGATATTATGTGTGTATCAAAGGGTTTAACGGCTGGATATTTGCCGCTATCTCTTACACTAATGACTGATGAAATTTACGATGCCTTTTATGATGAATATACCACATTAAAGGCTTTTCTTCATAGCCATAGCTACACTGGAAATCCAATAGGTTGTGCTGTAGCTTGTGAAACCTTAAATATATTTGAAGATGAAAATATATTAGAAAAAAATAAAATGAAATCACGTATTATTAAACAAAAAGTGCAGGAATATCTTATGGATATTCCATATGTAGGAGAATTTAGACAGCTTGGAATGATAGGAGCTGTAGAGCTTGTGAAGGATAAGGAAACTAAGGAAGGCTTTGATTGGAAGGAAAGGGTTGGCTATAAAATATATAAAAATGCCTTAAAGCATGGGGTATTGCTTCGTCCATTAGGGAATGTAGTGTATTTTATGCCTCCATACGTTATAAATGAAGAAGAAATAGATTTGATGATAGATGTGGCTAGGAAGTCGGTTAAGGAATACTTTGGAATAATATAACTATAGCACCAAGAAAAAAAGTCTATGAGACAAATTACATAAGATATCTCATAGACTTTTACTAGTTCTTAAGTTTATTGATTATTAATTTCAGAATTTAATTAAACTGATCAATTGTGCTACTGTGAAAATATATATTTTCATTTTATATTGGTGTAGATTTGTTTCATATACTGCTAAAGACAACTAACTCTAAAGTATCATAAACTTCATAGAAAAAATGTAGAAGCGTGTATTATTGTTTATAATATTTTTTAAGTTAAATGAAAAAATTAACCTTTTTCGAAGTTTTGAACATTTTCTATATGGTATTTTACTTCAAATCCATGAAATAATAGGATGAAAGAATATTAACTACTATATAATATAAGAATTTATAGTAAAGCTGAAAAAAACTAGGTCTAAAAATTTAAAACGGGATTATTTTACTTTTTACAAACTGTTTTAGTGATGAATTATTGTTATTTTGAAGAAATAAAATAATGAAATAAAGAGATTATGAGCTGTGAATAATGAATATCGAAGCTATTGGCTATAAAGGATCGATGAAAAATTATTATACATTATCAACCAAATCTCTATAGCTAGATTATCTTAAATTCTTTTTGCAGCTCCATAATCTAAATAAATTTTTAATAAATCGATGTTTTTTTGTAGAAAATTCGCATATCTACCAGCTTCTTTAATGTTTAATATCAATTATTCCTCCAATCTTCAATTATAGAATAATATAATTATAAACTAAAATATCGGAAATTACAGTCTATTAAAACAGATGTAAATAGTTTGTAACGTTGCTGTAAAATTTGTTATAGCAAAAAGAACCAGCTCCTGTAATAGAGGATAAATGTTAACTTTAAACGTTAACATAGTAAACTAAAACAGTTGACAATTAAACTTCCTTAAGGTACTATATATTTATAATTTACAAATGAAGGGAGACTGATTATGAAATTAAGTACACGTGATATGATTTTAGTAGCATTATTTGCAGCATTGACAGCAATTGGAGCTTACTTACAGATTCCTACACAGCCAGTTCCATTTACACTGCAAATTTTATTTTGCATGTATGCAGGGGTGTTTTTAGGAGCAAAGTTAGGTTTTTTTTCACAGTTAGTTTATGTTTTAATGGGTTTAATAGGACTTCCTGTATTTGCAGGTGGAACGGGAGGATTTTTTCATATATTAAAACCAACCTTTGGCTATCTTATAGGTTTTATCATATGTGCAGCTATAATTGGGAAATTAACGGAAAATATTGGTGAAATTAAAGGGTTTATAGGTTTTAGCAAAGTTTTTGGTGCAGGAATTATAGGGCTTTTTATTGTTTATGCAGTTGGAGTTCCATATCTATATGGGATAATTAATTTTTATTTAGGAAAGTCTATGTCCTTTACAGCTGCAATGAATGCTGGTTTTTATCCATTCATAATTCAGGATTTAGTTAAGGTTGCTATAGTTGCTTTTACATCCTTATTTGTTATTCCTGCTATCAGAAGAACTGGATTTATTAAATAATCTAAAATATATATTTAATAATTAGAATCCAATAAAGGAGTTTTATAGCTGTATTAACAAGGAAATATCTAATAACAATAGGAAATAATACAAAAGAATATAAAAGTGATAATGTGATAGAGACTAGCACAATAGGTTACAATAATAAAAATCAAATAGTATTTGAATACAAAAGTATTAAAAAACTGGAAATTAAAATAATAATTTTTTGGTTTTTTAATACTTTTTTAGATTATTTAACCCTAAACAGTTTAAATATTAAAGGATTTAGAAGAACTATATAGAAATTTAAATATAGTTTTGATATCTTGTATAGAAATTTAAGTAAAGACTTTAATTTATACATGTCCAAAATGCCCAGAAACATTGCATATTTGTACATGTATAAATTAAGTTTTACTATGTAAATTCTATACATGAAATACTATTAAAATAAGAAAGGAGAGTGGATATGTATTTTGCAACCTATAAATATGATAGAGCTGAGGAGATAGGTGTTGTTTTAAAGGAAGATAAAAGGATTATTCCTATAAAGGATATATTTAAAGCAATGGATAAGGATTATCCTGAAACCATGAATGATTTTATTGAAATTGCTGATGATACTCTAATAAAGGATATGGAAGAAATTATGGGGTTTAATAATTTTAAAGGAATAGAAGAAAAGGATGTAAAGCTCTGCGCTCCTATACCCTATCCTAAGAGAAATATTATTTGTCTTGGTAAAAATTATATCGATCATGCAAAGGAGACACAGGGACTTCCAGGAGGAACTGATGATATACCCAAATTTCCTATTTATTTCTCAAAGATTGCATCTCCTGCAATAGGTGATGGAGATATTATTTTAAACCACTTAGAAATAACAGATATGGTTGATTATGAGGTGGAGCTTGCTGTTATTATTGGTAAAGATGGGATTAATATAAAGAAGGAAGAGGTTGAGGATTATATATTTGGATATACTATTGTAAATGATATATCTGCTAGAAATATTCAGAGAAAACATGGACAATGGTTCAAAGGGAAAAGTCTTGAAACCCATTGTCCAATGGGACCATATATTGCTTATAAGAATGAAATTCCTTTTCCAGTAGAGCTTGATATTGCTTGCAAAGTAAATGATGAACTTAGGCAAAATTCTAATACCAAGAATTTAATATTTGATATACCCTATATTATAAATGATTTATCTAAAGGTATGAGGCTAAAGGCTGGAGATATAGTTATTACTGGTACTCCTGCAGGTGTTGGTTTAGGATTTAAGCCCTTTAAGTTTCTTAAGCCAGGAGATAAGGTAGAGTGCTATATTGAAAAGATTGGCACATTAACTAATAAGTTTGAAGAATAGTATATAGGAATTCAAGTAAAATTTTAGAATCAGGAATTAAGATTTTTAGACTTAAAAGAATGACCTGAAAACTTGCAACATAGAACTTGTAACTAAAACCTGTTGTCAGATAATTTTATCCCTAATTTGAGGAATTAATATAGAATAATTATAGTTCGCCTCCTATTCTAACTATATTTATGAGAAATTAAATCTATAATATAAAATAGGTCTATAATCCTAAATAACTAAAAATATATAAAAAAAATCAAAAAACTACAAAAAGTGACACAATATTACTAAAAAATGCTTTATAATATAGTAATATATGGTTATAGTAGGAGGGAAAGAAATTGAAATTATTGAGATGGCAAAATATGAGAATAGGGCATAAGTATGGGGTGATATTATTTATTGTTATTATGCTGTTTGTTGTAGCTACAGCATACGTAGCTAGTTTTTTATTTGATATTCAACATTGTATAGCAGATATGGAAATTAAAGGGGAAAGAGCTGTAACTATAGCCCATATGGCATATTTGTTAAAGGCTAAAAATGGTGTAATCTCTGATTATATTTCTATGGAAACAAAATCTTTACTTGAAGAATATGATAGATACGATAAAGAATTTATAGAGCTGCAAAACAAAATAGAACCTGCAATGGATACAGAGGATTTGAAGTTTTTATTTAATATAATTGCTAATAATAATAAAACTATGAATGAGACTTTCAAAAATAAAATTATTCCATATCTAGAAAAAGATGATGAACAAAATGCTATTTTTGCAAATATAAACATATCTTCCACAAGCAAGAGTTCTTTTAGTGTTTTTGAAAAATTAAGAGGAAAAGTAAATGAAGGACGACACAAATCCATAGAAAGAACAAATATAATTGTGGGAAAAACAATCACCACATTAATAATGTGCATTATAGGGGTTACAGTAATTGGAGCAGTTGCTGTTTTCATTACTAGCAAACGTATTACTTCTAATTTCAATAAAGTTATTAAAATGTCAAATCGTATTTCAGAGGGAGATTTGACGGTGGAAAAAATCGATTACAGGGGTAAGGACGAAATTGGAAAATTATCAGAGGCAATGAATCAAATGCTTGATAATTTACGGAGTATGGTTAAAGAAATCACAGATTCGTCTTTAGATATTAGTCAGCAAGGAGATACTTTGAGTAATATAGCTAAAGAGGTTAAAGAAGGAAGTGAACAGATATCAGCAACCATGCAGGAAATGGCTGGTGGCGTTGAGGAGCAAGCCAACTCTGCAAATAATATTGCATCTTCCATAGGAAGCCTTACAGAATTAATTAAAAATGCCAATATTAATAGTGGTATATTAGAAAATTCATCAAAGGATATCTTGAATGTTGCAAGTATAGGAAATCAACAGATGAAAATTTCCATAGAAAAAATGAATGATATAAATGCGATTTTTAGAGATTCGGTGACTAAAGTAAAGCGTTTAGAAAAAAATTCTGAAAACATATCTAAATTAGTGCAGGTTATCGACAGTATATCTGAACAAACAAATCTCTTAGCATTAAATGCTGCCATTGAAGCTGCAAGAGCAGGGGAAGCAGGGAAAGGTTTTGCAGTGGTTGCAGAAGAGATTCGAAAGTTAGCAGAGCAGGTTGGAAATTCGGTTAATGAAATTACGAATATTGTAATGGGGATTCAAAATGAAACAAGCTTAATGACTGAATCTCTTGAAAAAGGATATCAGTATGTAGATGAGGGATCTGAGCAAATTAAGGTTACTGCTCAATCCTTTAAAGAAATTAATGATCAGGTTATAGAAATGGCAAACATGATAAAGAAAATATCTGATAACTTAAATGAAATAACCCAAAATAGTAATTCCGTTAATACGGCAAGTGAGCAAATAGCAGCCATATCAGAAGAAAATTCTGCAGGTATTGAAGAAACAGTTGCTTCGGTACAACAACAAAGTAGTTCTATGGAAATTATAAATCAAAATGCCAACTCCTTAGCTGCTTTAGCCGATAATTTAGAGAGAATAGTTAAAGGATTTAAGATATAATCTTATAGATAAAGTTTGTAATATGACAGATTTTTAAGGAAGCTAAAGTTTAAGGCGAGTTGAGAATAATTAAGCATATCGTATAAAGAAATACATGAGTAAATTTAAAGGGATAATAAAGAAATTGGAGCTTGTCAATAAAGTGAGGGAATGGTCAGAACCATTCTCTTTTGCTTTATATTGATAAAAAGGGCAAAGGTGTCTAACAACAAATTTTAGTTGCAAGTTCCATGTTCCAAGTACTATTTTTGGAAAAAAAACGTTTGAGTCCCTAGATGAAAATAAAAAAATTTAATATTTGAGGATAAAATTTAATAAAATTATTGTAAAATTTTTGTAACCACTTTATACTTATAATGAGTTAATATTAATAATGATTGACATAATGTTGCAGATAAGATTATTAACAGACATAGTATAGTATAAAAATTAAAGCGCAATGCTAATATTTTAAATTAAGGGAGAAGATTTTATGGAAAAAAGAATATTTATATCAGTTATGATACTATTACTTATAAGCGGTTGCTTAGAGATACCTTGTAGTCATGCTGATAATACTCTACCCCTTGATAATGAGATACAAAATCTAATTGACGAGAATAAAAAATTAGAGAATGATGGAAGCAATCAAGGGGATATCGAAGAAGATGTTAATGCTTCTGATTTAAAGGAAGATGAAGAACTAACTAAAATTGCTGAGGAAGAACATAAAACAGAAGAAGATACATTGATACCACAAGGAGAAATTGAAGAAAAGGAACAGGAAAATACAGAGGATTTACAAGGAAATATAACAAAAGATATAGAAGCAGAAGAAAAAGAAGGCACAGAAGTTATAGATACAGAAGAAAAAAATACTCAAAAAGAGAATACTGAAGAAAAAGAAGAAAAAGAATCAGGTATTAATCAAGACGGAACTCAGGGAGAATATATTGTTTTAAATACATTTAACACACAATTACCGCCAAGCATCAATCTTGATTTGAAGTATGACAAATATAATACCAGCTATGATTATCTTCTTCTTCTAAGGACTAATCTAAATATTAGAGAAAAGCCAAACACTAAAGCAAGGGTATTAAAAAAGGGTTTGATTTATGAAAAGTTAAATTTAGCAGAAGAAGTGAAGGGGCAATATATCGAAAAATATAATAGTGATAGATGGTATAAAGTATTTTGGAAAAATAATGACAAGATCCAATATGGATATGTATTTGCACCATTAGGAACCCAAAGAAAATTTCAATTTAAAAAAATGGAAGAAGCTATAAACAAGCTAAAAAATGAGGTCGATAATACTAATACAGCATATATATCCAACTATAAAGATAGAAATGGCAGAGCACCTTTATATGATGGAGCAATGGTTGACAAATATGGAGTTAAAAGATATCAAGCGGCTCCTGCCTATGTTGAGCCAAATAGTAATTCAGAGTTTAGATATATTTCTGATGGAAGTCTAATTACAATATTGGATAAGAATAATAAATACTATAAAATTAGAACCCTTCAATTTGAAGGTGAATATTGGATTCCTAAAAAATATGTAAGCTTTTGGAATTCTATTAAAGAGCTAACAAAGGCTGTAGTAATAGATAGGAAAAACCAAAATCAAGGGGTTTTTGAATATAGAGATGGTAAATGGAACCTTATATCCTATGTTTTTGCGACTACAGGAGCGAAGGCTAAATATAAAGAAGAAACAGCATTAGGATATTATATGGCTATTGAAAAAAAGAAGAGATTTCTGTATCTCCATGACGAAACTAGAGAAATAGATGGATATGCTCCTTATGCAACAAGATTTAATGGTGGAGCATATATTCATGGTGTACCAGTAGCTTTTCAAATAGTAGAGGACAAGAGAGTTGATCCTGGATTGAAGGAGTATCTATATACTATTGGAACTACTCCTCGTTCCCATAAATGTGTAAGAAATTATACCAGTCATGCTAAATTTATATATGATTGGATAGAAATAGGTAAAAGTGCTGTTATAGTAATAGAGTAGGACTTTTAAATTTATTATTTTATAGATATGTTTTGTACTTTTCATAGAAATTATAGTAAAAATTTCTTATTAACTCACCATACAAAGTAAGCAATAATCGTGTTATAATTTTTGTATGAATAACTGACATAGAACCCTAGCTGAAATTAGAGGCTTTTAGTCTCTAATTTCAAGATTTTTATATATCAATTATTATGGATAGGTTTTAGGGCAATGATGAATGGTTTTACATATAGTCTTTACATTCATTTAGTTCTAGAGTTGGTTATTCTTATAGTGCATAAGAAAGGGTGGCAGAATGCTGAAGAAAATAGCAATAATGGTTTTAGCAGTAATTATTTTAATCACCATTGGATTAACAGGTTGCAACAAAGGAGAAATACCTGCTACAAGCAAAGGTGAGACTGACAATGAAGAAATTCAGGTAGTAGATAGCAATGAAAATCAGCAAAACAAAGAGGAAAAAAGGGAAACTGAAATCAAAGAAGAGCAAGGTGAAGACGATAAAAGGGAACAAGAAGTTAAGAAGGAAGAAAATGTAGTATACGTAAGTGCTAGCAAGTTAAATGTTAGAGCCCAAGGAAACAGAGAAGCAAAGATCATTGGGGCAGTTGCCAAGGGTTCTCCTGTAAAGATTTTAGACAAGCAACTGGATGAAGCAGGAGAAATCACATGGTATAAAATCGAGTTTGATTATGCTGAAAATAATGATGAAGGATGGATTTCTGCAAAATATACTGTAGCCGATAGAATGGAGCTTTTAGGTGAAGCCTATAAAGACTTGGATTTGACTCTTCAAGAAAAGATTGAGTATCCTGAAAATCCTAGGGTAGAAGTTAAGGGGGTATATGTAACCATACATTCTGCTGCAGGTAAAAGATTAGATGAGCTTATAGAAATGACAAAAAGAACTAATATAAATACTTTTGTCATTGACGTTAAAGATGATCATGGTAATATGCTATTTGCCACAAAGGCAGCTGAAAAGTTTTCGCCTAAGGCAAATGAAAAAGCACCTATTAAGGATATAAAAGCCTTTATGCAAAAACTTAAAGATAACAATATCTATACAATAGCAAGGATAGTATCCTTTAAAGACCCTAAGTATGCCAAAAGAAATCCAGATAAAGCCATAGTACGTAGAAGCAATGGGAAGCCTTATACCAATAAAGATGGAATAATATGGGTATCGCCCCATGATAGACAATTATGGGAATATAATATAGAAGTATCAAAGGAAGCGGCTCAGGCAGGCTTTAATGAAATACAGTTTGATTATGTTAGATTTCCTGCATCAAATGGAGGAAAGCTAGATAAGCATCTAGACTATAGAAATGAACTTGGAGAGTCTAAGCCATTGACTATACAAAAATATTTAAAATATGCAAGAGAGCATATTTCACCTCTTAAAGTATATATATCAGCAGATATATATGGGTTAGTTGGTTCAGTCAGCGATGATATGGGACTTGGTCAATACTGGGAGGCTGTAAGTAATATAGTTGATTATGTATCTCCTATGATGTACCCTAGCCATTATGGAAATGGGGTGTATGGTTTATCTGTACCAGATGCACACCCATATGAAACGATTTATCGCTGTACAAAGGATTCAGTTATGAGAAATAAAAACATAGAAACACCAGCAATAATAAGACCTTGGATTCAGGATTTTACTGCTACTTGGGTAGAGGGACATATAAGATATGGAGCTGAAGAGGTAAAGGCTCAGATTAAGGCTTTAGAAGATAATGGAGTAAAGGAATATTTATTATGGAACCCTGGAAATAGATATTCAGAGGGAGGATTAAAATAACCTGAGATCCATTTTAAGTTATTATTAAAATTCAGTAAACGATTGTTTACTGGATTTTTTTTGAGAGATGTTCAAGTAAGAGAGATTATAAAGGAAAGAGAGAAATAGCAGCAATTTATTTCAAAATAATAGGAATACAAAAATAAATTTTCTAAAAGAGTAAAAATATATCTAATAATGGAAATAAAAGGTTGACAATTATATATATATATAATATAATGCATGTAAGATTTCTGATCAGGAATTTGGGAACAAGTATATAAATCTGAGGTGGTTACCAGCTTAAATTCGTGATCAAAAGAAGAAAGGAATAGCATAATAAAAGGTATAAAAAAACAAAATGGAGCAAGTAATCGTCAATTAAGTAGAGTATTAAATATCGATAGAGGTATTCTTAAGAGGATGAAGTAGAAATACGTGGCAAATTAAACGTCTCCACTGTTACGTGAAAATAAAAAAATTTTACAGAGTTATAAGAAATTTTTATGTTTTAAACAAAGTAACACAAAGCGTTTTAAGTTATGCTAAACGCTACTAATAAAGAAAAAAAGAGGTGAGATTTTGAAAAAATTTATAAGCATAATGTTAATATGTTTATTAATCAGTATTAGTTGTTATAGTACATTTGCAAATGAAATAGCTATAGAAAATGCTACCAAAGAATTTAAAGAAAAAATATCTACTCATAAAGGTTTTGAAGTTTGGGCTAAAGCAAAATTAAGTAAAAAAATCAAACTATATAATAGCGAAGAAAAACTTTCAGCATACCTGTTTAACGTTATAAGAGAAGATAAAATTATAGGCTACATGTTAGTAAATCCAAAAAATAAACAAATAATGGAATATGCTCTTGGACAATCTCCTTATGCTGATTACTTATCTAATTATATAGAGCTTAAAAAGGAAAAATTTAAAAACAAAAAATTAACATTATTATACGATGGGCCTTCATTATATGGAGTATTAGTAGAAGAGAAAAATACAGTGGGTAAAGGAAAAGAAATAATTGACTTTACAAATGATGGAAGTATAAAAATTGATGTTGATACAATGAAAGATATAAGACCTTTATTAGAGGAAATAGATTTGCAGGTTAAATCAATTACTATACAAAGTACTTTTATTGAAGAGAAATTAAGCAATGTGCCTTACTATAATGTTTATCATGGATGTGGTCCTACTGCTGGTTACCATATAGTATATTATTGGGATAAAACAGGTTATCCAAATTTAATTATAAGTTCTCAAAGTGCAACTAATGTTATAGATGAACTATATGACAAAATGGGTACATTTCCTGTGGGTGGAGGTAATTATGCGACTCTTCCGTCTTCTTATGCAAAGGGATTAGAAAAATACATGAATCAAAGTAAGATTTGCAACACAATCATATGATACTATTAAAACAGAAATTTATAACGAAAGACCTGGTACAATTTTATATTGGGACCATCCGTATTATAGGGAACATTATGTTACATATATGGGATATAAGTATAATGTAGATAGTGAAAATCAAAATTATTATATTATTCATGATGGGTGGAGTTACGCCGACGTATATAGAAATTGGGATTCAGATGACAATTATATAGAAGGATTGTATACAATCAAAAATTAGATATATTATTTATATATTTAGAAAGGAGTTTAATCAATAAAAAGAAAATCTATAATAAAATTATCTTTAATTATAATTTTATTAGTAATAGTTTTTTCAATTCCTATTGTAAATATTTTAAAAAAAGTCATGATAATTAATACTGTAAAAAACAAAGAAAATATTGTTCATATTGAAAAAATTATATATTCACCAATTGGACGTCCATATACTGTTGTATATGGTACTGATGAGAAAAATATCAAAAAAGTAATATGGTTAGATACATATAATAATAGATGGCTAAACCCTAAAGTAATATATACAATAAAATTTCATGACGGAATTTCTAAGGAAGAGGCGATATCTATCATAAAAAAAACAAACTTAGAGATAGAGTCAAATATAGATTTACTATACGTGGCACCAAGAAGTAAAAAGTTTTCTAAAAAAGAAGGAGTCTATTGGTGGGCAAGTATAGCAAACGATCGAGAAATATTTGTGGATTTTTATACAGGAAGAATTGTTTTGCAGGATAGTAATACGGGAGACATATTGAACGATTAGATTTGCCTAAAAAAACCACAGGTTAATTATGTATCTTCTATGATGTTCTAAGCCATTATGGAAATGGGGTGTATGGTTTATCTGTACCAGATGCACACCCATATGAAACGATTTATCGCTGTACAAAGGATTCAGTTATGAGAAATAAAAACATAGAAACACCAGCAATAATAAGACCTTGGATTCAGGATTTTACTGCTACTTGGGTAGAGGGACATATAAGATATGGAGCTGAAGAGGTAAAGGCTCAGATTAAGGCTTTAGAAGATAATGGAGTAAAGGAATATTTATTATGGAACCCTGGAAATAGATATTCAGAGGGAGGATTAAAATAACCTGAGATCCATCTTAAGTTATTATTAAAATCCAGTAAACGATTGTTTACTGGATTTTTTTTGAGAGATGTTCAAGTAAGAGAGATTATAAAGGAAAGAGAGAAATAGCAACAACCTATTTCGAAATAATAGGAATATGAAAATAAATTTTCTCAAAAAGTAAAAATATATCTAACAATGGAAATAAAAGGTTGACAATTATATATATATATATAATGTACTTAAGTTCTGCAAAATAAAAAATTGAATTGGTAAAGCTACCAAAAAATGAATATGGCATATTACTATACCTCATGTTATATGTAAGTTACCACACAAATAAATAAACGGAGGGTTAGCAATATGCCAGTTATATCTACTATTTTAAACACAAATACCGAACTTTACAACTATTTAAATGATGTAAATTATGGAATGAGTAAACCTCAGTTTAATCATCTATCCAGCATTGTTAATGGTCTAATAAATATAAAAGGTAATAAAACTATCTCCACAATTGCTCAAGGCATTTTAACGGCTAAAGATAGAAGTTCTATCTATAAATTTCTAAGTAGCTCTAAATGGGATGACTCCTTGCTTAATACTAATCGTATCAATTATATTAATTATTACGTCAAAAATAATGTCCTAATAATTCCGTAGGATTTTTAGTTATTGATGATACTGTTAATGTTAAAAAGGCTGCTAAAAAATGCAAGGCTTAAGTTTTAATCATTCCCATGCCGAAGGTAAAAGAGTTTGGTCTCATTGTGTAGTTACTTCTAACTTGGTTATAAATGATTTATCTATACCTTTACAATTTCAGCCTTATTATAGTAAAGATGTTTGTAAGGATTCCAATAAACCTTTTAAAAGTAAAGTTGCTATTGCAAAGGACTTTATTAGTGATTTTATTGCTCCTGATAATTGTAATTCTATTTACTGCTTAGTTGATAGTTGGTACACTAGTACCCCTTTGATAGAATCATGCTTAACAAAGGGATTTCATCCTATTGGTGCTGTGAAATCTAACAGAATAGTTAAGCCTTTTGGTATTAGGTCAAAGCTTTCTCAGCTCGCTGATTCTATTGACCCTAGTTCTTTAGATATTGTTACCATCAAGGGTAAGGGGCACTGGGTCTATCGTTATGAGGGACCCGTAGGGTCTTTTCAAAATGCTGTAGTTCTAATTTGTTACGAAATAAATGGAGAAGATCTTGAGCCACCTATGTTTATTTTATCTACAGATATTTCCTTAGCTAACGAGAAAATATTGGAGTACTATTCTATAAGATGGAAAATTGAAATCAACTATAAATATTTAAAAACCAATCTAAGCTTTGATAAATATAGAGTACGCAGCTTTCTTTCCATAGAAAGATATTTCTTGCTTGTGTTTTTAGCTATTAATTTCTTAGAATTTATTAGATTTAAGACTACTAATGCAGCTATTAAAACTATTGGAGATACTATTAATTACATTATTAGCCTGTCGGCTATAGATTTAGTAACCTTTGTTTACAAAAGTTCTAAAGATAATATTCCTTTACAGTATGTTTTTGAAGCTCTTAGAATCGCTTCTTGAACTTTTTTAAAAAGCTTATTATCTTTTACGGCAATACTGATAGCCTAATATATGGATAATTTAACCTTTAAAGTTGAAAGTATCCTTATATACCAATTTAGCTTTTAAAATTTCAGAACTTAAGTTATATATTTATTGGGAGATTGAAAAACATACCTTTTTTCAACAAAAATAGTTATAAGTCGACGAATTTAGTCGAAGGAATTTCTTGAAATTTGACTAATTATTAACATATAAGATAAAATATCTGCTGTTGAAGTATATGTGACATTTCTAATTGTTGACTAGAAGGTGAGTTTATGACAAATTTTGTAATTTGCGAAGATGATAATAGATTTAGAAAAAAGATTTTAGATTATATAAATAACTACATTGATATGCAGAAATTAGAAGGGAAAATAACAGTTGAAACTATTTTATGTAAAGAAGTTTTAGAATATGTAAAGAAAAATGGAACTAATAAAAATATTTATATTCTAGATATTGACTTAAACGATAATATGAATGGACTCCAATTAGCTAAGAGGATTAGAAAGTATGACATTTATGGTTATATAATATTTGTCACAAATCATATAGAATTATCTTTAACAACGCATAAGTATAAAGTTAGGGCCTTGGATTTTATTGTAAAAAATGTGGACGATATCAAGAGTAGATTATATGAAGCTTTTAATGTTGCTATAGACTAGATGAAAAAATGTGAAGCAAATTCTGAAGAAAAGAAAATAATGATAAAGTCTGGTTCTAGTATTATGTATCTACCTTTGAATAAGATAATTTGTATTGAGACAGCTCCTTCAGACCATAAACTTATCATGCAGACGATGAATAGAAGAATTGAGTTTTATAGCGCTTTAAAAGGATTCGTGAAGAATTAGATGATAGCTTCTATCAAATTCACAGATCTTGTATTATAAACATTAAATACATTAAGAGAATTAGTAAGAAAAAGAATGATATGTATGTACTTATGAAAAACAATGGGAAATATCCACTCTCGAAAAAATATGCAAAAAAACTGACAGAATATGTTAAGTTTAGTAGTTAACGCGATAAAAATAAAAGCTATATTAGTATATGGGATTATTATGTGCACAGTGTATTTTATAATCACGTTAGCATATATACATTTATATATTATTTCAAAAAGGAAAATAGAATACTATGAAGAGAAACAAAAAGAGTATGAAAATATAATATTATATACTAATATTATTGAAGACATGCTTTATGATAGAAGAAAATTTATACATGACTTTCAAAACATTATGCTTTCTCTAAAAGGCCTTATTGACAATAAAGATATAAAAGGACTTAAGGAATATTATTATAAAGAAGTACTAAGAGAGAAAAGAAAGCTAGATAATAGAAATATTTATTATCTAAAACATGTAAAAAATTTAAGCTTGAAAGGATTATTAACTGCTAAAATTCAGAAGTGTTCATACTTAAAATTAGATATTCATGTTGAAATATTTGAAGATATTGAAGATATGTCAATTGAATCAGTTGATATTTGTAGAATAGTTGGTATTTTGATGGATAATGCCATTGAGGCTGCTAAATCTTCATTAGAAAAGAAAATATTTGTTGGTATGCACAATGAAGAAAATAATGTAACTATATTAATTGCTAATTCTTTTTCAGTAAAGACAGATTTAAAGAAAATATTTGAAAAAGACTATTCTGGAAAAGGTGCTGATAGAGGATTAGGCTTGTATATAGTTAAAGATATAATTGATAGAAAATATGAAAATGTATTATTAAATACGTTTATAGAAGATAATTTGTTCATACAAGAAATAATTGTTCTAGATTGAATAGAGACAAAAAGCTAGAAAAGAAAGGAACTTTGCCTTAGATGACAAGATAAGAGATGATTTGAAGGCTCAGAGTATTGTATTAGAAGATACTCCCCAGGGGGTTAAGTGGAAGAGAATTTAATAGCTTTGTGAAACTACAAAGTATGCATATTATGTCCTCTAGGTTTTATTTTGGTTAACGTCTAATTTAAAAGAGATAAAGGCAAATAAGATTACATTGATGTCGCAAAAGGTCAATTTTTAATTGTAGAATGATAATTTATGAAAAAAATTGATTTGTTAGTAATAAAAAAACACATTTGACGACAAAAAAAGTTTGTTTCACGATATCTTTATTTCCATTTAAGGTAATATATGTAATAATCAACTTGTGATATCTAAAATTCATATTTTCTAACTGGAAGTTGAAAAGATAGTTGAAGTATTTGTCTTAATAAGCCTTATTTTGACTTTAAATTATGATGAAAAGAAGCAGTTACAAAAGTTAAGTAAATTGATTCAAAAGCTAAATAAGGAAGGGATAATGTTATGAATAGAGAAAAAGCTGCCAAATTGATAGTTGGAGTCTTTTGTATTGTATTGATCTATAATTTAGTTACTTTATATAAATTCAAATATAAACTTACCGAGTATACTATAGAAGATATAAAGGAATATGCAGTAGAAATGGAAAATTTAATAAGTGAAAACAGTGACTTGTTAACTGAAGTTATAAATACAGGAGAACTCAAATATGATGATTCAACTCGTTTTAAGTATAATCAAAACGAAATTCACAATTCTTTTGTTTCAATATTGACTAAGTTACGATTAATCAAACCTGAGGCTTATATAAAAAAACATATGGATTTACATATTTCCAAATCAACTGAATTAGAAATATTAGATTTATATATAAGTATTGAAAAGGATTTTGATGATACAGGTACATCAATATTAAGAGAAGATTACATTAAGGATTTAGAAATTATTTTAAATGCCTATGAATTCTATGAATCAACATTAGATGAAATGATTGAAAAAATCAATAAGAAGGATAAATCATGGATTGATGAACTAAATGAGCTATATATTTTTGATATCTATTAGCTATATTTTGACTTGAGATTCTGGGAAAGGAATGTGAGTTACTATGAGTAAAGAAAAAATCATAAGATTAATAATTGGAGCTATTGTTATTATATTATTTTATAATTTATTGACTTTGTATCAATTTAAACAAACACTTACACAGCATGTTATGGATGAGATAAAGGAATATACTCTAGAAATAAATGAGTTGGTAAATGAAAACAGCAGCTTGATAGCTAGAATTATAAAAAATAAAGAAATCAAATATGATGATTTAAATTACTTGTATCAAAACGAAGATGAAATTAATGATTCCTTCATAAAAATTTTGAAAAAGTTAAAAACAATAAAATCCTATGATTATTTGAAGAAACATATAAGAGGGTTACATAACCCTTTAATGACTACTAAGGATATATTGTATTCGTATAGGGATGTTAAAAAAAGATTTAATGATAAAGATAAGATTATATTAGAAAAAGAGGACATTAAAACATTGGAAGTTATTCTAAATGCTTATAAATTTCGAAACGTAAATTTAGATAAAATAGTTAAAAAAATCGACAATAAAGATGAATCTTGGGTTAAAGAACTAGAACAAATATTTCTATTTAACATGTGGACGAACTATAATAAGGGTGTTTAGATTTAGTATATCATGAACTATTGTATGCTTAGAATAGATAGAATATGGAGGGAATAGGGTTATGATAAAGAAAAAGATAGTTACATTATTGTTAGTATGTTCATTAATTTTAGGATCATTTGGTTCTATAAGTTTTGGGGCAAATTATGATAGTATCATCGATGGAAAAGCAAAGATTTTCCGAGATATTTCAGCTATAGGAAATAAACTATCATTTTCAAGTACTGAGAACACAGAGGCAAAAATTGTAAACCTACAAATAATAGGAAATACCTTTTCCGCTAGTGGCTCTATAGAGGGGGAGAATTCCTTTAATATTAAGGGAAGAGTTACAGATTATGAAATTACAGATGTAAGAGATTTAACAAACAACTATGAAGTAGTAAGTGTGTATATTATTGATAATGACACAAGATTAATACTTACAGATAAAGCCAATAAAGATATGATATATGTAGATATTGACGGATATAAAATTACATCACAAAAACAACTTTTTTATAATCGATATTGGTATACGCAGATATTAGAACCAGAAAAAAGAAGAATTAGTGGAAGACAAAGACGTGCCTATAATACAAATTATGATGATAAGTTTGAACGTGAGTATGAAATCTATGGTGACAGATATACAGAAATACTTGAAGTTGGATATTATTATAATTGGCCTGAAGAAATGGATGCACGTAGTGATGGATCGTTTTTTAAATCGACTCTAAACATTAACAGTAAAAAAACAATACTCCAAGAGTATGGTGAAACAAGAGAAATAGAACTTTCAGGCTGTAGTTTAGAAGTAACTGGAGCTGAATTTCATGTAGCCACAGATCAAGGTCAATATGTAGAGTCTATGCAAACTTATGCTTTTGGAGATGACATAGGTTCAGGATTTTCTGTAGATATTGGTTTTTGGTTAGATATCCCTAAAGTACCCTTTGGAATAACTACTAGTTATGATGAAACTGTACATGTAGAAGAAGATGACGAGGGTTATTATTCTTTTCATGTGGAAAATAGTGGTAGTGAAAAAGCTGTGCAAGTGGGTACAGAGTGGGATCCATATGAATATCATTTAGTAGATGAAAATGATTATTTTAAAGCAGAGGTGTTTGTTTGCGCAGAGTCTAGCTATGTTGATACAGGACGACGAAATAAATTTAGTACAAAATGGGAGTATGAAGTAGTAAGTTCAGGAATAAATCAAGGACATGCTGTTGATTCTTTCTATGACAGTGAAAGTTTCTCTAATAGCTTATATTATGATTTAACTGAATAATAGTTTTTAATTAAGAAATAAAATTAATTAATATTCTAAGTATATGATAGTCATATATAAATACAATTAAACTGATGAATACAAGTGCCAGACTTTGCAAGTACTGCAACTCTGGTACCTTTATATGTATAAATTAACAAAACAATTGGGCGTTACAAAAACATTTATGAGTGAGGTAGATAGAGGATTATTTAGAATAAATAGATAGCTTAACTTTTTTATGCTAAGCTACTCATTTTACGACATTTATATTTACAAAACCTCAATGATAGTATGAAAATTATAATTAGGTTGTTGTATCAGCTTAATTATCAATTGTTAGAAAATCAAGGAGGTAGATCATTTGTCTAATAAATTTTTAATCTTTATACTTAGTATGACTTTAATCACAAGCACTTTTGTAGTATCAACACAAGAATGCTTTGCTGAAGACTTAAAGGACAAGCCTTCATATTTAAAGGATGAGGTTATAGTCAAATATAAATCTGGTTTTAGAAAAATGCTATTAATAGACGAAAGAGAAAAATTTTCTTTGAGATCAAAACGAGTATTAAAAGAAGATGATATTGAATTATTAAAAATTGAGGGCAGCCAGGATGTTGAGGATGTAGTAGAGGAACTAAGAAAAAATCCTGAAGTAGAATATGTACAGCCAAACTATATTTATTATAGACGTTCATCAATGCTTCTAGATGAACTTTATCCTAAACAATGGGGATTAAACAATACAGAACAGCTTGTTGAAAATGACTATGGATATCAAGATGTAGATATAGATGCACCAGAAGCATGGAACGCTATGGAAAATCTTAAGCTTGATGAAGTTGTTGTTGCCATTATAGATGATGGGGTTGATATAAGTCATCCTGATTTAGAGCAGATTATTTGGACTAATGAAAATGAAATTCCTAATAATGGAATTGATGATGATGCAAATGGGTATATAGACGATATTTATGGTTGGGATTTTATCAATAATGACAATACAGTTTTTGATTCCGTAGAAGAAGATTGGCATGCTACCCACCTTTCAGGTATTATTGCAGCTGTTCATAATGATATAGGAATAAGGGGAATTGCACCTAATGCCAAGATTATGTCCCTTAAGATTTTTGGACTAGATGGTGCAACAACAATGCAGATAATCGAAGCAATAAATTATACAAAAATGATGGATATTAAAGTATCTAACAATAGCTGGGGAGGACCTCCTCAGGCAGACGACTATTTGTTAAATAATGCTATTAAAAACTCTGAAATGCTATTTGTAGCGGCTGCAGGGAATGATGGACTGGATAATGATATATATGGCGATTCACCATCAGGGCTAGATGCAGAAAATATATTGAGTGTTGCAGCGGTAGATAAAAAAGGAAATCTTTGGGAGAACTCTAACTATGGTTTTACTTTAGTCGATGTTGGAGCTCCTGGTGAAGATATATGGAGCACAATTACTCCATACATAGGAAATGATTACTATGCATGCTGGTCAGGGACTTCAATGGCAACCCCCTTTGCAACAGGGATTGCAGCAGTTATTTTTGGTTATGATAAGGACTTGACACCAATTGAAGTGAAAAAAATAATTATGGAGACTGGAGTAGAATTAGATGATTTAGCTGGAAAGACCGTAACAGGAAAAATGGTTAATCTAAATAGTGCTTTGAAGGCTCTAACTAAACAAGATGATATTATTACCTTTACAGATAAGAATTTAGAAAGAATAATTAGAAAACACATTTCTAAAGAGAATGGAGATTTATTACAAAGTGATGTAGCTAATATTAAAAGCCTAGATGCTAGTAACAGTTCAATTGAGAGTTTAGAAGGTTTACAGTATATTACTAATTTGACTAGCATTGACCTTAATAACAATGAGTTAAATGACATTGATGTATTGAAGGATTTAGCTAACTTAACATCAGTAAAATTAAATAAGAACCCTTTAAAAGCATCGGCTATCGGAGTTATAGACACATTAAAGGAGAAAAATATAAAAGTAGATTATGATATAATTAACCTTGATAAAAAGAGCATAACCTTAGATATTGGCAAAGAAAATACAGGTGAGAAATTAAATGCTGTCATACTTTCAAATGAGCCTGTAGACCAAAATATAGCTTGGACATCAAGTAATGAGAAGATTGTTAAAGTAGATGATACAGGTAAGGTTACAGGTGTTGCTGAAGGTATAGCTTCAATCACTGCTAAGGTAAACGAAGGAAAAGAAGCTGCTTCTTGTATTGTATTTATTACCTCAGATGAAGTTTTTGAATGGAAGGAGAAAGTTATAGAAGAGAAAAATAAGCCATGGACAGTAACCTTTAATTTGAAATTAAATCGAAACTTAGTAAATAAGGAAGTATTATATATAACTGATGAGTATGGAGAAGTAATAGACGCAGTGTTAGATTCCAGTGGTGATAAAAAGGTAGTTATTACTCCTAAGGAGGACTATAAAGGTTTATCGCCCTATTATTTATTCATTTCTAGAGACTTAGAATCAGAAAGTCGAGCCAAATTACCTAAGTCCATAAGAATGAAATTTATCCTTAATACAAAAAAATAAATATGGCATATTACTATACCTTCGTGTTATATATAAGTTACCACACAAATACACAAACGGAGGTTAGTAATATGCCAGTTATATCTACTATTTTAAACTTAAACCCTGAACTTTACAACTATTTAGATGATGTAAATTATGGAATGAGCAAACCACAATTTAATCATTTGTCCAGTATTATTAATGGTTTAATAAATATAAAAGGCAATAAAACTATCTCCAAAATTGCCGAAGGTATTGTATCAGCTAAAGATAAAAGTTCTATATATAAGTTTTTGAACCGCTCTAACTGGGATGATTCTTTGCTCAATAGAAATCGTATTAATTACATCAATTATTTTATTAGAAACAATATTGCTGATAACTCTGTAGGATTTCTAGTCATTGACGATACTGTTAATGTTAAAAAATCTGCTAAAAAAATACAAGGCTTAAGTTTTAATCATTCCCATGCCGAAGGCAAAAGAGTTTGGTCTCATTGTGTGGTTACTTCTAATTTTGTTTTTAATGATCTATCTATACCTTTGCAATTTCAACCTTATTATTGTAAAGATGTCTGCAGAGAACTTGACAAAGAATTTAAAAGCAAAGTTGATATTGCTAAGGATTTTATTAATGATTTTAATGCTCCAGATAACTGTAATTCTATTTACTGCTTAATTGATAGCTGGTATACTAGTACGCCTTTGATAGAATCTTGCTTAAAAAAAAAGGATTTCATGTTATTGGTGCTTTGAAGTCAAATAGGTTAATTAATCCTTTTGGTTTTAAAGTTAAGCTTTCTCAGTTTGCTGACTCTATTGACCTTAATACCTTAGATGTCGTTACCGTCAAAGGTAAAAGTTATAGAGTTTATAGATATGAAGGACCCGTAGGGTCTTTCGCTAATGCAGTAGTTCTAATTTGCTATGAAATTAATGGTGAAGATCTTGAATCTCCTGCATATCTTTTATCCACTGATATTAATTTAGATACAAATAAAATAATTGAATACTATTTGGTAAGATGGAAGATTGAAACTAACTATAAATATCTAAAATCTAATTTGAGTTTCGATAAATATAGAGTTCGTAGTATCCTTTCTATAGAAAGATATTTTTTGATTGTATTTTTAGCAATCAACTTTTTGGAGTTATTTAGATTTAAATCTAATAAATCATCTATTAAAACCATTGGTGATACTATTAATTACTTCAATAGCCTATTGGCTAAAGAGTTAATTTGTTTTGTTTATAAAAGTTCTAAAGCCAATATACCTTTAAAAGATATATTTGAAGCTCTTAAAATCGCTTCTTGATTCTTTTTTAAATTTTATTATTCTTTGAATAGAATATTTATATCCTAATATATGGATAATTTATCCTCAATAGCTTTTATTATCCATAAGTACCAATTTAGTTTTTAAAATTGCATAACTTAAATAATGTATTTAGAATTTCTGATCAGAAATTTTAAAACATAATTATTTTATAAATTTTCTAATAAACTTAAATATAGGATAGTATTTGAAATGTTATATTGACCTATTATACGCTAAATTTTTTCAATATGCATAAGAGTATAAATAAAAATATATAAGCAAAGGAGAATTGAAAATGAGGAAACGAATAATTGCAGTAACTATAATAGTTGTATTATTGTTATAATAGGCTATGATGAAAGCGATAGTTCAAAGGATCTTGTAAAAATTATGGATCCTTATACATGTGCTTATTATATAGGAGGCTATAAAAATTTAGTGAATAACGGACTTTTTGGGAAAGAAACTTGGGAAGATACAGTTTATAATTTTAGACCTTAAAACAAAATATATATAAAATAAATTTTTATATGAGTATGGATAAACCTATACTCAATTGAAAGGAGTAATAAATAATGAAAAAGAATACTTTAATAATTATATTTTTGATAGTTGCTATAATAAGCACATCTTTAATAGTTGGAGCTTCCAATACGGTAAAGCAACAATGTATTTCTTTATATAAAAAAATAGCATATATGGATGCTAAAAATTCATCTAAATCTAATAATTCTCTTAATTTTAAGGATATGTCCGATAAAGTTGTTAAAACATCTAATATAGCATTGCCTATTGTGGATATTGATGAAAACTGTAAAATAATAGATTTAAACTCCAAATTTGATTTTATTTTTGAAAATAACAACATTGCAGGATTAATGATTTATAATGAAGAAGGTCCCATATTGGTAGGAGGTTTAACTGAAGCTGTTTCATTATATTCTTTATATAATAAAATATTAAATACATATGATAAAGATATAAAACTTTCTATAGTTCAAGTTGGAAGTAGCCGTTCGCTCATGGTTAATAATGAAGATATTTGGATATCCCAATTAACTTCACAGATATATGAACAATTTAAACCTATGACTAAATATAGCATTTTAGATGTTGTACGAAAACTAGAAAATGGAAATTAAAGATTCAAAGATGACATAGGAACTAAAATTTTCAAAGTGACCGTTTTAGTACTATGTTTTCGAGCTAAGGGGATAAAACTAACTTTTTAAGTAGTACAAAAGCGTCGTGAGACGCTTTTGTTTTATGAAAAATTATACAGTTTATAATGTTTGACTTTTTTATTGACATTGTCACCTTAATATGATAGCATAGTTAGAAGAAATAACTAAATATACCTTTAAGCTTGGTCCCGTGAGGCCAGTAAGGTGGAGGAAAAAGAAATTTTTTTAGCCAATTATGAATAAATATACAAATAATATACTAAATATGCAATAGATATATCTCACGGGTGGAAATTATTCACATAGAATAAATTCTACCTTTTTTAGCATAAATTTAAGATTTATACATTTCATTAATAATATATTCACAGGTATATTTAGAATTAATCTATGGTAGTAGTTTAAATAACTAAATTTAAAGGAGGGTTTTGATGAAGGGAAATTTGATATTTGAAGATGGAACAATATTTGAAGGAGAAGTTTTTGGTTATAGCAGTGAGACTGTAGGCGAAGTGGTATTCAACACGGGAATGACTGGATATCAGGAGATATTGACTGATCCTTCCTATTATGGACAGATTGTAGTTATGACTTATCCTTTAATTGGGAATTATGGGGTTAATGACGATGATGTAGAATCCCTTGGTCCAAAGGTTAAGGGCTTTGTGGTAAGAGAAATATATGAAAATTTCTCAAACTGGCGAGGAATTGAAACCCTCAATGACTATCTTATAAAAAATAAGATTGTGGGATTAAAGGATGTAGACACCAGAGCCTTGACCAAATTCTTAAGAGATAAGGGTACAATGGCAGGGAAAATAATAATTGATAGAAAAAAGAATGATGCTGATAATGAAGATATAAAGAAATTTAATAATAGTAGAGCGGTGGATAAGGTAACAACAGGATACACATATACTTTAAAACCATTACTTCCAAAGGTTGCAGTTCTTGATTTTGGTATAAAGAAAAATATATTAGATTCACTTATAAAAAGAAACATTGAATTAACTATCTATCCAGCCAACACTTCTCCAGAAAAAATACTTGAAAATAATCCCGATGGAATATTTTTATCGAATGGGCCTGGAGATCCAGCAGAATTAACAGAGATAATAGAGAATATAAAAAAGCTAATAGGTAAAAAGCCTATATTCGGAATATGTTTAGGACATCAATTGATTTCACTGGCTCTTGGAGGGAAAACCACAAGACTTAAGTATGGACATAGGGGGACTAATCACCCTGTAAAGGATTTATTGAAGGATAGGGTCTATATAACTTCACAAAATCATGGCTATGTGGTTCAGGAGGATAGCTTAAATAAAGAAGAGCTCCAAATAACGCATATTAACCTAAATGATGGAAGTATAGAAGGAATAAGACATAAGAATTTACCTTTATTTAGTGTTCAATTCCATCCAGAAGCATCACCAGGTCCCCAAGATACAGCTTATTTGTTTGAAGAGTTCTTAAAAATGTTATAGAGAGGAAGGAGATTATTTATGCCTATAAAAGAAAAGATTAAAAAGGTTTTAGTAATAGGATCGGGACCAATAATCATAGGTCAGGCTGCAGAATTTGATTACTCAGGAACTCAGGCATGTAAGGTTTTAAAGGAAGAAGATATAAAGGTTGTACTTGTAAACAGTAATCCAGCTACAATAATGACAGACAAGGAAATAGCAGATGCAGTATATATAGAACCATTAACAGTAGAAGTTATTGAAAAGATTATACTTAAGGAAAAACCAGACAGTATAATGGCGGGTATGGGAGGTCAGATAGCTTTAAACCTAGCTGTTGAGCTTAATAAAAAGGGAATAATACAGAAATATGGTTTGAAGCTTCTAGGTACCGATGTAGAATCGATTGATATGGCTGAAGATAGAGAAAAATTTAAGGGATTGATGGAACGTATAGGAGAGCCCGTTATAGAAAGTCAAATTGTTAATAATATGGAAGAGGCAGTAGAGTACAGCAAGATAATAGGATTTCCTCTAGTGGTTAGACCAGCCTTCACATTAGGTGGAAGCGGCGGCGGAATAGCAAATGATATAAAAGAACTGAGGGAAATTGCATCTAAAGGACTAAAGTATAGTATGGTAAATCAGGTACTATTAGAAAAAAGTGTTAAGGGTTGGAAGGAAATAGAATACGAAATGATGAGAGATAACAAGGGGAATGCTATTGCTGTATGTAATATGGAAAATATTGACCCTGTAGGAGTCCATACAGGTGACAGTATAGTTGTAGCTCCTTCTCAAACCCTTAGTGATAAAGAATATCAGATGCTTAGAAATGCATCCATTAAGATAATAGATGCTCTCAATATAAAGGGCGGATGTAATGTTCAGTTTGCTTTAGACCCCAATAGCTTCGAGTATCATGTAATAGAAGTAAATCCAAGGGTCAGCCGTTCATCAGCTTTAGCATCAAAGGCTACAGGATATCCTATAGCAAAGGTTGCTGCAAAAATAGCCATAGGATATAATTTAGATGAAATAAAAAATGATGTTACAGGTAAGACCTTTGCTTGCTTTGAACCTACATTGGATTATTGTGTAGTTAAGATACCTAAATGGCCCTTTGATAAATTCAAGACAGGAAATAGAGCCCTTGGAACAAAAATGATGGCAACAGGAGAAGTTATGGCTATAGCAAATAATTTTGAAAGTGCTTTGCTTAAGGGTGTAAGATCCTTAGAAATAGGGCAATACAATTTATATAATAAGGATTTACATGAACTATCAATAGAAGAGCTTAAAGAGAAAATAAAGCTGGGTGACGACGAAAGATTATTCTATATAGCAGAAATGTTTAGAAGAGGACTAAAGATAAAGGAAATTTCATTTTTAACAGGCATTGATAAGTTTTACTTAGATAAGATAAAAAATATAGTGGATTTAGAAGAATCCATTAGAAATACAGATTTGAGCAGTATTGATGAGAATAAAATGCTATTGTTTAAGAAAAAGGGCTTTTCAGACAAAGGTATGGCTATCTTGACCAATACCAATGGAATGGAAGTATATGAATTGAGAAAAAAATATAATATAGAAGCTGTATATAAAATGGTTGATACCTGCGGTGGAGAATTTGATGCAGCATCTCCCTATTATTACTCTACCTATGACAGGGTTGATGAAGTAGAGATTTCACAAAGGGATAAGGTTATGGTAATAGGTTCTGGACCTATAAGGATAGGACAGGGAATAGAATTTGATTACTGCTCGGTACATGGAGTGTTGGCACTTAAGGAGGAAGGTATAGAATCAATTATTGTTAACAATAACCCTGAAACAGTAAGCACAGATTTTGATACTTCGGATAAACTATACTTTGAACCTCTTACAGAAGAAGATGTACTCAATATTATCGAAAAAGAAAAACCTAAGGGAGTTATACTTCAGTATGGGGGGCAGACTTCCATAAAGCTTGCAAAGTTTCTAGATAAAATGGATGTGGATATACTAGGATCATCGGCAGAAAGTATTGATAAATCAGAGGATAGAGAAAAGTTTGAGAAACTGTTAGATGAATTAGACATAAAGAGACCAAAGGGTAAAGGGGTAATGACTTTAGAAGAAGGACTCAAAGTTTCAGAACAATTGGGGTACCCTGTATTGGTTAGACCAAGCTATGTTCTTGGCGGTATGGGCATGGAAATTGCCTACAATAAAGAAGAGCTTGAAAAATATCTAGAGGATGTCTTCAAAAGAGACAGTAAAAATCCAGTCCTTATAGACAAGTACATGATGGGACTTGAAATAGAAGTTGATGCCATTTGCGATGGTGAAGATATACTGATACCAGGTATTATGGAACATCTTGAAAGGGCAGGAGTTCATTCTGGTGACAGCATATCAATTTATCCAGCCGAAAATATATGTAAAGAAATTGAAAATAATATAGTAGAATATACTTATAGTATAGCAAAGGCCTTAAATATTAAGGGATTAATTAATATTCAGTATGTTCTATATGAAAATCAATTATATGTCATAGAAGTTAATCCAAGGGCATCTAGAACTGTTCCCTATATAAGCAAGGTAACGGGAATACCAATGATAAGCCTTGCAACAAAGATAATGCTAGGAAAGAAGTTGAAGGACTTGGGATATGGAACAGGACTTAATAATTCCAAGAAAATAAAGGCGGTTAAGGTACCTGTATTCTCTATGGAAAAGCTTCCAGATACAGAAGTGGCCCTTGGACCAGAGATGAAATCAACAGGTGAGGTTTTAGGTGTTGGTGAGGATTTGGATACAGCCCTATATAAGGGTCTGATTGGAGCAGGTATTAATATATCTAGAGGCGGAAAAGTAATCATAAGTATTTCTGATAATTATAAAGAAGAATTTTTACCAATAGCTATGGATTTGAAAAACTTAGGCTTTCATTTCTTCGCAACAGAAGGTACGGAAAGATTTTTAAGGGAAAATAAAATTGAGGCAACCAAGATAGGGAAGATAGGAGAAGATGATAATAGTCTTTTAAATTTGATAGATGAAGGAGAAATAGACCTAGTAGTAAATATACCAACCAAGGGTCGTAATTCTAGAACAGATGGCTTTAAAATTAGAAGAAGAGCAGTTGAAAAAAAGGTATGCTGCTTAACTTCACTAGATACATTGGCTGCAATAATTGATATAATAAAGAAGGATATTAAGATAGAAGATCTAGAAGTTATTAATATATGTGAGATATAAGCTATATTTATAGGGTAGATATTTATGGTCAATATTAAGGTTGAGATTAAAAATTAGGGTCAAAACTTTTGAGTATATATTCACATAAATATTTAGACTTAATATTATTATAGGTTTATGACTCTCAAGTTTACCTCAAGTTCTTCTAGCTATAAGCTATCAGCAGCAGACTATAAAACTAGACTTAAAAAAACGTTAGGGGGATGAATATGAATATGTCTAAGGAAATTGCAAAAAAGCTACTTGAAATCAAAGCTGTTACGATTAAGGATACTTCAAATCTATTTACATGGGCATCTGGGATAAAGTCACCTATATACTGTGACAATAGACTTACGATGAGTTATCCAGAGGTAAGGGATAAAATAGCTGAAGGATTTAAGGAAGTAATTGAAAAGGAATTTCCTGAGGTGGGTATTATAGCAGGAACGGCAACAGCTGGTATTCCCCATGCTGCATGGGTTTCTCAGAAAATGAATTTACCTATGGTGTATGTTAGAAGCTCTGCAAAGGGACATGGAAAGCAAAATCAGGTGGAAGGTAGATTATTTGAAGGAAAAAAAGTAGTTCTTATTGAAGATTTGCTTTCAACAGGAGGAAGCTCTATGAAGGCTGTAAAGGCTCTCAAAGAAGCAGGAGCTAATGTCATAGGAGTAGTAGCAATATTTAGCTATAACTTTAAAAAAGCAGACGATCTATTTAAGCAAGAGGGTGTAGAATATAGAACCTTAACAAATTATGATATACTCTTACCATTAGCAGCTAAAATGGGATATGTAAAGGAAGAGGAACTACAGCTATTGAAACAATGGAGCAAGGACCCATATATATTTACTAAGTAAACAAGTTATTAATTTAGCCTTCTGGGGACAGGAACTAGCTTGGCGGGTCAATTTAAATTTTTTGAGTATACATCAATACTTAATTGAATAATTATTAATTATTTCGTAAAAAAAATCTTTTATGTCAATTAATGGTTGGAAATGAAAATTCAATTTAGTATAATAGAGGGCAAGAATATTTAATATTCTTGCTTTTATCTTATTGTACCTTATATTTCTGAAGGTTATAAAATTCATTTTATAATATTGAATAGAATATAAAAGAATTTATTAAACCTAGTGGCTAGTAGCTTACTAATAAGAGGGGAGGATAACCATGGAAAAGATTAAAGTCGCAAAATTTGGAGGAACATCTGTAGCAGACGCCAATCAATTTCGTAAAGTTAAGGCAATAGTAGAAGCTGATAAGAGACGTCGCTATGTTGTTGTATCAGCACCTGGGAAACGCCATGGTGAAGATAATAAAATAACGGATTTACTTTACTTATGTCATGCCCATATAAAGTATTCTGTACCTTTCGATCAAGTATTTGATATTATATGTGATCGTTACGTACAAATTGTTAAAGAACTTGATATTGATTTAGATATTAAGTTCTATTTAGAGGAAATTAGAAGTAATATGACTAAAAATATTTCAATAGATTATTTGGTCAGCCGAGGAGAATATCTAAATGCTCTGATTATGGCAAAATTCTTGAATTATGATTTTATAGATGCAAAGGAAGTTATATATTTTGATAATAATGGTGCTGTAGATATTAAACGAACAGAAGAAGTAATGTCAAAAGTATTAGCAAACCACGATTATGCAGTAATACCTGGGTTTTATGGAAGTAGCCCAGATGGTAAAATTAAAATTTTCTCTCGAGGAGGGTCCGATATTACAGGGGCATTAATAGCTAGGGTTTCAGATGCTGATATATATGAAAATTGGACAGATGTATCTGGATTCCTTATGGCAGATCCACGTATTGTAGATAATCCTAAGCCTATTGAAAGAATAACATATAGAGAATTACGTGAGTTATCCTATATGGGAGCTTCAGTGCTTCATGAAGATGCAATTTTTCCTGTTCGTGATGTAGGTATACCAATAAACATTAGAAATACCAATGATTCTGATAATCCAGGTACAATAATTACAAGTGAAGTTAGTAAAGATTCTAGCAATAAAATAATAACTGGTATAGCAGGAAAGAAAGATTTTACGGTAATTTCTATTTATAAAAATCACATGAATTCAGAGATTGGTTTTGTTCGTAAGATACTTTCTATAATGGAGATGAATGATATTACATTTGAGCATATACCCTCAGGTATAGATTCTGTTTCCATAGTCATTTCAGATTCTCAACTTGATGGTAAGCTTAACATAATTACTGATGAAATTAATAAAAAATGCCATCCTGATTCTTTAAATGTTTATACCAATATGGCACTTATAGCAACTGTTGGGAATAATATGGCCTATACGCCAGGAATATCAGCAAAGCTTTTTACAGCTTTAGGCAATGAAGGTATTAATATTCGTATGATTGATCAAGGCTCTAGTGAGATAAATATTATTGTAGGAGTTGAAGATAAGGATTTTAAAAATGCAATAAAAGCCATATATAATGCATTTGTTGTTTAATGATGTATTATAATTAATATTTTGCACAAAATAATGAAAAATCTTTGACATATTATTACTAAAATATTATAATATCGATAATAAAAGTAAATTTATAAAGACTATGAAGAGAAGAGTAGATATAGGAGGTAGCTTTAGCGAGTCGGTGATGGTGTGAGACCGATGCGAACCCTATATTGAAGAACAGCTCGGAGTTTCTAATCGAAATCGGAATGTATTCGAGAGTAGGCTTAGACGGAACCAAACCGTTAGCAATGGATGGCATAGAACCTTTGTCAGTTTAAGGTGGTCGCAAAATATAGTTGCGGCAATAAGGGTGGTACCGCGAAACATGAGTCTTTCGTCCCTATTTATAGGAGACAAAGGACTTTTTTATTGCTTAAGAACTTAAACTTTTTGGTAAGAAATTGCATAGCTAAAACAAAGTAAAATAAAGGACTAGAAGAAAAATTAAAACTATTACCAGTAAAATTTTAGAATCAAGAATTAAGGTTTTTAGATCTAAAAGAATGACCTTAAAACTTGGAACATGGAACATCTAATTTGCAACTATAAAAAAGAGGAGGTAAAGAAATGAAAGCTGTACTAGTAAAAGATATTTATAGGAATACAGAAAAGTATATAGATAAAACTATTACTATTTCAGGTTGGATTAGAACTTTAAGATCATCAAAGGCCTTTGGATTTATTGAAGTAAATGATGGAAGTTTCTTTAAAAATATACAGGTAGTTTTTGAAGAAAATCTTGAGAACTTTAAAGAAATATCAAAGTTTACAATAGCTTCAGCTATTGTAGTAGAAGGTACTTTAGTAGCTACACCAAATGCAAAGCAGCCATTTGAGATTAAAGCTACAAAGGTAACTTTAGAAGCAGATTCTGATAGGGACTATCCCCTACAAAAGAAAAGACATACCTTTGAATACTTAAGAACAATAGCCCATTTAAGACCTCGAAGCAATGCTTTTTCAGCTGTATTTAGAGTACGATCCCTTACTGCCTATGCCATTCATAAATTCTTTCAGGAAAGAGGCTTTGTATATGTTCACACTCCAATTATTACTGGAAGTGATTGTGAAGGGGCAGGAGAAATGTTTAGGGTATCCACCCTTGATTTGAAAAACATTCCAATGAATGAAGATGGCAACATAGATTTTAGTAAAGATTTTTTTGGGAAAGAAACCAATCTAACGGTAAGTGGTCAGTTGGAAGGAGAGGCATATGCCCTCGCTTTTAGAAACATTTATACATTTGGACCAACGTTTAGAGCTGAAAATTCCAATACAGCAAGACATGCTTCTGAGTTTTGGATGATGGAACCTGAAATAGCATTTGCCGATTTAAATGATAATATGGATCTTGCAGAGGATATGCTTAAATATATAATAAGCTTTGTTATGGAAAATGCATCAGAAGAGATTGAATTCTTCAATAAATTTATTGATAAGGGATTACTTGAAAGACTAAATAATGTTGTGAATTCAGATTTTGCTAGAATTACTTATACGGAAGCTATTGAGATACTTGAAAAGGCAGATAAAAAGTTTGAATATCCTGTTAAGTGGGGTTGTGACCTTCAAACAGAGCATGAAAGATATATAACAGAAGAAGTATATAAGAAACCTGTTTTTGTAACTGATTATCCAAAGGATATAAAGGCATTCTATATGAGAATAAATGATGACAATAAAACAGTAGCTGCTATGGACCTATTAGTTCCTGGTGTAGGAGAACTAATTGGTGGAAGTCAGAGAGAGGAAAGACTAGACGTGCTTGAGAGTAGACTTGAAGAACTAGGACTTAACAAAGAAGACTATTGGTGGTATCTTGACTTAAGAAAATATGGTGGAGTTAAACATGCAGGTTATGGTCTTGGATTTGAAAGAGCTATCATGTATCTTACAGGGATATCAAACATAAGAGATGTTATACCTTTCCCAAGAACTCCAAAATCTGCTGAGTTTTAGGAGCAAGAAAAGGCTGTTGATTTTACAACAGCCTTAATTATATGATACATTACACAAGGAACAATTTTTTACATATGAAAATTTTATTAATGTGGATGTTTTTGAGGGTCGTTACCGACGTTAACTAGATAAGGGATTGGTTCACCAGGACACAATATAATATCTCTTTCAAAAAATACCCTTTGGGATTCATATAGACAGTCATCACATTTGTAATGTTTAGATTGCCATAGATGATATTCTGCATCTAAGTGATAAGGACCATCATGCTGACGAGGAAGAAAACGTGTAAAACCATAATTGCGAGTTTCGATTACTTGGTGATATGATGAGCTACCGCATCTTGGACAGGTAAATGATGGAATATTTTCCATATCACCTCCTATAGCATTAACCGAAGATGACATAATGAAAAAAATACCGACAAGCAAAACTAAAGTTAAAAATTTGTTTCTCATAAAAACCCTCCTTTCATTTATAAAGTTATATAGTCGATTGCAAAATTCATAAGCTAGTATTTTCAAGCTTTTCATAGAGAAAAACGAAAACTTTCCTCCACTTGATATAAAATTTATCCACAGAATACATATATGGTTCAATTTTAAGTATCACTAAAGCTATTTTATTAACTTGCTATCTTAGCAAATGCAGTATTTTCAATAGTCAATATTTAAAAACTTAAAAAATGATTGTGGATAACTCTCTAAATAGTTTCGCAATCGCCTATTTATAAAGTTATATGTTTTTTAAATCAACCTAATAAAAACGGACTAAGAAGTTAGAAAATACTTAATAAAATAATTTAGTGTCAATTCAAAACTATTTTACATTGGCGGTTTTTTAGGCTTGGTTCCAGGGTCAACTAGATAAGGGATTGGTTCACCAGGACACAATATAATATCTCTTTCAAAAAATACCCTTTGGGTTTCATATGGACATTCATCACATTCATTATGCATAGATTGCCATAGATGATATTCTGCATCTCTATGCCCCTCACCGTATCTACAAGGAACGAAACGTATAAAACCATAATTGCGAGTTTCGATTACATTGTGGTATGTTGGACTACCACAGTTTGGACAACTAGATACAGCATTAACCGAAGATGCCATTATGAAAATAAGACAAAGAATCAAAGCTAAAACCAAAATTTTCTTTTTCATAACATCACTCCTACATATGTATTTTTTTGACTATTATAACATATATATGATTACAAATCAATATATAGAAAAAGTTACATATAAAAATTTTAAATAATTTGTAAGCTATATATAAAGATTATAAAAGGGATTGTTTAAATAGAGGAAAATTTGCCTTTGTTCAAAAAAGATAGCTGAATGTAATAAATAAATTTGTTTTTTTCATAAATGTGTCTAGTTTTAATTAACAGCTATATTTATCTTTGTAAAAAATTTAAAATAAAAAAATATTTGATAAATTATTAAATTGTGGTACAATAAAAATATAAATTGGAAACGTTTCCAGTAACGTTTCCGAAAACGTTACCAAGAAAGGATTTATATATGAAAAATTTAAATATTAGAGATATAGCTAAAATTGCAGGAGTTGGAGTCAGTACAGTTTCGAGGGTTATTAACAATCACCCTGATGTAAAGGAGAGAACTAGAGAGAAGGTATTACAGATAATAGAACAATATAACTATATACCTAATAATAGTGCAAGAAATCTAAAAAGAAGTGACTCAAAAAATATTGGTGTTTTAGTGAAAGGTATTCATAATCCCTTTTTTTCCAAGATAGTTCAATCCATAGAAGAAAAAATAGATAAAGAAGGATATTCTTTAATACTTCATTATAGTACTGGAGATTGTAATGATATAGAAGCGGCTATTGAACTTATAAAGGAAAAAAAATTAAAAGGATTAATTTGCCTTGGAGGAGATTTTGATAATCTGAATAAAAGCCAGCTTATAGATTTAAAAATTCCTATTGTACTTTCATCTACAAGTATATTTCAAAATGAAAATAAGGATAATTTCTCTAGTGTAATCATTGAAAATGAAGAAGCGGCTTTCAAAGCTGTTGACTATCTATGTAAGCTAGGGCATAGAAAAATTGGAATTATTGCAACAGGAGAAGGAGATAAAAGTATTGGTAGGCTAAGACTTAAGGGGTATAAAAAAGCTCTACATAAAAATAACATGAAATATAACGCTGAATTTTTAGAGATTGGAGAATATACATTCCAATCTGCATTTAATGCTATGAATAGGTTATTAGATAAAGATTTAGGTTTGACAGCGGTTTTTGCTACGTCAGATATTATGGCTATAGGTGCTTCAAAGGCGATTCTCAAAAGGGGGTTAAATATTCCCGATGATATTTCTGTTATAGGTTTTGATGGCATTGAATATGCAGAATTTTTTCATCCATCAATTACTACTATAAAGCAACCAGGAGAATATATGGGAGAAAAGAGTGTAGAAATTTTATTCGACTTGATAAAAAAGAAGGGAGATCATAGGCATATAATTTTAGAAACAAAATTATTGGAAAGAGAATCATGTAAAAAGCTAGTACAACAAGAAGATGATGTATAAGCCAATTTTAGATACTATCAAAAGGTTTACATTAGATTTATTGGTTTTCTAACGAAAAAATTATCGTAAGAAGACTATTAGAAATATTATGATTAAAGGGATAGGGGGGATATATCTAAAATTACTATAAATTAAAATTGCTAATTGTCATAATTTAAACTATGACTGCAAAAAGATGAAAGTCTATATTAATTTCAAAAGGGGGATAATAATGAAAAGCTCAAAAAAATTTTTAGCAGTAGGCATTTTAATTTTATTTTTATTTGCAACTGCTCTTGCAGCCTGTACAACTGAAACATCAAAGGATAAAGTCGAAGATAAAACAAAGGCAGTAGAAGATTCAAAGGACTCAGAGACATCTAAAGATACAGCTATAGAGGTTGATATTTTCCAGTTTAAGGTTGAAATTGCAAAGGAATTGGAGGCAGCTGCAAGGGAATATGAAAAAACTCATCCAAATGTTAAAATCAACATTCAAACAGTTGGCGGAGGAGATGATTATGGTGCTGCTTTAAGAGCCAAATTCCAATCTGGTAATGAACCTGATATCTATAATGTTGGAGGGCCACAAGACGTAAAAGATTGGATGAAGAAGCTAGAAGATTTATCGGATCAGCCATGGGTTGATTTAGCCCTTGATGGAATACTTTCAGGGGTAACTGTTGAGGACAAAATATATGCACTACCTTTTAATATTGAAGGCTATGGGTTTGTTTATAACAAAGCTATATTTAAGGATGCAGGAATAGATGCTTCAAAAATAGTTGACTTTGCCAGTTTAGAAAGTGCTGTGAAAGAATTGGATAAAAAAATTAAATCTGGTGAATTAAAGGATAAATACCCACTTTTAGAAGCAGTATTTGAATATGCTGCAAAGGAAACTTGGGTAACTGGTTTACATACTTCAAATTCAGCACTTTCTCAAGAGTTCACTAGCTCATTAGAGGCATTTAGTGCAGATAAAGTTGAATTTAAATATGGAGACGCATTAAAGGAAATAATTGATTTACAAGTAAATTATTCTTCAAACTCTGATTCAAAGGCAAAATTAAACGCAGTTGATTATGCTACACAAGTTGATGAAGGTATTGCAATCGAAAGAGTAGCAATTGTTCAACAAGGAAACTGGATATATGGTGGAGTGAGTAAAATTGATGAAAATGTTGCTAAAAATTTAGATATCCTTCCTATGCCTATTAAAGGAGCTAAAGAGGATTCAATTCCTGTAGGAGTTCCAATGTATTGGGCAGTAAACAAAAGCAGTAATGATGCCGACAAAAAAGCAGCAAAAGATTTCTTGAACTGGCTATATACGTCTGATACTGGTAAGGATTATGTAGTAAATAAGTTCTTCTTTATTCCTCCATTAAAGGGATATGACGGACTAGAACCAAAGGATTCATTAGGAAAGGCAGTTAAGAGATATGCTAATGAAGGAAAGACAATGCCTTGGGTATTCATGGGCTATCCAACAGGCTGGGGTCAAGAAGTTCTTGGAGTAGAAATTCAAAAATATTTAGCTGGTGAAGTTACTTGGGAAGAAGTAATTTCTAACTGTACAGCCAAATGGACAGAAATGAGATAAAACAAGCAAGCTAATGTGTGGGGGATGAAAATCCCCCTCAAAATTTGAGCTTTAATGTTCATTATATATAGGAGGCCAATATGAAAAGTTCTAAGCTGTGGTTTAGTGTCTTTGTATTTCCAATATTATTTGCTTTCATAATTGTAGTAATTATTCCTATGTTTATGGGCATCTATTATTCTTTTACAGATTGGAATGGGATAGTAAATGATGCCAATTGGGTAGGGCTAAGTAACTACGTTGAAGTAATAAAAAATGATGAAGCATTTATGAATTCCTTTATTTTTACAGGCAAATTTGCATTAGTATCGGTTTTAACTATAAATTTGATTGGATTTGGATTGGCTCTTCTTGTTACGAGAAATTCAAAACTAAACAATCTTTTAAGAAGTATATTTTTTATGCCAAATTTAATTGGAGGATTAATTCTTGGATTTGTTTGGCAGTTTATTTTCACAAAGACATTCGATTCTATTGGTGGTAAGCTAGGGTTAAGCTTTTTAGAAGGCTGGTTGTCAACCACATCTACTGGTTTTTGGGGACTGGTTATTTTAATGTCTTGGCAGCTTTCTGGCTATATGATGATAATATATATTGCGGCATTACAAAGTATTCCCGATTCACTTAAAGAGGCTGCTAAAATAGATGGAGCCAATGCTATACAAAGGCTTAAGAATATAACTATACCTTTAGTTGCTCCAGCCTTTACGGTGGGATTGTTTTTAACACTATCCAATTCATTTAAACTTTTTGACCAAAATTTATCTCTTACAAACGGTGGTCCACATAATTCAACTCAAATGTTATCTTTAAATATTTATAAAACTGCTTTTACTTTTAATAAATTTGGATTAGCACAAGCTAAAGCAGTGATATTCTTAATAACTGTAGCTGTGATTACTCTAACTCAAATATATTATAGCAAGAAAAGGGAGGTAGAAATGTAATGGAAAATAGTAGGATGAAAAGGGTTGGTTTACCTATTTTAAGTAGTTTATTGGCAATACTATTTTTATCCCCCTTGTATATAGTATTTACAAACTCCTTTAAAACCCAAAAAGGTATATTCTTAAATGTTATGAGTTTACCCTTTGGTAAATATTTTAGTCCAGGTAATTATGCTGAGGCTTTCACCCAGCTTGACTTTATTCGATCATTCTTTAATTCCTTGCTAATTACAGTCTCAAGTACCATTATAATTATAATATTTGCTTCAATGGCTGCATGGATGATGGTAAGAACAAAGAGTAAATTAAGCTCCTTCCTATTCTTTTTATTCGCCAGTGCAATGCTTATTCCTTTTCAGTCGGTAATGCTACCATTGATAAGACTGATGGGGAAACTGAAACTTTTAAATCCATTTGGACTTATATTTATGTATCTTGGTTTTGGGTCGAGTCTTTCAATAATCCTATATCATGGTTTTATTAAAAACATACCAAAGGAATTGGAAGAAGCCGCTACTTTAGATGGATGCAACAAATTTCAAGTTTTTTGGCATATCATATTTCCTTTACTTAAACCCATAACAGTTACAGTCAGTATTTTAAATGCCATGTGGATATGGAATGACTTCTTATTACCCCAACTTGTAATTAATAAACATGAGTGGCATACAATACCACTTAAGATGTTCTTCTTCTTTGGTCAATTTTCTAAAAAATGGCATTTAGCATTAGCTGGTCTTGTAATAGCTATGATTCCAATTATTATATTTTATTTCTTTGCACAGAAACATATTGTCAAGGGCGTTACTGACGGCTCAATTAAGTAGTTGGAGGAATAGATATGATAGTATATAAAATTATCGATAGTGTAATGAAATACAGATTTGGTAATCCTGTTTCAACTGATGCAGTAGTGTTTAAGGGTAATGAAATAAATAAAGAGAAGTTACAATATTTTACTGTAGAAAATCAACAATTTTTAAAACTTAAATATAAAATGCATAAAAATGACATAGTTTTAGGTCTAGGTGAAAATCTAAAGGGAATTAATAAACGTGGTGGAGTTTTTGAATCTTATTGTTCTGATGATGCTGACCATACTCCAGATAAGAAATCATTATATGGTGCCCATAATTTTTTAGTAATCAATGGGGTTGAAAAATTTGGTATATTTATAGATTATCCAGGTAGAGTCCTATTTGATATAGGTTTTACCCATAAAGACGAACTAGAAATAACAATAAATGATAAAAATTTAGATATATATATCATAAATGGCAAAAGCTTAAGAGATATAATTAATAGATTTTTAAAAATCATTGGTAAAAGCTATGTACCTCCTAAATGGGCCTTTGGTTTTCAGCAATCTAGATGGAGCTATCAGGATGCAAAGAAAGTCGAGGAAATAGCAAATAACTTGATTAAAAATGATATTCCCTGTGATTCTATATATTTAGATATTGACTATATGGAGGACTTTAAGGATTTTACTATTAGTAAGAAAAGGTTTCCTAACTTTAAAAGCTTTGTAAAGAAAATGAAAGATAAAGGATTTAGACTGATTCCAATAATTGATGCTGGTGTGAAAATAGAAGATGATTATGAAATTTATAAAGAAGGTATAGAGAATGGTTATTTTTGTGTTGATGAAGAGGGTAATCCATTTATAGCAGCAGTTTGGCCTGGTAAGGTTCATTTTCCAGACTTTTTAAATAAAGAAGCTCGTAGATGGTTTGGTTTAAAGTATAAAAAGCTTATTGACCTAGGGATAGATGGCTTTTGGAATGATATGAATGAGCCAGCAATTTTTTATACTGAAAGGGGTTTAAAAGAAGCTGTAGACCTTGCAAAAGAATCAAAGAATAAAAATCTAAATATACATTCTTTTTTTAATCTAAAAGATTCTTTTGAAAATTTATCAAACAATACCGAGGATTATAAAAGCTTTTACCATAATATAGATGGTGAGCTTGTCAATCATGATAGGGTGCATAACCTATACGGTTACAATATGACTAGAGCTGCAGCTGAAGGTTTTAAAGAAATAGAACCAAATAAAAGATTTTTAATATTTTCAAGGGCATCATACATAGGTATGCATAGATATGGAGGAATTTGGACAGGAGATAATCATTCGTGGTGGGAGCATATACTTTTAAATATAAAAATGATGCCATCACTTAATATGTGTGGATTTTTATATTCAGGGGCAGATACAGGGGGCTTTAGCAGTGATGCTAATGCAGAGCTAATAATAAGATGGACACAATTTAGCCTATTTACACCACTTTTTAGAAATCATTCAGCTATGGGAACGAGAAACCAAGAGCCCTATGCCTTTGATACAGAAAGTACTGATACACTAAGAAATACTATAAGGTTAAGATATTCACTTATACCATATATATATTCAGAATACATGAAAGCTGTAAAAAATCATGATATTTATTTTGCTCCACTTTCATTTGAATACGATGATAAATATTCAAGATATGTAGAAGACCAGTTATTAGTTGGGGATTCTCTAATGGTTACTCCAATATATAAAGAAAATGCAATTGGGAGATATATATGGATGCCAGAGGAAATGCTTTTATGGAAAGCTTCTGATTATAATTATAGAGATTATGATGTTATTAATAAAGGACACCAATATATCGACATAAATATCAATGAAATACCAATTTTCATAAGAAAAAATAAAATATTGGTTTTGGGAAGTCATGCCAATAATATAGAAAAGCTAGATAATACACAGCTTAATGTAATAGCCTTTGTTGATAATAAAGCTACTTACACCTACTATGACGATGATGGAATTACTTATGACTTTGATAAGGGAATATATTCAGAAATTGTAATAGATATTGAAAAGATAGATGATGATTATAGAATTAATATTAATAATAAAGGAAATAAGCATGTTAAAAAATTAAATTTTGAGATTATAGATTTAAGAGGAAATATTATAAAAAAATCATTAATAATAAATAGAGTTGAAAAAGGGGACATAAAATGATTGAAAGAGGCAGTGGCATATTATTGCATATAACTTCTTTACCAAGTCCCTATGGAATAGGAACCTTTGGCAAAGAAGCCTATGAATTTGTTGATTTCCTTGAAAAGGCAGGACAAAAGTATTGGCAAATACTGCCTTTGGGGACAACTGGATATGGAGATTCACCATATCAATCCTTTTCTTCTTATGCAGGAAATCCATATTTTATTGATTTTGATTTATTAGTTGAAGATGGGTTATTGAATAAAGAAGATTTTCAATATATTGATTTTGGTGACGATGAAGGCAAGGTTGATTATGGAAAAATTTTTAATAATAAAATGGCTGTTTTAAGGTGTGCCTACAAGAATGCAAAAAAAAGAATTAAAGACAAGATACTTATGTTTAAGGAAAACAATGTTGACTGGATAGAAGAATATTCACTATATATGACTGCCAAGACTAGATTTGATTTGAAGTCATGGCAAAAGTGGGATAAAGATATTAAGCAGAGAAAGCTAGAAGCCATTAAGTACTATAAAGAAAATTATGAAGATGAAATTAATTTTTGGGTTTATCTTCAATATGAATTTTTCAAGCAATGGAAAAATCTAAAAAAGTATGCCAATGGTAGAGGAATAAAGATTATAGGAGATATTCCTATCTATGTTGCAGAGGATAGTGCAGATGTATGGGCAAATAAACAACTATTTCTATTGAATGATGAGTATAAACCTATAAAGGTTGCTGGGTGTCCTCCCGATGCTTTCTCTAAGACTGGGCAACTGTGGGGAAATCCTATATACGATTGGAATGTAATGGAGGAACAGGGTTTTGAATGGTGGATTAAGAGAATTAAAGCCAATTCTAAACTCTATGACATTACACGAATAGACCATTTTAGAGGATTTGAATCATATTGGGAAGTACCATATGGTGATGAGACTGCCATCAATGGAAGATGGGTCAAGGGACCAGGTATAAAGCTTTTTGATGCCATAAAGGATGCTCTTGGGGATATTGATATAATCGCTGAGGACCTTGGATTCCTTACTGAAGAAGTAATTAATTTTAGGAAAAAAACAGGTTTTCCAGGAATGAAGGTGCTTCAATTTGCCTTCGATGCCCGTGAAGAAAGTGATTATCTTCCCCATAATTATGAAAAAAATTGTGTTGTATATACGGGGACCCATGATAATGATACAGTAAATGGATGGTTTAAAAATGCAAATCCTGATGATGTAGAACATGCCATAAGATATTTAAATCTAAATAAAGAAGAAGGATATAATTGGGGATTTATCAGAGGTGCATGGAGTTCGGTTGCAAATATTGCTATTGCTCAAATGCAAGATTTCTTAGGTTTAGGTAGTGAAGCAAGAATGAATACACCTTCAACTTTAGGAGGTAATTGGCTTTGGAGGGTTAAAAAACATGAATTAGATTATAAATTAGCAGAAAGAATATATAAAATGACTAAACTCTATGGAAGGTAGGAGCAGCTATGATTGATAGAGAAGAATTTAAAAGCAATATAAAGAGAATTATTAAGATAGATTTCGGTAAAACCTTAGATAAGGCAGAATATTACCAGAAGTATAATGCAGTTGCAAAGGCATTGATGGAAAAGATAGTGGACAATTGGAATAAAACTGAGGAGGAATATTCTAAAGGAAAGCAAGCATATTATTTTTCTGCTGAGTTTTTAATGGGCAGGGCATTAGGAAATAATTTAATGAATTTAGGCATTTATGATGATGTTAAAGAGGCTTTAAAAGAACTCAATATAGATATTAATAAGCTTGAAGAGATTGAAGAAGATGCAGGCTTAGGCAATGGAGGACTAGGAAGACTTGCTGCATGCTTTCTAGACTCCAGTGCTACAAAAAATTTGCCTCTAACAGGCTATGGCATTAGATATAGCCATGGAATTTTCAAACAGGAATTTCAAGAAGGATTTCAGGTTGAAGAAGGAGATAATTGGCTAAGATATGGTGATCCTTGGTCTATAAGACGACTAGAAGATCAGACTATAGTTGAGTTTGGGGATGGAAAGGTAAGGGCGGTACCCTATGATACTCCAATTATTGGCTATGGAACAAACAATGTTAATAGGCTCAGGCTATGGAAGTGTGAGGCAATAAAGGATTTTGACTTCAATCTATTTAATTTGCAAAGATATGATGAAGCCGTAGAGGAAAAAAATAGAGCTGAAGATATATCCAGAGTACTATATCCAAATGATTCAAAGGAAGAAGGTAAGCTTTTAAGGCTTAAGCAGCAGTATTTTTTTGTATCTGCATCTCTTCAGGACTTAGTAAAGAAATTTAAAAATAAATTTGGTAGAGATTTTGAGTTGTTTCCCAAATATCATGCTATACAGCTTAATGATACACATCCAGTTGTAGCCATACCTGAATTAATGAGGATACTTATTGATAATGAAGGTATTGATTGGAAAGATGCATGGGAGATTACGAGAAAAACCTTTGCATATACAAACCATACTATATTGGCAGAAGCCCTTGAGCAATGGTGCTGTAAGATTTATAAAAAGTGCTTGCCAAGGGTTTTTGAAATAATTAAAGAGATAGATGAAAACCTTGTAAAAGAATTAAGTGAAAAAGGGTATAGCTTGTCTAAAATAGAAAAAATGAGGATTATTGCAGAAGGTAATGTAAAGATGGCATGGTTAGCTATATATGGGACCCATACAACCAATGGAGTTGCAAAGCTTCATACAAATATATTAAAAAATCGGGAATTAAAGGATTGGTATGAGCTTTATCCAGATAGGTTTCAGAATAAGACTAATGGAATTACTCCTAGAAGATGGCTGGCTTTATGTAACAAGGAATTGTCAGAACTTATAACAGAGTTACTAGGCTCTGATAGATGGATTACAAATCTAGAATTGATAAAAAAATTAGAAAATTATAAGGATGATGAAAATATTCTTCAAAGGTTTCTTGATATTAAGCAAAGAAAAAAGAATCAATTAGCAAAGTATATTAAAGATTATGAGGGAATCGAAATTAATCCTAATTCTATATTCGATATACACATAAAGAGATTGCATGAGTATAAGAGACAATTATTAAATGCCTTTCATATTTTAGATTTATATTTTAGGCTAAAGGAAAACCCAGATTTAGATATTATTCCTAGAACCTTTATTTTTGGAGCCAAGGCTGCTCCCGGATATATAAGAGCAAAGGCGATAATTAAATTTATAAATGAAATTGCTACTCTTATCAATAATGACATAGAAATAAAAGGTAAAATTAAAGTTGTATTTGTTAAGAATTATGGGGTATCCTATGGTGAGAAGCTTTTTCCCGCCGCAGATATATCAGAACAAATATCAACTGCTGGTAAAGAGGCTTCTGGTACTGGAAATATGAAATTTATGTTAAATGGTACTCCTACTATAGGAACCTTTGATGGGGCAAATGTAGAAATAGTAGAAGAGGCAGGGGAGGAAAATAATTTTATATTTGGAGCAAGAATTGGAGAAATAAAGAAGATTAAAGACAGCTATAATTCAAAAGAGTATTATGACAAAATACCAAGATTAAAAAGAGTTATAGATACTTTAATCGATGGAACCTTTGACGATAAAGGAACTGGAATGTTTAAGGAATTATACGATTCCTTGCTAAATGGAGCAGCTTGGCACAAACCCGATGAATATTTCTTGTTTAGAGATTTTAGTGATTATATAGAAGCTCAAGAAAAGGTGGAGAAGGCCTATAAAGATAGGATTGGTTGGGCAAAAAAATGCTGGATTAATATGATAAGTGCAGGTAAATTCAGTAGTGATAGAACTATTTTAGAATATTCAAGTGAAATTTGGAATATAGAAGCTAGAAAGATTTAAAAGAAGAATGGTTTATCCATTCTTCTTTTAAATTATCTATGAATACAACTCGAAAAATATTGAACTTAATATAATAATGCTGTATAATTTTAATACCATAGTTTTGCTGTAAATTTAAAGTAGCTAAGGAGAGTGATATATATAATGATTTGCTAAATTATATATATAAGATAATGCTGAAGATGAACAGTTTTAAGTGGCAGTATTGTTTATCTGTAGTAAAATTTAAGTAATTGGTAATGATATTTTACTAAGGCTACCTTATTTTACAATCTGATAAAGAGATTATATTCTTTTAAAAATTTAATTAGAGGTGGAAAAATGAAAGTTTTTATGGATTTTGAAGAGCATATTGCTATGAAGGAAAAAAGAAGTAAGAAGATGAAGAGCAAACAAAACTATGGTTATAAAAATGACTTAGATACTATGATGAATAAGAAAAGAAAAAAATATAAAAGCAAACTTAAAAACAATAAAAGACTACAATACGATTATGAAGATGATTATTATGATATCGATTACGATATTGATAGCTTTAAATAAATTATAAAAAAATATCTATTATTGGCTTGAAATTTAAGCTAGTAATAGATTTTTATTTATATTGAGGACATTGCAAATAATGGAGCTTTAATTTAAACTAATATTAAAGCTATAAAATTTATAGGGGTGGATTTATATGGATAAAAATATTAATTTTGTTATTGAGAAGAGAGTTTTACGTACAATCGAAAATTTAGAAAAAAATAATATGAAGGGATATTTTGTTCAAAATGAAGAAGAGTTACTAGGTAAAATTCAAGGGTTAATAAAAGAAGGTGATACAGTATCCGTAGGGGGCTCTATGACACTATTTGAGACAGGAATAATAGACTTTTTAAGGAGGGGAAAATATAACTTTTTAGATAGGTATAAGGAAGGATTGAGCCAAGATGATATAAAAGATATATATAGGAAGAGCTTTGCTGCAGATGTTTATTTCTCAAGCAGTAATGCTTTGACAGAAGAGGGTGAGCTATATAACGTTGATGGAAGAGGTAACAGAGTTGCAGCTATGATATACGGACCCGATAAAGTCATAGTAGTTGTAGGGGTTAATAAGATAGTTAAAGACTTAGACGAAGCTATTATAAGAAATAGAGAATGGGCGGCTCCTGCTAATGCTAGGAGATTAAACAAGAAAACCCCTTGTGCAGAGGTAGGATATTGTATGGATTGTAATAGTAAAGATAGAATATGCAGTGAATATGTTGTTATAAGAAGGCAAATGGTTAAAGATAGGATTCACGTAATAATAGTTAATAAGGAGTTAGGATATTAAAAATTTATTGAGAAAATGTTGAAGGTTATTATCAAAGAGTCAGAGAAAAATTTCTCTGGCTCTTTGTAATCGTAGCATAATTTTCCATGAAAAATCTTTATTTTTCATGGAACTTTTTTTTATTTTATTCGTATAAATATATGTCGGTAAAAAGATTTGATAATGGAGGAGGAAGCATAGTGAAAAAAATTATAAGTTTAGCATTTGTTGTTTTGACACTTTTTGTTTTTAGTGGATGTAGTAAACAAGAACCTAATGTAGCGGTAAATGACATAATGGAAGATATCAAAAACCAAATAGCTAAGGACATGAAGGCTGCGGGAGTACCTGAAGATAGCTTTAAAGACGGAAAGTTACCTGGAATTTTGCAAATTGATTTTACATCAGAGGAGTCAGATCCAATGATTGAAAATATGCTGGAGTTACTTAATAAAGAAGATATTGAGCAAGGCATTGGATTAGTGCAAATGATGAATGTTAAATCAGATCAAATATTTGTTCTAAAGGCAGCAGATGAATCTAAAGTATCTATATTAAAGGAGGCTTTGGAAAAACAAAAAGAAAAACAAGAGCAAATTTGGTCAACTTATCTTCCAGATCAATACGAAAAAGTTAAAAATAATATTATAAAGGTTAACGGTAAGTATTTAATATATATTACTTACGATAATCCAGAAAAAATAGAAGAAATATTCGATAATTTTCTTAATGAAAAATAAAAATTTTAAAGACACTCATCTATTTTATTGGGTGTCTTTAAGTATGTATATACAGTACCTCCTAAGCCGCTAGCACAATGAGTTAAAGTAAAAAGAAGATTAGAAAGGAATTATTATGGTATTTAGCAGTTTAACATTTATATATATTTGTTTACCTTTGACATTATGTATATATTTTTTATCGCCCCTTAAGATAAAAAATATAGTCTTATTAGCTATAAGTTTAATTTTTTATGCTTGGGGTGAACCAGTCTATATATTATTGATGATTTTTTCATCAATTGTTGATTATAGTCATGGTTTATTAATTGAAAGGTTTAGAGAAAATGATAGAAAAGCAAGACTTGTTGTTTTATCATCGGTAGTTATAAATTTAGGTCTATTATCTTTCTTTAAATATGGAGATTTTTTTATTGTGAACATTAATTATATATTTGGTACAAGCTTTAAATTACTTAATCTACCCCTTCCAATTGGGATTTCATTTTATACATTTCAAACCATGTCATATACCATAGATGTATATCGTAAAGAAGCACCAGTTCAAAAAAGTCCAATTGCATTAGCAACATATGTTACATTATTTCCACAATTAATCGCTGGGCCTATTGTACGATATCAAACAGTTGTAGAGCAAATTAATAATCGCAAGGAGACTATTGATAAATTTGCTGAAGGCGTAAGACGATTCATCATTGGTTTAGGAAAAAAGGTTTTACTTGCCAATAATATAGGGCTATTATGGAGTCAAATACAAAATACAGATATTAGTGATTTAACAGTATCAACAGCATGGTTAGGAATAATAGCCTTTGGATTTCAAATTTATTTCGATTTTAGCGGATATTCAGATATGGCTATTGGACTGGGAAAAATGTTTGGCTTTGACTTTTTAGAAAACTTTGATTATCCATATATATCCGAGAGCATTACAGAATTTTGGCGTAGGTGGCATATGTCACTGGGTACATGGTTTAGAGATTATGTATATATTCCACTTGGAGGCAGTAAAGTAAACAAACTAAATACATATAGAAATGTAATCATAATATGGTTTTTAACTGGACTTTGGCATGGTTCAAGCTGGAATTTTGTTATTTGGGGATTATACTTTGGATTAATAATCACCATTGAAAAAGCTGGTTTATTAAAGATATTAGAGAATTTATGGAAACCTATTAGACATTGCTATGTTGTTTTTTTATTGCTTATTAGCTGGGTTTTATTTGTATTTGATGATTTTGGGGTAGGTTTAAGTTACTTAAAAGCGATGTTTGGATTAAATAATTCAGGCTTCTTTGATACTCAATTTTTATTTTATATATATAATTATGGGATTTTATTAATCATTTTAATCATTGTATCCACCCCATTTATAAAAAATAAACATGAAAAACCAGGAAACAACTTAAATAAAAGGCATAGAGCATTTTATGAAGGCTTGATGATGCCATTGATTTACTTTAGTATACTCTTCCTTGCTACGGCATATTTAGTAGATGCCACATATAATCCATTTCTATATTTTAGATTTTAGTTAGAAATAAACAACTTCAAGGTTTAATAAATTTCAAAGGAAAAATGTAGAAGCGTTCATTATTTTCTTTGAAATATATTTTAAATGTTAATGTTGTTTATCTATATTAGAAGAACTGAAAGGTGATTATATATGCTAAAAAGCTCTAATAAAATAATTATATCAATATTTATATTGTTTTTACTCAGTATAAATATTGTAAATATGTACATACCCGATAGAAGATTTTCACAACTGGAAAATCGTATGTTAGCTCAAAAACCAAAGCTTAGCATAAAAAACCTGATATCAGGTAGATTTACAAAAAAATTTGAAGAATACGTTACAGATCAATTTCCATTTAGAGATTTTTGGGGAGGAATTAAATCTGATGTAGAAAGATTAACATTAAAGACTATTAATAATGGTATTTTTTTTGGAAAAGATGGATATTTATTAGAAGATTATAAGAAACCTGATAAACAATTAATAGAAAACATTAAGATTATAAACGATTTTGCAAATAGACTGCCTAATATTTCAGTACATTTATTATTGGTACCAAATTCAGTAAAAATATACGAAGATAAACTACCTTTATTTGCAAGTCCCTATGATCAACTAAAAACCATGGAAAAAGTTAAGGAAGGTTTAAATCCAAATATTGATTTTGTAGATGTATACGATACATTGAAAAATAGAAATGATGAGTATATTTATTTTAAAACAGACCACCACTGGACCATGAGGGGTGCATATTATGCATATAAGCAGTTTGCAGAAACCATGGGTATTAAACCGTACGATATTGAGGATTTTACTTCCCAGATAGTTAGTAATACCTTCTATGGTACATTTTATTCAAAGGCAAATAATAGACATTTATCTCCAGATGCCATTGAGATTTTTAGACCAAAGAGTGATATAACATATAAAATATATTATGCAGACGAAGATAGGTACTCCAATACTTTATACGAATTAAGGCATCTAGATAAAAAGGATAAGTATTCTGTATTTTTAGATGGTAATCACTCTTTAATGACAATAAAAACGAATATAAAGAATAATAAAAAAATAGTGATTTTTAAAGACTCCTATTCCCATTGCTTTATTCCATTTTTAGCAAACCACTATGAAGAGATTCATGTAATGGATTTAAGATATTACAAGCTTGATGCTCATAAATATATTAAAGAGCATGATATTAAAGAAGCTCTGTTTCTATATAGTGTGTCTAGCTTTGATACAGATGGAAACATTAATTTGTTGAGATAATATAGATATTCCAGTAAAACAGTTAATTTATACACATCAAAAATCCTTGAAAACTCTGGATATTTTGATATGTATAAATTAAGTTTTACTATTGGAAATCTATATGGTTTAAAATACTTAATAAATGGTATATAACGGTTACTGGATGTGATGTATGTAAATAATGATCAGAAAAAAAGACCTATTAGTAAGTTCCTAAAACTTGGAATTTAGGACTTGCAATTACAAAAATACTATTAGGTTCTTTCATAAACTAGTAGATAATAATTTTGGAGAATAATAAATCAAAAGAACAATAAAAAAGAAGCCTAATAATTCTAAAATGTCCTTTACATAGGTTCTATTTTAGTCAATATGGCTTCTTTTATATGGAATTAAGTTTATTTAAGGTTAAATTTTATATCTTATATATCTTGAGGCAGCACCTTATTTAAAATTATACCAACTATTGCAGCCAATGCCATACCTTCTAAAGTAACATTTAAATATGGAATTGGTAATGCAGCACCGCCTAAGCCAAGTACAAGTATTACTGCAGATATAATAAGGTTTCTTGATTTTCCAAAATCTATCTGATGTTCAACCAATGACCTTGCACCGATTGATGCAATCATACCGAATAATACGATGGAAATACCTCCAACGACTGATGTAGGTATTGTCTTTATTACAGCACCAATCTTTGGCATTATACCTAAAATAATTGCAAATATTGCTGCTATTCTTACTATAGAAGGATCATAAACCTTTGTAAGTGCTAAAACACCTGTGTTTTCTGAGTAAGTAGTGTTGGCAGGTCCACCAAACATTGCTGAAACTGATGTTGCTATACCATCGCCGATAAGTGTTCTATGAAGTCCAGGTTCCTTAACAAAATCTTTGTTAACTGTAGTCCCTATAGCTAAGACGTCACCTATATGCTCTATCATCGTTGCAACTGCAATAGGAGCTACTATCATAACAGTTTCCAGACTGAATTTAGCCATTTTGAAGCTAGGTAAAGCCACAACATTTTTAGCTTCCATAACTGGAGTAAAATCAACGTTTCCAGTTAAAAGTGCAACAATATATCCACCTGTAAGACCTATAAGCACAGGTAAAACCTTTAAGAAGCCTCTACCATATATACTAACAGCTGTAACTATGCTAAAGCTTACTATTGCAAGAAGCCAATTGCTTGAAGCCATATCTATAGCCGTTGGAGCAAGCTTTAAACCTATTACCATTATGATCGGTCCAGTAACTATAGGTGGAAAGAAGCTAATTATTTTTTCCACTCCGAAGATGGACACAAGTCCTGCCATTATAAGATATACCAAGCCAGCTATAACTAATCCACCCTGAGCATAAGCTAGCCCTTCTTCAAATAGAGGACTAGCAAAGGCTTCTTTAGGAGTAGTAGTTCCAGTTTTTAATAATAAGACTGACATTATAGGAGCAATAAATGCGAAGGAAGAACCTAAGAAGGCTGGAACCCTTCCCTTAGTAACTAAGTGAAATATTAAAGTTCCAATACCAGCCATGAACAGGGCTACGGAAATATCAAAACCTGTAATGATCGGAACTAGAACTGTAGCGCCAAACATGGTAAAGGTATGCTGAATACCTAATATGATTTTCTTTTGTAAGGATATTTGGGCGATATTTGTACCAATATCCTTTGGTGACAATATATTATCATTGTTCATAACATAATTCTCCTTTCTTAAACATATCATATAAATTGGAAGTCCATGTTATGGACTTCCTAATAATAGGACATTATTATATCTTATATTTTGTTATTTCATCACAAAAGTTACATTTATATTCAAGCTTTTCCTTGGATATTAATGTAAAGGTTGGCTGCATATAATCATCTGAGTTTGTGATACAGCGTGGATTTTTACATGTTATCAAGCCTGTTACTCTTTCAGGTATAATAACCTTTTTCTTATCAATAACCCTTCCATCCTTGATAAAGTTTATAGAAATATTTTCATCTATTAATCCTAGTAGATTTAAATCAACATCGAATGTATTTTCTATTTTTATTATGTCCTTTTTTCCTAATAGTTTACTTTCAACATTTATAAGTAAAACTACTGGACTTTCAGCTTTATAAAGCTGGAGCTTATTAAAGATTTTAAGTCCATTTCCAGATTTGATATGATCGATGACAATACCGTTTTGTATTTGTTTTACCTCTAGCATTTTATTCCACCTCCAAAAGCTTTGTAATAAGTGCCATTCTTACGTATACGCCCATCTTAGCTTGTTTAAAGTAGATTGCTCTTTTATCACTATCTACTTCATAAGAAATTTCATTAACTCTTGGTAGTGGATGCATTATTATCATATCCTTTTTACCATTTCTTATTTTATCATTATCTAAAATATAAGTATTTTTTAGTTTTAAATAATCTTCTTCATTGAAAAAACGTTCTTTTTGAATTCTAGTCATATATAAAATGTCAAGCTCTTCTATTGCTTCTTCTATATATCGTACTTCTTTAATCTTCACATCATAATTATCTTTTAAGTATCTTTTTAAAGACTCTGGTAAAGTTAGCTCTTCTGGTGATATAAGTACGAATTTTTTTGTGTTGAATCTTGCCATGGTCTTAATAAGTGAGTGAACAGTTCTTCCATATTTTAGGTCTCCACATAATCCTATTACGTGATTTTCTAAACCACCCTTGTAAGTGTGGATAGTAAGAAGATCTGTAAGGGTCTGTGTTGGATGTAAATGACCTCCATCACCAGCATTGATTATAGGGATTTCAGAATACATTGAAGCAAGCTTTGGAGTACCTTCCTTTGGATGTCTCATAACAGCTATGTCAGCATAGTAGGAAATACATCTTATAGTATCTGCTACGCTTTCTCCTTTTTTAACAGAACTGGTATTTGCATCGCTAAAGCCTAGTACATTTCCGCCAAGTCTTAGCATTGCTGATTCAAAGCTGAATTTAGTTCTTGTACTTGGTTCGAAAAACAAGGTTGCCATTATCTTTCCTTCACAACTTTTAGCATAATCCTTAGGAGAATTATAGATTTTTTCTCCTAACTTAACTAACTCTAATATCTCTTCCTTTGAGTAATCTGCCAGACTGATTAAGTGTCTAATATTCATTGCCATAATATCATTCCTCCTTGTTGACCTCGCTGGATCAAATTAAAGGTGCATTTGAAACTCTGTAACATTGATTCTTTTTGCTTTAGTTAGATTTATCTTTAATGAATTACCTATAAAAAAACCTTCTTTTTCCATGAGGATAAAGAAGGTTTAATAATCTTAGCATAGTTTTTAGGCAGCCATTATATTCGGCACACCAATATCTATGTAATTTCTTACTCCTTTTTAACCTCACGGGGTTAAATTAAAGGCTACAGTATTTACTTATCGTACTAATGTTAACACACAGAAAAATTTATGTCAATAGAGTGAGTTGCATAAATACTTGTGAGAATAATTACCAGTGATAAATAAGTAAAGGTTGAGATATGAGATATTAAAGGAGAAGTGCTATTTGGGTTAAGACCCTACAGTTTTTTAATAACTAAAAATGAATTTAGGGGGTTTACATTTTGCCTCAAAAAGTTGCTTGTATATAGTGAGAAGGAAATAACCAGTTAAGAATTCTCAAAATATAGAATTATATTGAAGAATGTACAATCAAATAAATATTTAATACAAAATATAAGGGAGATGAGATATTATGAGGCGTCCAGAAACAATTGAGGTTAATCCTATGAGTGGATATGAAATCAATCCCTATGATGATAATGCTAAAGAAGCATATGAAAAATCTTTTGACTTAGGCTGTGATTCTAGTTTTGAAGATAAAGGTTTTGTTTCTTCTTTTGGTGATAGCTATTTTTATCAATATCACTCTTATCGTCTAAAATTCAACGGTAGCGGGAAAGCTAATTTCTATCTGAATTGGGAGGATAATAGTAGCTTGCATTTGTACATCTATGATGAAAGTGGTCTTTTAATAGCAAGCAGTAAAGGTAGTGAAAAGAAAAGAAACAAAGCTGGAGATTTATTTAAACTTTGCCATAGTGTTGACGTTGTACAAAATCAAGAATATATGATGCATGTCTTAGAAACTAATGTTGATGGTGGTAGAGTAAATTATGATTTTGAAATAAAGCTTTATAGCACTACATCTAGTTATGAATACATGGTAGAAGAAATAGGCTTAGATGAAGAAGGTGTTTCCTTACCTAGTGGATATGAATTTTGTAATTGGGGAGATAGAGTTCTCAAACGTCATTATGTAGGATCAGATGTTGCACATCTTCAAAGATCGCTTGTGAAATTAGAGTGCCTCAATGAAGATGAAGTAGATGGGATCTTTGGTAGAGATACAAGAACAGCTGTGAGGAATTTCCAAAGGGATTGGCATGTTTTAGTTGACGGAAAAGTGGGTGCTAAAACAAGAAGGATTATTCAAGAAGCAATTGATTGGAAACGTTACAACTCATACTTGAAGAAGCGTGCTGTAATTAGAGCAGCTCTTGAAGGATCTGGAATAGCTAATGCTTGTAAAGTTACATTGCCTAGCCATGTAATGGATGAAGAGTATGAATATGGACCATTTCCAGCGGGCCCTTTTAGTGTTACATATAAAATTGGTTATGATTATGACCCAACTAACTCAATGATAAAAGTAACAACTGATGGAAGAACAACTTCCACTAAAATCAATATAAGTGATAAGATTGACGCAGTTATTAATGACTCAGGCTTTGATGTAAATTTGAAATCATTTGAAGATATATTAACAGCTATAGAAACAGAAGAAAATTCGCAAATTTATGTATCGAAAAATTTTCCAAACATAAAAATAGATTCTAAAGGATTTTCTTTTGAAGGCACAAATGTAACAATTGGTGTAAAGAAAGCATTAGATGTTGATCTTGGTGGGGGCAATGTTGTCAACGCGATAGTTTATGAAGAGTTAAAATTAGAGCCTAAACCACAGGATTATGATTCCTCAACAAATACTTCTAGAGTTTGTTTTTCACAATCAATGCCGCAGCCAGGTTCAAACATTAGTTTTAAAGACTTGTCAGGGGCTATGCTTATAGGATTGATGGTGCCTTTAGCTTATAAAATAGGAACTAAACTTACAGGAAAAATTGCTACAGGATTAGCTGGTTTCTGTGTTATTCCTGAGAAACTATGGGATAAAATTAAAGAGATAATGAAACAGGATTACCAAGCATAATTAAAATACGGACCATCTGTTTACAATAACAACTTAATATTTAAATTTGTATATAGCAAATCGCTTTCAACTATCTGAAAGCGATTTGTTGCATATGGTAATAATATCATTTTATGATATAATATTCCTTAGAATCTATAAGTATTGAATAAAGAGAGGTGAGTCATTTTGCAATATAAATCAATTACTTACAGTATTTCCAAGAAAAATTTGAAGGAAATTTTCTATATTGTTTTAAAGAAGAAGTTGCTTTCAACAGCGATTTTTGATTGTATTTGGGTTTTATACTTATGGGGTTGTTTTTTATTTCTAAAGACTGCTATGATAGGTAAATATTTAACAGTTCTTTTCATAATAACTGTAATAGCATACAAAATTGATATCTTTGTAGAAGTCAAAGGGAGTATATTGAGAAATCCTTATTTGTTAGAAGAAGTAAATCTTGAGTTTGATGAGAACGACGTGGTGCTAACTCAAAAAAATCTTATAATGAAAAGAAAATGGAGCGATTTTAAATATGTTATTTTTGGGAAGAAGTATATGTATTTTGTAGAGAAAACCAAGAATACCTTTACCTTTATACCTAATAGCCTTTTTTCTTCTGAAAATCAAATATCTCTTATAAAAGATAGTATTTCTAAAAAAATTAGAATAAAAAGGAGATAGTTTATGGAAAATAATATTTTGTTTAATTTTGAGTATACTCTAAATAGTAATGAGTATTCGAATTTGATATTTGAGCGAACAAAACCTATCCAGGTAATTTGTTCTATTCAATTAATTCATATGTTTATATTCTTTAGGTATTATTTAAAAACACCCAATGAATATTTAACAAATACGACAGATATTAAATGGTATATGCTATTCTTTATTGGTTTTATTGTTTTTTATATTTTCAATAAAATAGAAGCAAGATTAATAATTAAGAAAAATCCTCAACTTTTTGAAAAAACTAACCTGCAAATTACTGAAGATAGTGTTGTGATATCTCAAAAAAGTATTAAAAGAATAATACCGAGGAGTTATATTAGGAGGATAAAAAAACTTAGGAGAATTGTACTAATCTATTATTCTCCATCTCAAATTGCAGTAATTCCTAGAAGAGTTATAAGTGATGAAAATTTAAAACTAATTACAGATAGATTTAAGACACCTAAGGGAAATATAGTAAGAAAGATAATTAAAATATTGTGTTTATCTACGTTTATAGGTATTAATATAGCTGCATTTTATTTATATAAAGAACAAACAACTTTAAGATATGTGTTATTTGATGAAAATACCATAATTGAGAGGGCAGCTAATAGCGATGAGGAATTTCATTATCCTTATCTTTTGTATATACCGCCGTATTGTGATAGTGAAACCTACTTAATAGTAAGACCTAACGCCGCTTGTAGAGAGAAGTATTATCATAGCGACGATTTAGAAGATGCAAAAATAATGTTAAAAAGATGGGTAGCCGAGTCATCTAAATACGGTGTTAATTGTCCTGTATTAGTGCCCGTTTTTCCAAGACCAGTTGAACCTGAAAACACTGGATTTTATGAAGGCGATGAGGAAGAGCTTGATGCATACTACTTTGTAAGAAATGAAGAATATTTTGACAGGCAGGCTAATGAAGATTTTACGACGCAATTGTTTAAAATGACTGTTGATGCGAAGAAATACCTATTAACAAAAGATATAAATACGGTTAAAAATAGAATGATTGTTTTTGGATGGTATTCTTTGTCATATAATAGAAGTATAAGCAAATTTTTTAGAGAGAAGTATGAGGATGAAACTGTAGGTATATTCTCTGATGAACCACTAGAATATATATACACTGCTTTAGGCGTGGCATCTAAATTTTATTAGAGAAGGTAATATCTTCTTTTTAGCTTTGAATTGCTTTTTAATTATATTAATTCTTAGTTTTCTTGCTATTTTTTATCACTTGTTTTTAGCATACTATGTTAATTCAACTTTTCAACCTTGACCCCATTTTTTCCTTGAGTGTTGTGCCACCGCTATGTTTTAGCAAAGTCAAGGTAGTATTTGCTTTCGCAAATCTCCACCATGACTTAGCTAATTTTGTGTGATATGTAGTAAGTGAGCTGATGGGACCCAGAAAAGATATCATCCCACTAACTCATCAGCAATATATAAGTTTATCACACAAAACAACTTCGCTAAGTTAATGGTTGCCTTCACTTTAAGCACCCCAGAAAAGATGCTAAAACCTAGCTACCCATGGGTTTTATACTTCTTGCAGTAGATTAAAATATACAAGGCTAGTTAATGGATGAATATTCAACAGCTTCATTCCATATTTTTACTGGTAATTCTATTGAATATGTCATCTAAGATATTATACGAGGAGGAAATTATATGAAAAAAACAATGGGATTATTGCTCTTAATATTATTATGCAGTATGTTAAATCCACTAAATATAAGTGCTGAAGGTAAGGATATCCAGGTTAAACTAAACAATAAACCTATAGAATTCGATGTAAAACCTGTTATATTAGAAGGAAGAACCTTGGTTCCTTTGAGAGCAATCTTTGAAAAGCTAAATATGAAAGTTGAATGGGATGAGAAAACTCGAACTGTTATTGGTGATAAAAGAGGGTTAAACCTAAAACTTCCCATAGATAGTAGAATAGCTATTAAAAATAATGAAATAATCGAAGTTGAAGTACCTGCTACAATCATTAATGGAAGAACTATGGTTCCTTTAAGATTTATAGCTGAAAACACTGGGGCAAAGGTTGATTGGGATGCAGATAGTAATACTGTACTTATTTCAATTGAGATAGAAGAAGTTATGGTAAATAATGCTGAAGAGTTTATAAGTGCTATAGGTCCAAATAAAAAAATTATATTGAAGGAAAACCAAGATTTTAATCTAACTGGGGAAAACATATATAATATTGAAAATCCTTATATATACTGGAATAATAAATATGACGGTTATGAATTAGTAATCCGAGATGTAAATAATCTAACAATCGAAGGTGCTGGAGATGTTAATGTCAATATATTAGTTGAACCTAGATATGCAGATGTTCTTACTTTTAATAATTGTACAAATATAAAAATCATAAATATTAATGCAGGGCATACCCCAGATAAAGGATATTGTGAAGGGGGAGTATTTGTATTTAATGATTGTATAGATATTGACATTGAAAATACTAGGCTATTTGGCTGTGGAATTTTGGGCTTAGACTTATCAGGAGTAGATGGGTTTAAATTTACCAATTCTATAATCACAGAATGTAGTTATGGAATTATGATTATTTCTAACTCTAAGAATATAAGTTTTGATAATAGTAAATTTATAGAAAATGAAAGCCTTGATACAATGATTGATATAAATAATAGCGCAGCAATTTTTACTAAATGTGATTTTACAGATAATCTTACAAAGACTAGCGATTATGATCAAGCGTTGTTTGATATTTCATCAGATGATAAAATAACAATAAAGGATTCAAATGTATTGAGAAATAAGATAAAGGTTTTTACAAATAAACCTAATCAAATAGATCTAGATAATATAATATTTGATGAAAATTCTTTTGATGAGAAGTAGTTAAACACCAGTATTTATCAAAAAATAAGACCACCAGCGGATAAAGAATTTGTTGGAGGCTTACTTTTTTTCATTTTCTTTTCCCTTTCCTAGATTAGGTATTGTCAAAGATTTAAACATAATCTTCAACTTAACCCATTGATTTTACTTAAAATTTATATCAAAACCTTGCCACCCCCTTAAAAATGGGTATAATAGTCAGTTGCAAAACTCTACAACTATTAAAAAAAACTATATTTTTTAACGCTTTCAAAAAGGATTTCCCCCACTAGATGTCGAATTATTAATATATAGCAAAACACATAAATAGTCTAGAAAGGGAAAGAAATCCTTATGAAAGCAAATTGCAAACAACTAACCTTTAATGATTTTTTTGAAAACTTTGATGACTTTGTAAATACTAAAAAACCAATGTTTCTAGAACTTTTTGAAAATTATATTGATATTAAGTCTTTTATACCTCATGAATTTTATGAAAGCTATTATTCTAGTACTGGTCGTCCAAGAGACTACTCTCTACAAGCAATGATTTTAGCCCTTATATTTAAGTGCTTCTTTTCTCTACCAAAAATTTCAATCCTTATTCTTTTTCTCTCTATATCTTCTGAACTACGCAGTGCATGTGGCTTTACATCAGTTCCTCACAAATCTCAATTCTCAAGATTTATGACGGATTTTTACCATGAGATAAATCTTATGTTCCATAGGCTAGTAGATATTACACAGCCAATTTGTGAAGAAATTGATCCTTTTAAATCTTCTATTTTAATTTCTGATACTACAGGCTTTGAAGGCTATGTTAAGGAAAATAATCCTAAATTCTTTAATTCTATTTTAAAAGCCAGTAAAACACTTGCTAAAGTACTTAAGAGCAAAGGTCAAGGTGAGGACTTTAATATTCATAATCATGCTTATTCTAAAATGCCAAAAACCTCATCTGCTAATGATGATATTAAACTATGCTATTTGAATGGTCATTTTGGTTACTATCTTAAGGCTAACATTGTTACAGATGATCTCGGTATTGTTAGGCATATTGATTTTTATGAGCCAGATGAAGATTGTAATGTAGATTCTCCTGACAGCCTCAAAGATAAATATGACTCTAAAACCCTTATTCCAGTACTTGAGAACTTTTCTTCTCTTCATCCTAGTTTTTCTTATAAATACTTCTTAGGTGATTCTGGATTTGATGCTTGTGATAATTATGAATACCTTTGTAAAGATAAAGGTATTATTCCAATAATCTCTATCAATCCTCGCAATCAAAGTGATTTACCTGAAACTGGCTTTAATGAGCTTGGAGTTCCTACCTGTCCAAACGACCATTCTCTTACTATGAAGTTTGATGGTGTTACTAGAGAAAAAGGTCGTGCAGATAGGTTGAAATGGCTTTGCCCTAAATCTAACATTTTACTCGCTGGAATTACTCAGCTTATTTCTTTAATTATTCTTTATAGAACAAATAATACCAATCATCCGAGAGCTATAAAGTCTATTGTAACTCAATTATAAATTTTGTTGTTAATTTCTTTAAAATATTGGTATTAAGTATCTTCTAATACCTTAGCTTTCCTATGCTCTTTTTTATGCTATCGCATTCTGAATTTTACTTTTTTTATAGATTTTAGCTATTCCATTGCTATTTTTACCTTTTATCTATTCCTTATTCTAACGGCTAGTTAGTGTTGCAACTATCTAAACGGGTATAAATTTATTAGTTACACTTAGCAAAATTCCCAA
>NZ_FRAG01000086.1 GCF_900142245.1 Paramaledivibacter caminithermalis DSM 15212 | reverse complement strand
CAAATGTACATGATCTTTTCCTACGCTACCTTGTACTATTGTTATTTTTCTTGCTTCACATCCTTGCCTTATCAAATCTCTCAATCTTTCTGCTATTTTTCCTCTTAACATTTTATATCTATATTTTGTTACCCATATTACATGATATTTTATGTCATATATTGTATGACTACTTCTTCTGTATTCTACCATTTTTATCACCCCAACACTATTATACCACTATCATGCAGCTTCGCTGTTTGCTAAAGCTACCCGACTGAAAGTCGGGGGATTTAAACCTGGCACATGGAAATTAAAGCTTAACATTATACTCCACCCCTTCCCATTGCCACTCTTTATCTATAAAATTCAAGTTCATAGGCAAGCTGTTCTATGTCTTTATCTGTGTTGTTTATAAAATTCTCTATATGAAGAGTTATTCCAGTATTTGAACCTCCTCCTTGTAATTTTTGAAGTGCCTTTGCCAAAATATCATCTAACCTATCTATTGGAAGAACTGCTTCTGTTCCTGCTTCACCAACTCCAATGATACTTGGTCTATTGAAAATACCACCCTTCGCATACCAATTGACACTAAACCTTGGTACACTGGGTGATTTAGACTAAAGTCTCCTTTTAATTTAAAATGAGGTAATTTAATTTTAGGAATTTTAATTTCAGGGATTCTTAAATTAGCAAAGAATCTGTAAATAGAATCAATAGCATTTTTCACAGTATTCTTCGCTGCAATAATAGGGGTTTCAATAGCAGTTTTGATTCCTCTCCAGACATTAGTGATCACCGTTTTTATTCCATCTCAAAGATTCTTTGTAAGACTCTTTATTCCTTCCCATACCCCTTGCCAATCTCCTTTTATAAGACTGGTTACAATTTTGATTACATCTTTAATCACATTTAAAGTAGTCTTTACAATGTTTGCTATTATATTAAAGGCTGAAAATATAACAGCTACAATATCATCTCCATATTTACTCCAAACTCCCATGGAAAAATCTATAAATGCTTCAAATAATCCTTTCAAAGCATCAATAATTGTTCCTATTATGATCTTTACTTCATTCCATGTTTTATTTACTACATTTCTAAATTCTTCGTTATTCTTATATAGCACCACAAATACTGCAGTAAGGCCTGCTATAGCTCCTATAATAATTCCCACTGGACCTATGAAAGCTGTAAAAGCAGCACCTAAAGCCTCACTTGCTCCACCTGCTACACCAAGAGCAGCCCCAATTTACCCAAAGGTAGAAAAAAGAGTTCCCCCTACGGATACTAATTTTCCTACCACCGTTAATACTGGTCCAATGGTTGCTGCAACAAGAGCAAGTTTTAAAATCATATTCTGCTGTGCTGAAGAAAGGGCATTAAACTTCTCAATGATACCCGTTATACCTTGTATTAGTTTTTGAATGGCTGGCATTGCACCTTCTATTGATTCTAAAAGTTTCTTTCCTAATGGTTCTAAAGAAACCATCATTTCATTTTTGAGTACTGCAAACTTATCTGCTACTGTTTCCGTATCCTTAGCTGCTTTTTCTATTGTTTCAGGACTTGTCTTTATACTTTCTATAAGTTCATCAAGGTCAAGTCTCCCTTCTCTAATAGCTGCTGCCATATCTGGGCCTGCCCTTACGCCAAACATTTCAAGTGCCATGGCATTGGCTTCACCAGCAGTACCTGCTTCTTTAATGCGGGTAATCATTTCTGAAAGTGCCTTATTGGGTTCACTTATACCTTCCTTAGCCATTTTTCCAAGAGCAATCCTAATTGAACCAAGTACAAGTTCAATATTTACCCCTTCCTTTTTCAAATTTGCCAAGCATAGCTGCTGAAGTCTTCCAATCAAATCCCATCTGTCTTAATGGTCCACAAAACTGTGTCATAAGCTGCTGTAATTTCCCTACTCCGATACCTGTACTTTGACTGACTTTAAAGGTATAGTCTAAGGCATCTCCATACTCTTCTGCCCCAATACCAGCATCTTGAAACATCCTAGTTGCTGCAGGGATAAGGGTATTCATATCTTCTCCAGTGATTCTGGCAAGCTTTAACATTTGTAATGATAATTGTTGTAGGGACTTGCCAGATAGACCTGTTTTTGTATTAAGGTCAGCAACCACTGTACTGGCATCTTCCATACTTGTATTAAATGAAGTGTACACAGATTTAAAATCTTCTTCTAGTCCCTTTAAGGCTTCACCAGTTGCCCCAGTACCAATACGAATGGTATTATGAGCTGTTTCAAAATCATTAGCAAGCTTTACAAGTCCTGTTCCAGCAGCAACAATAGGAGCCGTTACAGATATAGATAGTTTTTTGCCTACACTTGAAAATCCATCTCCTATGTTTTTCATTTTGCTACCAATGCCTTCAAGGCTTTTGCCAAGCTTCGTAAACCCACTACTTTGAATCTCTATTTCCCTATTTACTTCATTAAGCTCATTTTCCATCTTGTTCATGTCTGCGATGGCATAATTAAGTCTAATTCTAAAATTCTCCGTAGCTTTAGCATCTGCACCTTTTTTCTCAACACTCTCATTATAGCTTCTTGTAAGGGCTGCTACTTTAGCCTTTTGAAGCTCCATTTGCTTATTTAAACTCTCTGATTTTAACTTCAATCCTTCTGTAGACTTTCCGAAATCTCCAAGTTTTGAACTGGCTGCAGCAAATTCACTTCTTATCACCTTTAGGCTTCTTTGGATTTTAGTAACACCCTCTTAAAATCCCTTATCGTCTAATCCAATCCTTGCAACTACTGAACTACCTCTACTTCTTGCCATTTCTACCCCTCACCTCCTCCTTAGAAGAGAATGTTATCTATGGTATCAAATTCTTCTTCATCTTCTATTCCATTGACTTTCTTATAAACTTTAAAAAGAGCCTGTAGCTTTTTAGGAGTACTCTCCCAGAACTGTTCTTCTGTCATCTTAAGAAGGTTTGTTCCCAAGTAAAAAAGCCACTCCCAGTCCCATGAATTAGAACCAGTGTGGCTATCTATTCCCCCATATTTTCTTCAGCCTCAGGCATTGCTGTGCTTAAAGCTTCATTAATAGCTGTTCCAATTCTCTCAAGGTCATTTACTTCTAAAAGTTCTCCAACCCCCTTAAGAGTAGCTGTTTCATCTTCAACTTTAATAGCTGCATATATTAATGCTCTTATGGCTTTTATCTTCATATTCTGTAGATCATCAAAGGCTTTATTTATATCGCCGTAAACTTCCTCTAGTTCACAGAAGGTATTCATATTAAATTTAAGCTCATATTCCTTGTCACCTAAGCTAAATTTTATTCCTTTATTTTTAAATTCTGATGCTTTCACTATGTTCACCTCCTAAAAAAAGACTCGCATTAGCAAGTCATTTAAATATAATATTATTATTTATTTCTACAAGCAAAACTTATTTTTTTCTCTTCTTTTTTAGTTTCATAATATCCTGAACCATAATTAACAAATATTTGATCTAATTCAATAGGTGAATAGCCACTTATTTTTGATATTGCTTCAACTGCTATAATAGCTTTTTTGTCATTCCCTTTGAATCCAAATTCCCTTTCTAAAACATTTTTAACTTGTCTATCTGGTTTAACTGTATTAATGCCAAAATTCATTCTTAAATGCTGAAAAGTTGCAAGCCCTACATTCTTTATTCTTCCAATAATGTCCTTCTCATATTTATCAATATTTACTTCTAATGCCCATTTGTTCATAACTAAATAGTCATCATTAATTTTATATTTATCTTTTAACACGTTTATTGCTTCTAGTAAATCTTTCACTATTTGATATTTTCTAGTATCATGTGGTCCCCAAAAACTAAAAAATTCTTTCATAGATAATCTATTTACTATATATTCCAATTCATTAAAAGTAGATAACCTTGTTTTTTCTATTCTTTTTATATGAGGCTCCACATGAGTAACATATTTCCTATTAATCGATAAAACTACTTCAATAATTGCAATTGCTGGTCTCTCCTTCTGATTCCTACCATAGCTTTTGGCTTCTATACTTGAAGCCTCACCTATTGTACAATTTGGGTATCTTGAATATAAATGAGAATTTAGTCTTAAATATAAACTTCTCAAATATTCAACTTTTTCAATAATCTCTTTGTCTCTTATCAATCCCTCACCACCTATATTATTTATGCTGTAATACGTGATAATAAAGAATATACTCCAATGACTTAGTTAAAAAGAATAATTACCCTTCGGGTTATTAAAATTAATAACCTCTTTTTGTCATGCCAATTTTTAGTTGTTTAATTATAATGTTTTATTCAATTTTCCTACTTGACATTTAATAGCTGGTCTTTTTTGTTAATAAATAACTCATACTATAATTATTTTATATCACAATATATATGAAAACTCAATAAATTTATACTCCTTCAACTGGCTCATCTGGCACAGCTGTAAACCATGAAGTAATAATTGTCTGATCGACACCTGTCTGATCCTCATCAGCAATGAACCTATAGTTTCCGTCATAATCCCTTTCAAAGAAAGTCCCCTTTAGTTTTGCACTTTTAGGTTGTGGCCTTTCTGCTTCGGTATCATACTCATCTGATGCCAGTTCAAACTTCCCTTTTAAAAGCCAAACATAGCGATACTTCCCATTATTTTTCTTTGATTTAAATCCTAGTGCTAATGTAGGTGGAATGTCTTCCTTACTTTCTATAAGTACTCCCTTTACTACCTTTGATCCTTGAAGCTTTGCTCTACTCTCAAGTGAAAGCTGATTTGCTTCTATTTCTACATCAACCCCCTCAAATGCTGTAATCACATCTTCTACTGTATCGTCAGAGTAGATATTCTCTGAACTCATTTTAGGCGTTAGTTTAGCACTGATTGCTCTTTCAAGCTTTGATTGAGTATCATAGGTTGCTCCTGTATGGTCATCTTTTGTTAATATTGCTATATGAATATTTCTAAGTCCTATTTGTCTTGCCATCTAACCTTCCTCCTCTATAATCTTTTAGCATCTTCAAAAATAGTTACATAATCTTCTGGTTTAACTTCTATGAGCTTCTCTGCACCATATTTTTTTTATAGTGCTTTAATTGCTGATATCTTGCCTTTTTTCATTTTTTCAGACAGTACAAAATTTATATCTTGAATACTTATCTCATCTGTTTTTATTTGACTCTTGGCACGATATACAGCTGCTAGCTTTTCTAGTTCTTCTGCTAATGCAAAATGTATGTCATTCATAATCTACACCTCCTTTCCTATGAGTAATTTAGAGCAAAGTCCTTGAGGATGCTGTTTATCACAGCAAGGTCATTACTAGATAGGCTCCTCCTAAGTCGTTCCAGTAATTCCTGCTGTTTATGCTTCAGGTACTTCCTGTTAAGATAATAACCATCTGCTACTTTTACCCCTCCGCCATAACGATCTCGAATTGTTTCTATGGAGTAAGAAAGCGATAGGATATCAATATCCTTTTTAATAGTTCTGATACTAACACCAAACTCAAAGGCTAAGTTAGCCATCGTATCTTGTCGCCTTTTGCATAAAACTTCTATGATTTCCATTCGCCTTTCATTTGGCCCCATCGCTTTCTCACCCCCTTTCCCTTTGCTCTGTGATTTAAGAATAAAAGTTAAATAGGAAGATTTATTTCTTATTTGAAAAATTTTTTATAAATTTTTAAAAAAAAATATTTCATCTGTTGAATTAATGAAGTACCACTACCTTTGCTTCTACTAATAGTTTAGAAGATTAAATAGGTGCTGTAGCGGACACCTCATGTCTGGTTGTTACAGCATAAAAACAGCCACTTGGTAAAATCACAAAACATAAAACACATATGAATATTTAGTTTAAAACCTTCAAAGCCTTTGATATCAACCTATTTCTTCTCTATCAACACCACCGTCTCCACATGTGTTTTGATAGAATGATGATAAATTTTCGCAGAAAAATAAGGGGTTTACCCCTTTTACCCCCTCTGCATTTGAAATTTATTTTTTAAGTAAAAAATACCTCATATGTTTCCATGTGAGGCGTATAATCTAGATGTCTAGTGACATCAATAGTATAAGATAAAAATTTGTGAAGCCTAATCCTCTTATATTTTATTTTCTTTGTAAAGATATGACATTTCCCTCATCATCATAAAAGGTAAATTCGGACAAATCTATATCTTCAGTATTGTATGATATATAAAAAGCTTTTTCATTATCTTTTAAATTTATATCTTTTAACGGAGTCATTTTGGGTAACTCATAAACTTGCATCGTTAATGTGTTCAATTTTAAAGCTTCTTGAGCCATTAAAAGCCCTTCTTCTTCTGATCTAGCACAGCTTATACATTCAGGTATATCTGGAAATGATATAGATATTCCATAAGCTTCTTCTTTTTCATCATACTCATTGTAATCAAAAATAGCATAATATCCTATTTTCATAAAATTTCCTCTAATCAACAATATAGTTTTTAATCATATTATTTATTTTACAAAATTTTCTGTCGTTTATTAAAATAAATATTAAAATTTCAAAGTCCAATAGAATCTATAAATTTGCTATCTACTGGACTTATTATAATATAGTATATTTATTTTTATATATTGTTTATTACAATTAATAACTAAACAGCAGATTTTAGAAATAAATTCTCTTGCTTAACAAGTTTTTCAACTAATTTTAATACTCCATCATTCTTGCCATATATAGTTACAGAAAATCCACCATCTATACTAACAAGAATATTTTTTTGGGGAAAGATTATTTGAACTGATGAAATATCATTTTTTATGATATATGAAATTATTTTATGAATCTCTTGCAACGATTTTGATCGAATATTTTTATATTCATACTCATAAAACTTAAATCTACTCTTTTCTTCAGGAAACTCTGTTAAATAAATTTCAGCATCATAATATGTAATCATTTTCATTATTATTCGACAAATCTTTTGGCTAAAATCATCTAAGTAATTTATCATAAGATATTCTTCCAATTCAAAATATCTATCACTGCTGATTTTCTCGGGTAAAAAATCAATATAATGATAAGATTTACTACTTTGTAATATTTCAATAAACTCTAATGTTTTTTCCATTACTTTCCTAACACCTTTCCATTTTCATGTAATTAAGAATAAAAGAAAATAGTTAATATGTTGCCATATTAACTGTTTTCTTTTATTCTACTTACTTCTATTATAGATAATTATCAATGTCTACGCCAATATTTTTAAGCTGTTCTTTAGCTTTCTCTATTCCCCAATCTTTTGGCCTTTCATTTTTAGAATTATATGTCCATTTACATCCTTTATTAATCCACTTTGCTCTTAACAGACGATATGCTATTTTTATAGGTATCGGCTCTATACTTTTTCTTATCAATTCATCTTTATCTACCTTAGCAACTTTAAAATCTTTTGATGAAAATTCTTTTAATTCATCAAATAAAATATCATCTTCAAATCCACTTTCATTTCCACAACAAGGGCAAATAATGCCAATACTAAACTCTTCTTTCAGTTCATATCCACATATAGGACAATAATACTTTTCCATGTACATCATCTCTTTTCATAAGATTATCTAATTCTACTTTCAAAATACTCAAAAGCTTTAATAGTTCATTTTACTACATTATTGTGATAATTTCCACTAAGAAAAAGGTGGAAATTACTACAAATCCCCACCTTAAATATTAATAAACATTAGTACTAATTTACTAGCATATATTTTAATACGGAAAACCTATTTCACTATTCTCAAATAATAGCTTATATACACTTGCTGAAGAACTATATGATGGTACTTCTATCTTTGACTTTAAACAGTCATCAGTTAAGATTTTTAACTTGTTAGCCTTAGAAAAAAGCCGGATCTTTTCTAGATATATTTTATGTTCATCAACAAAAGGTATAGTTTTTCCTTGAAGATTTATAGAATCATTTTCTAATGAATACTTAAAAAAGTGATATGAAATATACGGTGCTAGCAAAGAAATCATAACTTCTAATCGATATAATTGATGCCCTTTATTTAAATACAACTCAAATTCTTTGGTACCAATTCGTAAATTTGAATTAGATAAATCAATATGATAAGTAAAGGATTTAGAGTAGTTGAAATCTGTTAAATTTTCTATGTTTTCTTTGCTAAAATGTTCTTTTATATGTTTTAACCAGTAATTTTTATCTATATACTTATTTAACAAGTAAGAGAAATCATAATCACTGTATAAAGTTCTAATGGAATTACTAATATTGTCCATATGTATAAACTCCTTTAAATTAATCAACAGGATAACCGTGAATATTTCCTTTCGTATCTTTATGCACCTTTACTCTAGTTTCACCATTTGGACCAATTGGTCGACGGAAGTCATATACTCTAACACTGCCATCTGGTTTTACAGTAGTACCTCTTGGCCACTGTGATTTAGAAGAATCATTGTTATTGTGACCAGGTACATGCTTACCTTGTTTTCCTGCATCTACAGGTGGAACATCTGTATAATCTGGATCAGAAACTTTACCTTGATTTGGAAGCTTTTCACCAGGCTCAATAAAGTCGATTCCATTAGCCTTAGCTTTTAAGAATTCAAATGCATCTTTTACAAATGAACCAAATTCGTCTACAAAGATATCTACTATATCATTCCAAACGTCTTTTATATCATCCCAGTATATAGCAATTACTGCTGCTAAACCTAAACCAATTACAACATCTACTACATTACCAACTGGTACTCCTAAGGCAGATGCTAATGCAAGAAGTCCATATTCAACTGCAGCTGGTAAGTTTAATGCTGCTAACTGACTAGCTATACTTGAATTGCTTGCTACAGCCATATTATACATCATTTTCGTATTACTATCTACTTCTTTTTTTAAAGTTGTAGTTTGGTTTACATAATCTTCATCGACATATTTGATATGATATTCTAATAGTGAAGAATCTCCTTCTAAAGCTAAATGTTGAATATAACTTAAAAACACTTTCTTTGCTTCATCATCTAAATTTTTATACGCTTGAATGGCAAACTGTTTTTCATCTACTATTGTTTGTGTTATTCTATTTGGATATTTTTCTGAGTATGCATACACATTTACCGTACCTAAAAATATTGTTATTATCAAAATTAAACTCATAATTTTATTGAATTTTTTCATATATCATATACTCCTTCCTTTTTCTTCTAAATTGCTCTCTAAAACCTTAATTTAGTTTAAAATAAAGATTTGTAATACACTTTAATTTAAAACAACTCTCTGTGACTATAAAACATAAACAAGCTTGTTTACAAAAATTATTTTACCCCCCCATTCCAAATTTGTCAATAATTTCATTGTAAATATTTTCCAAAACAAATTGACAGAATATTTTTGTTTCAAATAAAAACCAGTCAAAGTGACCATACATCACTCTAACTGGCTCATCTTAAATCCTTTATTCAATTACAACTTCAACCTCTGTTCCATCAAGTAAACTTACTATTATCTTATCTCCCTCAAACACCGTCATCTTCTGGGCAATACTAAAGAATAAATCCATATCAAATTTTTCTATTGACTTTGCATTTTCTAGAATTTCTATAAACTGCTTTGACTTATATTTTACTAAAGCATTTTCACTTTTAAGTCCGTCCTTCCACTTCTCCATAAAGTAATCCTTACTTTCAAGGATTGCATTAAAGGTATTTACAAAGGCTTGATATAAAACTTTATCATCTATATGCTTATTCTCACAACCCTTTTTTCCCTTCACCTTATATTTATTATTGCATCTCCACACAATCCTTCTAAATCTCTCATCATTAGAATTCCAAACTTTCCTGCCAAAAACACTTCCGCAGTGTCCACAAATAACTCTTCCTGCAAAGGGATTTT
>NZ_FRAG01000134.1 GCF_900142245.1 Paramaledivibacter caminithermalis DSM 15212 | reverse complement strand
GTCAGATAACATTCCTGATATATGTAGAGTTGGCCCTAATAAATAATATCATAGTCCTCATCCTTAATCCAAGGTGGGGACTATTTTACGCTTACCAAAAAGGAGTTTTTAGATTTGTGTCGAAAATTAAATATATAGGATACTAAAAACTCCGAGGTGAAGAATATGTTTAGAGAAAATACTACACACACCCAAGAAAATATATTTAATAGTACTAATTGGATGAATCCACGTGTTAGAGATAAACTTAGTAAAAGCTGGGCACCAATCTTCTATGAAGATGTATTTTGCAAAATTGATGAGAAACCTTTTACGGTTCTATATAGTGATATTGGTAGATCTAACTTTCCAGTTAATATACTTTTGTCTCTAGAATATATCAAGCATATGTTTAATTATTCTGATGATGACTTGATTGAAAACTTTTACTTTAACTACCTTATAAATTATGCCGTAGGCATTAGAACTCTTGGTGAAATTAATCTTGCTAAGAGAACTTTATATGAGTTTCGAAGTAGAGTTTATAACTATACCCTTAAAAATCCTGATAAAGCTGATTTAATATTTGAGCAATTTATAAACCTCACAGAAGAATTTGGTAAAAAACTTGGTGTTTCTTTTGAAGAACAGAGAATGGATTCAACATTTATTACTTCTAACATCAAAAAAGCAGGCAGACTTTCATTAGCATTTGATGTATTAACTGGGGCTGTAAAAGTTATTCCAGTTGAATACCTGACTGATTCATTTTCCTTGAAAGAAGTACTTAACCCTGCATTTAAAACAGACATTCTTTATAAGTCAAAACCTAATGAAACATCAAGCAAACTAGATACAGTTTTAAACCTTATAAGTGAAGTAATTACTATAGCTGATACATTACCAGAATTAAATGATGAAAATGTAATTAAACTGGCAAAAAGATTTATTAAAGAACAAGCTGAGTATGATAATAAAACACAAAAATTAAAAGCAAAGAATAAAAAAGAAATTCCCACAGATTCGCTCCAATCAGCCTATTATGAAGATGCTACATTTCGTACTAAAGCTGGCAAGGGTAACAGTGGTTATGTATTAAATTTATCAGAAACTTGCAGTAAGGACAATCCAGTTCAACTAATCACTGACTACAAAGTAGATAAAAACATAACAGCAGATGTGAATTTAATCAAAGAAAGATTACCAATCATTAAAGAGAATACAGTTTTAGATAAAATGTATGTTGACGGTGGTTATTATTCAGAAGATGTTGTAGCCCTTGCTAAGGAAAAAGACGTTGACATAAACTTTACTGATATGACTGGTAAAAAGCCTTCAACAGATAAATTACCTATTAACAATTTTGAAATTGATGAAGACGAAAAAATAATCAAATCATGTCCTAAAGGGCATACACCAATACGTTTAGTTAATAAATCAGGTCAAGCAGTTGCTCACTTTGATAAAAAGCATTGTGATAAATGTGAGTTTAAAGATATATGTCGTATAAAGGAACAAAAAAAGCAAAATGTAGTGAGAATTAGTAACAAAGCTATTATTGCAGAAAGAGAACGCAAAAAGATAGACAAAAACAAAAAAGAATCTACTAGTAAAAGAGCAGGTATAAAGGGAACAAATTCTGCTTTAAAGCGTGGTCATGGGTTAGCCAAATTACAGGTTAGAAGACAATATAAAGTTCAAATAGTAACTGGGTTTAAAGTAACTGCTCATAATATAAAAAGACATATAAAACAGTTGTTACGTAGTAAAAAATTACCAAAATTTACCGCCGACCACACTACCAGTGTGCCCATTTTAGGGTAATAGAAACAAAATAGCATAAGAAATATACATATAGAGGTTATAATACAACTAACACTAACCTATTTTCTAGTATTTAACCATAATATTGATTCCAGTGCAAAAAGTCAAAAATTGATTTTTTATGCAAGGCAATTATTTGAACTTGCATAATTGTAGGGATTTTTAATGCTTAATTGTGATT
>NZ_FRAG01000085.1 GCF_900142245.1 Paramaledivibacter caminithermalis DSM 15212 | reverse complement strand
ACTTAATTAGTATGTTTGTATTTTTCTATAATTTTGTAAGACCTCATTCATCTCTTAATGGTTTAACACCTGCTCAAGTTGCTGGATTAAATCTAAATGATAAAGAGAAGAAAAAATATCCTCTTGTAGCATAATTTTTGCTTGAATTTCGCCTAATTATTTTTTAAATGTTCGTCCTTGAAATTGTCAAGGGCGTGCGTTAGCACGTTCATTTTACCCTTGACAATTTTAAGGACGAACTTTTATCATCCTTCAGGCGAAATTTAAAGCAATCTGAAGTAATTCTATAAAACATTGTACTATTTTTTCATATTAAGTTTACAAAGCCTTATATAATCTATTTATTTTCGTATTCAAAGCTGCCGCAATCAGTGGCTTCTATAGATTTAGCCTCATTATGATGCTTAACAACTTGGATATCATTTAAGCTGCAATATGGTTGATTTTTAGCATGGTATTTACATTCTGTTACAGTACATCCAATACTTTTATTTATATTCACGAAATCACCTCCTTCTAAGCTTCATGAATATTATTAACCCATTTAAAAGACATTATTCTTAAAATAGATGTGTAATTAATTAGTATATATACAAAATTTACTTTGTTAAAATGTTAATGATTATTTTAAAATTTGTGATATAATATAAAAAATAAATTAAAATATAATATAGTAGTTTTTATGTATTGCTATTAACATGGTTTTGGATTTTGGGAAATTATCGAAAAAAGTAAATTTAAATAAACTAATATATAAAGCTCTAATTTTACAAAGTTGGTGATTATATGTCATTTTCATCTAAAACAAAAAATGAACTTGTAAGAAAAATGTTTGAAAATAAGTGTTGTCAATTTGCAGAAGCATCATCTTTACTTAGAATGAGTGGAACTATACAATTGGCTGGACTAAATAGGGTAAATATAAGTGTTACAACAGAAAATCCAGCTATAGCAAGGCTGATTTTTAAGCTGTTTAAGAATAAACTTGGTGTTAATACGGAAGTTCTAGTTAAAAAAAATAAGGTTCTAAAAAAAGGAAATACATATGTAATTTTAATTACAGATGCAACAAAGGTTTTACAAAAACTTGAGATTATTAATTTTGATAATGATAGCTTTAATATAAATTATAAATTACCTAAAAATCTTTTGAAAAATGAATGCTGTAAAAGAGCATATTTAAGAGGTGCATTTCTAGGTGGAGGTTCTGTTAGTGATCCTGAGAAAACATATCATCTTGAATTTGTAACCCATAATGAAGAATTTAGTAAGGAACTGTGCAATTTAATAAACAGTTATAATCTTAAAGCAAAGGTTATCCTCAGAAAAAATAACTATATTGTGTATTTGAAAGAAGGGGATCAGATAGTAGATTTATTAAACATAATAGGAGCACACAATGCGTTATTAAATTTAGAAAATATTAGGATAATTAAACAGATGAGGAACAATGTTAATAGAATAGTGAATTGTGAGACTGCTAATTTAAGTAAAATAGTTGAGGCATCAATACGTCAAATAAATAATATTCAATATATTGAGAAAACAACTGGATTTAAGGTATTACCCAAAAACTTGAGAGAGATTGCAGAGTTAAGACTTAAATATAAAAATGCAAGTTTAAAGGAACTTGGACAAATGCTAAATCCTCCAGTAGGTAAATCAGGAGTGAACCATAGATTGAGAAAGATTGAAAAAATAGCTGATAAATTGAGAAGGAAGGGAGAATCTAATAATGATTAAAAGAGATTTTATAATAAAAAATGAGATAGGTTTACATGCAAGGGCTGCAGCTTTATTTGTTCAAACAACAAATCGATTTGCATCGGATATTTTTCTTGAAAAGGATACTGAACGAGTAAATGCAAAAAGTATCATGGGTATTATGGCTTTAGGAATTTCACAAAATTCTAAAATTACAATAATAGTCAATGGAATAGATGAAGAAGAAGCCATAGAGGAATTATCAAATCTAATTAACAATAGATTGATAGAATTATAGAGCGATACTATAGTTTTTATGGGATTTACTAACAATATAAGATTATTAGATTAAAAAAACTCAAGAGTCTAAAGCTCTTGAGTTTTTTCGCTCAAAAAACTTAACTATAATGGATATAGTAGATAATTTAGGTCTTAATCCCTATAAAAAAAATGAAAAATATTAAAAGGTTTTAGGTAATAAATGTCGAAAGAGAGTAATATTACTTATTTTAATAATTACTATTTTCATATTTATTTTTATTGGGGGAGCCACAATGGGCAGAAAAATGATTAAAACTAATGTAAATGAATTAAAGGAAGGCATGATATTAGGAGAAAATTTATATGATTCATTTGGAAATATACTGCTTGGAGAAGGTATTGTTTTAAAAGAATCCTATATAGTTAAAATTAAAAGACTAAATATAGCAGATGTATATATAAAAGAAAAAACTCAAAAAATACATAATTATGGAGAAAAAGAAAATATAAAAGATCCTTACTTAAAGGAAACAAGATTACAAGCAAAAAAAATTGTTAAAGAAGCAATGGGAAAATTACATTTTAATGAAGTATTATTGGATAAAACTATAGCTATAGTAAGTAAAATGATAGATGAATTAATTAGCAATGATGAAATAATAATAAGCTTAAGGAAATTGAGAAGTATTGATGATTATACATTAGAGCATTCTGTTAATGTCTGTATATTGTCTTTAATTATAGGGATAGCAATGAAAATTGAATATAGTGAACTTATGGAGCTAGGTGTAGGAGCAATGCTACATGATATTGGAAAAAGGTTTATTCCCAAGGAAATTTTAAACAAGCCTAGCCCTTTAACTTTAAAGGAATATGAAATAGTTAAAAATCATACCACATATGGTTATAATATTCTTAAGAAAAGTAAAAAAATAAGTGAAATAGCTGCTGAGATAGCTTTATGTCATCATGAGCGTCTTGATGGAAATGGCTATCCAAATAAAAGGATGGCAAGTGAGATTAATACATATTCAAAAATTGTTGCTTTATGCGATGTATACGATGCATTAACATCAGATAGAGTATATAAGAAAAAGATAGAACCTCATAAAGCTTTGGAGTACATATGCAAAATGGTAAATATTCAATTTGATGCTCAAATAGTTAAGAAATTAATAGATTGTATTGGAATTTATCCTATTGGGAGCCTAGTTAAGCTAAGTACAAATGAAATAGGACTAGTTGTTGATATAAATAAAATTAATCCAACTAAACCAGTAATAAAAATACTTTTGGACGAAAAAGGCAGAAAAATTCATAATTATTTTGAAGTAGATATAAGCAAAAATCCAACTATTAAAATTAATGATGTCATTCCAAAATTTGAAGGTGATTTTAAATTTACAAATTTTTAATAAGCCCTACATAGTTTCATTTAAAGTTAAGAATATTGTTTTTAGAAATTTCAGCTGCCATAACGGCAGTTTTTTAAATTTATTTTATTTTTAGCTACAGTTTTCTTGAATATGGAGAATATACTCTAAAAGATCAAATGAAGGGGATTTATAATAAAATTATTAGATTATTTACATCATAAATAGTATAATTAAGACAGAAAAGGTTTGAAGCAAAGTTTTTTGTTTTTGTAAAGATTTAGAAAGGATGAAGGCATATGACAAATAAATTTGTACATCTTCATCTGCATAGTGAATATAGTTTATTAGATGGATATACAAGGATTTCAAAGCTATTTGCTAAAGTTGAAGAATTGGGTATGGAAGCTGTGGCTATTACTGACCATGGTGCTATGTTTGGGGTCATAGATTTTTATAAAGAAGCAAAGAAATATGGTATAAAGCCTATAATAGGATGTGAAGTTTATACTGCAAGGCGAACTCGTTTCCAAAAAGATCCTGTAAAGGATAAAAGCATGGGGCATTTAGTTTTACTTGCAAAAAACAATAATGGATATAACAATTTAATAAAAATTGTATCAAAGGGTTATACAGAGGGATTCTACTATAAACCTAGAATAGATATTGAGGTATTAGAAAAATATAGTGATGATATAATTTGTCTTAGCGCTTGTCTTGCAGGAGATATTAATAGCAAGCTTTTAGATGGTAATTATAAAGGGGCCAAAGAACTGGCACTAAAGCTAAACGATATTTATGGTCATGGCAATTTTTATCTAGAAATACAAGATCATGGTATTAAAGAACAGAAGGTATTAAATAGAGATATTCTAAAACTTAGTAAAGAAACGGGAATACCATTAGTTGCAACTAATGATGTACATTATTTAAATAAAGAAGACCATATCCCACACGATATACTTCTTTGTATACAAACAGGTAAAACTTTACAGGATGAAGATAGGATGAAATTTCCAAGCAGTGAATTTTATTTAAAATCTTCAGATGAGATGGCTAAGCTGTTTTCATATGCTCCAGAGGCTATTGAAAATACTATTAAGATAGCTGAAATGTGCAATGTTACATTTGATTTTAATCAAATGCATTTACCAGCATTTGATGTTCCCAAGAAATATAATCCAAATGAATACTTGAGAGAGCTTTGTTATCAAGGACTTAAAAGGCGATATGACGTAATAACAGATAAGATACAAGATAGGTTAGAATATGAGCTTAACACGATAGAAGAAATGGGTTATGTAGATTACTTTTTAATTGTATGGGATTTTATAAGGTATGCAAAAGAAAATGGAATTTTGGTTGGACCTGGTAGAGGAAGTTGTGGTGGTAGTATTGTAGCTTATACACTCCATATAACAGACATAGATCCAATACAGTATAATTTAATATTTGAGAGATTTCTAAACCCCGAAAGAATAACTATGCCAGATATAGATATTGATTTTGAAGATGAAAGGCGCCAAGAGGTAATTGATTATGTTATTGATAAATATGGAAAAGAAAAGGTTGCACAGATAATAACCTTTGGAACAATGGCAGCTAGAGGAGCCATAAGGGACGTAGGAAGGGTATTGAATATGCCCTATGGGGAAGTAGATAAAATAGCTAAGGAAATACCCCATCAACTTGGTATAACCATTGAAAAGGCATTAGAATTAAGCCCTAAACTTAAATCAATATATCAAAAAAATGATAAAGCAAAATATTTAATTGATATAGCCATGGCAGTAGAAGGGATGCCTCGCCATGCTTCAACCCATGCTGCAGGAGTAGTGATATCAAAAAAAGCCATTGATGAATACGTTCCCTTATATCTACATGATGATAACGTAACTACTCAATTTAATATGACATTGTTAGAAGAATTAGGGCTCCTAAAGATGGATTTTCTTGGGTTAAGAAATTTGACAGTAATAAAGGATGCCATAAAACTTATAAAGGATAATAAAGATATTGATATTGATCTAGAAAAAATACCATATGATGATCCTGAAGTCTATAAATTAATAAGTAGCGGTGAAACTTTAGGAGTTTTCCAACTTGAAAGCTCTGGTATGAGGCAGTTTATGAAGGAATTAAGGCCTGAATGTCTTGAAGATATAATTGCTGGTATATCTCTTTTTAGACCGGGACCTATGGACTCTATTCCTAAATATATAGAAAATAAGAATAATCCTGATAAAATAACTTATATACACCCAAAGCTAGAGCCAATACTAAAGGTCACCTACGGTTGTCTAGTCTATCAAGAGCAAGTTATGCAAGTGGTTAGGGAATTAGGTGGCTATAGCTATGGAAGAAGCGACCTTGTAAGAAGAGCTATGGGAAAAAAGAAAATGGATGTAATGGAGAAGGAAAGGCGGTACTTTATAAATGGAAAAGTAGATGAAGAGGGAAATATTGAAATAGCAGGATGTATAAGAAATGGAATAAGTGAGAAAGATGCTAATATAATCTTTGATGATATGATTGATTTTGCAAAATATGCTTTTAATAAAAGTCATGCTGCAAGCTATGCTGTTTTAGCTTATCAAACAGCATATCTTAAATGTCATTTTCCAGTAGAATTTATGGCAGCCCTTATGACTAGTGTAATGGGCAATTCATCAAAAATTGCTCAATATATAGGCGATTGCAAGAGAATGAATATAGATATATTACCACCTAGTATAAATGAAAGTTTAGCTAAATTTACTGTTTCTAAGGATAAAATTAGGTTTGGATTATTAGCTATAAAAAATGTAGGAACTGGCATTATTGACTCAATAGTAAAAACAAGAAATCAAAAGGAGTTTACTAGCTTTATTGATTTTTGTGAAAGAATAGAAACAAAGGAATTAAATAAGAGAGCTGTAGAAAGCATGATAAAGGCTGGAGTGTTTGATGAACTAAATATAACTAGAGCTGCTTTGCTTGCGGCTTATGAAAAGGTGATTGAGAGTGTACAACAAGACAGAAGAAAAAATATAGCTGGTCAAGTATCCTTGTTTAATTTTTATAAGAATGACCTTCCAGATACCATAAAAAATGATATTCTTCCTGATGTTAATGAATTTCCTGATAAATATTTATTGAATTTTGAAAAGGAAATGCTTGGCATTTATTTGAGTGGTCATCCACTTTCAGAATATGAAGATTTAATAAATATGGTTTCTAGCTTAAATACAGGTGATTTAAAGGAGATGGGAGAAAATGATACAAAGCAAGGATTACGGGATGGGCAAAGAATAGTAATACCTGGTATAGTAATGAAAAAACAGGATAAAACAACGAAGAACAATAATTTAATGGCTTTTTTGACTTTGGAAGACATGTTTGGAACCGTAGAAATAATAGTGTTTCCAGGAGTCTATGATAGATGTAGTAAGTTTTTATTTGAAGATAGCATAATAATAGTAGTTGGAAAGATAAATTTAAAGGAAGATGAAGATCCTAAAATAATAGCCGAGAATATTGTAGCTTTAACTAAAGAAAATGTTGATATGATTGCAAGTAAAAAAAATCCACCAGCTCAGAGGAATAAAAAGGTATATATAAAATTGAAATATAGAGACACAGAAATGATTAATAGAATAAAGAATATTCTTAAAAAAAGAAAGGGTAGAACTCCCGTATATATATATATAGAATCGGAAAGAAGAAAATTGCTGGCAAACAAAGATCTATGGATAAAGATTGATGATAGTATTATTAGAGAATTAAGGGATATATTAGGAAATGATGCAATAAAGATTTGCTAGATTGTGGGGTTGAATTATTGGTTTGCTTTAGAATGAGCTATTTTTGCAGAAGCTGCAGCTGCAATTCCTGCTACTAAGTCGTCTAAAAAAGTATGAACGTTACCGTTTTTAACATTAAGGTCCTTTAATATACCAATTTTTTCTTTGTCTAAATATCCAAAGTTGGTTAATCCTATTGACCCATATATATTTGTTATACTAAGGGCTAATATTTCATCTATGCCATACAGAGATTCATCCCTTTTTAGTATACTTAGAAGGGGTTCTTCTAGTTTATCTTGTTCGGCTAGGATGTCTAAAGCTATTCCTGTTAGGATTGCATGTTGAACCTCCCTTTTTTCTAGAACTTTATCAACACAATCTATACATTCTTCTATATCTAATTTACAATATTTTGATTGAAGAAAAAAAACTAAATTTGCTATATCTTTAATTTTTACTCCTCTATCTAGCATCATTTTTTTAACAATATTTTTCAAAAGTATACCTCCCTTATAACAAAAGATATAATATATTTTTATGAATGGGTGTATAGTTAATTATATGAGGAAATTGCATAATATATTTAAAGAATTTTTTAATACAAAATGTAGTAAAGAGAGTTAAGAAAGTTATCTACATATTGTATTTCAAAATTATTAGTGTTAATTATGCAAGTTTCTTATATGAAAAAATCAATATATTACTACAAAAAAATGTAAAAAATATAATGTAGATATAAGAATAGTATACTTTGTTCTATTGAAATTTAATTCAAAATGATTTAAAATTATAACAAAATCAGGTTTTGGAAGGGACGACATGTATGTGGACTGTAATATATATAGCGCATCAAGAGAAAGATGCTTATAGTATTAAAGATAAATTAAGTTCAGAAGGGTTTTTAGTCAAGATTAGAAGTGTTGGTAGTAGTAATGATGGAATATTTGAATTATTAGTACCAGAGGCTGAAGCAGACGAAGCTCATAACGTGTTGAATGATGAATACTGATTTGGAAACTGAAAACTTTATAAATATATATAGAGATTTCCAATAGTAAAATTTTATTCATAAATATTAAAATATTCGCATTTTGGGGATTTTTGATATGTATAAAATAGCTGTTTTACTGGAATATTTATAATAAAATATATTTATTTTCCTATATTAAATGTAATATTTTGCTGTTAAGTGAAAAGCAATAGGGAAGTTTTATTACTTCCCTTTAAATATGAAAGTTTATTAGGAGGGATTTTGTGAAAAAAATAGGTGTTTTAACAAGTGGAGGAGATTCTCCAGGTATGAATGCTGCTATTAGGTCTGTAGTTAGAACAGCAATTTTTAAAAACTTAAAGGTTGTAGGTATTAAAAGAGGATATCAAGGACTTTTAGAAGGTGATATGAATGATATGAATCTTTCCTCTGTTGGAGACATAATACATAGAGGTGGAACAATACTTGGGTCTGCCCGAAGTAAAGAATTTATGACGGAAAGAGGATTCCAAAAAGCATTAGATGTTTTAAAAATATTTGGAGTTGATGGATTAGTTGTAATCGGTGGTGATGGTTCATTTAGAGGAGCTGAGAAACTAAGCCAAAGTGGTTTTCCTACAATAGGGATACCTGGAACTATAGATAATGATTTGGGTTATACAGATTATACTATTGGGTTTGATACGGCTGTTAATACAGTTGTGAATGCCATAGGTAACTTGAGGGATACATCATCTTCCCATGGAAGAGCTAATATAGTTGAAGTAATGGGGAGACATTGTGGTGATATTGCATTATATTCTGGACTTGCAGGTGGGGCAGAAAGTATAATAATACCAGAAATTGATTTTAATATGGATGAAATTTGTAAAAAGCTTATTAGTGGTAGAAATCGAGGAAAGCTTCATAGCATAATAATTGTAGCTGAAGGTGTAGGTAAGCCCTATGAAATAGCCGATGAGATAAATAAGAGAACAGATATAGAAACTCGTGTAACTATAATGGGACACTTACAAAGAGGAGGGACGCCAACTGCCCAGGATAGGGTTTTGGCAAGTAGACTAGGGGCTAGAAGTGTAGAACTTCTTTTAGAAGGAAAAAAAGGGAGAGTCGTAGGGATAAAACAAAATGTGATAGTCGATTTAGATATAGATGAAGCCCTTAAAATAGATAAGGAAATAGATAAAGGCATGTATGAACTTACTAAAATATTATCTATTTGATAAATCAATAATAATATAAGAGGTGAAAACATGAGAAAAACAAAGATTGTTTGTACGATCGGACCAGCAAGTGAATCAAAGGCAATATTTACTGAATTGGTGCAAAGTGGACTTAATGTTGCAAGATTAAACTTTTCACATGGGAATCATGAGGAACATCTTGAAAGAATCAAAATGATAAAAGAAGTTAGAGAAGAATTAAAAATTCCTGTAGCAATTTTACTTGATACTAAAGGACCAGAGATAAGAACAGGAAACTTTGCAAAAGGAACAGTCCAATTGATCGAAGGACAAGACTTCACACTTACAACTGAAGAAATCCTTGGAGACGAAACAAAATGCAGTATAACATATGATAAATTACCTTTAGATGTTAAAAAGGGTAATAAGATATTAATTGATGACGGTTTGATAGAGCTTGAAGTAATAGATATACCTAATGATAAGGAAATTAAATGTAAAGTTAATAATGGTGGTACTGTTAAGAATAAAAAAGGTGTGAATGTACCAGGAGTAAAGATAAACCTTCCTGCAATTACAGAGAAAGATATAAGGGATATAGAATTTGGAATAAATAATGGAATTGACTTTATA
>NZ_FRAG01000130.1 GCF_900142245.1 Paramaledivibacter caminithermalis DSM 15212 | reverse complement strand
GTCAAGGGCAACTACGTCAATTTACATCTACCCTATCGGGTTAAGAAGATATATTTTTGTTATTTGTTGTTTTTCATAAAACTTTTTACACTACCTGGTTTAAGGTATTGTCAAAAGTTTTTGTTTAAAACACATGAAAATTAAATATTTGCAAGGGTTTAGGGTTCCCCCCTTAAACCATCCCTTTCTGCCTGTTAGTTACAAAATATTTGCGTTAAAATCTTTGTTAAGGTCAGGCTGAAAGCCTGTTAATTTCAACCTTTACAAAGATTTTATAAGCAAATTATAATTATTTATTACAGGCAGAAATGATAATTTTTCAGAATATTTTTTCCGTAAATTTTTTAAAACTACCTGGTCTAATCATTATTTATAATTATTACCAAAATAGTAATTATTTTCATTTAAGCACAAAGTTTTTTTCATATTTAAATATCTAAAATTCATAATTCGGAAAGGTTATCGGTATCCCTATATCTGAAAAATTTTCATAATCAAAGTTAACTTTCTTAAACTGAGGGATAATAAGCCATTTTCTTTTAAAATCTATTTTTAAGTCTAATTTTAAAACTCCCTTAACTTGATTTTTTTCACCATATAATATTGAAGTAAAAAAAACATCATATTTACCATCTATTTCCCGTGTACTCCATAATGGTTTTGAGTATCCATTTTCCTTTGCTACTTTGTAAATCCTTGTTATTAACTCATACTCTTTATTGCTAAGATTTTTTACCACATTGTAATTTCCTTTATCAAAATTATGAAATACATATTTCATATAATTTTCTGGGGTAAAAACTATAAAATATAGTATAAAAATACCTAGTATTAAACAGATTAATCTCTTATTTTTTTTAGTCACTTTGCCTCCTAATATGAACTTACTATACAAAACCATTTATAAGTGTGATTTGTATAAGATAATCTTTGATTTAAATTGAATATTCGTTCTCTATTGAAGATGTATGTCTTTATAAGAAAGTTTAACACCTTTAAACCATTTTCCATATGGATTATATCCTACAACTTTGCCAGAATCCCCATATATATAGCCATTACTTATGTATTGTGAAAGTGCAAGTTTATACACTTTGTCATTATCCGAAAAATATCTTGTGTTTTCTACATATATAGGATTGTATCCATCATCATACCAATAATCCTTATCTTTCTTATAAATAACTTTACTTATTTTGTCCTTGTCATAAATTATTATTTTCTGAGACCAATATACCTCATCCGAATGTCCACGGTAATAATCTTTCCATTTACCATTTGTATAGATTTCACCCCATTTATAAACTCTTCTCTCTACACTATATGCCATTCCAGACCCTTTATGACCTTTCTCAACTAAATCTATTGCTTTATTTGTGAAGAAATTCAATATTGGATTAGATACTAGATAGGAAGCTATATGTGAAGCTTTATACACTCCTTCATTTCTCAAATAATTAACATATCCTTTTTTTCATCAAAGAATTCTTTACCAGTATAATTTTTTGCAACTACAATCATTCTAAAGTCACCTTCTTCTGGTCTTGGAGGTCTTCTAGTCGCATTTTCCATAACATAATATTGATTTTGAGAATTAGCTGCTTTGAAATAAAATACTTTGAATTTTAAATCATCAATCTCAAAATTTTGTTCGTTAACGACTTCAAGTCCTAAAGGTATATCTAATGATTTTTGAATTTTATCATATTCGTTACGAATATTTTCTACTTCATCATTCATTAAAGCTTTTAAATTTTTTGTAGCTTCTAGTTTTGAGTTTTTAACAAATTCAGCTTTCTTTTTGAACTCATCATAATTTGGTATCGCTGATTCTGCAAAAGATGTAATTAGAAAACTTGATAAAATCATGGCAAAACAAATACAAACCATTATAAATTTCTTCATTTGTAAAATCACTCCGTAAAATTAATTTTTTTAATATATTTCAATTTATATACAATTATAATATAATATTACAAAAGGTCAATAAGTAATTTTATATTGGATCGTGTCAAGATACTGTAGGAAAAAAATTTAAAAAAATTCTTATGTTCTGATGAAATTAAGCACCACGAACAGACTTGA
>NZ_FRAG01000084.1 GCF_900142245.1 Paramaledivibacter caminithermalis DSM 15212 | reverse complement strand
GAGATAATAAAATTATAAAAGCCTGACCCTATATATGTAATTATATAATACAAAAAATTTGTGAGCACTATAAGATTGAGCCGAAAGAGTTATCTAAAAAAACAAGAAAACAAAAAATAGTTGATGCAAGAAAAACATTAATATTACTTTCAAAGGAGTACAGTGATATATGTAATAAAGATTTGGCTGAGGAGTTAAATTTAGCAGAATCAACAGTTTCAAATATATTATCGGATGAGAATAATAAGAAGTTAATTGAGATAATAAAATTATAAAAGCCTGACCCTATATATGATGACCCTATATATGCTACTATATATGCTACAGCAAAGCGCTCTATAAGACCTTTTGTAGTTGGAATAAATAACTGGCTCTTTTCTACTTCAACTACAAATTGCCTGAAGATTTACAAGTTATAAAGAAAAAATGGAATATTTTAAAATTTAAAAATATATGCAAATGTTTCAGATTACGTGTTCTAGCCTGACACCTTCTTTATATAAGTACACCTCATTACTAACTTCCTACACTTCTTTTAAAATAGAGAACTTAACAAGAGTAAAAGTTAATATTGTAAAAAATATCAATGCTCCGATTTGTCCAATATGAATATTTAAAGCAAGATCTATTTCACGCCAAGCAAAAACTGCTAATGCTATTCCAACTAAACCTTCTCCTGCTATTAATCCCGATCCATAAAGAATGCCTGAATTTATCTTTGCTTTAATAATATCATCTTCTTCATCAACTAATTTTAATTCTTTATCTAATATTCCTCTAATGAACCCGCCAATCATAATAGTTGAACTTAGATGAATTGGTAAGTATAGACCTATAGCTACAGGAAGCACTGGTAAGCCTAGCACTTGAATAGCTATGCCAATACCCACTCCTACAAATACAAAAATCCAAGGCAAATGACCTCCTATAACTCCTTCAACTACTAAACGCATTAATGTTGCTTGTGGTGCTGGAAGTTCATTAGAACCAAAACCCCATACATTATTTAGTAAAGTAAGCACAAATCCAATAGCAAATGCTGACGCTAGTACCCCAAGAAGTTCACCGTATTGTTGCTTATATGGCGTTGCTCCAACTAAGAAACCTGTTTTTAAGTCTTGAGAAGTATCTCCTGCCATTGAAGTTATAATACATATGATAGCTCCAACAGTTAAAGTTCCAATCATTCCCGCATGGCCATCATTTCCTGTAGCTTTAAATATTATTGCGGTAATAATTAAAGTTGCTATAGTCATACCAGATACAGGATTCGATGAACTTCCTACTAAGCCAACTATCCTTGCTGATACTGTTGCAAAGAAAAACCCAAATATAGCAATTAATAGGGCTCCTCCAAAGCCTACTGGTATAGCAGGTAACATCATCATTGCTAATATTACTAACAAGCTCCCTATAAGTACGATTTTCATAGACATATCTCTATCAGTTCTAACGTTTCTGTTTCCACCTATTCCTGAGGAATAGTCCTTAATAGCGTCTTTAAATGTTTGAAAAATCAATGGTAAAGATTTTATTAAGCTGAAAATACCTCCAAAGGCTACTGCTCCAGCCCCTACATAACGTATATAATAGTCCCATATTCCCCAATATCCAAGTTCTTTTATTGGAACTGATGCTGGATATATTATTACATCTCCCATTGAGCCAATATTTGCAATAAGTGGTATAAGTCCTAGCCATCCTATAATAGCACCTGCAAGCATAAATCCAGATATTCTAGGTCCAATAATAAATCCTACACCTAATAAAGCTGGAACAACGTCTGCACCTATAGCTGTTCTAGTATATCTACTAATAGTTGTTTCTATCCTACTTGGAAATAATTTTAATCCATCAGCTATAAATTTATACAATGCACCTATACTTAATCCTGTAAAACATGCTTTAGCCTTTTCGCCACCTTCCTCACCTGCAAGAAGAACTTCAGAACAGGCAGTACCCTCTGGATAGGGTAAAATTCCATGCTCATTAACTATTAGAGCCTTTCTAAGAGGAACCACAAAAAAAACCCCTAATATACCACCACAAAGAGCAATGGCTGTAATTGTTAGTAAATTTGGAACACCCATATTCCACTCTTCAGTCCATATATACAATGCTGGCAAAGTAAATATTGCACCTGCTGCCAAAGATTCACCAGCTGAACCTATTGTTTGAACCATGTTATTTTCTAAAATCGATTCTTTTTTCAATATACCTCTAATAAGCCCCATAGATATTACTGCAGCTGGTATTGATGCACTTATTGTCATACCTACTTTTAATCCAAGATAAGCATTTGCAGCCCCAAATACGACTGCTAATAAAATACCTAAGAATATTGATGTACCCGTAAATTCAGGAAGCATCTTATCTGCAGAAATGAAAGGAGTGAAATTATTCTTAAAATTTTTATTCATCAAAACTCCTCCTATTTTGATGTTTAAGATATCCTTACCTAATAAATGAAGATATAGCTTTATAATTATTTGTCTACAAAAATTATACCGATTAATTCTAAACAATGCAATTATATATAATAACTACAGTGTATAAAGTTAAACCTTCCATTCTTTTTTAGAATAGAAGGTCATTGATATAATTAAGTGATAAGCATGGTTTCATAATAATAACTATTTAATTCTTTTCAATACTTTACATAGAAAATCAAAAACACGTTTTGTTGATGATACGCTTAAATGCTCGTTCGGTGTATGAGCGTCATATAGATTCGGTCCAATAGAGATCATATCTATATCGCCAACCTTTTCTTTTAATAATCCACATTCTAATCCTGCATGTATTGCATCTACCTTTAGTTCTTTGCCGTACATATCTCTATAAACATCTTGCATTAAGTCTCTTATAGGTGAATTTACCTTGTATTCCCATTCAGGATAATCGGCTATAAGTTCCATATTAGCACCTGTAAGGTCGCAAATATTCTGTATTCTATTATTAATCTCAATCTTTAAAGTTTTTATTGAACTACGAACAGAACTACTAAAAGATATCTTATTTTCGCTAGTTGTCAATACTCCGATGTTATTTGAACTTTCTACTAGTCCTTTAATATCTGCACTCATTGTTTGAACACCATTTGGAATTAATCTTAATATGCTTATTAAAGATTTTTTAGTTTTTTTGCTAAATACTTTATTTGGTTTTTCTACCTTATCTAAAAAAACTTTTATATCAGGATCAGCAGTTTTGAACTCATTTGAAAATACTTTGTTATAATTAGTAATAATATTTTCTAGCTTTTCTTTATTTTCAGCATCTATTAAAATGATTGCATCAGCTATTTTAGCAATGGCATTCATCTTCTCTCCACCACTAATATTTGCAATATCAATATTAAATTCTCTATTAATAGAATCTAAAATTCGTCCTAATAGTTTAATGGCATTTCCTCGATTTTTATCTATTTCCATACCTGAATGTCCACCAAGTAGACCTCTTATAGAAATCTTATATGCACTCTTACTTGCGTTTGGAAATTCCCAGTCAATTGGTAAATGAATTAAATTGTTTACTCCTCCTGCACAAGAAGATAGTGCAATTCCTTCTTCTTCAGAATCTATATTGATTAAAATATCTCCTGAAATATTGTCAGGATTTAATTTAATAACACCATCCATTCCTGTTTCTTCAGAAACAGTAAATAAAGCTGTTAAGGGTGGATGAGGTATTTCATTTGATTCTAAAATAGCCATTATCATAGCAATAGCAATTCCATTATCAGCACCAAGAGTTGTTCCCTTTGTTTTTATTATATCATTTTCTAAAACTAAAGGGATAGGATCTTTTTCAAAATCAAATTCCAAATCCTCCCTTTTAGCACATACTATATCCATATGTCCTTGAAGTATAACTCTAGGCGCATTTTCATATCCCTTTGTTGCAGGTTTATTGATTATTATATTTAAACACTCTTCTTGAATCACATTTAAACCTAGTTTTTTAGCAAATTTCACCAAAAAATCGCTAACTTCCTTTTCATTTCCTGAACCTCTAGGAATACGAGTTAAATCTTCAAAATGGCTAAAAACCGATTCAGGTGTTAAATTTTTTAGAATTCTTTCCATCCTTGCTATCACCTCTATTTTAATATAAAATATTTTTTATTTTTTCTCATTTGCTCTGTGATTAATCCTTTAGCAACCATATTTTTTAATAATTTCCGACATACTAGTTTTGAATCAATCACTTTAATTTTGTCTTTACTCCAAAATAAAGATGCTTTAGTACCTTTAACAATTTCTTCTATCTCCATAATAGATAATTCTTTTTTATTTTGAAGTTCTTTAATAATTATTGATTCCACATTTCTATACAACTTGCTTACTAATTCTTGTTTTTTTCTTTGTTGTTTTATCATTCCCCAAGAACCTAAAAAAGCAATAGTTAAAGCAAATAGCAGTGTTTTAAATATAAAATCAAACATATTAATCCCTTACTCTTTCTAAAATAATAAATTTATTATTTCTTAAAATATTTATATAGGTTCCTAATCTTTCATATAAAGGATCTACTTCTTTTCCAAATTCATCTTTTAATATTTCTGCAATCTCTCTAATATTCTTTTTTCCATCAATTGAATTCCACACACAACTTCCTATGGCATCCAAATCAATACGCATAACTTTAGGGGTTTTAAAAAAAACACGAACTAATTTGTCTAAAACACCTTCCCTAGGAATAATTATCTGAACTAGTCCATCTTCGTTTAACTGCCATTTTTGAGAAGTCTTTTTTATTGGAATAAGTTCTAAAAAATTATCATTTTTTTTTATCTTTTTATTCATAATACACCTCTATATAAATAAGTACTAAAGGGGATAAAATATTATCCCCTGAGGCTGTTGAAAAAATCCAATTTCTTCGTTGCTACTGAAATCTCCGTTGCTCACTTGCAACTCTAGCAAGCTCCGCTACTCGATTTCAGTACGCCTCGAACTTGAACATTTTCAAAAGCCTCTCATCAGCCTCTCATCTTGTTGAGTTTTTCAACAATCTGAGGGGATAAAATATTATTCCCCTCTTCTAAATTTATTTTAATGCTTTTCTAATCTTTTTTCAAAACAGAAAACTTAACTAATGACAATGTTAATAATGCAAAGAATACTAATGCACCAATTTGTCCTAAATTAACATTTAGAGCAACTTTCAATCCTGCAACAGCAAAGATTGCAAGTAGAATACCTACAAGACCTTCACCAGCTATAAGTCCAGATGCATAGAGTATTCCAGAATCTATTTTTGCTTTGACACCCTTATCTTCTTCGTCATTTTTTTCTAATTTCTTATCTAATATACCTCTGATAACTCCACCTACCATAATTGGTGTACTTAAATGGATTGGCAAGTATAGACCTATAGCTATAGGAAGAACTGGTAAACCCAATAATTCAATTGTTACTCCAATACCAATTCCTGTAAATACTAATGCCCATGGTAGATTACCACCCATAACTCCTTCGATTACTAAACGCATTAATGTTGCTTGTGGTGCTGGAAGTTCGTTAGAACCAAATCCCCATGCTTTATTAAGTAAAGTTAATACAAGTCCGATTGCAAGAGCTGATGCTACTGCACCTATTAATTCACCATATTGCTGTCTAAATGGTGTTGCTCCAACCAAGAAGCCTGTTTTTAAGTCTTGAGAAGTATCTCCTGCCATTGCAGCTATAATACAAATGATGGCTCCAACAGTTAAAGTTCCAATCATTCCAGCATGTCCATCATTTCCTGTAGCTTTAAATATTATAGCGGTAATAATTAATGTTGCTATAGTCATACCTGATACAGGATTTGATGAACTCCCTACTAAACCAACTATCCTTGATGATACTGTTGCAAAGAAAAATCCAAATATAGCAATCAATAGGGCTCCTCCAAAGCCTACTGGTATAGCAGGTAGCATCATCATTGCTAATATTACTGCTAAGCTTCCTATGAGTACAATTTTCATAGACATATCTCTATCTGTTCTAACACTTTTATTTCCTCCAACTCCTGAGGAATAGTCCTTGATAGCGTCTTTAAATGTTTGAACAATCAAAGGTAAAGATTTTATTAAGCTGAAAATACCTCCAAAGGCTACTGCTCCAGCCCCAATGTAACGAATATAGTAGTTCCAAATATCACCATGACCAAGCTGATTAATTGGTATTGATGCTGGATACATGATTACATCACCCATTGAGCCAATATTTGCAATAAGTGGTATAAATCCAAACCACCCCAAAACAGCACCTGCTAGCATATAAGCAGATATTCTAGGTCCAATAATAAAGCCTACACCTAGTAAAGCTGGTAATACATCTCCTCCAATTGCAGCGCCTTTATATCCTGGTATAGAAGTTTCTATTTCACTAGGGAAAAGCTTTAATCCATCAGCTATAAATTTATATAATGCACCTATACCTAACCCTGTGAAGCATGCTTTAGCCTTTTCACCACCCTCTTCACCTGCAAGAAGCACTTCAGCACAAGCTGTACCTTCTGGATAAGGTAAAACTCCGTGTTCATTAACTATCAGAGCTTTTCTAAGAGGAACCATAAAAAGAACTCCTAATATACCACCACAAAGAGCAATGGCTGTAATTGTCAGTAAATTTGGAGCACCCATATTCCATTCTTCAGTCCATATATATAACGCTGGTAAAGTAAATATTGCACCTGCTGCTAAAGATTCACCAGCAGAACCTATTGTTTGAACCATGTTATTTTCTAAGATTGATTCTTTTTTTAGTATACCTCTAATAAGACCCATAGATATTACTGCAGCTGGTATTGATGCACTTATTGTCATACCTACTTTTAATCCAAGATAAGCATTTGCAGCCCCAAATACGACTGCTAATAAAATACCTAAAAATATTGACATACCTGTAAATTCAGGAAGTATCTTATCTGCAGAAATGAAAGGCTTAAAATCCTGTTTGTTAACAGTTTTATTCATTTATAAAACCCTCCTTGATTTAATTTTTTAAAATTGAAACATTTTTGTAACTTTATTCTTCCGGAAGATTTTATTTTGAAAAGACTGAATACTCACAATATTCAAATGCGGTTTTCCAGTCTACTTCAATCAAAATAAAAGGCACAGTTTCAACTTTGAGCTTTGTTGTCCACATTATAACAATGAATTTTCTGAAATGTCAAATATAAAAAAAATTTAGACAAACAAAAAAAAGTATGATATAATCTACCTACCGTTAGGTAAAGGAGGTGTTTCTTTGACTACAAAAAATAGGATAATTAATTCAGCCATAAAAAATTTTTTAGTTTTTGGATATGAAAAAACTTCACTTTCTTTAATAGCCAGTGAAGTTGGTATCAAAAAACCTTCAATTTATTACTATTTTAAAAACAAAGAAGAGCTTTTTATTTTTTCAATTAACCATATTTTAGATTCTGTAGAACAAGAAATAATAAATTCTATTAAAAAAGTAGATACTTCAAAATTGATGTTAGAAAGCATATTTACTTGTATGATAGAATTTAATAGCAACTTATCTCTATTGATTGGTAATGATTATAATAAACCTATTAATATCCTTAATCTTTTTCATTTGGCACGCAATAGATTTTCTTCTCTAAGTGAAAGAATTGATAACTATTATAATTTCTTAGAAACAACTATTTTAAATATAATAAAAATAGGACAAAATAATAATAAAATAAGAAAGGATTTAGACGATAAATCTTTAGCAATAAAAATTATAGCATGGTTTGAAGGTCTTTTTATGCTTTCTACAATTTATTCTTCTTTTAACATTAATACTATCCGTCAAAGCTTCTATGATAATATGTGGAAAATGATATCATGTGAAAATGAATATATACCTCCCAAAAAAGAAAAGAAAGGCTTTTTCAAAAATAAATCAAAGCCTAAAACTATATCCCTTGGTACAAAATGGTGATGTTTTATAGATATTCAATTATTTACTAATAAATTTTAACTTTTTAGCTTGAAAATTCCTTCTTTATTAAGGCACAATTTTATTTACATACTGTTCAAATATTTATACTGAGTCTTAATGGCAATTATAGGTCTATTTTTTATTTTAGATATTTCTCTTTTATTTCATCAAGACTCATATTAGAATTTAGATAATTTCTTTTTAAAATAATCCTAACTTCTTTTTCAGTATCTATTTTATTTAAGTGTTTATTAAATATATTACGTATTTCAGAGGTTATTTTTTCATTTATACCATTTTCAATTATTTTTACAATACCAGATTTTCTATCACTATATCCATATTTTAAAGGAAAACAGTAAGCATTTTTGATATCATTTTGAATCACATAGGTGTTTAATCCTGAAAGCATAAGTCTTTTATTTATTATATATTCTAAATCTTGATTATTCATGGAATCCATTTCATCAATAATTTTTATAATACTATCTTTTATTGTATTTTCTATATTGGTTTTAGATGAAACTAATTCTTTAAATAATTCATCATATAATTTTTGTTTTAGAGAAATGTCTTTGTCATTATGGTTTATATATATATCCATAACTTCTTCTTCATTAACAAGAGGATGCAATTTATTATGATTCAAAATGTTTGCTATTTTTATTTCTTTATCTTTATATCCTTGATTAGTTAATTCATCCATTTCATTAGCAAATTTCATAATATATTCTTTTTTACATTCAATTATACTGTCAAGAATTAAATCTAATATAATAGTATCTATATTTTCTGGCTTAGAAGCTATTATTTTATTAATTTCTGATGTGTTTAGATATTTTTCATATTCCTTTTCGTTGTTTAAAGAAACGGTTACACCTTTAATTATAACAGGTAAATTATACTCACTTTCTTTAATAATCTTTAAAATTCTATCATCCAGCTTACTTTTCTTTAATACTTCCCTCAAATGTTCTATAATAGACTCAAAAGCAGTTTTATATCCTAAATCTTTATAATTATAATAAGCATAGGCTATATCTTCAGGAATTATGTATTGTTTAATATCACTTATTCTATAGTCATAAACAATATCTAAAAATTCTTCATATATTTCATCGGAATTTCTTATGCTAATTTCTTTATAATCCCTTTCAATTTCTACTACAGATTCAAGTATGCAAACTATCTCATCTAGTATAGCATCTATTTCTTCTTTAGAATATGAGAACTTTATCTGAGTAAAAATCTCCGATTGTATTGCGTCTTGTTTTGTCTTATATCCCATAGAGGAATATTTAGCAACATTAGCTATAGCATCGTCTAAATTCCAGCTATGGCCTATATTATTAGCACTTAAGATTTCACTTATGTTGTTTGCACAATCGTAATACTTATTATAATCTATAGCTTCGATAATTTCATCTGCAATATTCTCTATTCTTTCTTTAAATTTCTTTTCATTTTTCTTTATGATTATTTCATCAAATAATAATTTTACTCTTCTATTGTGATTTTTTGTTCTCTTTATTAATTTGACTAGATCATTAGAATCTATAGAATCATTCAACTGGTGAGCCATAATATATTCGTCGAGTATTGTTTTTATGTGGTCATAGTTTTTTGAATTTCCTATCCTTTCTACTACATTATTAAGAGAAAAAGCTAACTGTTTTTTAGTATTATAATTTTCTATTATGTCTGATATGTATCGATAGATGTCTACAGAAGAAAATTTATCGTCTAATTTCATTATTTCATATTTACTAATTTCATTATCAAGCTTATAAAATTTTAATAAAGTATCAATTTCATCAATTCTATTTATTGGATTTTTATCTTCAAAATATAAATCTTCTACTTTTACTTCTATAGTATCTAATAAATCTCTAGTAATCATATCTGTCCATCGTTTTTCTTTATTGTAACTATCAATATTTATAAGAACCTTTGGAGGGTTTATATCACCCGTATCTAATTTATAATTATCAAATAGATTTTGAAGCTTTTCTTCTTTCTTAGAGTCATCCATAGAAGAATTTAATATATCTATTGCGCTGTCACATATGTTTGTATATAATTCAATAAACTCTCCTTTTTCAAAAATATCATCACATATTTCGTCATCAATGGCAAAGGTACTATAAGGTATTAAATTAATTAAAAAAATGATCATAAGTATGTAGCGTATTTTTTTCATTATATCTCCTCCATATATAAGGTGTTAATATTCATAATGATAATTATATCATATTACAACCATAATATTACCATTATATTCTTACTTAAATAATATTCCTGATATCGGGGTAGGGGTAATTAAAGCAAAAGGTGTAAACTTTTTTTATTTAGTAAATAGCTCAACTTTCGCAGCACAAAATAGCCAGCTTTTCCTTTAAAACAGTAGGTAGCGAAGCTATAAAATAGTTCATAAACTCATTTAATTGTTTTTTTGTAAGCGATAGCTTTTCAGTTAAAGCATCTTTTAATAAATCTAAGATTAAGCTGATGGATTCAAAGAATTTAATATCTTCCAATTCATCACAACAAAGATAAAATAATCTTCCTAGTGAACGATGGTCAGCACTCTTTCTATTTTCTACAGATAACATGATGTATCTTGTAAATACAATGGTTGTATGAGCTATCATACA
>NZ_FRAG01000081.1 GCF_900142245.1 Paramaledivibacter caminithermalis DSM 15212 | reverse complement strand
CTAAAATATTAGCTATTTGCCTTATTGACAAATCTGTTTTTTCTTTCATCTCTTTTATTAATTCATTTCTTAATCCCTTGTCATTCTTTATCTCTGTAATTTGAATATTTTTGTTCCTACTTTTTAAGAAATTTATAATAAATTTCTTAGCTTTTACTTCTTTTAACTTCTTCTCATCCTTCGGCTTCATATCAATAAAAATATCTTTATTTTCTTTATTGGTAAACTCAATAAAAAATTTTATCGCATCTTTCTCTTTTGGAGAATATATGTCAAGTATCTCTTTCCTAGCTATAATATTATCATAATTATTACGTTGATCAATATATAAATTATAGCTGCTCCATTTATAATGTGAAATTTCTTTAACTATATTTGCCTTGACAGGATTCATATGTACGTATCGTATTGCTGCCAACAGATATGCTTCGCTTTCTATTACCTCACTTTTATATCTATCTTGAAAAACATGTCCTACCCTTTCATACTTACTATTAAAATAATGAGCATAGCTAATATTAATTCTCTTCATTATCCGACTCAATTTATCTTTTTCATCTTTAATTATCAAATGTACATGATTATCCATCAAGCAATATGCATATAAATAATAATCTTCATATTTTTTCTTATCAATCATAATATCAATAAACTTCATTTTATCTTCTTCATCAATTAATATATTCTTCTTCTCATTCCCCCTCATCATTATATGATATATCTTGGTTTTACTTGTTTCTCTTTTTTGTCTTGGCATTTTTTTCTCCACCTTTTGGATATAATATATCATATATGGAAAAATGAGTCAAAAGAATCATCACCTTGACTCTTCTATTCTATAAGTATAGGAATAATCCTGCGGATGTTATATCTGAGATGACTAGGGTTTATGAAAAAAAACTTCAAAAATTATAAATATAATTGAAGCAAAACTACAAAAATGATATAATCTAACCATGGAGTTATATATAGAAAAACAACATTAAGACTTTAAATATATTAAACCTTGAAGTTGTTTGTCTTTACCTATTTTAAAAATTGAGGTGAAATAATTGAAATATGTTATAGGTATAGATGGAGGAGGTACAAAGACATTAGGATATATAGGTAACTTAGAAGGAAAAATTATAGCATCTTCATCAAGTGGGCCTTCTAATTACCATTCAATAGGTATTAAGAGGACAAAAGAGTCTTTAGGAGATGTGATAAATTTCCTTTGCAATTCAGTTAATGCAAGTATAGAAGATATACAGTTATTATCATTAGGACTTGCTGGAATTGATAGACCTGAAGATAAAAAAAATATTGAAGAGATTCTTAATTTTATAGGTGTTAAAAGTGAAATAATATTAAAAAATGATGCAGTATCTGCTTTAGTTGGAGCTCATGGTAAAGAATATGGAGTGATAACTATAAGTGGTACAGGTTCTATCAGTTATGGAATGGATTCAAAAGGCAAGTTGGTTAGAGCTGGAGGTTGGGGGCATATAATCGACGACGAAGGAAGTGGGTATGACATAGGAAGGAAAGCTCTAGGTGCAGTATTTAAATCCTATGATAATAGGACAGAAAAAACTCTTTTAACAGAAAAAATACTAAAATACCTGAATCTAAAAACTGTGGATAAAATAGTTGGATATATTTACAGCAATGAAATAACAAAAGAGCATATTGCACAAATTGCACCAGTAGTTTTTGAAGCCGCCTATGAAAAGGATAAGACAGCAATAGATATCTTAGATAAAGCTGTTGATAGCTTAGTTGAAATAACGGAAACAGTAATTAAAAAACTGGAATTTAATGGAGATAAAATAAATCTTATATTAGATGGTGGAATACTTAGAAGCGTTAAATATATGCAAAATAAATTTAAAGAAAGAATAAATAAAGAAATAAATAATATTAATATTTCTACACCACTATTTAATGGTGCTATAGGTTCATTGTTAATAGCATGGAATCATTTAAATATTGAGTATAGCCTTGATAATATTAAAATTCAAATTAAGGAGGTGAATTCAAATAAAAAATAGTGTATTAGCAAAGATTGAGCATGGCTTTAAGACTTTTAAGCCTTCAGAAAAAAAAGTAGCAAAATTCATTATGGATAATCCAGTTGAAGTTATTGAACTCTCTATAAAAAAATTAGCTAAAAAATGTAATACAAGTGAGGCAACAATAATTAGATTTTGTAGGACTTTAAATTTAGGAGGCTATCAAGATTTAAAGATTGCTTTGTCAGTTGATATTACACAAATTGAGAAGAAAGAAAAAATTATTCATGATGTAATTGAAGCTGATGATAATGTAAAAGAGATTTTGAATAAAATTTCTGTAGGAAATATTAAAGCTATAGAAGATACTAAAAAGGTATTAAATGTAGATAATTTAGAGGAAGCAATTGATGCTGTAAATAAAGCTAAAAGTATTTATATTTTTAGCGCAGGAGCGTCATCTGTTGTGGCATTAGATGCACAATATAAATTTGCAAGGATAAATATTCCTGTAGTCATGTATTTTGACAGCCATATGCAATTAACTTCCTGTGTACATTTAACAGAAAAAGACGTAGCTATAGCTATCTCGAATTCTGGTAGAACTAAGGATGTAATAAAGGCTTTGAGTATTGCTAAGGAAAAGGGTGCTACTACCATAGCTATAACACAATATGGGCAGTCACCCGTAGTAAAAGTATCTGACATCACATTATTCACAGCAAATGTAGAAAATAATTTTAGAAGTGGTGCTATGGCATCACGAATAGCACAACTAAATATTATAGATAGTTTATTTATAGGAGTTGCTTGTAAAAGATACGATGATGTTATTAGACATTTAAAGGTGACTAGGGAAGTAGTCGACGCCATGAAGGAAAATTAGAAAGTAGGGATAGTAGTATGGCAGTAGCAATAGAACATCTTACAACAGAAATGCCCAATAACAAAACGATTGATATAGATGAAAAATCACCAATAGAAATAATAAAGCTTATGAATGAAGAAGATAAAAAGGTAGCATTGGCAGTTGAAAAAGAAAGTCATAATATAGCTCTTGCTGTTGCTAAGATAATTGAAGCCTTTAAAATAGGTGGGCGTTTAATATACATTGGAGCTGGTACCAGTGGACGTCTAGGGATATTGGATGCAGCTGAATGTCCCCCAACATTTGGAACATCTAAGGAACAAGTAATTGGAATTATAGCAGGCGGAGACAAAGCTTTAATTGATGCCATTGAAGGAGCAGAAGACAATTTTGATGAAGGCGAAAAGGATCTTAAAGCTATTAATATAAGTAATAAAGATGTTGTTGTTGGTATTGCTGCTAGCGGTAGAACTCCATATGTTTTAGGAGCTTTAGAATATGCAAAGAAGATTGGTGCTATTACTGTGTCTTTATGCTGTAATCATAACGGCAAAATTAATGATTTAGCTGATATTTCCATTACGCCAGTCGTAGGTCCAGAAATTTTAACTGGTTCAACAAGGCTTAAGGCAGGAACAGCTCAAAAAATGGTGCTAAACATGTTATCTACAGCTAGTATGATAGGAATAGGCAAGGTTTATAAAAATCTTATGATTGATGTACAGCCTACTAATCAAAAGCTTATTGAAAGAACTAAAAGAATTATTATGATGGCTACAGGTGTTACATATGAGGAAGCCGAAAAAAAATTGATAAAGGCACAATATAACCCAAAGGCAGCTGTAGTTATGATAAAAGCAGGATGTTCTTATCAAGAAGCTTTGGTGAGAATAGATAATGCTAATGGCTTTGTAAATAAAGCCTTAGAAAAATAAAGGAGGTGTAGAGATGACAAAAATTTTGCTTGTGTGTTCAGGAGGAATGTCAAGCGCAATTGTTGTAAAGGCAATCGAAAGAGAAGCAGCAAAAGAAGGAATGGAGGTAGAGGTAAAGGCTGTTGGAACAGGAGAATATAATGAAGAAGTAAAAAATGGATGGAATATTGTACTTGTAGCACCACAAGTAAGACACCGTTTACCTGTATTTAAAGAAGTTGCAAAGGAATTAAATATTCCCATTGAAGTGATTTCACCACAAGGGTATAGTCCTTTGGGAGGGAAAAATCTAATGCAACAAATAAAAGGTATGCTATAGGGGGTAATCATAATGTACAAATTCTTTGAAATGATTGAAAAGCTTTTAATGGGTCCAATGACAAAATTATCTGAACAAAGACATTTAAGAGCGATACGTGATGGTATTGTATCAACAATGGCCCTTATAATCGTAGGTAGTTTTTTCTTAATAATTGCTTTTCCACCAATACCAGCTTTAGCTGAACTAGTAAAGCCTCATATAGGAAAAATTTTATTACCGTTTAGACTTACTATGGGCTTAATGGCTTTATATGCATCCTATGGAATAGGATATAGTTTATCTAAATCCTATAAATTAGATGGTATATCAGGAGGAATTTTATCCATGGCAGCTTTTTTACTTACAAGCGTTCCAGTTGTCATGGATGGAACAGGCTGGGTATTGCCTATGGGTGTTCTAGGTGGAAGTGGTATGTTTGTTGCTATTTTAACATCAATATTTGCTGTTGAAGTTATGAGATTTTTACAAACAAAAAAGATAATGTTCAAGATGCCTGAAGGTGTACCTGATTCTGTTGCAAGATCATTTGAAGCATTAATTCCTGCTGCTGTAGTAATAACTGTTATATGGATTATAAGACATTTATTAGGTTTCGATATTCAAACATTTATAATGGATTTATTTAAACCTTTGGTAACTGCAGGAAATACACTTCCTGGTGTTCTTGTACCGATAATATTGATCACTATATTATGGGTATCTGGTATTCATGGTGTTTCTGTTGTTGGAGCAGTAGCAAGACCAATATGGTTAGTGTTGCTTGATGAAAACGTTAAAGCTGCTGCAGAAGGAGCAAAAGTTTTGCCAAATATTGCACCAGAGCCATTCTTCCAATGGTTTGTATGGATCGGAGGTTCAGGAGCAACATTAGCTCTTGTACTTTGGATGTTATTCTCAAAATCTGATTATTTGAAAAAACTTGGTAAAGCAACGTTATTGCCAGGAATTTGTAACATTAATGAACCAGTTATATTTGGTGCACCTGTAATGTTAAATCCAATATTGGCTATTCCCTTTATTATAGGACCAATAATTACAGGAACTATATCATATATAGCAATGGCATTAAATTTAGTTACAAGACCGTCTGTGCTTGCTCCTTGGACATTACCAGCACCAATTGGTGCATATCTAGCAACTGGTGGTGATTTCAGAGCAGTAATATTAGTATTAATTAATATAGCTATTATGATGGTAGTATACTATCCATTCTTTAAAGCATATGAAAATAAATTATTGAAAGAAGAAAAGCAAAATCAAGAAAGCACAGCTACATTATAATATAATAAGGTAATTAGCACCAGCCATTGCTGGTGCTTTTGTGAAAATACAAGACTAAATTTCTTGTATTTTCACAAAAAATTATTAACACAAACTCAAGGAGGATAAACATATGAATACAGAAGAAATTGTTTTTTCAATTATTATAAGTGCAGGAAATGCAAGAGCAAAGGCTTATGATGCACTAAAATGTGCACAAGAAGGTGATTTTGACAAGGCACAAGAGTATCTTAAAGAAGCAGAAGCTGAAGTGGGAAATGCCCATAAAGTTCAAACAAGTATTATACAAAAGGAAGCCAATGGGGAAAAAGTAGAATTATCTGTTTTGTTTGTTCATGCTCAGGATCATTTAATGACTGCTATTGCAGAAAAAGAATTAATTATAAATATGATAAATCTTTATAAACGTATAAGCGAACTTGAAAATAAATAAAGGGGTGTTAATTAAGTGAAAGGGCTTAAAATAGCAGTAATAGGTGGAGGAAGTAGTTATACGCCAGAGTTGATTGATGGTTTTATTAAAAGAGCTAATGAATTGCCAGTAAATGAAATTTATTTAGTAGATATTATGGATGGTAAACATAAACTTGAAATAGTAGGAGAATTAGCAAAAAGAATGATAAAAAAATCTGGATTATCGACTAAGATAATTTCAACCTTAGATAGAAGGACAGCTATAAAGGGTGCTGACTTTGTAATGACTCAATTTCGTGTGGGAGGTTTAAAGGCTAGAGCAAGGGATGAACGTATTCCTCTTAGATATAACGTATTAGGACAAGAGACTACTGGCCCTGGTGGATTTGCTAAGGCTATGAGAACAATACCAGTTATTATGGATATTTGTAAGGATATAGAAGAATTATCACCTAGTGCATGGCTTATTAACTTTACTAATCCTGCTGGTATGATTACCGAAACTATATTGAAGCATACAAATGTTAAAACAATAGGGCTTTGTAACGTTCCTATTGGTATGGTAAAAATGGTTGCCAATATATTAGATGTAGATAGTGCTAAAGTTAAAATTGACTTTGTTGGCTTAAATCATCTTGTTTGGGGAAGTAAAGTGTATGTTAATGGAGAGAATGTTATCAACAGAGTAATAGATAAGCTATGTGATGGAGCTTCATTGACAATGAAAAATATTCCAGATTTAAAATGGGATAAAGACTTTTTAAAATCTCTAAAAATGATACCTTGTCCATATCATAGATATTACTATATGACAGATGATTTAGTCGCAGAGGAAATAGAATCCTCTAATAGTGAAAAAGGAACAAGAGCAGAACAAGTTCAAAAAATCGAAAAGTCCCTATTTGAAATATATAAGAACCCAGATTTAGACATAAAGCCACCACAACTAGAAAAAAGAGGAGGAGCATACTATTCTGATGCAGCTGTATCGTTAATTAGTGCAATATATAATGATAAAAGGGAAATACATACTGTAAATGTGCGAAATAATGGAACAATACCAAGTCTACCCCATGATGTAGCTGTAGAAGTGAATTGTGTTGTTGATAGTACTGGTCCTAAGCCTATAACAGTTGGTTATTTACCAGCTAAAATAAAGGGTCTTATACAATCTGTTAAAGCTTATGAAGAATTAGCTGTTCAGGCAGGAATAACTGGCAATTATGGTACTGCACTTCAAGCATTAACTGTACATCCATTAGTACCTTCAGTAAAAATTGCGAAACAATTATTGGATGACATTATTCGAGAAAATAGAGAATATCTACCGCAATTTAAGTAATATAAAGCAAATGTCAGGGTTACCTGGTAAGGGGGAAAAAATGAAAGAACTTATTATAAATGCTGATGATTTTGGATTAACAAAAGGATGTAGCAAAGGTATAATTAAGGCTTTGAAAGAAGGAGTTTTAACTAATACAACTGTTATGATAAATATGCCAGAAGCTTTAAACGCTATCGAGATTGCTAAAAAAAATGGGATTAAAGAAATGGGGCTACACTTAACATTAACATGTGGTCAACCAGTATCTAAAAAAGAAAAGGTATCTTCATTGGTTGATGAATGTGGCAAATTCTATAAAAGAAGAAATCAATTGTTTTCTAAAATGAAATTAGAAGAAGCTAGAATAGAACTTGAAAATCAAATAAATGCTTTTTTAAGTACTGGTTTGAAACTAACTCATTTAGATAGTCACCATCATATTCATATGTATGATGGTATGAGGGAAATAGTTGCTGCTATAGCAAAAAAATATGCTGTTTCATTAAGATGTCCCAATGAAGAAACAAAAAAATATTTATTGAAGAATGGTATAAAGACTACAGACTATTTCTCAATGGATTTTTATGGAGAAAACGCAAGTATTGAAAACCTAAAAAAAATAATTACAAAATTTCCTGAAGGAATAATTGAAATAATGACTCATCCAGCTTATGTTGATGATGATTTAATTAATATAAGCAGTTATAGTACTGACAGAGAAAAAGAATTAGAAATATTAACAAGTGATGAGTTGAAAAAATGGCTAAAAGATAAGGAAATTGAGTTAATTAGCTTTGGAGAATTGAGGGATTAAAGTGAATAGGCTTATTCGATTGCTAAATAAAGATAAAAAAATGGTTGTAGGTTTAATGTCTGGAACATCTATTGATGGGATTGATTGTGCTTTAGTTGAAATAAAAGGAAATGGCTTAGATACAAAAGTCAATTTGATTGAGTTTCATAATCATTCTATATCTTTAGAGCTTAAAAGAGATATATTAAAGGCATGCTCCATTAATCAATCATCAGTAGATTTAATATGTAGACTAAATTTTAAAATAGGAGAGGAATTTGCAAATGCCGTACTTGAAACATGTAAATTAGCAGGAGTAAGTTCTAATGATATTGATTTGATTGGTTCCCATGGTCAAACTATTTACCATATACCAAAAAACAGTACTTTGCAAATTGGAGAACCTAGTGTCATTGCAGAAAAAACAGGAATTATAACTGTTGCTGATTTTAGAGTAAGGGATGTTGCAGCAGGTGGGCATGGAGCACCTTTAGTTCCATATACTGAATATTTATTATATAGGAATTCATATAAAACAATAGCTCTTCAGAATATAGGTGGAATAGGTAATGTTACTATTATACCAAAAAAATGTGATATTAACGAAGTTTATGCCTTTGATACTGGACCTGGAAATATGATGATAGATAGTATAGTTGAAGAAATAACTGGTGGCAAGATGAGGTTTGATAATGAAGGAATGTTAGCATCTAAAGGAAATATTCATCATGAACTATTAAATGAATTGATGAACCATCCATTTATAAGGAAAAAACCTCCAAAAACAACGGGGCGTGAAGAATTTGGTATAGAATATAGTAAAAAAATTTTAGATAAATATCTTAAGTTAAATGTAAGTGAAATGGATATTTTAACTACATTAACATATTTTACAGCTATATCCATTAGCGAAAACTATAAAAATTTCATATTGCCTAAACATATTATTGACGAAATGATAATTAGTGGTGGAGGTAGTTATAATAAAACATTAATTCAAATGATAAAAGAAGAATTAAAAGGAATAAAAGTTATGACACAGGAGGATATTGGACTATCAAGTGATGCTAAAGAAGCAGTTGCTTTTGCAATCTTAGCTAATGAAGCAATTTATGGGAATACAAATAATTTACCAAGTGTAACGGGAGCAAATAGACCTGTAGTTATGGGAAAAATAATATGTTAATCAGATTATTTATTTTTACGAGTATATGATTATGATATTGAAGGCTTTAACAAAATATGGAGTGATAAAAAATAAAAAGAGAATAGCTTCATATGTTATGATGTAAGTGTACAAACAACACATCAAAACATATGAAAGAAGCTATTCTCATGAATAATATTATACAGAAACCATCACCTTAACTCGCATGAAGCAGTAAAAGACTAGTAGTAAGGGTATCACCAACATATCCAATTTATCTTTTTCAAGTTAAGATAGATATGATATGTCGGCGATACCCTCATTGGTCATTTAATAATTTGACTAATCTAGCCATTTATTAAGTTTTTGTTGTTTCTCATTTTTTTGTTTTTAGGATTTCTGTTAAAAAAGAGTAATTATTTTATTTGTTTTTACTATAAAATCTCTCCCTAAATCCTAGGAAAATTAATGCTAGTGGTGGAATCCATACAAATACAGGGTATATATTCCAAACATTATAAACTCCAGATAATGAAATTGAATATTTGTAAATTGATAAAAATTGTCCAGATATAATTGTAACTGTTAATAATGAAAATCCAATTATTATGTACAAATGTGAAAATAAATTATTTTTATTCAAGGTTACACCTCATTATTATTCTGTTGGTTTTTTTGTATCTGTCATAAGATGTACATAACCCCAACAGTTTTTATTTTTCTCAATAGGAGTATATATTGTTACATCTTTAGAGCTTTTCTCTTTTCCTAACCAACTAAATCTCTTAACTACTCCTTTTGAATATGCCATAATAGGTTCAAATTCAACCCAACCGTATTCACCTGGATTTATTGTAAGCTTATGAGTTTCATCATAGCTTTTTGACTTGCTCCAACCAATAGACATATCGGCTCTAACAGCTGCTAGTTCCTCAGAAGATAGACTCGTACTAACATCATAACTTACAGTTGTACTAGCTTTAATTGAAAATTCTGTTTTGTTTGATGTATTGTTTTTTTGAATATTGCTTATTATTTTTCTTAAATCTCTTCTTGATTTTTGACCTGATTTTTTTTCTTTGTATTTGTAATAATCATCAGTTAATCCACCATCATAACCTCTAGTTTGTACACTTAAATTCTTTGATTGTTTATCACTAAAATCACTTCTACTATTTATTCTGAATTGTCTCTCCATTTCTTGAGTTTGCTCGATATATTCTTCTTTTGATATTTCAACTAATCCAGCATCTGTAACCATATAGATTTTCTTCGTGTTAGATAAATCATAATCGTCGGTTTTAGCTAAAGCAACAACGCACATACTTAAAACCGTTGCTAACACAAAAGTAACTAAAACTAACCTTTTAATCATCTATTCTCCCCCCTACTTAAATGCAGTTTGACCTTTTCTAACCAAAATCCTATTTTTTTAAAAAATGGAAACGATATATGTATAATACAATAATTATATTAAAATGTCAATGCTTTGAAATTTTTAAATCAAAGGGTCATAAATCAAAGGGTCAGGCTTGAAAAATTTACTTACTATTCTGTCAAATAGGGGAGGTCAGGCTCTCTATTAAAATTTATGATATAATAATACCAGTAGATATCAATTGTGATATTAACTACTGGTATTTGAAAACTTAACATGGGTTAAAATCGTATTTACCCTTTTATTTCTTTATTATTGTAAGATACTTTTTTTATTTTTTTATTATTGGTATCCATACTTCACACCTATAATCATCATCACTTGGACAAAGCCCTTCATTAGGATATAATTCAATCTCAGGTCCTCCTGAATGTTCATAACCCGTTGCAGGAAACCACTCTGAATAAATTCTCTTCCA
>NZ_FRAG01000082.1 GCF_900142245.1 Paramaledivibacter caminithermalis DSM 15212 | reverse complement strand
CTAGTGCCAATGCTGTTCAAAATCAGCTTTATATAGCCTTAATTACTTATTGCTTATTGATTTTTATTAAGCACAAAGAAGGCTATAGAGGAACTTTATTAAACTTATTAAGAGTTCTAAGAAGTTGTATTTTTAAAAAGTATGAGATTTTCCTAGAAAATCTCTTTGTTACACCTTCAAAATCTTCTAGAGGTCGGCGGAGAATAAACCATATTCGAATATTTAATGCAACATTAGAGCAATTTGAAAATGCAGAAATAGAGCATTTGAATACAGTGGGAATCAATCCAGTAATATAAATAACATATATCTATTGTAAAAATATGGATAAGGACTATCTTTTGATTGGAGTTGTCCTTAGTGAATTATTTTATTAAAATGATAGAAATGATAGAATCTGAGAATAAAAATAGAATATTTCCAATATAAAAATATATAATGTTTCTGTTAAAGCAACAGTTATAAGCATTCATTTTGAATTCATAGGGGGTAAAATTAAAATATAGATAAGTTACACTAAATAGGGCAAATAAATTCCGAATAATGATATAATTATAGATAGATATCATGATGGGAAATTTAAAATGGCAAAACGCTATGAAGAACCATTAAAAAAAACAAATAGTAGCCTTGTTTAATGATGGAAAATCACTGTCATAAATGAAAAATAATGAACAATATAGAGATGAGGTATCAAAGAATGAATTTAGTTGAAAAATATAAAACTTATAGAAAAGTATTAGTAAAATTGCATATGAAAATTTTAGATGAATTTGTTAGCCAAAGTGATTTTGAAAGAGGTGGGAAAATACTAGATATAGTTAAAAATAATAAAGTTGTATTTCAATATTACAATGAAAAAGATATACTCTTTGATTTTATTATATACGAAAAAATAAGAGATGGTCATAGTGCATTATCCGAATATGAAAAGAGATATGGAGCAAAAAATTCAAATGAAGAAGAAATTTTGGCTGCAATGAAATTATCAGAGACATCACTATATGAAGTTATAGGTATTAATAAGGAAAACAGTACAATATTACTTAGAGATATACTTAATAATAGTAAAAAATCTAAGCTTTTGGATATAGGATTAAGTAAAAGTATAAATACAAATGTTCTCGTTTTTACAAGACTAATTAAATTTGACGAATTCAATATGACGTCAGGATTAGGACTTGCTTTCTCAGGAAATTATAGAGATTTTCTTATTAGAAAAAGTAAAAAAATCATGAAGAAAACAAAAAGTGGAGATACTTCAGTTGATAGATTTGTAGCTTTTTTTAAATTAAGCAGAACGGATGGTATACCTATTTTATTTGAAAGTGTGAAATAATATACTAAAAAATAGCAAGTGTGCATAGATGGATAAAAAATATAGAAGCATAGAGTTAATAATAAATTGAAAGAAGTAGGAATGTAAATGAGTGCATGAACATATAATCCAAAATCTGTAAAATTTAATAAAATTGAAAAGGATGATTTTAAACAAAAAACCCATATAAGATTTACATAGTAAAACTTAATTTATACATGTACAAATATGCAATGTTTCTGGGCATTTTGGACATGTATAAATTAAAATCTTTACTTAAACTCTTATATATAAATATGAAAAGGTGTTGGACATAAATATGAGCATAGAAGAAATTAAAGCCACATTTGGAAATATAAAGGATTTTAGTCAATTGTGGGAAATAAAACATAAACTAGAGATAAACAACTTTAAGGTTTAATAAATTTCAAAGAAAAAATGTAGAAACGTTCATTATTTTCTTTGAAATATATTTTAAATGTTAATGTTGTTTATCTATAACAGAAATATTATTTACAGCAGTAGTTGTAAATATAGCAAATGCTGATGGTTGGATATAAATAGGAGATTTGGCTGAAGATAAAGAACAATTGGTAAGGAAGTATTTAAACCTTAAAAACGGTGTACCATCTCATGGTACATTCAAGAGATTGTTTGAAAATATAGATAGCTATGCTTTTAATAAAGCATTTATAGATTGGACAAGGAAAATGAGTGAACATACAGAAGAAAAAATAGTAGAAGTAGATTGCAAAAATCAATGAAATAACAGCGATACCAGAGCTTCTAGATTTGCTTTTTTAAAAGGGAAGTATCGTAACGATAGATGTAATGGGAACTCAAAAGAAAATAACTAAGAAAGTAATATATATATCTAATGGTGCAAAGTCATTAAAAAAACTTGAACCTTAAGCTTTTATTAAGATAGATTTTCATGCGATTGCCGTGAGGAAGCCTTTATTTGTCCTGATTATTATATTGTACTATATTAAAATAGGGGGGATGTAATATGCCAATGCAAGCAGGAATTGTAAGTAGAATAGAGGATTGCAAATGGAGCAGCTATAATCAAAAGGTGATAAAATGGAAATGAACAACAACATTCTCAAGCAAATCACAGAAACTAAATATCTTACAGCGGAAAATGCTTGGCGATATAGAACTATAATTCGATATTTTTATTTACAATATCAAAAAATGAAATACTGGATGTATAAAGAGGAAGTCTTTGAAGAATTAAAGAAAAGTGAATATTTTATAGAATATACAATGGATCAATGTAAGCAGGACTTAGATTCTCTTGTGGAATGGGGCAATCTTATACCTGTGCAAGACACAGCTAAGGCTTCCACCGTTGAGGAGTTTAAAAATAAACAGTTTAGATACCATCTATCAGAATATAGTGTAGAGATAGAACGAATGACCATAAGACTGGAAAACCTAAAGGTGGAAAGTGCTTCATTGGAACCATCCTTATTAGAAAGATTAAGAATAGAACTGAAGAAATTCAAGGATATGGTAGATGAAGATACAAATAAAGTAGGAAATTGGTGGAATTCCCTTAATGAAGACTTTAAAAGGCTTAATCAAAACTATCAAGATTATATAAGGGATTTATATAGCCTAAAGGCTGAAGAAATGATGAAAACAAGGGAGTTTCTAGTATTTAAAGACATGTTTATAGATTATTTGAGGGATTTTATAAAGGGTTTACAGCAAAATTCCTATGCAATAGAGGCTATTCTTAAAGAATTGGACATACATCAAGAAGAAAGGGTGCTTAATAAAGTTTTTGAATATAATAAATCTATTCCAAGGATAGACACAGAAATATCTCTAGAAGTAATAAGGGAAAATATTAATGAAAGATGGACAAACTTAAAAAATTGGTTTTTAGGAGATGAACAGCGAGAAAGTGAAGCTGCTAAGCTTTTTGATATAACTAATGAAATAATCCGTAAGATTACTCGTTTTGCATTTCAAATAGTTGAAACCAGAAATAGTGCTGCAAATAGGAAGGAAGAATATAAAAAGCTTTGTGAGATGTTTTTAAATTGCAAGGACATTAATGAAGCCCACAGGCTATCTTCCCTTACCTTTGGAATATTTAACACAAAGCATATCAAAGGAAATATCATTAGGGATTCGGAAAGCATAAATAGTGGAGTATATGATGAAAGACCCTATGAAGTAATAATTAAACCAAGGGTTAGAACTTACAGGGAGAAACGTGATAGAACTCCAATAGCCAACAATTCTGAAAGAAAAAGAGAAATGTTAGAGCAGGTTATATGGGAAAGGGAGCATGAGAGAAGTGTTATGGAGAGTTATATTGTAAATAATCAAATAGATTTTGCAAATCTTCCCAAAATAGAGTCCCATGTAAGGGTTGCTCTTTTAAGATGGCTTACTAAAGGAAGCAGTGCACCAAATAGAACATCAAAAACCGAAGATGGAAGGGTTTTTAAGGTCATTCTTCCTGAAAAAGACAAAAACTGTATTTTAGACTGTGAAGATGGAAAACTTCAAATGCCAGCCTACAAGATTATTTTTGAATAGGAGAAGCTTATATGAAGGAGCTAGATATATTACTTGAGAATTATTGGATAATAAAGGATGAAGATAAGGAATTATTTTATAGAATAAGAGATTCTATAAAGGAATTAAGACCATTTATAACAGACAAGCTAGGGTATCAAGCAATAATTACTCCCCAGCTTATAAAGCTTGAAAAAATCCCTGGGAAACCAGAAGACTGGATGGGGATCGAGGTCTTTGAGGACAGAATGGAATATAGCTTTTTATGCCTTCTATTGATGTTTTTAGAAGATAAAGGTAGAGAAGAACAATTTCTTTTATCGGAGCTGACGGAATATATTGAAGGGATATTTCCTGGAGATGACAAGGTTGATTGGACACTATATAGACATAGAAGATATCTTGTTAAAATATTGCGTTTTGCCCTTGACATAGGTATGATTAATTTAAATGACGGGGATGAACAAAGCTTTACAAATTCTAGAGATACAGAGGTTTTATATGAAAATACGGGAGTATCGAAGTATTTTGTAAGGAATTTTACAGGGAATATATTATTATATAATTCTCTAGAAGATTTAGAAAATGATGAGTGGACAGATATTGACAAGGATAAGGGACGTATCAGAAGAAATCGTGTATATAGAAGGTTGATAATGGCACCAGCGGTATATAGTGAAGGGGCTGATGACCCTGATTATTTATATATTAAAAACTACAGAAATATGATTCAAAACGATATAGAAAAATATTTAGAATCGGATCTCCATGTTCATAAAAATGGAGCATTTCTTATATTAAATGACAATAAAAATTATAAAAAATCATTTCCAGAAAATAAAACAATAAGCGATATAGCCCTACAAATGAATAGTATAATAATAGAAAAAGTTAAGGATGGAAGCTTATCTAAAATGGAAAACGATGTGATAAAAATATCAATTCATTCCTTTGAAAAACTAGTAATGGAGCTAAAAAACAAATATTCCTTAGGTTGGAGTAAGGAGTATAGGGAAATGAGACTTAATAAACTATGTGGTGAGATTATAAAATATATGAAAAACTGTTGTTTTATAGAATTGGATGGAATAAATGAGCTTAAAATAATGCCTTTAGCAGGAAAAATTATAGGAAAATACCCAAAGGATTTTAATTCTTCTTCTGAAGGGAGGGAAAATAAATGAACAAAAATAGATGGATGATGAATAGGGCAGGGCTTTTAAATTTTTGGTATTACGATGAGGAAGAGTTTTACTTTGCCGATGGGAAGCTACTGCTAAGGGGGACAAATGGTTCAGGTAAATCTGTTACTATGCAAAGTTTTATTCCCCTTTTATTAGATGGAAATAAAAGCCCAGAAAGGCTAGATCCCTTTGGGTCTAGGGCTAGAAAGCTTGAAAATTATCTCTTGGGGGAAGAAGAATATGGTAAAAATGAAAGTACAGGATATATCTATATAGAGTTTAAAAAAGAAAGTTCAGGAAATTTTTTAACCATAGGAATGGGGCTAAAGGCAAAAAGAGGGAGAGGTCTTGAATTTTGGGGTTTTGCCATAACCGATGGTAGACGAATTGGAAGGGATATTTTTCTATATAAGAACATTGGAGAAAAGGTACCCTTAAGCAAGACTGAGCTAAAAAATAGAATAGGTGATGGTGGCGAGGTTAAAGAAGGTCAAAAAGAATATATGGCTATGGTGAATAAATATCTCTTTGGATTTGATGAGATTGAGGATTATGATGAACTTATAAAGCTTCTCATACAGCTTAGGACTCCAAAACTATCCAAGGATTTTAGACCAACGGTAATATATGAGATAATGAACAATTCACTACAGCCCTTATCCGATGATGATTTAAGACCTATGTCAGAAGCCATAGAAAACATGGATAATATCAAAAGCAGACTAGAAGACTTTAAAGTAAGTAAAAAGGCGGCTGATAGGCTTAAAAATGCCTATGATCAATATAATAGATATATACTTTTTCAAAAAACTAAGGACTATGTAAACTCTCAAGATGCTTTGAAAAATCTACTAAGAGAAGAAAAAGAACTAAGGGAAAAAAGAGATGATTATGAAAGAAGTCATAAAGAAGAAGAAAAGAAATTAGAAGAACTAGAAATAAAAAAGAATGCCACAGAGGAAAGGAAAAGGGAGCTAGAAAAGCATGATAGCTATAGGATAAAGGAAAAAATTGCACAGCTAGAGAGTAGTCTAAGGGAGCTAGAAAAGGAAAATAACAATAAAAAAGCCTTGCTAAATAGAAAGAAGGATAAGGAAAGGGAGATTTATTTTAAAATAAAGGAACTTGAAGATAAAGAGGAAATTCAAATAAAAAATATTATGGAAAAGCTAGATGAGATGAGCGATATAGCTGATGCTTTTAGATTCCATGAGCAGGAGTTTATGAAGGATGAGCTTTTAAAGGACATTAAGAAGGAATATGATTTTTCATATGTTAGAAGCCAGATAAATTTATACAGCGATCGAATAATAAAGGCTAGAAAGGTGCTTGATGAAGAAAAAGCTATTAATACAAAGTATGACAATTCTATTAGAGATTTAGAAAATTCTAAAAAAGACAAGCTAGACAGTGAAAAGCGGGTAGAAGCAGCAAAGCTATTATTTTCAGAAACTAAAGAGGAATTTATAGAAAAAATCTACGGCTGGGAAGAGTCAAATAAGGAATTAAAACCCTCAAGAGAAGGGCTAATAGAGGTAGCTCGTAGGGTAAATACCTATGGTGAAGAAAATAGCTTTGATGATATTGTTGAAGAAATTAGAAAGGAATACAATAGGTATGAAGGGATTCTAAATAATCACAAACATAAGCTAATTTCTGAAAAGGACAAGTATAAAGATAAATATGAAGAGAAAAATGAAGAAATAAAGGAATGGATAAATAAAAAGGACCCTGAGCCAGAAAGAGAAAAAAAGGTAATACTAAATAGGGAAAGACTTAAGAATGAAAACATACCTTTTATACCATTTTATATGGCAGTGGACTTTCAAGAGGATTTAAATGAAGACGAGAAGGGAATCCTAGAAGAAGCCTTGGTAGATATGGGAATACTTGATGCCCTAATCATACCTTCAAAATATAAGGAAATCGTTCTTAAAATGGATAAGGATATGTCCGATAGATATCTATTTGCTTCACCCAAATATCTGATGCATGAATTATCCCATAAGCTAAAGGTGGATAGAATAAATGTATCGGGAATAAATGAAGAAGACGTGGATAATGTACTAAAGAGTATATTACTAGATGAACAGGGAGAATCAACCTTTATAGATGAAACAGGTAGATATGGAATTGGACCTATAAGGGGAAAAACAAGCAGCAACTATAAACCAAAGTATATTGGTTTATCTGCTAGAAAAAGATTCAAGGAAGAAATGATAGAAAGTTTACATTTAGAGATTGATGAAATAAAGGAGAAAATAGATGAAATAGAAATTGAAATAAATTTTATAGAAAAAAGATTGGAAGTTCTTAGACAGGAATATTTAGCTTTTCCAGAAAAGAAGGATTTAGAAGCGGCATTTAGTGAGCTAAAGGAAGCAGAGTTTTATTATGGCAATTGCTTAAAAAATGTAGAGATTAAGGAAGAAGAGGCAAATGGCATATATAAACAGCTTCAAGAAGTTAAGCAAAGAGTTTATGAATTGACATTTAATCTTGAGATTCCAGGAAACTTAGAGGCTTTTGTAAGTGCTGAGGAAGATTCCTATACTTACAAAGAGCTACTTTTAGAGTTTGAAACAGAGCATTTAAAATTAATTCAATTGGTAGGTACTAAGGAAATAAGATTGAGACAAAAAGAAGAAATAGATGGTGATATTGACGAAATTAATTATGACTTAGTAAAGATAGAAAGAAGTATTAAGGAAAATACAGAAAAACGCAAAAGCTTAGTAGAGCAGCTAAAGATTTCAGGATTTGAAGAAATAGAAAATGAGATAAATAATTGTATAAAGCTTTTGATAAAAATACCAGAAGAAATCAAAGAAGCTATTAAACTTAGTGAAAGGGCAAAATCAAACTATGACCAAGCATGTGAGAAAATAAAAGACCTTTGCAAAGACCTTGATTTTAGGAAACATGTTACTGAAATCTTTCTTGAAGCCTTTAAAGAAGAATACCAGCTTGGATATGTTTATACATCAGAAATAGAGGAAGAGATATATAAAGCTGCTAAAAAGGTTTATAATGAATTAAAATATATGGAAAAACAGGATAGAAACAAAGATGATTATATGAGAAATCTACAGGAAAAATTCCATGAAAATCGCCAGTATCTTGCAGAATACAACTTAAAAATGGACTATACATTTGCAAAAAACATTGAAGCTGAGGATGAAAGAATAAAAGAAGCAGTTTTAAGTCAAAAGAGAATGGATATTTTAGGTAGAGTTAGGGGAAGGTATGTAGACTTTTTTAGCTTATTAGACTATATCGAGGAAGGAATTGAGGAAAATGAAAAGCTTCTAAGGGAAAGCGATAGACAGCTATTTGAGGATATATTAGCTAAAAATATCAGCAAAAAAATAAGGGCAAAGATATATCATAGTGAAGAATGGGTTGCAAAAATGAATGGCTTGATGGAGTCTATGAACACCTCCAGTGGATTATCCTTTAGTCTAAGCTGGAAAAGTAAGAGTGCCGAAACTGAAGAACAGCTAGATACAAGGGAATTAGTTATTCTCCTTAGAAAGGATGGGAATCTCCTTACGGAAAATGAACTTAATAAGCTGTCTTCACATTTTAGATCGAAAATAAGTGAAGCTAGAAGGGAAGCGGAAGAAACTGGTAGAAAACAAACCTTCCATACAATAATGAAGGAAGTTTTAGATTATCGAAAATGGTTTGAATTCAGATTATATTATAGGAAGACCAATGAGAATAAAAAAGAACTAACCAATAACGCCTTTTATAAATTCAGTGGTGGAGAAAAGGCTATGGCGATGTATGTACCATTGTTTTCTGCTGTATATGCAAAATACGAAGGTGCAAGAAAGGATTGCCCTCGTATAATATCCTTGGATGAAGCCTTTGCAGGGGTTGATGAAAATAATATACGTGATATGTTTAGATTATTAAATGAACTTGAACTTAACTTTATTATCAATTCCCAAATATTATGGGGAGATTATGATACCGTTCCTTCTCTAGCTATATGTGAGCTTGTTAGGCCAAACAATGCAAACTTTGTAACGGTTTTAAGATATAAATGGAACGGTAAAGTGAAAGAGTTATTGACAAATGAAGGTGTAGAATATGGACAAAGTGAAATTGCTACAACAATGTAGTGAATATTTTAAAAGTAATCATGGATTCCATAGGGTTCTTGTAAAAATAAAAGATAGATATAAAGCCCTTGGAAAAATTGGTGGGACTATTAAGCTTAATAATTTAACCTTGGAAGAAAAGGAAGCCTTAACGGGCTTCCTTAAAAAGAACTATTATAAGGATTCTGTTAGTATAAAGGTGGATAAGTTCCAAGAAGCATTGAAGGACACACCCTTTGAGAAGCTAGATTTGATAGAAGTATTAGAAGAATATTTTGGTGAGAATATAGTAACGAAAAAAGCAGAAATAGAAAAATATGAAAGAGATAAAGAAAAATTTTTTAGTGAAATACTAGATGAATTAAGAGGGACTAAAGCATATGAATGGCTTGAGTTTGTACTTAATGGCAAAGAAAACGCCTATAGAATTATTGCTCAAAGATATAATCAAGACAGAGTAAGTTTGAAAGCTGATTTGATTATTACTTCAAAGGGACTTAACAGTTTACCTTTCTTTTACAATAAAAGCGAAAGATTGGCTTTATTTGCATCCCACATAAGTAAAAATCCCCATATTTTTGATGACAATAGTGAATGTGGAAAGCTTCTACTAAACGGTATAGTTTATCTCTTAGATGAAAAGTATCCACAAAATGCAGAAGAAAAAGCTGAACTCCTTTATAGAGTTGGACTTATAAAGGACGAAATATCTAATTTTACAATATGTAGTGGACTACTTGCCTACAAGGATGGAAGAATACATGGAGGCTGGGAGGGGTTTTATAACACATATGAACCTTTACAAGTATCTCTTTGGAATTTAAGTAAAGTCCAAAGGATTGTTAGTCCAAAGAAAAAGGTTTTTGTTTTTGAAAACCCTGCTGTTTTTAGTGAGATACTTCATAAAACCTCTAGAGAAAAACCTGCTTTAGTTTGCACATATGGTCAAGTAAAACTCGCATCATTAGTTCTATTGGATAAACTTGTAAAAGATGGAGTGTATATATACTATTCAGGAGATTTTGACCCAGAAGGACTAGCAATAGCTGATAAATTAAAAAGCAGATATGATCAAAGCTTAATCCTTTGGAGATACAATAAAGGTGACTACTATAAAGCACTTTCAAAAAAGAGAATTGATGATAAGAGAATGAAAAAGCTTAAAGGTTTAAAAAATAAAAGCTTAATTAGTATAGGTAAGGCTCTTGAAGAAACTGGTTGTGCAGGATATCAAGAAATGATAATAGATGAATTGATTGATGATATAAAGACAATATGAAAAAAAGGTAGTGTCATAAAATATGTGTTTGACCGTAAATAATGTCTCCTTTCTGGCAAGAATCTAAAAAAGATTAAGTTAGAAAGGAGAATTTTTATGAGTACATTACCGAAGAAAGTATTAAGACAAATGATAGTAGATGGAGGATTTAAAACAGCAGATGATATTTATGCATACCTAAAAGATATGTTTAAGGATGCCCTTCAGGAAATGCTTGAAGCAGAACTTGAAGTAAAGCTGGGTTACGGTAAAGGAGACAGAAAAAATAAAGAAACAGAGAATAAAAGAAATGGATATGCTAACAAAACAATAAAAACTAAGTATGGAGAGCTAGATATTAATGTTCCTAGGGATAGAAATGGAGAGTTTGAACCTATTGTGGTTCCTAAAAATAAAAGGGATATTTCTGGGATTGAAGAAAAGGTAATCTCCCTTTATGCTAGTGGTAT
>NZ_FRAG01000074.1 GCF_900142245.1 Paramaledivibacter caminithermalis DSM 15212 | reverse complement strand
TTATCTGCTAGATTGAGTTCTAGACCATTAGCATGGAGTATAGTAGGTGCTGATCAAATGGCACGACTAAGAGTACATCGTGCCAATGGTGGGAAAGTATATGAAACAATGATAAAAAAGAGAAAAGAAAAGCAGAAAGAAAAAAGAATCGAGAAGTTAGATAAAAGAGTTGTAAAAAGAAAATTAAATAAAAAAGTAGAAGAAAAAATTGATAATATAACTGTTTTGAATATTGGGAAAAGAACTTGGGCTAGTGAATTACTCAAGTCTGTTCGTGGTGCTTAATTTCATCAGAACATAAGAATTTTTTTTAAATTTTTTTCCTACAGTATCTTGACACTATCTTAATTGAGTAAATACTTGATTTCATCATTAAAATATGTTAAATTATATTTTAAAATCATATAAATATTAATATCTTTGAAAAGGAGAGTAGGCTTTAATATGTATCATAGAGAATCGGGGATGGTGGAAGCCCGATATACGATTATAGCTGAAGCGCACCTTTGAGATTTTAGCTGAACTGAGTAGGCTAAATGGTTTTCCTCCATTAAAGGGAATAAAAGAGGGTGTATTTATGCGCCAATAAGAGTGGTAACGCGGGCCATTAAGCTCGTCTCTTAAGTTTGTTAAGGGACGAGTTTTTTAATTGAGGGAATTATGTAACTTTTATATCAAATTAAAGGTAAAAAGAATCTTTATTATTGCATTATTATTGCATTTTGGACATTTAATTGGTACAATTTTTTTGCATGAGGACTTCATCTTTTCTGGGAGGTAATTGTTTTCTCGCAAAACCATTGTACCACAGAGGGCTTGGGGTCCTCAATTTTCATTTAAGTTTACAAAACGGCAAATATTCTAAGGAGGTAAAAAAATGATAGATTTTAAAAAAGAGATAGCCAATATTTTAAATGAAAAAATATCTGAACTAGACTTTGAAGAGATATACAGTATGATTGAGATTCCCCCAAATTCTGATATGGGTGATTTTGCATTTCCATGCTTTAAGCTTGCAAAAATATTCAGAAAGGCACCTAATTTAATAGCAAAGGATATTAATGAATCTATTGAAGAAAAGGATTTATTTGAAGATATTGAAACTGTTGGAGCATATATAAACTTCACTATTAATAAAAAGACCTTTGCTAAAACAGTTATTGAAGAGGTGTTGAATAAAAAGGATATGTTTGGGGCATCTAATATAGGTGAACAAAAGAATGTCATAGTTGAGTTTTCTTCACCTAATATAGCTAAACCCTTTCATATAGGTCATATTAGAACAACAGTTATAGGTAGTGCAATAAATAATATATATAAATTTTTAGGATATAATGCAATAGCTATTAATCATCTTGGTGATTATGGTACTCAATTTGGCAAACTGATAGTTGCAATTAAAGCATGGGGAGATAAATCTATTATTGAATCAAATCCTATACCTGAATTGTTAAAACTTTATATTAAATTCCATGAAGAAGCCGAAAAAAACCCTCAAATTGAAGATGAAGCTAGAATGTGGTTTAAGAAGTTAGAGGATAATGATGACGAAGCTACAGAGCTGTGGCAGTGGATTAGAGATGTAAGTCTAATGGAATTTAACAGAGTCTATGATATGTTAGGTATTAAATTTGATTCCTTTGCTGGTGAGAGTTTCTATTCAGATAAAATGCCAGCAGTATTAGAGGAGATGAGGGAAAAAAATCTCATGAAAAAGTCTGAAGGTGCTGAAATAGTAGACTTAGAGCCCTATGGAATGCCTCCAGCTTTAATAACTAAGAAGGATGGATCAACCCTTTATATTACAAGGGACATAGCTGCTGCTATATATAGAAAAAAACATTATGATTTTTATAAAAATATATATGTTGTAGGCTCTCAACAGAATTTGCATTTTAAACAATGGATAAAAATAATAGATTTAATGGGATATAACTGGGCTGAGGACTGTATACATGTACCCTTTGGTATGATTAGCTTAGAAGAAGGAACAATGTCCACAAGAAAAGGAAGAGTAGTTTTCTTAGAAGATGTTCTTAATAAAGCGGTAGAAAAAACTAAAGAAATCATAAGCCAAAAGAATCCTAACTTAGAGGATAAAGAAAAAGTAGCTAAAGAAGTAGGTATTGGAGCAGTTATTTTCCAAGAATTAGCAAATAATAGAATCAAGGATTATGTGTTCTCATGGGATAGAACCTTGAATTTCGATGGAGAATCAGGTCCATATGTTCAGTATACACATGCAAGAGCAGCAAGTCTTCTTAGAAAGTCTCAGCTTGACTATAAGAGTAATATAAACTTTGGCTTGCTGAAAGAAAAGGAAGCTATGGATTTAATCAGAATAATAAATAAATTTCCAGATGTAATTGTAGATGCAGCAAGAAAATACGAACCTGCAGTAATTACAAGATATATAATTGATGTTGCTCAAGCTTTCAACAGATTCTATCATGAACATTCTATCTTAGTAGATGATGAAGAATTACAAAAAGCTAGACTTGCATTGGTTTTTGCATGCAAACAAACCATTAAAAATGGACTTAAGCTTATAGGTATAGCAGCACCAGAAAGAATGTAAAAAAAACGCATCTTTAGATGCGTTTTTTTTACATTCTTTTTGAACTTTATTTTGAACATCATAAGAATGACATTAAAATTTGCAACTTGGAACATGGAACTTAGAGCTACAAAGAGACTTTAGTCTTTTTGTACTATTTCAAAACATCAGGATCTTTTTTATAGTAAACCCTCTTGCTTTTATTTTTGATTTCAATAATCTTATTAAGAAGAAGATCTACTTCATCCTGTATTGTATTTAAATCATCTTTTGAAACGTTATAATATAGGAAAAGATCTTCGAAATACCTAACAAGTTTTGTTATACTCTTATCAATTTGAATAAAATTATTGAAATTCTTACTATTCATTGCATTTGTAAACTGTTCTAGATCAATCTTTATAACGTCTATTATATCTTCCTCAGACTGGAAATCACCTATGGTCATGAAGTAAGGCTTTATTCTTTCAAGATAATATGTATTGTCTGTTTTTATATGATACATATAGGATAATTTTGTATCCTTTATTTTAAATTTAACGTAAAACATTATACCTTGAATAGAAATAACCTTAGCACCTAATTTTCTTAACTCTTCGATACATATTTGGTGTCTAATTAGACGAGAAGACATTATTGCCATAAAATTTCATCTCCTTATTTGGAAAAATCTATTTAATATTATCATAACATAATTATATGCCTACAACATATAAAATTATTAATTTTTTTATACTTGAATACATATATACTTTTATAAGCTAATACTTTAGGCTGATAATCCAGACATAATAAAGCATTAGATAATGTGAAAAGAAGGGTGGAGGGCATATGATTTATAGTTACGATAGGCTAAGTGCTGTGAATTATGCAAAAAAATGGGCTTTCAAAAGGAATCCGAATTTTGTAAATTTTGATAAAATGGGTGGAGACTGCACAAATTTTGCATCTCAGGTTATAAATGCAGGGGGATGCCCAATGAATTATGACAAATATGGATGGTACTATGAGAGTATTAACAATAGAGCTCCAGCTTGGACCAGTGTAAAATATCTTCATAAATTTTTAACTAAAAATAAAGGAAGAGGTCCAGTAGCAGATGAAGTAGATATAAAGGATATACAGATCGGGGATCTGATACAATTAAAATTTGAGTTTGCCGATGATTTTGCACATTCCTTAATCGTGGTAGATATCAAGTTTCCTAAAACATTAGATAATATTTTTATTGCTACTCATACCATAGATAGGATGCATTATAGAGTGTCAAATTACTATTTCACTGAGATTAGATTCATACACATATTAGGTTATAGAAAATAAAGTTTTTTGATTATGAAAGTATATAGGGTATATAACGTTAGATGTTATGTTATAATTATTAATGATTTTAAAATATATAGGATATAGTAATAAATATGAAAAAACAAGGAAGTGAACTAATGAAAACACTTTTAACAACATTAAATTCTAAGTTTATCCATTCATCTTTAGCCTTAAGATATTTGTGGCAGTATAACAAAAAACAATTTGAAGGCATAAGTATTGAAGAGTATACTATTAATAATGATTTAGATTATATTTTAAGTGAGATATATACAAAGGACTATGATTTAGTATGTTTCTCCTGCTATATATGGAATTTTGAAGAGACTTTAGAAATAGCTAAGAATTTAAGAAAGGTTAATAAAGAAGTAAAAATTCTTTTAGGAGGTCCAGAGGTTAGCTATGATCCAAAGGCGGTGTTAGAAGAATGTGATTATATTGATTATATAATTTTTGGAGAAGGAGAGCTAACTCTCAATGAGCTTTTAAATTTATTAATAAATAATAGAGGAAATATATTTAATATAAGAGGCTTAGCCTTTAGAGAAAAAAACAAAATCTATATGAATGAAGAAAGATGTCTCATAGAAGATTTAGATATCATTCCATTTCCTTATGAGAACTTAAAAGAACTTGAGAATAGAATTATTTACTATGAGAGTTCTAGGGGTTGTCCCTTTAATTGTCAATATTGTTTATCGTCCACCTTTAGGGGTGTTAGATACTTTTCTATGAATAGAATAAAAAGGGATTTAAAAAAATTTATCGACGCAGATGTAAAGCAAGTTAAATTTGTTGATAGAACCTTCAATGCTGATAAAGAACATTGTTTAGAAATAATGAAATATCTCCAAAAAATTGATAATGGAAGGATAAATTTTCATTTTGAAATCACTGCTTATCTTTTAGATGAAGAGATATTGGACTTTTTAAGAAGCGTTAGGAAGGGACTTTTCCAATTTGAAGTTGGTGTTCAAAGCACGTATGAAAAAACCTTAAGGGAAATAAAAAGGAATATGGATTTTAAAAGAATAAAATATGTTATAAATGAATTAGTTTCTTTTAATAATATACATCTACATTTAGATTTAATAGCTGGCTTACCCTATGAAGATTATGGGACTTTTTTGAAATCCTTTGATGATGTCTATAGCTTGAAACCAAATAAAATACAATTGGGGTTTTTGAAGCTTCTTAAGGGTTCTGGCATTAGGATGAACCATTATAAATATGGCTATATATATAAGGATGAACAGCCCTATGAAGTTATGTGTAATGATTATATTACCTATGACGAGATATTGAAGCTTAAATATATAGAGGAAATGACGGATGAATATTATAATTCCCACAACTTTGATTTTAGTGTAGATTATATTATTAAAAAATTCTATAAAAATCCTTCAAGCTTTTTTGAAGATTTATCAGTATTTTGGAGAAATATGGGATATCATCATGTATCCCATGGAAGAAATCAATTGTTTAAAATTTTGATTGAGTTTTTTAAGCAAAATAACTTTGACAATGAAGATGTTTTTATGGAAATATTAAAGTTTGATTATCTAAGAAATAAAAATGCAAATCTACCAGAGTTTTTTAATTCTATAGAGATAGATGATTTTAAAAATAGATGTCATAAATTTTTACAGAATGAAGAGAATATTGAAAAATACCTACCCATGTACAAAGGTATGACTGCAAAAAAAATTATTAAAAAAGTACATTTTGAAACTTTCAAATATGATATATTATATTTAGCAAACAATTATTATGAAGATATTTCAAAGCAAGAATCAATCATACTATTTAATTATGAAGTAGATAACAATGATTTTGAAAAATCAGAGTATTTTAGAGTAAGTATATAAGAATAACAAAAGAAAGGAGAATAAACTTGAATTTTATTGAAGATATAATTTTAACTAATAAAGGAATAGTTTTAAAAAGCTTTAAATTATCTATAAAGAACTGGAAAATTTTCCTCGTGGGATTTACCTATTTTATTATCTCTTTTTTAATGTGGACAGTAGCTTCATATGCATGGATATTAGGTGGTATTATAGTTGCATTGTTTCAAAGTGCAATTATATCAAATTATATTTACTTGATTGAAAATATTATCAATTATGAGGGGTTTAGCTTAGAGGATTTTAAAAGTGGTTTTACTGTTTATCTTAGGAATATATATAGTATAATAATAATATTTTGGTTTGTAAGATTTGGAGCAAGTTTATTTTTGAAGCCTATATTTTATATTAATATAGGGGGGTTATCTTTATGGTCTATAATCCAGATAGTAGCGGTTATACTTCTTAATCCACTTCCTGAAACGATTTATCAAAAATATCATGCTGGACTCGATGCCATCACATATTCATTTGATTTTATAAAGGAAAACTGGCTGGAATGGTTTATTCCTAATGGTTTTATAATAGCTGTATTATACCTGATTCATATTTCTACAAATAAGATGCTTATTATATTAGGATTTAGTACCAATATATTTATATCTTCTACATTTACTTTAATAGTATATTCAGTGGTTTATCAAATTTTACTGTGCTATGCAATGATTTATAGGGGTCAATTGTTTAATATTCTAAGTACTTCTACTAGAAGGAAAAGGATGTTTATGAGAAATATGTATAAATAGAATAATAGGATTTTTTAGTAATTTGTACTGCCTCTCATTAGTGTCAATAATTTAATTATAAACTATACAGGAGGTATTGCTATGAGTGTTAGATTTAGAGAACTTAAGGAAAAGGATATACCAAAGGTAATATCTATGTTTTCAAATCTAAGTAAAGAAAGAGCTGAAGTTTCCTTTGTAGAAATAGCTTCTATGGAGGAGATAAGAGATTGGATTAGAAATCCTGATACATTTGTTTATGTAGCTGCTGATGGTGACTTAATTTCAGCTGTATTAAGAGCTAAAAGAGGTAAAGGAAATAAACAACATTCATGCAATTTGACTGTAGCTGTTGATTATAGTTTTAGAGGAAACAGTATTGCAAAGGAATTAACTGATTATGCATTAGAATCTCTTAAAGAAAAAGGGATAAAGATTATAAGGGCATATATTTATAGCAATAATAAGTCATCCATAAATACTATTTTATCCTGTGGTTTTACCTTTGCAGGAAACGTTCATATGCATCATTATGATGAGAAAACAGGAACATATATTGATGATTTAATATTTCATAAACTACTATAATCCTTAGTATTTGCTAAGAATTAACTATTAAATTTATCTGAAGATTAAGTTTAAGTATAGAGGTCATTCTACTAGGTCAAGTAAGATATTATAGATATTTTCAAAAAGAGACCTATTTAGAATGACCTTAATCTTGCATTTATTATATACAAAAAACTAAGAGGAGGTTATTATGTTTGAGCGAATTGAAAAATATTTAAAAGATAAGGTGAACGATGTAGTATTTATAAACCTTAAGGAAAATAAAAAATTTGAAGTAAAGGGATTTATATTTGATGACGCTATTCCCTTGCCAATGCCACTTAATGAAGTAGTAACTAAGGTTAAGGATGAAAATGATACCAAAGATATATCCATTATAAAAATTATCCAGGGTATGGTTTATATAATGGGTATAGATAGCAGATTTAGATATAACGATGTATATAAGGAGTTTTTGAAAACATTTGATAAAGATATAATTAATGTTATTTTAAAGCAGGGCTTTAAATCTATTGAAGCAGGTAATAAAATTGAAGGACTCATATGCTTTAAAGCCTGTTTGTATATAGATGACAATAATTTAGACTCTTTATATAATTATGCTAGGTGTGCAGAGGAATTGGCAAATGAATGGGGTGGTAAATACAATAAAGATTTTGAAGATGAAGCCATTGAGGTTTTTGAAAGAATTACTGAAACATATCCAGATTTTTCGTTATCCTACTATCATCTTGGATTCCATTATATAAATAAGAAGCTTTATAAGAAAGCTGAAAAAACTTGGAACAAATGTATAGACATTGGTATAGATGAAAATAAAGAAATGGAAATAATAAATAAATTGTCAGAAATAGATTATAAGATACAGTATGAAGAAGGATACAACCTTGTATTGAGCGGAAGGCCCCATGAAGCTCTTGAAAAGCTTTTACCTTTAGAAGAAAAGTATTCAGATTGGTGGAATTTGCAATTTTTTATTGGATTAGCCCATAGGCATTTAAGGGATTTTGAAAACGCATTAAATCACTTTGAAAAGGCCCATAGAATAGTACCAAGACAGGTAGATGTTTTGAATGAAATAGGACTATGCAATATATCCTTAGGAAGAATTAATGAAGCTATTAAGAGTTTTGAAGAAGCATTAAATATTAAAGCAGATCACTCTGAAATCCTATGCAATTTAGGAATTGCATATCTAGAAGCTGGAAACTTTATAAAAGCCAATGAATATGTAAGAAAATCCTATGAAATAAATCCACATGACGAAATTACTAAGGCGTGGGTTACAAAAATAGAATCTATGAATTACTAAAAAATTTGAAAAGTTCAACAAAATTATTATAAAACATATTGAATGATGATTGAAATTATTGTAAAATATCATTAGGTTCAACTAATAATTGAATGGTTGTTAAAAAATTTGAATCCCATGGCGAACTTTTACTAAAACCTAAGTGATGTATAATTTTTGTTCTTTATTTTGCGGAAATAAAGGAGAACAAAGAGAATGAATAGGATGTGATAAAATGATCAATAATTTCAAGGAACTTATTAGTGCTGCTAAAGAACAAACTACAATGAAGCTGGCAGTTGCAGCTGCTCAAGATGAAGACGTGTTAACAGCTGTATGCGGAGCAGCTGAGATGGGAATTGTAGAACCTATATTAGTAGGAGAAATGGTAAAAATTAAAGAAATTGCCGATAAAAGCAATTTAGACATTACTAATTATGTTATAATTGAAAAGACGGATTTGACAGAAGCAGCAAGAGAAGCAGTGAAATTAGTAAGCAGTGGAAAAGCAGACTTTGTAATGAAGGGTCTAATTGACACTTCAATATTATTAAAGGCGGTTCTTGATAAGGAAATAGGTCTTAGAACAGATAGTTTGTTGAGTCATGTGATGGTATATCAAGTTCCAAGTTATCATAAGCTTTTATTTTTAACAGATGGAGGCATGAATATTGCCCCCTCAATAGACGAAAAAGCTTTAATTTTAAGAAATTCGGTGAAAGCTGCACATGCAATGGGAATTGAAAGTGTAAAGGTGGCTTGTTTAACAGCTAAAGAAAAGGTTAGTTCCAAAATGGTAGCTACTATTGATGCTGATAAATTGAAGGAAATGGGAGCCAATGGAGAATTTGGAGAAGGTGTAATAGTTGAAGGACCTATAGCCTTTGATTTAGCTGTTTCAAAAGAAGCTGCAAAAATAAAGAAATTCGAAAGTAAGGTTGCTGGAGATGCCGATATACTTCTTGTCCCAGCAATTGAAGTAGGTAATGGAATTGGAAAAGCTTTAACTTATATGGCTAATGCAGAGTCAGCTGGTATAATTATGGGAGCTAAGGCACCGGTAGTTTTAGTATCTCGTGCTGACAGCCATGAGGCAAAATTGAATTCTATAGCATTAGGAAGTGTTATAGCCGCACATAAATAAAGAAGACAAGGAGAGTGAAATAATGAAGAAGTTTTTGACAGGCAATGAAGCAGTAGCACGTGGTGCATTTGAAGCTGGTGTTACATTTGCTTCTGCTTATCCAGGTACTCCAAGTACAGAAATTTTAGAAAACATCGCTCCATATAAAAAAGAAATTTATGCTGAATGGGCACCTAATGAAAAGGTTGCTTTAGAGGCAGCTATTGGAGCTTCAATAGCTGGAGCAAGAGCTCTTGCTGCTATGAAGCATGTTGGGGTTAATGTAGCCGCTGATCCCCTTTTTACATATGCATATACAGGTGTAAACGGTGGACTTGTTCTAGTTTCTGCAGATGATCCAGGAATGCACAGTTCGCAAAATGAACAGGATAACAGGATGTATGCTAGATTTTCTAAAATAGCTATGGTTGAACCTAGTGATAGTCAGGAAAGTAAAGACTTTGTGAAAATAGCACTAGAAATCAGTGAAAAATTTGATACTCCTGTTTTATTTAGAATGACTACTAGAATTTGTCATAGTAAAGGTATAGTTGAGTTTGGAGAGAGAGAAGAAGTAGAAATTAAGAAGTATGAAAAGAATATACCAAAGTATGTAGCTACTCCAGCTAATGGTAGAGTACTACATGTTAAAGTAGAAGAAAGGTTAAAGAAATTAGAAGAATTCAGTAATACTACTGAGTTAAATAGAATTGAATGGAATGATAAAAAAATCGGCATTATAACTTCTGGTGTTGCTTATCAATATGCTAAGGAAGTATTCGGTGATAAGGCATCATATTTGAAGCTTGGATTTAGTTTCCCATTACCAATGAAGAAAATAAAAGAGTTTGCTGATGAAGTTGAGACTCTTTATATTATAGAAGAATTAGAACCATACATTGAAGAACAGGTTAAGGCTGTAGGCATTAAATGTATTGGTAAAGATGTAATACCTAGAACAGGTGAGCTAAACCCTGATATTATTTCAAAAGCAATTTTAGGAGAAGAAAGGGAAACTATTAAGTTTGATGAGTCAAAAACGGTAGGGCGTCCTCCTACATTGTGTGCTGGATGTCCACATAGAGGCTTCTATTATGCACTAAGCAAGAAAAAGAATATAATGGTAACGGGAGATATTGGTTGTTATACATTAGGCTCAGCAGAACCTTTAAGTGCCATGGATACTTGTATTTGTATGGGTGCTAGTATAAGTACAGGACATGGTGCTCAGAAAGCGTTCGAAAAAAATGGAGTAGATAAACGTGTAGTTGCTGTAATTGGAGATTCAACCTTCTTCCATACGGGTATTAACAGCTTGGTTGATGTAGCATATAACAAGAGCAATACCGTTACAGTTATACTTGATAATAGAATTACTGGTATGACAGGTCACCAAGAAAATCCAGGAACGGGATATACTTTGCAAGGTGATAAGGCTGGTATGATTGATATACCAAAATTGTGTGAAGCAATAGGTATAACAAATGTAAAAACAATAAATCCTTTAAAGCTTGATGAAGTTAGTGCAGCGTTGGATGAGGCTTTGGCGTCCGATGAACCTTCTGTAATTATCACAAGATGGCCATGCGTTCTGAAGAGATTTTCTGAGGAAGATATAAAGGAATTTGGACAGGAAAGAATTCTTTGTGAAGTTATAGATGAAAAATGTAAAGGATGTAGAATCTGTACCAAAACAGGATGTCCTGCTATTGAGTTTGATGCAGAAGCTAAGAAAGCAAAAATCAATGAAAATATGTGTGTTGGATGTGAAGTTTGTCTACAGGCATGTCCATTTGATGCTATAGTGAAGGCGGGTGTTTAGAATGTCTGATATTAAAAATATATTATTAGTAGGTGTAGGTGGTCAAGGTATTATACTTGCAAGTAAAATTCTTGCTAATGGGCTAATGAGTGCTGGATATGATGTAAAAATGTCTGAAGTTCACGGAATGGCCCAACGTGGAGGAAGTGTAACTACTCAGGTTAGATTTGGGAAAAAAGTATATTCTCCTATTATTGGAAGGGGTCAAGCTGATATACTTGTTTCATTTGAAAAAATGGAAGCAGGAAAATGGATAGATCATCTAAAAAAAGATGGAAAGGTTGTAGTTAATGACTATGAAATTCCTTCGGCTCCAATCTTGACAGGACAGGCAGAATATCCAAAAGGAATAATTGAAGAATTACAGAAATATACTGATATTACTGTTTTCAAGGCTGCAGAAATTGCAAAGGAACTTGGTAATATAAAGACTATGAATGTAGTAATGGTGGGTGCTCTTGTTAAGGCCATGGGGTTAGATAATATAAATTGGGATGAGGTTGTGAAGAATACAGTTAAAGAGAAGTTTGTTGGTATCAATATAAAGGCTTTAAGAAAAGGAATGGAACAAGTTAAATAAAAATAAAAGGGGCCCTCATATGAGGACCCCCAACTTTTGACAAACCCATAGTTCTTCGTTATTGCCTCAAGGGAAAATGGGTACATATTTCTCTTAATATAGTGAATATATACATAAAATACCTATAAACGGGCAAAATATATATGCTTTGTATTATAGGAATTTAGGTAAAGACTTTTAATTTATACATGTCCAAAATGCCCAGAAATGCTGCGTATTTGTACATGTATAAATTAAGTTTTAATATGTAAATTCTATATAAATTGTAAGAAGTAAAAATTACCATTTGACTTTAATATTAAGGCATGGTAAGATAGTATTTGTCGCTGATAAACAGCGGCGAAAAAAGTCAAAAAAAGTATTGACAAAGCAAAACAAAAATGATATTATATTTAAGCGTCGTTGATAAACAACGAACAAGCAAAACCTTGGACATTGAAAACTGAACAGTGTGAGGATAAGAAACATGTTGGGTTTTTAAATTTTAAGATGAGAAATGTTTAAATGTTAAATGTTAAATGTTAAATGTTGAATGTTAACAGGGGAGGTCTTGAGGGTTGAGTGACCTAAAAGAATTACTTTGAAACATTTAAACATACAACATTGAAACATATCACATTTATTTATAAAGCCAACATTCAAACTGACCCAAAAGGTCAAACCCTAAAGATTCTATTTAAGAGTTTGATCCTGGCTCAGGATGAACGCTGGCGGCGTGCTTAACACATGCAAGTCGAGCGAGCTAATGCTTGGCACTGTGTACTTAGTTGATTGATGTGGTGTAATAATTAGCCAGCGTCAAGGGCGAAGCGGAGCAGAGTCCTTCACGCGTTCTAAAGTGATAAC
>NZ_FRAG01000080.1 GCF_900142245.1 Paramaledivibacter caminithermalis DSM 15212 | reverse complement strand
ATACTCATAATCGTGGTGAAGAAAAGTTGCCTTTCCACAAAGGGGACAGCGAGGGTATTTAGGTACCTTTTTAGATATTGGTTTATCAGGAGCAAATTGGTGATTACATTTGCGACAAAGGTATTTTTGATAACCATCTTTATCTTTACCATAACGGTAAAAAGAATCTTTATTATTGCATTTTGTACATTTAATTGGTACAATTTTTTGCATGAGGACTTCATCCTTTCTGGGAGGTATAGTTTTTTTAGCAAAAACATTGTACCACAGAGGATTGAAGTCCTCAATTTTCATTTAAGTTTACAGAGCGGAAAGGTTATAGAGGAGGGAAACCATTATCAGTTAATTAAGAAAAAAGGGTATTACTATAGACTATATACTAATCAGTTTATGGATGAGAATAAAAGAATGCTATTTGATAAAAGTAGTTGATATGATTAAATTAAACTATGGGGCTATTATCTATCAGGAAAGTTTTAATATTTTCAATTATATAGGATTTACATAGTAAAATTTAATTTATACGTGTGCAAATATGCAATGCTTTTGGGTATTTTGGGCATGTATAAATTAAAGTCTTTACTTAAATTCCTATATTAAGTAACAACCCTATTTTTTATTTATAGGATATATAATAATATTACATAGGCAAGTAATTTGTGAGATAATATAAGAAAATAAATACTAGCTTCATAATATTATAAAAAAAGAGGGTAATGATATGAGAAATGTTGAAGTATTCCTACATACATATAATGAATTTGATAAGCAAATAAAGAAAATATTAGGGGTAGATGGTTATATGTCTCATACCAAGGTCTTAGATAGGCTGGCTAAAAAGAATAAGCTTATAAATAGAAATATAGATGAATTAAAAGCCTATGCAAGACTTAGAAATTGTATTGTCCATGATACAACAAGCTCTGGCTTTGGAAAACCTATAGCAGAGCCTTTACCAGAGATAGTGGAAAATTACAAGAGAATATTAAATCTATTGATAAATCCATTAACTGTTTATGATATATGCACCTATAGATCTAAAATGCTTATAGCGAGTCCTAATCAGCTGGCAATGGATGTAATGCATGCTATGAAGCAGCAATTAGTATCTAGAGTTCCAATTGTTGAGGATGATAAGGTTGTGGGTGTATTTAATGGTAATACCTTGATATATTATATGCTTAGTACTTATAATCCAATAATAACAGATAAATCAACCATAAATGATTTTATGAAATATGCCAGCTTAGATACTCAGAGAAAAGAACATTTTGAATTTGTAACGAAGAAAATCAGTATTTATGAAGCAGAAAACCTATTTAAATATAAGAATAAAGATAACCATAGATTAATAGCCTTGTTTATTACTTCCGATGGAACTCAAAAAGGAAAATTACTAGGTATAGTAACGGAATGGGATATAAACAATAAGATTAAATAATTGAAGAAATCACATAATACATGTGGTATAGCTTTTGAAACTTGAAACTATATATTGTAGATAGTTTTTGAAGATGGTAATTATGCAATTTCCTTAATTAAATAAAAATTGGACAGAACAAATTATATCTGATATTATAACCATAGACTAAAAAAAGGAGAGTTAGTGAATGAGTGAAAACAAAATTTTAGCAACAGTTAAAGGTAAAGCCATAACAGAAATGGATGTAAATGCACTTTTGCAAAATTTAATTGCCCAAGGGAATATGAATTTTAATAATGAACAAGGCAAAAAGCAGTTATTAGATGAACTTATTAATCAAGAATTGTTTTATAATGAAGCTTTAGACAATAACTATGATAAGGAAGAAGAATTTTTAAAAGAACTTGAAATAAATAAAGTAAATATTCTTAAGAATTATGCCCTTAGAAAGCTTTTAAATAGTGTGAATGTAACAGAAGATGAAGTAGTTAATTATTACAATAATAATAAAGAAAGCTTTAAAACTCCTGAAAGTGTTAAGGCAAGTCATATCCTTGTTAAGACTGAAGAAGAAGCAAATAAAATACTTGATGAGATAGAAAAGGGATTAGACTTTGAAGAAGCAGCTAAGAAGTATTCTACATGTCCATCTAAAGAAAGAGGTGGAGACCTAGGCTTCTTTACAAAGGGTAAAATGGTACCAGAGTTTGAAAATGCAGCTTTTAGTATGGAAAAGGGTGGAATTAGCAAGCCTGTAAAAACGCAGTTTGGATATCATATTGTTAAGCTTGTTGATAAAAAAGAACCTGTTATTAATAGTTTTGAACAAGTTAAAGACCAAATTAGAAATTTCTTATTAGGGAGAAAACAAAATAATTTATACGTAAGCAAGACTACGGAGCTGAGAAATAAGTATGAAGTAATAATTAACGAATAATAACGCAGCCTCCTAGACTTAACAATTATCTAGGAGGCTGTATTTTTCCATTGGATATGATGCCTACAAACCTAACCTCTCCATATCAATTTCCATATATTTACCCAATTTTCTATAGCATAGATTTATATGATAACCCTATAATTTTTGAGCAAACTCTTTTCCGAACTCAAAACACTTTTGTAAAGTTTCCTCAGATGGGAAGAATTTCTTTGAAAGAGGCTCAAATGGAACCTTAAAGCTCATTTGCTTTAAAAGACTGTCTGCCATTTTTATACCTTCACCACTCCAGCCATAGGACCCAAATACTCCAGCAATTTTACCCATATTTGCCATTGGATCTATAACTGATAGAACATCCCACATAGGTTTAACCATAGTCTTGTTGATGGTTGGGGAACCCAAAATAAGACCCTTAGAGTTATTGATTATCAAATGGACTTTAGCAATATCTTCATTCTCTATATCTAAATATTCAACCTTAACTCCCTCTGACTCCAAACCTTCTTTGATTTTTTCTGCCATTAACATAGTATTTTTATATGCTGACAGATAAAGCAATGCAACTTGCTTTTGATTTCTGCTTTCTACAGCATGGGTCGACCATTCTAAATACTTTTCCACATTGTAGCTAGGATTTTCTGAAAGTATAGGGCCATGGGAGGTTAGTATGATATCTATTTCTAAGTCTTTTACTTTATTGATTGCATTTAAAACATGCTGTGCAAAGGGCTCTACAATACATTCATAATAGTACTTAAGAGACTTTTTGTAATCGTCACAATGAACAGATTTAGGATCAACTGAGCTATAGTGTGAACCGAAGGCATCACATGTAAATAGTATTTTTTCAGATTCATCATAAACAAACATTGTATCTGACCAATGTAAAAATGGGGCTGTAATAAATTTTAATTTTTTACTTCCTATATCAAGAATCTCGCCATCCTTAATGATATGGCAATTGAAATCCTTATTAATTTGTTCCTTTAAAAAAATACTAGCAGCCTTAGTACAATAAACGACTATGTCGGGATTAATTTCAAGAACATATTTTAAACTTCCTGAATGATCAGGTTCAGTATGATTGATTATTACATAATCTAATTTCTTTATATCTGTAAGCTTACCAAGCTTCTCGATAAACTCATCCTTAAAATTACCCTTTACAGTATCAATCAATACCTTTTTCTCATCATCAATGAAATAAGAGTTATATGTTGAACCAAATTCAGTTTTCATAATAATATCAAAAACTTCTAAATCTGGATCTAACACACCAGTCCAATATACATTTCCCTTTATATTAAAAGCATCCATTTAATATTACACCTCCAAATATATTTAAAACCTTTTAATAAATGAATCATATAGGATTTACATAGTAAAACTTAATTTATACATGTACAAATACGCAACGTTTCTGGGCGTTTTGGACATGTATAAATTAAAGTCTTTACTTAAATTCCTATATAGGATTTACATAGTAAAACTTAATTTAAATTCCTATAATTTTATCAATAGGATTATACCCATACTGAAGTTAATAAAACATTTTTTTGATAAAATTTTTAAAACAATAGAATATAAGCCTATATTAATCATTTCATAGTATACCATAAAAGTTAAGAATTTATAGAAATTTATAGTAGATATTATATAAAATATAGGATTATATATAAGGTTGAAGGGTAATATATAAACAAGATTAGTAGATTAGACCTTAATTTATTAAGAATAATAGGAGGGGATTTTGTGGATAAAAAAAAATTACAACGTGAATTTGAAGATATAGGATTTGTACCACCAGGAGTAATGGTGTCTCAAAGCTTTGGAGAAAATTTTCAAAAGATAATTTCAGAGTATCATCATGAAATTTGGAGAGACGGTGTGATACCTTTAAAGTATAGATATTTAATTGCACTTGCAACAGCAGTTTTTGATAAAAATGAAGCTAGAGCAAAGCTAGAGATGAATAAAGCTATAAAATATGGAGCAACAAAGGAGGAAATAATTGAAGTTTTAAAGCAACAGGTATGGATGAAAGGTGCACCAACCTTGGTTCAAATAGCACCACTTGTTAAATATATGGAGAGTAAGCTAGATAAAGAATAATAATTGCAAATTTCATGTTTTAAGTTTTGTACTCATCTAATAAGTTTATCTACAAAAAAATTATGAATATAAAAATTACAACTTTCATCTAAAATGCGCCCAAAAGGCGCATTTTAGATGCTATCCCAATATAACCTTGAGATCTTCATCGGGTGTAGATATAGGTTTGATGTTGAATTTATCTACCAACACTTGAAGTATATTTGGCGTAACAAATGCAGGTAACGATGGACCTAAATAAATATCTTGAAGCCCTAGGTAAAGCATTGTTTGAAGTACTGCAACAGCTTTTTGCTCGTACCAAGAAATTATAAATGAAAGTGGTAAGTCATTTACATCGCAATCAAAGGCTTCAGCCAAAGCTAGTGCAACTTGAATAGCTGTATAAGCATCATTACATTGACCACAATCAAGAATTCTTGGGAATCCAGCTACAGTTCCTAAATCAAGCTTATTAAATCTATATTTACCACATGCTAAAGTAAGGATGATAGTATCCTTTGGAGTTTTTTCGGCAAACTCAGTGTAATAATTTCTTCCTGGTCTTGCTCCATCACAACCTCCAATTAAGAAAAAGTGCCTTATCTTACCAGCTTTTACGGCATCAACTATTGCACCAGCATTGCTGAGTAGTGCATTTCTACCAAATCCCATTGGGATTCTCTTTTCAGGTTCATCCTCTGGGAATCCACCTAATTCTAAGGCTTTATTTATTACTGGAGAAAAATCCTTTTTACCATTAACAGTTTCGATATGCTGAACACCTGGCCATCCAACTATACTTGAGGTAAATATCCTATCCTTATAGCTATCCCTTGGTTTCATCAGACAATTACTTGTCATTAAGATAGCTCCTGGGATACCGTCGAATTCTTTTTGTTGATCCTGCCATGCACCACCGAAGTTACCTATTAGATGTGGATATTTTTTAAGACCTGGATAAGCATTACATGGAAGCATTTCTCCGTGTGTATATATATTAACACCTTTATCCTTGGATTGTTCTAGCAAGTCTCCTAAATCCCTCAAATCATGTCCAGATACTACTATGAAAGGACCTTTTTTCTTGGTAATAAGCATTTGGGTAGGTTCAGGATCTCCAAATGTACCAGTGTTTCCAGCATCTAAAAGGGCCATACACTTAAGATTGGTTTTTCCACATTCCATATTCAAATCGAAATAATTCTCAACAGTCAAGCTTCTATCTAGGGTAGCTCCCATGGCTTTAAACATGAAATTTGCAACTTCTTCATCATATTTCCCAAGGACATAAGCATGATGATGATATGCACCCATACCTTTAATTCCATAGATTAAAAATTCTCTTAAAGAGCGGATATCCATATCTAGATTTTCATCGTCCATGACACCTAGGTTAGGTCTGCTAGCTATATTAAGTATTTCTCCTCTAGTTTCAGGAGCTATAAAATCTGCGTCCTTTGGAACATTTTCAATCTGTCCTGCACTTTCTTTTAATTGTTTTTTAACTTTATTAGCTTCCTTTATGTATTTTACAAATCTTTGGCCATCAAAGTTTACATTTGTGAGAGTGGCAAATACACATTCTGTAAAGAATTCTCCAATTTCCCTAGGTATCTTATTTCCTTTTTCAATATTTTTAGTAGCATAAAAACCTATTCCCTTTAATAAATAAATTAAAACATCCTGCATTTTAGCAACATCAGGGTCTTTACTACAAACTCCTATCTTAGTACAACCTTTTCCACCAGCAGTCTGTTCACATTGCCAACAAAACATAGCATTATCCATAGATTAACCTCCTTAACAATCTTAGTAATTATCAATATTAGATTTTCCAAATAATCCAAACTTATTCCAATTTAATTAATAAAAATGATAGAGAATAAAAATTTAGATTTAAATTTATATAAACTAAGATAATTGAGGAAATTGTATAATACATTTAAAGAATTTTAGATTACAAAATGTAGTAAAGAGAGTCAAGAAAGCTATCTACATATTGTATTTCAAAATTATTAGTGTTAATTATAAAGTTTCTCAATTGAAAAACTTTATAAAAAATCCCAAAGAAGGCATATAAAAAACTATAGACATCCTAATTAAATTTAAACTAGGAAGCCTATAGTTTTTATGTTACTTATTCTTAAAATTATAGTTTATTTGTTTAGTTCTTCTAAAAGCTTTTCTAAATCAATACCATGTACCATAGCAGCTTGCTCTAAAGATTCCATTTGAGCTGAAGGGCATCCTAAGCATCCCATTCCATATCTCATAAGTATTGGAGCAGCGTCAGGCTTGATTTTTAAGATTTCACTTATTAGAGTATCCTTAGTTATTTGCATATTATTATCCTCCTTAAATAAATATTATTTAAAATCTCAAGCAGTTTAATTATACTACTTTGAGTATTTTATAAATACTATCTATATAGTCTTTACTTAAATTCCTATATCCTGTTTTGCATTCAAATTTATAATACTTTAGAGTTGGTTATCTTTATATTCGTAAACTTTTCCTAGACCTTTTCTATTATATCAGATTCTAGTTTTTCGTAAAGTTATATTTTATTATACCACTTTACAAGTTTTTTATAAAACATAGTAAACAATTAGATTTTGAGATTGGTTTTAAAACTGCTAAAATATAGTAATAAAGCAAATTTAAAAGATTACTTGTAGGTAAACAGTTGTTTTAGTAAATAGCCGATTATTGAAGACTAATGTTGTTTAATATATTATTTATAAAGAGTATTCATTATAGATATTGAATATGTTATTCTAATAAAAGATAGTAATATTATAATTTAAGTAGGAGGTATCAGTGTTGAAAAAAGTTATAGTTGAAAGCTTTACAATGGATCATACAAAGGTAGAAGCTCCATTTGTTAGAAAATGTGGAGTGATTCAGACACCAAAGGGAGACATTATAACAAAATTTGATTTAAGATTTACCCAACCCAATAGAGAAGCTATGCCGACAAGTGCAGTTCATGGAATAGAACACTTACTAGCAGGCTTTATAAGAGAAGAAATAGAAAATGTTATAGACATTTCGCCAATGGGCTGTAGAACAGGGTTTTATCTCATATTAATAGGGGAAAAAAGCGAGGATGAAATAGCGGTTGCACTTATGAAAGCTTTAGAAAAGATATTGGCGGCAGATGAAATTCCTGCAGTAAATCCAATACAATGTGGGAATTATAGGGATATGTCTTTATTTGGAGCTAAGGAATATTCTAAATCAGTGTTGAATAAGCTGAAAGAAAAATACAAATAAGTTTGTATTGAAGGGTTAAAGAACAAAAATGCCAATTGGTGTTTTTGTTTTTTTAACCTTTAATATAAAATTGGCTAAGTCATCTTTTTACAAAAAAAAGGTTATTTAAGATAATCGTCGAAATATATTAAATATTTAATTTATATTTTTACAATTTTTTATTAAAGGGAATACGGGGGGAGATCATGTTATTTCTCAATCCAACAATTGAAATGATATTAGATAATGTGAATGATGCTATTTGTATTGTTAACAAAAATTGCATCGCTATATTCTGGAATAAAAGGGCTGAAGAGATTTATAAAGTAAATAGAGAGAGTGTAGTTGGAAGGCATATAACAGATCTTTTTCCTACGGCTTTACTACCAAAGGTTATAAAGGAAAAAAGACCATATGTCAACGTTTATAATAGTCCACGGGAGGATTCCCATAATATTATTACAGCACGTCCCCTTTATAGAGGAAATGAATTGATAGGAGCTATAAGCTGTGATAGGGATATATCTGAATTAATTAGATTAACTAACCTTTTAGATAGAACTAAGTTAGATTTAAAATTGCTTGAAGAAGAAGTTACAGCACTTAATGAAAATAGATTTTCCTTTGATCAAATTGTTGGAAGTGATATAAAGTTTAAAGAAATAATAAATCTATGTAAAAAGGTTTCCAAATCTAAAATGAATGTGCTTATAACTGGTGAGAGCGGAACTGGTAAAGAGGTTTTTGCTAGAGCAATTCATATTGAAAGTAAAAGAAAAGGTCATTTTATACCCATAAATTGTAGTGCAATTCCTGAAGACTTAATGGAAAGTGAATTATTTGGCTATGAAGGCGGTGCCTTTACTGGAGCTCTTAAAAAGGGAAGGATGGGTAAATTTGAACTAGCCCATGAAGGAACCTTGTTTCTAGATGAAATAGGTGATATGCCATTATCTATGCAGCCTAAAATACTGAGGGTATTAGAAGATGGCATGATAACAAGAGTAGGAGGATCAAAATCTATTAAAGTAGATGTAAGAGTTGTTGCAGCAACAAATAAAGATCTAAAAGGCATGATGAAGAAGGGGTTTTTTAGAAAGGATTTGTATTATAGATTAAATTCAATATTAATTTCACTCCCGCCTTTAAGGGAAAGGAAGGATGATATACCAGATCTAGTAAACAGGTTTATTGAACAATTTTGTATTACTTACCGTTCAAATATACCTGTAATTCCTCCAGAAGTTATGAATATACTAATAAATTATGATTGGGAGGGGAATATAAGAGAACTTAAAAATATAATAGAGAGAATAGTTATATTAGTAAAAAATAATAAAGCTAAAAAAGTAGATTTAAATTTTCTACCTAGAAGCATTATTGAAAATAGTAAAGCAAAAGTAGAAAATAAAGAAGAAATTTTTGATCTCAATAAAATTATTGATAATACTGAAAAAAATACAATCAGGAGGGCTATGAAAATTACTAAAGGTAATAAAGCAAAGGCAGCAAAGCTTTTAAATATTCCTAGAAGTACGTTGTATTTTAAATTAGATAAGTATAAGTTGGAGTAGATAATCAAAGGATATTAACAATGTTTTAACAATATGACTCGTGAAATGTAAAAAAAGAGACCAAAAATGAGCTATATTCCATGGAGAATTTAAGAAAAAGAATAAGCGTCAGAAAATTGACTTTAATGTCTATTTTCTGACGCTTATTCTTTAGAGAAAATTTTTGTTTTGGCGTCAAATATTTGACACTTTAAAATTGTTAATAAAATAGCAAATAGAAAGAAAAATATGAAAATTAAGATAATTTTGAAAAAAATCACAGAAAAGTACACTATTTCATTATAAATTAAAATAAATAGTAGAAGAAAAATATGATTGGCATAATTCATGCAAATAGTTGGATTTATAACAAAAATTTCTAAATAAAAATTAAGAAAGGAGGATAGTTCAGATTTAAAATTTGATAAAAGGGAGGATAAATTATGGGTCAAAACAAGGAGCAATGGGGAAGCCGCTGGGGATTTATAGCAGCCAGTATAGGTATGGCAATAGGAACAGGTAATATATGGAGATTTCCAAGGGTAGCAGCAAAAAATGGAGGAGGACCATTTATAATCGCTTGGACTGTAGCACTGTTAGTATGGTCAATACCGCTATTAATGGGAGAAATGGTAATAGGAAAAAAGACAAGACTAGGTACAATAGGGTCCTTTAGGGATTTTTTAGGAAAGAAATTTACATGGATGGGAAGCTGGATAGCAGCAGTATGCTTACTTATAATGTTTTATTATTCAGTAGTAATGGGTTGGTGTATGAAATACTTTACACTTTCAGTATCAGGAGCATTTAAACCAGGAATAGGAGTAAAAGAAACAGAACTTATATGGAATACCTTTACAACAACGCCATCCCAAACGATCTTATTTCATTTTATAGCTATGTCAATTGCTGGATTTATAATTTATAAAGGTGTAACAAACGGAATCGAAAAGGCGTCAAAGATAATGATACCAACACTATTTGTACTATTGTTGATTGCTTTAGTAAGATCAGTAACATTACCAGGAGCAGCAAAGGGGCTTGAATATTTATTTAGTCCAAAGCTAAGTATGCTTTTAAATCCTAAAATATGGCTTGAAGCTTTTACACAATCAGCATGGTCAACGGGTGCAGGCTGGGGCTTTATAGTAACCTATGCAGTATATACAAAGGAAAATGAAGATATTGGTGGTAACTGTATGATTATGGGACTTGGTAATAATGTAGGAGCATTAGTAGCAGGAATGACAGTGTTGCCAGCCATATTTGCTTTATCACCTACTGTAGAGTTTGCAAACGAAGCCTTATCAGCAGGAAATCAAGGAATAACATTTATTTATCTAGCCCAGCTTTTCAGTAGAATGCCAGCAGGAGGATTTATAGCTGCATTATTCTTTTTAACAATGTCAATAGCAGCATTATCATCATTATTGCCAATGATAGAAGTAGGGGTAAGGAATGTAATGGATATGGGATTAGAAAGAAATAAGGCAACAATTGTTATAACAGTATCAGGATTTTTACTTGGGATACCATCGGCATACAGTCTACACTTTTTAGATAATCAGGACTTTGTGTGGGGAGTAGGACTTTTGGTTAGTGGTCTATTTTTTGCAATAGCATTAACTAAATATGGACTAGAAGAATTAAGAACCAAGGATATCAATATTCCAGAAACAGATTTCATTGTTGGAAAATGGTGGAACACATGTATTAGATTATTCCCCATATTCTTTGTAATTATTCTAGGATGGTGGGTACAACAAGCTATATCATGGTATCCAAATAGCTGGTGGAATCCCTTTGAGACCTTTAGTGCAGGATCAATAGCATTTCAATTTACTATTTTAATAATAATCACATTAGTAACTAAGAACTATTTCATTAGCAAAGTAATGGATGGACCAATGACAGGAAGTAGGCTCAAAAGCTCTAGTGAAAAGTAGTAAAAAGCACTATTTATATAGCACATAAAA
>NZ_FRAG01000155.1 GCF_900142245.1 Paramaledivibacter caminithermalis DSM 15212 | reverse complement strand
GTAGTAAGCCCTACCCTTATTTTTTTTCCGAACTGTCCAGTTTCTATAGCATCGGCTATTTCCATAAACATGTTTCCCAGTACTTTTTTCATAGCCTTTGTATCACTCATTTTAGGACCTCCTATTCACTTAGCAAATGTGAAGCAAAGTCTCTCATAGCTTCTGCTATCATGCCTTTTATTTCATCTTTGCTTACTGTAGCACCTTCTGCTTCTACTTTTCCTGTATTTCTTTCTACTATTACTGATACTCCATCAAATAGGTTTGTCATTCTTCCTAGGAATAGGCTTCCTTTTCCTACTATCATAGCTCTGTTTAAGCTGCCCTTTGTAAGATCTTCACGGGCAAATCCAAGGTATGGTACTCCTGATGGTATATGTCCTTGTGTTGGTGCCCATCCTGGCATTCCATGTTTTTCTACAAAGCTTGCAAGCTCTTTTCTTTCAAGTTCTTTTCTTTTTACTCCTATGGCTCCTATCATCTTGTAGTTAGCCGCTGGAACATCCCCAGCTCCCGCTGGCTTTGTAACGTCTGGGTTTTGCATTTCCACTGAATATTTATCTATATCTGTTATCTTAAGTCCGCCTTTATCTAGTGGTGCTGTTATTAATGATGTTATAACTGCCTGTGGTGATGATCCTGTTCCTACTGTATGTCTTCCAACTAAATCTGTTCTAATTATTGGATTTTCTCCATCATTTTTGCTTATTAATATTGCAAATCCTCCTAATACATCTTCAAGTATTGGCATTTCCTTCTTAACATGGTCTTTTCCGTTCATGCCAAGCTTTGCTGTTGCTCCACCTGCTACTATTACTACATTTTCATATACTCCTGCCTGTACCAAAGCTGCCGCTTCTATTAATGCATGGGTAGGTGCTGCACAAAAGCCCCTTGTGTCTGAGCCTGTAGCATTAACTGCTCCCCCTAGTTCTGCTATTGATTTAGCAAAGTTGCCGCCACCTCTTTGGTTCATATCTCCACATGCTTCCTCTGAACATTCTATTACATAATCTATAC
>NZ_FRAG01000093.1 GCF_900142245.1 Paramaledivibacter caminithermalis DSM 15212 | reverse complement strand
TTAGTAGCTGGGAGATGAATTGGGATGTACTATCACCATTCTTTAAATTTCCAAGTGAAATTAGAAGTATAATGTACACCACAAATCCCATAGAAAGCTTATATCGTCAGTTTAGGAAAGTAACAAAGACAAAGACAATATTCCCATCGAAGGAAGCCTTAGAGAAGATTCTTTACTTAGCTAGCCAAAACATCACAAAGAAATGGACCAGAAGGTATGGTAAATGGGATATCGCACTTAACCAACTGATGATATTCTTTGAAGGAAGAATACAGCCTTATCTTTAAGGTGCAGATTGAAAAATCAATAAGGGAAATGTTCCATAGGTAAAAATAATAAATTTTACTGACCTATGGCATACTTTCCCCATTATAAAAAATTATTGGCAAAATTTTATATGTATAATCATAAAATTTTGCCAATAATATAAATAACTCAATAAATTACATATCTAATCTCTTATACATTCATCTTGTCAGCTAGGAGAATATTTTCCTTTAGACACACATTATATGACAGACTCTTCTGAGAGACACTCTCTTAGTCAATTTTCTATTCATACCTTAGTGCATCTATAGGCTTTAGTTTTGCAGCCTTATTTGCAGGATAAATACCAAATATTATACCTACAGCTACTGAAAATGTAAATGCAATTAGCATTACTTTGATATTTAATACTGGTTTCAATGGTGAGAATTTTCCTATTAAAAAGTTTGACAATATTCCAAGACCTATTCCTAATATTCCTCCCATGCCACTTACTACACCTGATTCTATTAAGAACTGTATCAATATGTTTTTTCTTTGAGCTCCTAGTGCCTTCCTTATTCCTATTTCCCTAGTTCTTTCAGTTACTGATACAAACATTATATTCATAATTCCTATACCACCGACTAGTAAGGAGATTCCTGCTATTCCCCCAAGCATAAGGGAAAATGTTCGCGTCATCTTTTGCACTTGCTTCATCTCTTTCTCAGGTGTATATACATAAAACTGATCATTAAATTGGTAGCCTTCGTACTCATCATCTACGCCATCCTCATTAGAGACTTTATTTTTCTTAGTATTGTAGAACTTTTTTAAAGCCTCTTCAATTTTTTGAGAGATAAGAATAACCTTTTCTTTATCGTTCACTTTGATATGAACTTTATTTATTGATTTCACTCCAAAATTTCTTTGAACCGTTGTTATGGGGGCTATCAATTCTTCACTAAGCCGTTCATACATAGAGACCTCTCTGTTTGCTATGATGCCTACGACACTATAATCATCTCCATTTATTTTTATATCTTTCCCGATGGGGTATTCATCCTTAAAGAAGGTTTTAACAGCTTTTTCATTTATTACAACTACTTTTTTACGATAATCCACATCTAAAGCTGCTATAAACCTTCCACTTTTAAGTTTTGCATTAATCATAGTCCCATAGGTATGGTCAACACCCTTTAGGGAAATATTTTTCTCGATCTTTTTATACTTAGCCTGTGGCTGTTGATCTAAAATCGGTGATATATTTTTAATATCTAACTTCTTGTAAAAGCCTAAGACTCTATCATAATCCATTTGTTTTTCTTCATCATTTGGAAACATTTCAACTTTAATAAGATTTGTTTCCTTAGATATTTCTTTCTTTATATTGGCAGATGCACCTTCTCCTATGGAAACCAGTACAATTATTGAGAAAACTCCTATTATTACTCCTAGCATTGTTAGTATAGATCTTAATTTATTTGCTATTATTTCCTTTAACGATAATCTAAGAATCGTAGCTATATTCATAATTGGCTCCCTTCTAATCTATTTAGTCCTTTATAATCTGACCATCGCTTATTCTAATGATTCTGCTTGCTAGCTTAGCTATGTCATTATCATGGGTTATTAGCACAAGGGGAGTTCCTGATTTATTAAGATCTAATAAAATATTCATAATATCTTCCGTAGATTTACTGTCTAAATTTCCAGTGGGTTCGTCAGCAAGTATTAAAGGCGGTTTTCCTGCAATAGCCCTAGCTATTGCTACCCTTTGCTGCTGACCACCTGACAGCTCTGTTGGTCTATGATCTTGCCTGTCATCCAGTCCAACTATTTCCAAAGATTCTAATACTCTCCTTTTCCGTTCCTTTTTTTCGATTCCTTTATATAAAAGAGGTAATTCCACATTTTCATATGCACTCATTTTACTAAGTAAGTTAAATTTCTGAAATATGAATCCAATCTTTTCACTTCTTATTGTGGCTAACTCCTTTTCTGAATAGGAGTTTATATCCTTAGAGTCTAAAATATACTCTCCAGATGTACATGTATCTAAACATCCCATTATATTCATAAGAGTTGACTTGCCTGAACCACTTGCTCCAATTATAGATATAAACTCCCCATTTTCCACAGTTAATGAAATCCCCTTCAAAACCTCTACTTTTAGGGCTCCAGTTTCATAGGTTTTTCTTATGTCTCGCATTTCAATAATTGGTTTATTCATTTTAAAATTCCACTCCTTCAAGTTCATCTTCTCCGTTTTGACTACCGTAAGAATCCGCATAGTTAGAATTGTTTACTACAGAGTCTCCCTCTTTCAATCCAGAAATAATTTCAGCATAATCATTAGACACCAATCCAACCTGGACATCAACCATCTTTACTTCTTCATTCTCATCTTTCACATTGACAAAATACCTATCATCTTCTTTTTTGACACAAGCTATAGGAACTATTAGCACATTTTTCCTTGAAGCTAATACAATTCTTACATTAGCGTTCATTCCTATTCTTAGATTCTTTGCTTGATCGGAGTCTGCTATCTTTATGGTTACGTTATACTTAGTTATACCGTTTTGTACATCACCTATTTGAGCAATTTTAGTAACCTTACCCTTAAGCTCTATACCTTCAATTGCAGGAACCTTAATAAAAGCTTCCTGTTCCTCTTTGACCTTAAGAATATTTAATTCATCTACTGGTATGGTGATTTCTAGATTATCTAAATCTGCAATTTTAGCTACAACCTTATCAGAGGCAATATTCTCTCCTTCTACTACATTGACTTTTACTACGGTTCCAGAAATAGGTGCTAATACGATATTATTGAGCTCTCTTTTGCTATTATTATCTTTCAACTTAATTTTCTTATTGGTAAGACGTTTTTCTTTAATTTCTATGTTTTTCATATAATCTTCATTAATTATTTTTGCAATTATATCATCCTTGTTTACTTTTTGACCATTTTTTATATAAACTTCCTGTATTTTTCCATCCATTTGGAATTTTATCTTTTCTTTATTTTTCCACTCTAATTTTACGATTTTATTAGTATAGCTTACTCCAAAATCAAATACTAATCCAACCTGAGCTTTTAGGCCTTCAACTAAAGCACCTTCGTTTTTTAGTTCAATAGTTACATTTCCAAGCAACTCTCCATTTTCTGTTCCATAGCCCTCAGTATTAATATTGGTTACTTTGCCCTCTATTTTTTGGAGATTTCCCTTTAGTAATATCTCAGCTCTTTGTCCTAAAAAAGCTTTTTCAGCGATACTTTTATTAAATGGTGCGATAATTTTTAACGTACTCTTATCTATAATATCTACGAAGTCCTGACCCTTTGAAACTTCATCATTCTTTTTATGGTTAACTTCGCCAACTATTCCTGTAAAAGGAGCCCTTACTGTAAATTTTTCTATATCTTCTTTTAATTTTCTTAGCTCATTTTCTTCTTCATAGATTTGTAAATTACTTTCTATAATACTATCATTATCTTCGTCTGTTATACTTCTCAATTCTATAATCTTATCACCCTTATTTACCTTGTCACCTTCTTGCGACAGAACTTCAACAATAGTTCCCGCCTTTCGGTTTGTTAATTCCTTAATCAACTTTGACTGTATATTTCCACTTCCTGAAATACTCATTTCAATATCGCCTCTTTGCACAGGAACTGTATTCTGTATCTCATCTATTATCTCAATTGAAGCATTAGAGTTACCTTTTAAATAGAAAAAAGTCCCTATTGTTACTAGAATTAGAATTGGTATGATAATTATAAAATATTTTTTCTCCATATTTTTCTACCCCTTACATGAATTTTTTGATTTGACAAATCCATTATAGCTTCCTACTCTTACATGAGAATTAAAGGAACCTTAAATTAATCTTAAATATCTATTTAACCGCTTAGATCTTTGTAATTTTATAATATAATTAGTATGTAAAGTAGCGAAGGGAGTTTTAACTATGGATATAAATATTTTAATTGCAGAGGATGAAGATGATATACGGGCTCTTTTAGATCTCCATCTTAGTAATAAGGGCTATAAAATTTTTCAAGCTTCGAATGGTATTGAGGCTTTAGAAATACTGTCTAGGGAGAGTATTCATCTACTCATATTAGATGTAATGATGCCTAAAATGAATGGGTTTGAAACAATAAAGAAGATTAGAGAAACGAACAATATGCCAGTCATATTCTTGACTGCTATGACTGAAGAGGCTAACAAGATATTAGGGCTTGGACTTGGTGCAGATGATTATGTTATAAAACCCTTTAGTATAATTGAAATAATATCAAGGGTTGAAGCACATCTTAGACGATATATGAAGTATTCAACTAATGAGTTTATCAATACACTAAGTAATGGTGAACTAATTCTTAACTTGGAAAACTACGAATTTAAAAAGAAGGGTATAGTTATTGAGTTGCTTCCAAAGGAATTTAATATGCTGGTTCTTTTTATGAAAAATATAGGCAGGGTATTTACTAAAAAACAGCTTTATGAAGCAGTTTGGGAAGAAGAATATTTAGGGGATGATAATACTATCATGGTCCATATTAGCAACCTTAGAGAGAAAATCGAGGATAACCCGAGAAAACCAAAATATTTAAAAACAATCAGGGGTGTAGGCTATAGAATGGTGAAGTCTAATGATTAAATTTTCCTTTAATATTAATCCTATAAAGAAAATATCAATCTCTGTCCAATTATTTATAAATTATTTGTTTCTATTTGTATTGTTAATATTAGTTTTGGTTTTGACTTTTGTTATCGCATCCTATAGTATTAAAAATCATTATGACGTAGATTTAACTAATATAAATGAAAGTATAGATACCTATGGACCTAAAAAAGCCTTTCAAATCCATAAACTTCCAAAAGGCTCTTACATTGAAATTTTAGATTCTAGGTTAACCGTTATTAACCAGTATAAGAGTATTCATAACATTGGATATACCTATCCTCAGGCCAATTTCAACAAATTAGCATTAAATTATACATTGGGATATGAGCTTCATTATTCTACTGAAAAAGATACTATTAATCTTATTTATATATCGGACTATTCAGAAGTGGAGAATGTAAAATTTTTTAAAAGATTATATATATATATTTTAATATTTTTTATTATAAGCGTTTTAGTGGTTCTATTAATATATGCTAAGCTAACATCTAGGACACTGGTGCGACCTATTAAAAAAATTTTAGAAGGGGTTAAAACTATAAGTGAGGGAGATTACTCATCAAGAATTAACTATAAGTCAAAAAACGAATTAGGTTATTTAATAAAGTCTATAAATCAAATGTCTGAAAAAATTCAACATGAAATAGATCTTAGGGAAAAGTCAGAAGAAAAGAGAAAGAAATTGCTCCTAGATATATCCCATGATCTTAAGACACCCCTAACTAATATTTTAGGATATTCTGAAACCCTGCGTTATGGTAATGAATTAGAAGAGGACTTAAGAAATAAGTATTTAGATATAATTATCTCTAATAGTAAGAAAGCAAACAATTTGATTCAAGACCTATTCGAACTGTCCCACATGGAAAATAACAATTGCGATATTAAGCTTGAAGAGCATGATTTTAGTGAATTTATAAGGGAGATATTAGTAGATTATATTCCAGAATTGGATGAAAACCATATAGATTGTTGTTTTGATATACCCGATAAAGAAATTATAATAAAAATGAATTCACAAAAACTTGAAAGGGCGATCAATAACATAATAGATAATAGTATAAAGTATAGTGAAAAAAATGCATTCCTAAAATTAAGGCTTGAGGATTCAAATAATGAGGCTGTCTTAACAATAGAAGATAACGGAGTAGGGATTCCATGTGAGCTGGCAGAGTGCATATTTGATCCCTTTGTCAGAGCCGATAATTCTAGAAATTCTAAAACTGGTGGGACTGGACTTGGTTTGGCAATAAGTAAAGAGATAATAAAAATTCATGGCGGGGGTATTGAGCTAGATACTTCCTATAAAGATGGATGCAGGTTTGTTATTACACTTCCTAAAACAGATTCTGCTTAAGAAATTATGGGGATTAAAATAAAAAAGTTGAACCTTCTTATAAGGAAAAGGTTCAACTTTTCTATTTATAATTCAAAATCCTCCATGACGAGGGGACGCATGACAAGGGGACGTTTCGTTTGACATGTAAATGATCGTTTGAGGAAGTACAATAGAGTCAGGGTTGAAAAGTTGAATTAGCATAGTATATAATTCAACTTTTCAACCCTGACCCCTTTTACAGATATGTATTGTTACAATTATATTAATACACACAGATATGATAGCAATATAAATAGAACAAAAGTTGAGGCTGAATTTGGTTGGGAGTGGAATGTAGTACCTGCATTTCAATTTACTGACTCTATCGGAGTAGGTTGGAATGGTGATTTTCAAATAGACCCATATTACTATCAATATTGATTAAATTATCATATAAACAAATATTATGATAAATATAGTTCTAAAACAGTAACAAGGAGATCTAGCATGAGTGAGAAAAAGATGAATACATACCAAGATAGTTTTGATTTGACTGGTTATGATGAGGGATTATAAAATTATTTTTGTAAGTCAGGTTATGGAGTAATGGCATTAACTAAAGTAGGAAAAGCAAGCAATGTTAAGTTTTCATTTAAATATGGACATAATCATGTAGGTATAGCTCCATCTGTTACATATCCTTATGGTGTTGGATTTACTTTTAAAGGAGCGGAGCAAACATATAGTCCTCCAAGTGTTGCAAATAGCCAAAAAAATTTTTAAGACAATGATTAAAAGAAAAAGGCATAATCGTATGCCTTTTTCTTAGATAAAATATTAGCATATCCATAATGAGAAGTATTAAAATAATGAAATTTAATAAATATTTTATATCACTAGTGTTGCATAAAATTAATTACGAAAAGTCAAGAATAAATCTCTAAGAATTATTGATATAACAAGTTTGTATAAATGCAAAATATTTACACAACAATACTGATAAATATTTTCAAAAAGACAACTCCAATCAGAAGATAGTCCTTATCCATATTTTTACAATAGATATATGTTATTTATATTACTGGATTGATTCCCACTGTATTCAAATGCTCTATTTCTGCATTTTCAAATTGCTCTAATGTTGCATTAAATATTCGAATATGGTTTATTCTCCGCCGACCTCTAGAAGATTTTGAAGGTGTGACAAAGAGATTTTCTAGGAAAATCTCATACTTTTTAAAAA
>NZ_FRAG01000065.1 GCF_900142245.1 Paramaledivibacter caminithermalis DSM 15212 | reverse complement strand
TTTCTAAATTCTGCCCATTTAAAATAGGATAGAGCCATACTAACTGTTGAAGAATCAATGATTTTAACAGATCCGAACTCCTTGATTTTATGGTCTATAGATAGTTGATTCATAGCTGTAGCGATAATTTGATTCAACAAAGGGATATATACTTCGAAATTTATGTTATTGTTGTAATTTGATAAAGAGCCAAGACTAACAGGATTTATCAGTTCATTTAGGTCTGAATCAGATTCCATAAAATCATGAATGTCTCTTAAACTATCTAGCTGAGCTAAGTGAAAGTAAATTAGAGCTTTTAAATGATTCTGAGCAATGTAATAGTTAGTATCTAGTAGATAAGTAGATTGTTTCAAGATTTTCCAATCAATTATGTCTAAAAATTTTCCCAAAATAGTGATATAATTAGCCTTAACCAATAGTCAGTACCCCCTCTTGCAAATGTGGTTAGTGGTATAATTATATTAGCAAAGGTTACTGGCTATTTTTATATCTAAATTTATGGTTATAGATTAATTTTATTGGTATTTATGATTTGTCAATGGATTTTATATCCAATTATTGAACACTAGTGATAACATATATCTATTATAAAAATATGGATAAGGACTATCTTCTGATTGGAGTTGTCTTTTTGAAAATATTTATCAGTATTGTTGTGTAAATATTTTGCATTTATACAAACTTGTTACATCAATAATTCTTAGAGATTTATTCTTGACTTTTCGTAATTAATTTTATGCAACACTAGTGTTGATAGATATCTTTTTTAGATGATATTGTAAAATCTGTTATACCATGATTCGATTTTTAATTTATTTTTAATAAGAATTAACAAAAACACTTAAGATCATAAAAAGCTTCTATTTTCTTAAGCTTTTTAAAAACTTTTTAATTATTTGTCAAAAAGTTAATTATAGATAGCGTACAAAAACGATCAAACTTTTTTAAAAAAACAAATAAAATTGAAATGTCAAAAAGCTAAATTTTGATCAAACTTTTTTCAAAATTTAGCTCTTATTTTTTACTGAAAAAACGATACTTCAAACAAGTTTTTGATCAAACTTTTTTCACCACCTACACTTATTTGAACCCAGTGCAGGAATCATGGATGTAGTAGTTGAGAAAATCTATGGTGGGTGGGTGTTTACAAAAATTGAAGATGTGAAAGTGTACGCAACCTCCTATGATTTTAGAGAAAATAATCCAGATTTATATAAAATAGCCGTAAAGATGATAGCTTACTCAGAATATTTAAGGGAACTAAAGCAAAAATGAATTATTTTAACTTTAGTAATTGTAGTTCAAGGTTATAATCATATGATTATAACCTTGAAAAATTTTTGGATTTGGAAACACAATAGGATATTTGTAAATTATAAATCAAATATTTGTTGTTTTTAACGATTTATAAAAACCTCTGTACCATATACTCTTTGATTAGATGCTTTATTAATAACATATATCTTATCTTTATTTTGTTGTGTATCTTCTGTATCAGCATTCAACGTAATTGTCCATTGTCTATTAATAGCTTCATCATATTTAGGGGGAAATTAACTATTTTAGACACAATAATGCCTCCTTTTTTGAGATTCAATAAATTTATTTTATGGAAAAATTTTAATCATCAATTGTAATATTAAATGACATAGCTATAGAATATAAACTATCTTTAGCTTTTAAAGTATAGGTGTCAAAGTTATCAGACACTATATTTCCAACCTCATATAAAGGAAAGTTTATTACAGGTCACATTTTAGGATTAAAATATAAACCTATATTTTTTTGCTGGCCAGCTCCTTGCGTTTTACACTATATATAGATGGCGATAATCTAAAAAAAGTAAACTAAAACATACAAAAATAAAAAAATTTTGTCTGTCTTGGTTTACTTTTTATCATTTTTTAGCATCTATATATAATAAAGAGAAATAAAGATATTTTGGAAGAATACTTAAGAAAACTTTTCTAGGGTATATTTTTTTTACCCTTTCAAACCGAACTATTGTTCGATATAATAGTAAATATATGTTTTCTATTTAAAGTTTATCTAAATTAACCTATTGTGCTAGTTTATATCACTAGAGTTTTAATATTTACTTTTCGCTTATGTAATAAACCTGTTTTTTTATATTGTTTTGAAGGTGAAAACAGGTTTATAAAAATCACTCAAATGAAATATTAAAGCTCTCTAAGGTATTTTATAAACAAAAAATTTAATTAACTAGCACAGGAAGTTAAATTAAGGAGGGATTATATGGCTAAACAAAATCAAGACCACACAAGATTTAATCAAACTCTAGTAAATTATATAAAAAAAACATTATTTTTTGGGAGTAAGGAATTTTATAGAGAATTTGCTAAGAATAGGGATATAGAACTATTAACACTAGATGCTCCAATAACAAGTGAAGGTGATACATATTATATTGATACAATTATAGATCCTTCTTCAGATGTATTGAAGGAAGTTTGTAATCATAGTAAGGATATAAGGGATTATGTGGAGAATAATAAGCTATTACAAGCCATGGACTCTTTAAATGATAAAGAATTATATATACTATATAAGCTGTTTGTAGAAGAGAAGAATGGAGCAGAGCTAGGTCAGGAGCTAAGAGTTAGTAAGCAATATATTAATAAAATTAAAGGACAGGCCTTAAAAAAAATAAGAAATCAATTGAGAAATGAGGTGAGATAATGGAGGATGCCTTTATTAACCTTGTAAGTCAAACGGGTTTTCCCATAGCAGTTACAGCGTTTTTGCTGATACGAATTGAGAAAAAATTAGACCAGCTAAATCAAACTCTTGTACATATGGCAGAGACCTTTTCTAAAAATAACTAGGAGATGATGGTATGGGGGATAATTTAGAAGCTTTATATATGGGGTCAAAAAATGGAGATAAAAGTGATATGTATAAGTTAATACAAGCTTTTGATAAAGATTTAAAAAAGAGAAGTTATATCGGAGGAAGATTCAATGAAGATTTATACCAAGAAATGTGCATTAAGCTGCTAAAATGTATTAAGAAATTTGAATATAGAAGTGCTAGTTGAAGTGTACTACTGTAAAACCATAATAGATTTATAAAACCTAAAAAGCTCCTGTGAGATTCAGGAGCTTTACTCTGCCTTAAAATAGTTTTTAGTGAAATTTAGAAAATGTGTTTTAAATGATGGGATATTAAAATTTTTAACTATATATAAAAATATGGTATAATTGTAATGTTATAGTTTTAATAACTGAGAAACTTGCATAATTAACACTAATAAATTTGAGCTACAATGTGTAGATAGCTTTCTTGACTTTCTCTACTACATTTTGTACTCCAAAATTCTTTAAATGTATTATGCAATACCCTCAACTAGGTAGAGGGGTAAATGTGAAAAACGTTATTAGAGAAAAAAATGATATATAAATTTAACAAGATTGTCTTCTTTAGGTGTAAAGCATTAGACCTTTGACGGAGGTGTTTATGGAAAAAAAATCTATAAATTTATCAAGCATAATGTATTACATAAACTTAGTAGTATTAATATGCAATTTGGTATATTTTTCAATAAACATTACTATATTAAAAAAATTACATGGTTATTTTATAGTGCCTATTATTACATTGGTAGGATTCATTGTTTCAATATATATGAAAAAGAAATTAAAACTATCAGGTATTGAATTATATGTACTAAGGGTAGTACTATTTTTAAATATAATAATTAGTTTATTATTTCTTTTAATATTCAGTTTATTGATATATGGATTAGCTCGAAATATTACTCATTAAGCATATTTAGATTGATGTTAGTATAAAAGAACAGATGATTATCTTAGTGAAAAGAGAAAATATGATATAAAACACCTAAATATTAGTACATTTTACTTGAATTAGATAAATAATATAATAGTAAAAGAGTGTGATAAAACATTTAATCACACTCTTTTAAAGTTCTTTATTGTTTTGTTAAGTTATGTTAGGAAAAAATCTTTCATAACGCTTTCCAATTCTTCAAGGCTTTTGCCATCACATGGAGGCAATTTGAATTGTGTTGCATAAGAGTTATAATATTCAATTGCTGATGAATCTTGAACAAAATCCCATGCACGATTAAGAGCAGCAACAAATGAGTTTCCTTCTCCTTTGCCATTTATGTTTCCCCATTTGTAATAAGGTTCTACATCATACAACTTATGACCTTCAATATCATTAGGGCCCACATAGTTATAAGTTCCCATATTTCTATAGTCATTATTTTCTGTTAATATTGTCCCGAATTGGTTATAAACTGCTTCATGACGTTGGTCTTGAATAGAAACAAATTTCAAGTTAAAAAGACCGTTTTTAGATTCAACAGTATCAAACATATGGAATGCAGCTTTATAGTAAGGAAGCATTTCCCATTGGTCTTTTTCTTTCATTAAATCTTCTAAGGTAGCTGGAGCTTTATTCAGTTTATTACGGAAATAATGAAATTCTTTAAAATCATCTTCAATTATTATTTTCTTTACTGGTCCACCATTTGGACCAGGGCCTTCATGTATAATTTCTTCTCTAATTAAACCAGATTGCTTAATCAATTCATTAAATTTATTACAGAAAGCATCAAAGTTTACAGATAGATTGTATTTTAAATAATCTATTATATCATTATCATGGCTATTAAAATCATGCATCATTTTGTATAATGCAGCTTTGGCTCCAAACTGTGCCTCTACTTGCTCAATTATATTAATATAATCTTTGCCTCCTATAAAGTTTTCAGAAAGTATTGAATATGTAACTACGATCTTAATATTATTGTCTTTTTTAAAATTATAGTAACCAAATCCATAATCCTTTTTAGTAGGAATATTATCCTTGGCAAAAACATACATTCCATAGTTTTCATATTTACCTGTATACCATTTTTTTACTAAATCAGTTATATTAATATCTACAGTCCAAGGAGACTTATCATCAAGATATCCTTGGGCATCACATTGGCTTTCATTAAAATAACTAGAACTTACTTTATTCCATCCATTGGGATTTGTTATTCTATATATACCAATATCTTTATCTTTGGCTCCAATGGACCTAGAATCTGCATTTAATTTTAGAAAGGCTTTGCGTATTAAAATATTTTGTGATTGAAGCAAATGACCAAAATCAACCTTTAAACCTATACCATACTCATGATTGCGATTATCTTTTCCTATCATACGCTCCCTATAGTAAGATTCAATCCCAGTATCTCTTATACCTTTAATTTCTAAATTTAGATCTTCCACCTGTGACCAAAGATATGTTCTATACTTTTCATTATGTGTAGATTCACCACCCTCAATAACAAACCTAAGCGTATGATTTCCTAAAGTTTGCATTGTAAGATATAATTTAGCAGAGTTTTTACTATTTGGAGCTAAAGGTTTTTCAGAATCTGTATCAAGACATTTGTTATTTTCATCATATACAGCTACTGTGTATGATGAGCTTGTATCTTGACCAATATTTTCTACTACAACCTTGAATTTCATTTTTTTACCAATTAAAAACTCACCAGATACCAGTTCTATTGAAGCTATTTTCAAATTAGGCTTTGGTAAACCCATAATTGTCATCTCCTTTTTAAAATTATTTTTTGGTTTGTATAACATTCATCCTGCTTACACACCTTGCCTTTGAGAAAGCTTTAACTGATTAATAGCTCTACATATAAAAAGACACATCTTAAGGCTTAAAATGCAAACCCTTATTTTAAAATTCTTACTGGCCAGCTCCTTGCGTCTTACACTATATATAGATGGCGATAATCTAAAAAAAGTAAACCAAAACATACAAAAAATAAAAAAATTTTGTCTGTATTGGTTTACTTTTTATGATTTTTTAATTTAGTTTTTGTCATTCTATAAAATATTTATCACATATATAGCTACCATTACTAAGTAAGTTAATGGTAATATGTAAATATAGTTTTTATATAAATCTTTAATTTTAACCTCAAAATATTCTAAGGTAAGTACCTGACACATATGAAGTGGTGATATATAATAAAACATAAATCCGCTTACATAAATAAACATAGCATATAAAAGCTTTATATGAGGATTTGGAGCCAGTGGCAAAATCATAGGGTAAAGTATAGCAATGCTTGGTTGTGTAGACGCTAGGGGAAAGGATATTATAGCACATGATATGAAAATCAATAGTTCTACAGGTATACCTTTATCCAATAAGCTATTTAGAAAAATGAAAAGCTTATCAAAATCATTTACAACGTTTTTAAATACCATAATACCTATAATTGCTATTACCATAGATGGTTTGAAGCCTTTATATATGGTTTTAAGAACATTTTCATTAATATTATATTTGTTATCCCTTGATTTATCATATATATTTATAACAATAGATACTAAAATGCCAATAATAAGTGAAATATAAAATGGTAAACTAAAAACTAAAGAACCAAATAAACTTACTAATATTGGTGATGAATATAGAATAAATTCCCTAATAGCCTTAATATATTGATTGATTTCTATTTTTTCAAGCTTTGGTTCGTGGTATTTTCTAAGATAAAAAAAATATCCTAATATATACATAGCTATTGCAATAGGAAATTGAAGCTTCACAAAATCCCATAGATTGTAATTTCCTATCTCAGCAGCCAATATGATTGTTGGAGACAGAGGGAAGAAGAAATATAGAGCATGCCTAAAAATAAGGTTAATTGATGCTCTTATATCCTTTGGAATATTTAGTCTATTTCCAAGCTTGTCTACAACGGGACAAGACATTAAAGCTCCACCAGTAACTAATAGAGTACCAATAATTGCAGGAGCTATTAGTATAGTAGCCTTAGCACTTCGTAGCATTTTTTCAAGGGCTGTAATCATTCTATCTAAAATTAAATATTTTTCCATAAGATGACCAAGGACTGTGATAAGGGCTATAGTAAGAGCTAAAGTAATTGTTGTGGCTTGTGAAAAAGTCTTGAAAAATACATTTATAATATAGCTAAAACTTCTTCCGCTTAATAGAGAAAGAAGTACTGCTCCAATCATTAGTGAGTAACCTATATTTACTTTTTTATTAACTAAAAATAATACTGCGCCCATCGAAATAATTAAAGTTAATACAACCATTTTAATCTCCTTTTCTAACATTGTTTATACTTTACTAAAAAACAACTTACTATATTTATACCATAATTTTATATATAATAGAATATATTAAGGAGATAAATTATTTTTAAGATGGCTTGAAGATTCAAGGCTGTTTTTTGGAAAACTCATTTATGAGAAAGAAAAGCTTATCTATCATAATGTGGTATTTTATGATTAAAAGGGATGTAACAAATATTTGTATGATACATCCCTTTATGGTTTCTTTTATGATCTGTAAGAGGCATTTATCTTTACATAATCATAGCTTAAATCACAGCCCCATGCTTTAGCACTATATTCACCATTCTTTAAATCAACTATTATTTTAATATAATCTTCTAGAAGAATTTCTTTTGCAAGCTTTTCATCAAGGGATAGACCAACACCATTTTTAACCAATTGAATTTTTCCCTTTTTGCTTTCAAAAAATAATTCAACATCCTCAGGGATGAAATCTCCACCAGAATAACCCATAGAGCATAATACTCTTCCCCAGTTTGCATCGCTACCGAAGAAGGCTGATTTTACTAAATTAGAAGTAATAATTGACTTTGCACATAGCTTTGCGTCCTCTTTTGATTTTCCACCTGATAAATTTACTTCAATAAGTTTTGTTGCTCCTTCTCCGTCCTTTGCAATCATTTTAGCCAGTTCAACGTTTACGATATCTAGGGCCGCTTTAAATTTATTATAGATTCCATTATCCATATTTATAATTTTGTTATTAGATTTTCCATTTGCAAGCATGATTACCATATCGTTTGTACTGGTATCTCCGTCTACAGAAATCATATTAAAGGAATCACTTACGCTGTCACTTAAGGCTTTTTGAAGCATTTTCTTGGTTATTGAAGCATCGGTTAAAATGAAGCCCAGCATTGTAGCCATATTTGGATGTATCATACCAGACCCCTTTGCCATTCCACTAATAACTACAGACTTATCATCAATAGTAAATTCTACAGAAACTGTTTTTGTAGATGAGTCGGTGGTGAGTATACCCTTTGAAGCATCTTCAAAGCCAATAGGAGATAAAGTGGAGGCGGCCTCTTTAATCCCTGGTATTATTTTTTCCATAGGCATTGGTACACCGATTATGCCAGTAGATGCAACTAATACTTCATCAGGGGATAAATTTAATTCATCTGCCAATGTACTTATCATATTTAAAGCGTCATCGAAGCCCTTTTCTCCAGTACATGCATTTGCATTACCGCTGTTGACCACTATAGCCTGAGTATTATCATTATTTATATTTTTCATATTGATTTGAACTGGAGCAGCCTTAACCTTATTGGTAGTAAAGGTAGCAGCCGAAACGGCCTTGGTTTCGCTATATATTACACTTAAATCCTTCTTGGATTTGTCCTTCTTTATACCACAATATACACCAGCAGCCTTAAAGCCTGAAACAGGAATGAATTCATAATATTTTTTCATACCAATAGCCCCTTTCAAAAACTATTTTATTTTATATTTTGATTTAACACTTTATTTTGAAGACCCAAAAGAAAGTCCCAAATACTTGCAACTTGTAACTTGCAACTTGGAACTTGCAACTTAAAGCTTAAAATGCGTCGAAGACGTCTTTGTCCTACGGTATCATGGATGGGAAATCTAATCCTTCCCATTCATCAAAACCAAACATTATATTCATATTTTGAATGGCTTGACCTGCTGCTCCCTTAATCAAATTGTCTATAGCAGAAACAACAATTACATTGTTAGTTCTTTTATCAAAGCTAAGACCTATATCGCAGAAATTTGAACCCTTTACCCATTTAGTTTCTGGAATATCTTCAGTTATTCTTATGAAATAGTCCTCAGAATAAAATTCTTTATATATTTCTTGCAGATCACCTAATGAAACATCTTTACTAAGCTTACCATAGCAGGTAGCTAAGATTCCCCTGTTCATTGGAATAAGATGGGGTGTAAATAGTATATTAGTATTTTCTTCATTTAAATTAAAAAGCTCTTGTTCAATTTCTGGAGTATGTCTGTGTTTACCGATCTTATAAGCTTTAACAGATTCATTACATTCACAGAATAATGTATTATTATTTAAAGACCTTCCAGCTCCAGATACTCCTGATTTTGCGTCGATTATTATTGAATTAGCTTGTAGAAGATTATTTTTTATAAGTGGAGCGGTAGCTAATATACTAGCTGTTGGATAACAGCCAGGATTAGCAATAAGCTTAGCATGCTTTATAAGCTCTCTATTCATTTCCGGTAATCCATATACAGCTTCCTTAAGCAGTTCATTACTTATATGTTTTAAACCATACCATTCTTCATAGACTTTATGATTTTTTAATCTAAAATCAGCTCCCAAGTCTATTACCTTGATGCCTTTTGAAATAAGATCCTTTGCAATGTCCATGGACTTTCCATGGGGAAGAGCAATAAAAACTATATCAGTGGAAGGTAAATAATCATACATTTCTTGTATGTTTATACATGTATCATGTATATAATTTCTATAATTATTATACACATATGAATATTTATTATTTGAAAAAGTATGGGAAGCTAAAAAGGAAATTTCTATTTTTTTATGATTGTTCAAGAACCAAACTAATTGTTGACCTGCATAACCTGTGGAACCTATAACTCCAACCTTCATAAAATCATCACCCCAATAATATTCGTTTAGAGATTATTATACACAACAAGTAATAAATATGCAATAAATTTTAAATAAATATTGAATTTTTATTAATATTTAAGTATAATTATTAATAATTATACAGTAACTTCTATAAAAGGCTGGTGGGAATATGGAAATGATACAACAAAAAATAAGGGTTCTAATAGAGGCTTTACCTTATATAAAGAAATTCAATGGTAAAACCTTTGTAATTAAGTTTGGTGGAAGCATAATGAAAAATGAAGAAGCTAAAAAGGCTTTTATACAAGACATTGTGCTAATGAAGCTAATAGGAATTAATTTAGTAATTGTCCATGGTGGAGGGCCTAATATATCTGAAAGCCTTAAGGCTTTAAGAAAAGAAAGTAGATTTATAAATGGATTAAGGGTAACGGATAAAGAAACCATGAATATAGTTGAAATGGTTTTAGCAGGACAAGTAAATAAAGAAATAGCCTTTGAGATAAATAATCAAGGGGTTAAAGCAATAGGTATTAGTGGTAAAGACGGAAGACTCATTAGAGCTAAAAAAAAATATATATATGAAGGTGATAAAAAAATTGATATAGGCTTTGTTGGAAATGTAGAAGAAATAAATGTAGATTTTTTATATGATTTGATAGAAAAAGAGTATATTCCAGTAATTGCACCAACAGGATTTGATGATAGGGGAGATAGCTATAATATAAATGCCGATTATGTAGCTTCGGCTATAAGCTTAGCTATAAAGGCAGAAAAAATGATATTACTTACGGATATAGAGGGATTATATAAGGATATTAATGATAAATCTACATTTATATCACAGCTAAGCATAAGTGAAGCAAAGGAATTAGTTTCACAGAGAATAATAGATGGAGGAATGTTGCCTAAGCTGGAATGTTGCATATCAGCCATAGAAAATGGAATAAAAGCTATTCACATGATAGATGGAAGAAAAAAGCACAGCTTGCTGCTTGAAATATTTACTGATAAAGGAATTGGAACAATGATAAGAGGAGGAGAGCAATAAAATGAAGAAAAATTATCAAATGGAAGCATATTCTAGATTTAATGTAGTTTTTGAAAAGGGATTAGGAACAAAGCTATATGATATAAATGGAAAAAAATATTTAGATTTTGTGGCAGGGGTTGCAGTAAATTGTTTAGGACATTGTCACCCGTCGATTATTGAAGCCTTAAATGAACAAAGTCAAAAGCTAATACATGTTTCAAATCTTTATTGGACGCCTACCCAGAATCAGTTGGCTAAAAAGCTGATATCTCTTAGTGATCATAATACAGTATTTTTCTGTAACAGTGGAACAGAGGCCAATGAAGCTGCTATAAAAATAGCAAGGAAATACGGAAAGCTTAATGGTGTAGCAGAAAAATATGAAATTATAACAATGGAAAATTCGTTTCATGGTAGAACAATGGGAGCATTAAGTGTTACGGCTCAACCTAAATATCAGAAGTATTTTATGCCTATACTTGAGGGCATAAAAAGTGTGAGATTTAATTATATAGATGACCTTAAAGAAAGTGTTTCTGAAAAGACCTGTGCAGTTATAATAGAGCCGATTCAAGGTGAGGGTGGTATAATTAGGGCTGATAAGGAATTCTTATTAAAAGCAAAGGAATTGTGTGAGAAAAATGATGCACTTCTTATATTTGATGAAGTTCAATGTGGTATAGGAAGGACAGGAGATTTATTTGCCTATCAGAGCTTTGGGGTAGTTCCCGATATAGTTTGTCTAGCTAAGGGACTTGGAGGAGGTTTCCCTATAGGGGCGGTATTAGCCAATAAAAGAGCTTCTGTATTTAAACCTGGAGATCATGGGTGTACCTTTGGAGGCAATCCGTTAGGCTGTGCTGTATCCCTAGCTGTACTGGAGGAATTAATAGATAACAAGGTTATAAATGGAGTCAAGGAAAAGGAAAAAATCTTTAAAGAAGAAATCGAAAAGCTTATGAATAAATATAGCTTTATAAAGAAAATTGATGGAAAGGGACTAATGTTAGGTATTCATTTAGATATAGAAGCTAAGAAGGTAGTCAGTAAAGCCTTTGATAAAGGGCTTTTAATAGTAGGAGCAGGCAATAACGTGGTTAGAATAGTGCCTCCTCTTAACATAACAAAAGAAGAAATTAATGATGGAGTGCAAATACTTAAAGAGGTTTTTGAGGAGTTATCCTAGCTTAAAGGATATTAACTTCAAGTTATAAGGGCGAAGTTCTGGAATATAGGTTTTTTTTAAGTTTCTAAGAATTACTGTGATTCTTAATTTCAGCCTATACTTAAAAGACCCACTCTAAACGAAATTTTAATCTAACAACCCATCGACAGACGTCTTTGTCCTTGCTAAGGAACTCAAACTTTTTTGTGTAAGAAATTGCATAGTTAAAACAGAGTAAAATAATGGGCTATTAAGGAAAACTAAAACTATTACCAGTAAAATATGATGCAAATTGTTTTCTTTTAAAACTTATTAGAAAGACCCTAATATTCGCAACTTGGAACATGGAACTTGGAATTCAAAATGTGCCCTACGGGCGCCTTTGTTCTATGAAGGGAGAGGTAATTATGATGTCGGTATTAACGCATGATATGTTAGACATGGCTGATATTAATGGTATATTGAATTTGTATAAGGATGGATATGTTCATATAGAACCAAATATAAAAAAAGTATCAATAATAAATTTAGGTATAGAAAAAAAGGATATAAAAGCCATTTCAAAATTTAATTATAGTATTAATATATTTAGCAGCAATTTTAATCTAAAACATATTCTATCCATAAATAGTGATGTATGTATATTATGGGGAGGAAAAAAGGAAATTGAAGATATAAGTTATTTAGTAAAAAAGGTAAAGCAACTCATAGGAAAGAAAAACTTGATTGGAATAGGTGTAGGGCAAAAAGTCTTAGAGGCTGCCTGTAAGGACATAAATGAGGATAAGTGGAAAAAAGTAAATGAAGGTAAAAAGCATTGCAAATATATGATATACTGCATGGATATTATTGATTTGCTTGAAATTAGTGAAATAATATAATAATAGGGAATCCTTAAAAGAGGATTCCTTTTTAATATTTTAAGTACAATAAAGGTTTTTAAAATATAATATAGAATATAATTCTAAAGATATTAATAATTGTGGAGGAGATTATGATAATAGAAACTGAATTATTTTATGGGTTGATATTACTTACAATTATAATTCATTTTGTAGATACTTTATCCTATTCCGTTAGATTGAATTCTGTAAAAAATGGTAATTTTGCTTTATCTCTTTCACTTTTCAATTTAATAGTTTTAGTTTCAAGAACTGCTAATACTTTTCAAGGACCATTGATTGGAAAGATGATTGATAACAGTATAAAAATGAACTATGACCCAATTATATATGTAAGACAAGTTGTTTTTGCTACCACTGCAGGAACTATATTAGGTATTGTATTTATACCAACATTTTTGAAGATATTTGCTAAAGCTGTATCAAAACTTGAGGTTACGGGTTCAGTACCCAGCTTGGTTGTACAGTCATTAAGCAAAGGAAATATTAAACGTATAGCAAAAAATGTAATTAGACCAAAAAGAAGAATGTTAAAGGGGATAAGATTAAAGGATATACCTAAAAGGCTATTATTATTAAATGTTCTTATAACTGGAGTATATACTATTGGTATATTATCTGCATATTATTCTGCTATCTATGTTCCAGAAAACAGATTGGCAGCTTCAGCTTCTTCGGGAATGATTAATGGTATTGCAAGTATTCTATTGACACTATTTATAGATCCAAAGACTGCTTTAATAACCGATGAAGCATACAGAGGTAAAAGAGAATATGGAGATGTAAAGGCGTTAGTTGTGGTGCTAATTGCAACTAAGTTAATAGGAACCCTATTAGGACAGCTGTTGCTGGTGCCAGCAGCAAGGCTTATAGCATTTCTATATAGCTAGTTATAGAATTTTCTTCTTCTCACTCTAGTATTTTAGATTTTCCTTTTTGAAGATTTTCACAGTTGTAGTATTATGGTAAAATATAGAATTGAGGGGATAAATGAATAGTATAAGAATTAAAAAGTTTAAACTTGAAATATATGCACCTCAAGAATATATAGTTCGTCTTATAAATACACTTAATAAAGCTGTAGTTTATGATAATGTAGCTTCTGTAACAGAAGCAATTGGTTATTGGAGACCATTAGAAAATAATAGTCTATTTAATGGAAAAAAGAATAAGATTTACAAAGAAAATGGAGGGGGAAACAATGTATGAATGTATTATTTTTGATGTAGATGGTACATTAATTAATACTGAAAAAGCAATAATAGGATCATTACAGAGAATGTTAAAGGTTGAGTTCGGTAAAGAGTTTAGTGAAGAAGAATTACTGTTTACTCTAGGAATTCCAGGAGAAAAGGCTCTATCACAATTAGGAATAACCGATATCAAAAAAGGCATGGAAGGATGGGCTGAGCATTTAAAGGATTTTTTTATGTATATAGAACTGTTTAGTGGAATAGAAGAAGTTGTTAAAACTTTAAATGAAATAGGAATTAGAACTGGTATAGTTACCTCTAGAATTGACGAAGAAATTAAAAATGACTTAGTACTTAAAAAGCTAATAGATTATTTTTCTTTGGTTATTTGTGCTGATGATACTTTGAAGCATAAACCTGAGCCAGAACCCTTATTAAAATTTTTAGAAATAACTGAAGCTAATCCTTCAAAGGCCATTTATATAGGAGATACAATCTATGATTTTAAATGTGCTCAAGGTGCGGGAGTGGATTTTGGTCTAGCTCTATGGGGGGCTAAAAGCACTGAAGGCATAAAAGCTAAATATAACTTTAAAAATCCCAATGAAATTCTTGAAATTTTAAGCTCAGCACAAACAATTTAAGATTTATTATAGATATTCCAGTAAAACAGTTAATTTATACATGTCCCAAATGCCCAGAAGCATTGCATATTTGTACATGTATAAATTAAGTTTTACTATGTAAATTCTATATAAAAGAAAAATTAGATAATTTATATATCTGAGGAAAATATATTTAGGAGATGAAAAAATGAAAGTGATTATTGAAAGTAAAAAAAATTCTAATATCCCAACCCTTGAGATATATAGTGAAAATACTTTTGAAAAAAGACCTCTAGTTTTTATAATGCATGGACTGGGAAGCTCAAAGGAACGGAATGTAGAATATGGGTATAGATTAGTACAGCAAGGATTTTTTGCAGTATCCTTTGATGCCTATATGCATGGAGAACAAGGAACAGAAGAATTTAAAAAACTAGGTTATATGGAAAAATTCATGAGAGTATTTGATGTTGTAGAGGAGACAACAAAATATATAGATACAATGATAGAAGCCTATAAAGATGATAAAAGAATAGATGCTGATAGAATCGGTCTTGTTGGAATATCCATGGGTGGTTTTATTATTTATAACTATTTAGCTAATAATAAGAGGGATAACATAAAGGCGGCAGTTCCAATAATTTCTTGCCCATATTGGAGCAGTAATGCTAAAGAATTTGTAAAGAAGAACCCTGAAGGAAGAAAATATATACATAAAGAAGACTATGAATATATTGAAAGTATAGAACCTATAAATTCACTCAAAACTATGAAAGATTTCCCTTTATTAATGTTAAATGGAGTAAAAGATGAACTTATTTCTATTAAGGTTGTTAGAGAATCCTTTGATATGTTAAAGGGAAATTACTCAAATAAAGATAGAATAAAGCTTATAGAATATCAAGATGCAGGTCATGAAAGGGCAGGAGGCATGATTATTGATGCTTGCAAATGGTTAAAAGAGTTTTTGTAATTCAACTGATTGTGCTGCTTTTTATTGGGGAAATTTTTATATCCCCTTTTTCCCCAGTAGTAAAATGGGTTAAGTTATTAAATAATTTAAGGTATTGATTAAGTATGATCAGCAAAATTAAAAATTTACTTGTGGTTTTTTTGTTTTCTTATTAGTATTTACAGTGTGTTTACTAAGAGGGGTGTTTTTATATGACATGAAAGATAAATATGCAGAAACTTAGTGTAAAATTATTGTAGGAAAAAAATAAAAAGAGAATAGCTTCTTATGTTAAGATGGAAGTGTATAAGCAACACATCAAAACATATGAAAGGAGCTATTCTCATGAATAATATTATACAGGAAATTATGACAAAAATCATTAAAGATAACAATAAAAATATGGAAAAACTATTTACAGAGCATAAGGACATTTCAAGATATATTTTAGATACTAAGAAAATGCTTGATGAAATAGGAATAGCTATAGTAGAAGAAGCATTGAAGATATGTGATGAAATTATAAAAGAAT
>NZ_FRAG01000141.1 GCF_900142245.1 Paramaledivibacter caminithermalis DSM 15212 | reverse complement strand
CCAACCATAGCACTTTATAAAGATGGTGAAAAGGTTGACGAAGTTACTAAAGATGATGCAAATAAAGCTAATATTGAAGCTATGATTGAAAAGCACCTTGGTTAGCCATTGGCGGCTGTGCTGACTTAGGTGAATTAGTTGGCACAGGCTGTTAAATATAAAGGGAGGTGAAAACCCATGCGTTTAGAGCTTGGAAAAATAAATATTACAGATGTTCAATTTGGAGATTCAACAAAGGTTGAAGGTGGAACATTATATGTAAACAAGCAAGAACTAATTGACTTAATTATGGAAGATGACCATATTAAAAAAGTTGATGTTGATTTAGCTCGTCCAGGTGAGGAAGTTAGAATTACTCCTGTTAAGGATGTAATCGAACCTAGAGTAAAGGTTGAAGGACCTGGTGGAGTTTTCCCAGGTGTAGTAAATAAGGTAACTACAGTGGGTTCAGGACGCACACATGTTTTAAAAGGAGCAGCAGTTGTTACATGTGGTAAAATAGTTGGGTTCCAGGAAGGTATTATTGATATGACTGGTCCTGGTGCTGAGTATACTCCGTTTTCAAAGCTAAATAATGTGTGTCTTGTTATTGAGCCTGTAGAAGGCTTAAAGCAGCATGAGTATGAAGCAGCTGCAAGAATGGCTGGTCTAAAGGCTGCAGATTATATTGGTAAAGCAGCTAAAGATGTAGAGCCTGATGAGGTTAAGGTTTACGAAACGAAGCCTCTTCTTGAGCAAGTAGCTCAATATCCTGAATTACCAAAGGTAGGATATGTGTATATGCTTCAAACTCAAGGATTACTTCATGATACTTATGTATATGGAGTTGATGCTAAGAAAATTGTTCCAACTGTTCTTTACCCAACGGAGGTTATGGATGGTGCTATATTAAGTGGAAACTGTGTTTCTGCCTGTGATAAAAACACAACATATCACCATTTAAATAATCCTATCATAGAAGACCTATATGAAAAGCATGGTAAGGAAATTAACTTTGTTGGTGTTATCATAACCAACGAAAATGTTTATCTTGCAGACAAGGAAAGATCATCTAACTGGACTGCCAAATTTACTAAGTACCTAGGATTAGACGGTGCCATTATTTCACAAGAAGGCTTTGGAAATCCAGACACTGACTTAATAATGAACTGTAAAAAAATTGAAAACGAAGGTGTTAAGACTGTTATCGTAACAGATGAGTATGCTGGTAGAGATGGAGCATCTCAATCATTAGCTGATGCCGATCCTAAGGCAAATGCTGTTGTGACTGGTGGTAATGCTAATGAAACAATAGTACTTCCACCTATGAAAAAGGTAATTGGTACCCTTGATTATGTAGACAAGATTGCTGGTGGTTTTGATGGTTCTTTAAGATCAGATGGAAGCATCGAGGCTGAAATTCAAGTAATTACTGGTGCAACAAACGAACTTGGATTTAATAAGATGTCAGCAACAACTTATTAATACTTTTAAGATTAAAGGGAATAATGAAAATAAGAAAATAAAATATAGAAAGGATGGATGATAATGAGTATCTTAGATAATAAGAAAGTCATCATTATCGGAGATAGAGATGGAATACCTGGCCCAGCTATCGAAGAGTGTGTTAAAACAGTAGAAAGTGCTGAAGTAGTATTTTCTTCTACTGAATGTTTTGTCTGAACTGCTGCAGGAGCAATGGACTTAGAAAATCAAAAAAGGGTTAAAGAATTAACTGAGAAGCATGG
>NZ_FRAG01000077.1 GCF_900142245.1 Paramaledivibacter caminithermalis DSM 15212 | reverse complement strand
AAAAAACTGAGATTTGAATGAAAAATTCAAAAAATATAGTAAGAACATTCCCTTTTCTTGAAAGAATTTCAAGGACGTTCTTATGACTGTATGATAGCTCATACAACCATTGTATTTACAAGATACATCATGTTATCTGTAGAAAATAGAAAGAGTGCTGACCATCGTTCAATAGGAAGATTATGTTATCTTTGTTGTGATGAATTGGAAGATATTAAATTCTTTGAATCTATCAGCTTAATCTTAGATTTATTAAAAGATGCTTTAACTGAAAAGCTATCGCTTACAAAGAAACAATTAAATGAGTTTATGAATTATATTATAGCTTCGCTACCTACTGTTTTAAAGGAAAAGCTGGCTATTTTGTGCTGCGAAAGTTGAGTTATATAAGATAATCATGTAATTTACCCATATAATAATAAAATAATATTTAATTTAATATATCTTTTTAAACTTTTGTGCTAACTTTTTTAGCATTATCTCTTGAATTATTTACATGTTTTAGTATTGCTTCTGCAGCTCTATCTATATCTCTATCAGTGAATGCTTCCAATATTTTTCTATGTTCCTCTAAAGCGCTTTCCATTCTGCCAGGAGATCTTAAAGATTTATACCTGGTAGTCTTCATAAAATATTGGAAATCCTTTAAAACATGCTCAAGATATCTACTCTTAGTAGCATTATAAATTGTTTCATGAAACTTTGTATTAAGTTCTGCAATCTTATCTATATCTTTTTTAAAGCTGTAAAATTCCATCAATTCGAAAATTTCCTTTAGTTTTTGTAAATCATTTTCATCCATTCTTTCTATTGCCCATTTAACTGCTATACCTTCAATAGCGATTCTAATGGTATAAATATCTTCAACATCTTGATTAGATATACCCTTAACTATAACTCCTCTATTAGGTATATTATCAACAAGACCATCCAGCTCCAACTGCTTTAAAGCTTCCCTCACTGGTGTCCTACTAACACCAAATTCTTCAGCAAGCTTTGCCTCAACGATCTTCTCCCCACTAGTGTACTTACCTATTAAAATATCCTCTCTTATCTTCTCGAAAATCATTGACGTTAATGATTTATTTCCCTTTTTTTCATTAAATATATTTTCCATGATTACCTCCAACTATAAAAACTGATAGCGTTTACCAGTAGAATATTCTTATATTTCACCGTCATTGTACATTATAAATATATTTTTGTCAATGTTAGAATATTTTTAATATTTAAAATTCAAAAGCTTCTATAAATATTTAATGAATATTTATAAATGTATTATAATATTTATGTTGAAGTTTTCTTATATTTTGCTATAATATATTAATAAGAATACATTGGGAGGTATATTTATGAATAGAAATAAAGTTGTATTAGCATATTCTGGCGGACTTGATACTTCTGTAATTTTAAAATGGTTAGAAGTAGAACATAATCTTGATGTTATAGCAGTTTGCGTTGATGTAGGTCAAGAAGAGGATTTTTTTGCTGTTAAACATAAAGCTCTTGCAACAGGTGCTTCAAAAGTATATGTAATAGACGTTAAAGAAGAATTTGTTACCGACTATATTTATCCTACATTAAAAGCCAGTGCAATTTACGAAAATGATTATCTATTGGGAACTTCCTTTGCTAGACCTCTTATTGCAAAAAAATTAGTTGAAATAGCTGAAAAAGAAGGGGCTGTAGCTATTGCCCATGGTGCTACTGGTAAAGGTAACGACCAAGTACGCTTTGAAGCTACTATAAAAGCTTTAAATCCATCTTTAAAAATAATTGCTCCTTGGCGTGAATGGAATTTAAAATCTAGAGAAGATTGTATAGACTATGCAAAGAAATATAATATTCCCATTCCAGTTACAAAAGAAAAAATTTATAGTCGTGATCAAAATCTTTGGCATATAAGTCATGAAGGCGGAAATCTAGAAGATCCATGGAATGAACATGATAATGACATGTATCTTATGACTGTAAAACCTGAAGAAGCACCTAATAAACCAACATATGTTGAAATTGATTTCGAATATGGTGTTCCTGTAGCTATTGATAGCGTTAAATATTCACCTGTTGACTTAATATGTAAGTTAAATGATTTAGGTGGTGCCAATGGTATAGGTATAATCGATATTGTAGAAAATAGACTTGTAGGTATGAAATCCCGTGGCGTTTATGAAACTCCTGGTGGAACCATATTATTTGAGGCTCATAATTCCTTAGAAAAGCTTGTCTTAGACAGAGCTGTACTTAATTTTAAAAAAATGGTATCAGAAAAATATGCTCAGCTTGTATATGATGGGCTATGGTTTACTCAACTTAAAGAAGCCCTTGATAAATTTGTTGACAGTACTCAAAAAGTTGTTACTGGTACAGTTAAAATGAAGCTCTATAAAGGAACCTGTAAGACAGTTGCAACAAAATCACCTTACTCTCTATATAATGAAGCTTTTGTAACCTTTGGTGAAGATGATGTTTATAATCAAAAAGATGCAGAAGGTTTTATAAACTTATTTACCCTACCGTTAACCATAGGTGCAATGATGAAAAAAAATAAAAATAAGAAGGAGAAACAAATAATATGAAACTATGGGGTGGAAGATTTTCAAAAACCACAGCAAAATTAGTAGATGAATTCAACGCTTCAATATATTTTGATAAAAAGCTTTATAAGCACGATATTATTGGAAGCATAGCCCATGCTAAAATGCTTGGTAATTGTAATATAATATCCAAGGATGAAAGCCTGAAAATCATTGATAGTCTTAAAGAGATACTAGATGATATTGAATCAGGTAATATAGAGTTTAAGATAGAATATGAAGATATTCATATGAATATCGAAAAGCTTCTTACTGATAAGATAGGTGATATAGGAAAAAAACTCCACACAGCTAGAAGTAGAAATGATCAAGTGGCTGTGGATATTAGGCTATATCTTAAAGAGGAAATATTAAATATCTGTGGATTGTTAAAAAATTTATTGATAACTTTACTTAAAATAAGTAAGGACAACTTAGATACTATTATGCCTGGTTATACCCATCTCCAAAGAGCTCAACCTATAACCCTTGCTTATCATATGATGGCATATTTTCAAATGTTTAAAAGGGATTATCAAAGGCTTAATGATTGTTTTGATAGAATGGATTATTTACCTTTAGGAGCTGGAGCTTTAGCTGGCACCACCTATAATACTGACAGAAATTTTATTGCCAAAGAACTTGGATTTAAAAATCTATGTGATAATTCTTTAGACGCTGTTAGCGATAGAGATTTTATAATTGAGTTCTTAAGTGCAGCTTCAATAATAATGATGCATCTTAGTAGATTTTGTGAAGAATTGATAATTTGGAGCTCCAGTGAATTCGATTTTATTGAAATGGACGATAGCTTCAGTACAGGAAGCTCTATAATGCCCCAAAAAAAGAATCCAGACGTAGCTGAACTTATAAGAGGAAAAACTGGAAGAATATATGGTGATTTATTCAATATATTGACAATAATGAAATCTTTACCCCTTGCATATAACAAAGATATGCAGGAGGATAAACCCCTTATTTTTGATGCTGTAGAAAATATAAAGCCTTGTCTTGAAATTTTTAATAATATGATAGATACTATGATAATAAAAAAATCAAATATGAAAAAGGCTACAAATTCAGGCTTTATGAACGCTACTGACATTGCAGATTATTTAGTTAAAAAAGGTCTTCCATTTAGAAGTGCCCATGAAATCGTTGGTAAGATGGTTTTATATTGTTTGGAAAACAACAAAAGTATTGAAGATTTAACATTGGAACAATTTAAAAATTTTTCCTCATTTTTTGAGGATGATATAAGTAAACAGGTGAAAATTAAAACATGTATAGAATCTAAGGTTTCACTAGGTTCAACTTCTACCAATAATGTGAAGCTTATGATTGAAAAAGGCAAAAATTTTGTTGAAGCTTTATAGCAACATTATATTTTAACCTGCCTCTATGGTGGGAGTTTTAATATTTTCTTTTCCCTCATATAATAAACCTGTTTTTGGATATGATTTTAAATAGAAAAACAAGCTTATAAAAATCACTCAAATGAAATATTAAAACTCCCTAAGATATTTTAAAAATTAAAATATACTATAAAAAACAATGTTTCATATGAAACAAGGTAAATCTTGGATAATGTTATATTTTAGATATTTTTTTATAATCTATAGATGTTCCAGTAAAACAGTTAATTTGTACACATCAAAAATCCTTAAAACTCTGGATATTTTGATATGTATAAATTAAGTTTTACTATTGGAAATCTATATATATGAATATATCGTTGGATAAAATGTTGCAATACCTATAGCTGCAATAAATAAAACTAGTGCAATTATGCCTATAAAAAATGATGATATTATTAGTATTATTCCTTCAATCATGAATGAAAATCCACCTATTCTATGAATCTTTTTCCATACTGTTTCATTTGCAAGAGTCCATGGAGTCCTTACACCAAAGAAATAATTTTGTCTAATTTGACTCATGAAATTACCAATAACAATAAAAAGTAATCCTATTCCTATTCGTACAACCATTGCTACATTAATATTAAAACCTAGCGACATCATAATCATAATCCATTGAATTGCAATTATAAATATTATAATTACTATCTTCGTTATTTCATACGCTTTTTTATGCTTTAAATATGAACTTTTTTTGGATCTATCTATGGTATATTATCTAAATCTTCTATAAAATCCATTTTCCCATTAAATATTATTTACTTTCATCTATATCATATCTAAATATATTTTTTTCTCTTTCTATTAATCTTCTAATTAATAGCTTATACAAATCACAAGCTCCCTTATCCATATACATAATATTTCCATATTTTTTTTCAATAGCTCCAAGACAAAGTCCTGAACAATGTCCTATTAGTTCACAATTAATGCAATTATTACTGTTTATAAAGCTCCTACTGGCATATTTTATATAGTTCTCACAAGAAAGCAATCCTTCTAGATCATTCATATTCCCAAAATAACCTGAAGAACCTTTACAAGCAAATACAACTCCCATTGGCTCTATACTTAGTTGTCCCCCAGTTGCCGAACAAGTCTTATATCCTCTATCTATAGATTTATTCATTATTATATTTTGATATGTAATATGCCAATAACCTGTTACTATTATTCCATTATCTAACCCATACTCATATAAATCAATAACTTTATTTACAATGTCATCTAAGTTAAAATCTTTATAGAAACTTGGATTTAAATCTAATAAGATTCCAATCTCAGATACATTATAATTTTGGGCAAAATCTACTATGTCATTATTAAAATAATCAAATGTATCTCTTGATAATACTGAATTAAATGCAATATAGTTATTGTTTTCTTTTAATATCTCTAAGCTTTTAATTGTATTTTTTATACTGTCTGACCCATCATTTGTATATCTATGACTTCTGTTAGGAGAATCAAAACTCATTATTACTGGAACATTGTATTTTTTTAAATATTCTGATATTTTCGGGGTTATTAATGCCCCATTTGTAACTATACTATAATCTATTTTTAATCTATCTTCATTTTTATAATGGTCAAGAACCCTTTCTATAGTATTCCAATTGGTAAGAGGTTCTCCTCCAAAAAACTGTATTGACAATTCTTTATTATTTGCTTTTATTATCTTTTCTATTACTTTTTCTATATAATTTATTGCATTTTCAGGCGTCATAATTTGATTTTTATCATGTTTTTGATAGATTTCTCTTTCTTTTGATGAATATATAGAATTTGTAAAACAATATTTACAATTATAGTTGCATTTATTGCTTACTACCAGTTGAATGGCTTTTATTTGTTCTCCAGTCTCAATTCTATTTATTCTTCTTTTTTCATGCTCCCTATAAGATTCTATTTCATTTTGCCCATTATAAATTATAAATCCTTTTTCAAAAAATTCATTTACTATATCATTGATTTCTGAATTATCTATATAAGAAAACTCATTATAAATATCTGTTAATAGCCTGCTTTTTTTTAAGTAATTCAAAACCTTATATATCTCATTATCGACTTCACATAGTCCTCCATGAATTGAATGAAATAATCTAAAACTATTATCATCCTTCTTTATTGTATTTACATATTTAGATAATAATAATTCTCTTGAATTTAACATACCCACTCTCCTCCTAGATATTATATAACTTCTAATAAATCATCTGGTGTACTGAGTATAAGATCTTTAGTAATATTTTTATATAGTGAACAAAGTATATTTTCTTTATAAAATATACTACCTACTTTTTTTTCAGCTGATCCCATGCATACCCCTGAACAAAACTTATCTAATTCACAATTTTTACAACTATCACTATTCTTATATACTCTATTACTATAATTCTTATAAATATCACTTTTATAAATATTATCATAATCTTCTATATCACCAATTTTCTGAACACAACACTTGCAAATATATACGTCTCCATTTGGCTCAATACTTAATTTACATCCTGTAGCTGGACAAGTTTTATATCCACTTAGTAAATACAATGGCTCTTTTCCAATTATTTGTGAATATATTTTTTCCCAATATCCTGTAACATTAATTCCCTTTTCTCTTCCATAGCAATATGTGTCAAGTAACAAATCCCGTACTTGTTTTATATCATAAGAAGTATTATAATAGTTTGCATCTAAATCTAATATTAATCCAATATTCTTTACATTGTATTTATAAGCTAAGTTGACTAATTCCCTATTATTATAATCTTTTAATGTTGTTCGTGAAATAACAGAATTAAATGCGATATTTATATTTTTATTTAATAACATCTCCAGCTTAGGAATCACTATATCCATTGCTGACCTTCCATCTTTATGTACTCTTTCTTTATTTGTAGGCGAATCAAAACTGATTATTAAATTACATCCATATTTTTCAAAATAATTTAACATTTCCTTATTTATTAATGAACTATTAGTAGTTATTGTATAAAATAGCTGTATATCAAATTTTTTACCATCTCCATATTTATCAAATATTTGTTTTATAGTATTCCAATTTAACAAGGGTTCTCCACCAAAAAACTCAATAGTTAAATTATTGTTTCCATTAGATTTAACATTATTAATAGCTTTTTCAATAGCTTTATCAGCTATATAAAATGGCATATTCTTCTTATTATTTTTTTTTCTATCCATACAATTATTTATTTCTTCAAAACAATAAGCACAATTAAAATTACAATTATTTGATAATATAAGTTGAATACCTCTTACAAGATATCCACTATCTAAATTTTGTGTTCTATAAATCTTCTCCGTTTCAAAATAGTAATCTTCATTAAAATTTTCTTCATGTATAAAATAATTATCTAATAATTTTTCAAATATTTTCTCATCCAATTTACTAATTTCAATATTATCTAGTGAGTTCAGAATATTTAATGTTTCATCTGTAATCAAACATAAATTGCCAAAATATTTATGGTAAATATAATTTTTATTATCTCCTTTTATATATATCAGCTTATCAGACTTAATATATCTCATCATTAAACCCCCATAATTATTAGTAGGGGGATAACCCCCCTAATCATTAAGTTAATAGCTCGTTGCAGAACTCTACAACTCGTATAAATACTGACTTTTAATCTATTGAAATGGCTAAACTTCCCCTATTTTGGGTATATATATAATAACAAATTGTGTATAACTCAAAACTTATAAAAAAGAAAGGAGAAGCTTATACCAATTTCAGCTAAACAATTAACTTTTTGCGATGCTTTTAATGATTTTGATAAGTTTTATAATAAAAATCAAGTCAATCTGCTTACTTTATTAGAAGAATTTATTACCCTTTCTTTTTATCAAAAGTATTATTCCCACTTTGGTAAAAACAGAGATTTTTCTCTAGAATCTATGCTTAATGCTTTTATTCTTAAAAACATTTTATACTTATGCTTAAAACTAAAAACTATGATATAGGATTTATATAGTAAAACTTAATTTATACATGTACAAATACGCAACGTTTCTGGGCGTTTTGGATATGTATAAATTAAAGTCTTTACTTAAATTCTTATAATCCACTTGCTATTAAATCTTTAATTGCCTAGTTTGAAATATTTAAATTAAATATCAATTTTTGAAAAGATTAATTTAACCTTTATTTTTTCATGTCTTTTTTGTGTGAATATTTTTTATGCTACCCCAATCCCAATAGATTGCGTATGCTTTGTAGATTCCATCGATAGCGGCTTCAGTAATAGTAACACTTTTTCCATATGTTCCAAGATATTTTGTATAATCAGAACTACTACCGTACCATGGCTTATCATCCCATGATATGCCAGAAGCTATTGATTAATATCCATCCTTTGATTTATTCTTTGAAGAGTCTTTATCTACACGCCCAAGATTTTTAACCTGACCAATTACTTTACCGTCTTTAGTTATTTTACCAGTAGATTTATCATATACTGCGGTTATATCTTTTTTATTATCTGATGATGCGGTAACAATTCTCTTGTCTGCCTTATCAACAATTGTAAAAATTATTTTATCAACTACTATAGATTGATTTTTATATTCTATACTACTATCTATTGCGAAACTGCTAGTTATTACTCCTAAGAAAAGAGTCAAAACTAAAACAAATTTAATAATTTTCTCATAAATATATCCCTCTTACAATATGTTTAAATTATATATTTAATATAATTATCAGTATAAGATTTACATAGTAAAACTTAATTTATACATGTACAAATATGCAATGTTTTTGGGCATTTTGGACATGTATAAATTAAAGTCTTTACTTAAATTTCTATAAAAGTATGGAATAGAAATGTTCAATATTCATCCATTAACTTTTATAATTCTGATAATAATCCATCGATTGATTTAAAACCTTATTATATTAAATTATATTTAAAATAGGTATGATGCCAAGTCTTTAATACCTACTCTTGAAACCTTTTTTCAGATATATCCTAATTTCTAATATAAATATTTTTTAAGTGACTGTGGCTTTGATGCTAATGATAACTATTTTTGTCTTCATAGCAAAAGCATAATGCCTATCATTAGCATCAATCCACGTAATTCTTCTGATTTGCCACAGCCTGATTTAAATGAAATCGGTGTTCCCCTTTGCCCAAATGATTCTTCAATTCCAATGGTCTATGATAGTATTACTCGTGAAAAGGAACGTACTAACAAAATAAAATACATATGTCCTAGGGCTAAAAAAACAAAATTCAATAGAAAAACTACTTATATTTTAAGCTGTGATAACCCTTGTACTAACTCTAAGTTATAATTATCTATTGGGCAATAAACATATTAAACTAATGACTTATATTGTCTTTATTTTAGCAAATTTTACACTGAGCCTATTGTTCCTGATACTGAGCCTATTGTTCCTGATACTGAGCCTATTGTTCCTGATACTGAACCTATTGTTCCTGATACTGAACCTATTGTTCCTGATACTGATGATACTGAGCCTATTGTTCCTGATACTGAGCCTATTGTTCCTGATATTGGCTTATAAACAAGGTCCATAGAACTTCTCTTCATAAATCCACCTCCTTAAGTATATTTAGAAATAGCACTTATAATATTAGTACTATTAACTAACATTTTTATTTGAACACTTATCGTTTTTTAGTTTGTCATAAAATATTTTATACGTAAGATACTTATCATATATTTCATCATGCTTACCTTGACATATAATTTTCCCTTCTGACAAGTAAAGAACATTATTGATTTCTCTAATTAACTTTGGATTATGAGTTATTAATATAATTAAATTGTTATTTATAAATCTATTTATTATATTTATAAATCTATTTATACTATCTCCATCTAAAAAATTAGTTGGCTCATCAAGTATCATAATCCTACTCTTTTTCAGAATTAATCTTGCCAACATTAACTTTTGTACTTGACCGCCTGATAAATTTACTCCATTTTGCATTATTTTTGTTTTGTATCCATTTTCTAAAGACACTATAAAATCATGAATTCCTAGTTCTTTAGTTATTTTAACTACTTGTTCATAAGTATATTGCTTATTTTTCAACGTGATGTTATCATATATATCCATATCAAACATAAAAGGGGATTGATTTATAACAGATATATTTTTTATATAAGAACTGTAATCATATTCGCTAATATCTACACCATCTAATGTTATTCTACCTTTTGTGCATTTATATAATCTTAATATTAAGTTCACTAGAGTTGACTTCCCGCATCCATTATGCCCCACTATTGTTAATATTGATCCTACATTAATCTTAAAAGAAATATTATTAAGTACAGGCTTCTTATCATACATAAAAGTAACATTATGAAATTCTATATCTCCAACAGTATTTTTGCATTTGCATTTTCCAAATCTTTCATCTTCTATCTTATAATTTTCTACTAAATTGTTTATTCTTTCTATAGAATTCAACAATTGCTTAATACTTATATTTTGATTAAGTAAATTTGAATAGGCTAAAGCAAACCTATCTGAATATGTTGTAAATGCAATATAGTATTCATAAAGTAATCTATCCCTTAAAATCATTATACAACCAACCACTAGTACTATTATTGACATAATAAAACTTAGTGTATTTTTTACAAAATATGCAGTTATCTCTATTTTGCTAAACTTTAATTGCTTATTTTTTACATTAATAGCCTTTTCTTTGTATATCTCTAAAAATGTTTTTCTTAACCCTAATACTTTTATACTCTTTAATCCATAAAGTATTTGATGTATAAAATTTATGTACTTATCTCTAGTATTTAATATTTTCTTGCCTTGTTCTTTAATCCTATAACCGTACTTAATATTAATAAATGCTATAAATGGTGTGAAAAACAATATTATAATACCAAGTATTAAATTCATTTTTATCATAATTATAGTTAAAATAGCTATTTGAATTATATTTAGAGATGTCTGAAAGAAGTAATTTAGAGTTGATGATGCAATTGATGGAGCATCAGTTTCTAAAATCTGCTGTAATTTACCTTTTTCAAAATTTAAAAAATCTTTATATTCCATATGTATTATAGTACGGTATAGATATGTTTTTATTTTATATGTGATTTCTAAGGCTGCTTTTTCTTTTAAATATTTTTCAATTACCTCACATATTGATAAAACAACATAAATACCTATTATTCCAATAATATAATAAATTAGAATATCAGATTTTTTATTGAATAATAATACTAATACTTTGGCCCACAATAATGGCTGTAGTACATTTAAAATAACCTGTAAAATAAGTAGCAATTCAATTAAAAGTATAGTTAACTTGAATTTTTTAAAAAAAGGAATTAAATTAAGGAAAAATTTATAATTATTGTTTTCCATATTTTATCTCCATTGCCATTTTACTTAATTATATACTATTTTTATATTTTTGTAAATATGATAAAATTTATTTGTAAAATATTTAAAAAATAAAGTTTTTTTAAATTGTAAATGAAAAAAACCTGAAAGAATAAAAATTCTTTCAGGTTTTTTATAAAACCAGCAACGACCTACTCTCCCAAGCGGTTACCCACCAAGTACCATCGGCGCTGAAGGGCTTAACTTCTGTGTTCGATATGGGAACAGGTGTATCCCCTTCGCCATAGTCACCAGATATATTTGCACCTTCGGTGCAATTTTAAGTCTTTTTAGTAAACCTTTGAGGGTCTGTTATATGTTCTAATGTTGTATGTTGTAATGAGGTCTTTCTATAAAGCTTTTTCTTTAAAGATTGATCCTAAAACATTTTAACCTTCAACATTCTAACATATCT
>NZ_FRAG01000003.1:24915-145730 GCF_900142245.1 Paramaledivibacter caminithermalis DSM 15212 | reverse complement strand
GGAGAAGACCTTGACCTAGTACATGAAAACTATAAAAAATATAAACTACTTATAGTATTTGAAATAATAGGCAATAAAAACTATGAAGAAAGCCTTGAATACACCACTATGGAAGATGAATGGGGAAAGGGAGATGGAAGCATATATGGAAGAAACAGACCGACCCAATTAGATCTAGGTTTTGGGATAAACCATGGTGAAGTATTTTGGTATAATTTATATGAAAATCTCTTTGATGATTTAATTTTTGAGAGAACATGGTAAATTAGAAGATTTAAAATTAAAAAAATAAATGTTGGGGTTTTGAATCCCGACATTTATTTTTGCTTGTATAATGAAGAGCATTTGATATCTCAGATAGTTTTTTATAATTGTTAAACAAACTCAAGTCTGGTTCCGTGAGGGATTAGAGCCGTCGTTAGGCTCCGTTTACTCGACTAGCTGACTTATTTTTACTTAAAGTATAACCCATATAGTGAGTAAAATGAATAAAAAAGAACCGTCACGACTGACTCCTTTATTTTAGATTTTTAACCACTAATCTTCCCATTTCCGCTGTCCCAACTAATTTTGTTCCTTTGTTATAAATGTCGCCAGTTCTATAGCCGTCAGTAAGTACCTTTTGAACAGCAGCTTCTATGGATGAAGCTTCCTTTTCTAGGTCAAAGGAATATCTAAGCATCATTGCCACCGATAAAATTGTTGCTAAAGGATTTGCCTTATCCTGTCCAGCTATATCTGGTGCAGAGCCGTGAATTGGCTCATATAACCCAAATTTTCCTTCTCCCAGACTTGCAGATGGAAGCATTCCTATGGAGCCTGTAAGCATACTGGCTTCATCGGATAAAATGTCACCAAACATATTTGTTGTTACAACTACATCAAATTGCTTAGGATCACGAATTAGCTGCATAGCAGCATTATCTACCAATAAATGATTTAAAGTAACATCAGGATATTCTTCATGGGTTTTATTTACAACCTCTCTCCAAAGTCGTGAACTTTCAAGGACATTCATCTTATCGATATTAGTAACCTTACTACCCCTTTTTCTTGCAATTTCAAAGGCTTTTTTAGCTATTCTCTCTACTTCCTTTACACTGTAAAGCTCAGTGTCATATGCGGCTTCGCCCATATCACTTTCTTTACGTCCCTTTTCACCAAAATACATTCCTCCAGTTAATTCACGAACAACACATATATCAAAGCCACCTTCTATAAGCTGGGGCTTTAAGGGGCAAGCCTCCTTAAGAGGCGAGAAAAGTACTGCAGGACGTATATTTGCATAAAGTCCAAGCTCTTTTCTGATTTGTAAAAGCCCTTTTTCAGGTCTTAGATTTCCAGGGAGATTATCCCATTTAGGACCACCAACGGCTCCTAATATTACTGAATCACTATTCTTGCAAATATCTATAGTTTCTTGAGGTAATGGTGTGCCCTTAAGATCATAGGCACAACCACCAGCTAAAGCCTCAATAAAATTGAAGCTATGACCATATACTTTACCGATTTTTTCTAGAACTAAAAGAGCCTGCTTAGTAACCTCTGGACCAATACCATCTCCAGGGATAACAGCTATATTAAAAGTCATATTCTCTACCTCCTATATGTATGATTATAAATTTCGTAGTATTGTTTTGTTTAAGCTATTTTACGTTAAAACGATGACCTAAAGGCTTGCAATCTAAAATATGAAACCTGAAAACACAAAGATATCATTAGACATCTTTGTCTTTTGAGATATAATTAATAAGCCCATCCTTATTAATAATCTCCTGCATAAATTCAGGAAGGGGCTGAGCCCTGTAGGTTTTATTCTTAGTTAAATTAAATATCTCTCCACTGCTAAAATCAACCTCTATTTCATCGCCAGCATCAATATCCTTTGCTGCTTCTTCACATTCTAAAATAGGAAGCCCTATATTAAATGAGTTTCTATAAAAGATCCTTGCAAAGGTAGAAGCTATCACGCAGGATACTCCCGATGCTTTAATAGAAATAGGTGCATGCTCCCTTGAAGACCCACATCCAAAGTTTTTATCAGCAACTATTATGTCATCCTTTTTTACCTTAAAAGCAAATTCTGCATCAATATCCTCCATGCAGTGCTTTGCCAATTCCTTTGGGTCCGATGTATTTAAGTACCTTGCAGGAATAATAACGTCAGTATCTACATTATCACCAAATTTAAAAACTCTACCTCTTTTCTTCATGTTGATCCTCCTATTCTAAATCCTCTGGATTAGTTATTTTACCTGTTAAAGCTGATGCTGCAGCAACCTCAGGGCTCGCCAAGTATACCTCGGACTTAGGATGCCCCATTCTTCCTACAAAGTTACGATTAGTGGTTGCAACTGCCCTTTCACCCTCTGCAAGGATTCCCATATGGCCTCCAAGACATGGACCACAGGTAGGAGTGCTAACTACAGCTCCAGATTCTATAAAGGTTTCGATTAAACCTTCCCTAAGGGCTTGAAGATAAATCCTTTGAGTAGCAGGGAATACTATTGTTCTAACTGTCTTATCCACCTTTTTCCCCTTTAGAATCTTGGCAGCAGCTCTTAAATCACTTATACGACCATTTGTACATGAACCAATTACCACCTGATGAATTTTTACATATCCTACCTCGTCAATAGTACGGGTATTATCGGGAAGATGGGGAAAGGAAACGGTGGGACGAATACTTCCAAGGTCTATTTCATATACAGCATCATACTCGGCATCATCGTCTGGAGTAAATACCTTGTATTCTTTAGTAGAATGCTCCTTAACATAATCTAAAGTGATGTCATCAACAAGGAATATACCATTTTTAGCTCCTGCTTCTATAGCCATATTGGCAATAGTGAATCTATCATCTATGGACAGATTTTTTAAGCCATCTCCTACAAATTCCATGGATTTATAAAGGGCACCATCAACACCTATCATACCGATGATATGAAGGATAACATCCTTTCCGCTAACCCATTTATTTAGTTTACCAGTTAAAACAAATTTCAATGCCCTTGGAACCTTGAACCAGCATTTACCTGTAGCCATGCCAGCTGCCATATCGGTGCTTCCTATTCCAGTAGAAAAGGCTCCCAATGCACCATAGGTACAGGTGTGGGAGTCTGCACCTATTACTACATCACCAGGAACAACAAGCCCCTTTTCTGGAATAAGTGCATGTTCGATACCCATCTCACCGATTTCAAAGTAGTTTTTTATTTTTTTATCATAGGCAAATTCTCTAATGCACTTACACTGCTGAGCTGCCTTAATATCCTTATTTGGAGTAAAGTGATCTGGAACGATAGCAACCTTATTTTTATCAAAAACTTCATTGAAATTCATCTTATTAAATTCATTAACTGCAACTGGAGTTGTGATATCATTACCTAAAACCAAATCCAGATTAGCCTCAATAAATTGTCCTGGCTTTACCTCATTAAGTCCTGCATGGGACGCCAGTATTTTTTGTGTCATAGTCATTCCCATATAAGTGGCCTCCTTTATTTAATCTTATGATTGTTTATTCTTTACTTAATCAATTTATATTCAATAGAATCCCTTAAAGCAATTAGGCTTGCCTCGATAATATCAGTGGAAACACCTACAGTGGTCCATGATTCTTTACCATCAGTAGATTCTATCAGAACTCTTACCTTCGCCGATGTAGCATTTTCGGCATCTAAAACCCTAACCTTATAGTCAGTCAGATAAACTTCCTTTAACTCTGGATAAAAGACTTCTAAAGCTTTTCTTAGAGATTTATTTAAAGCGTTTACTGGTCCATTTCCCTGTTCTGCAGTAATTTCTTCCTTTCCATCTACAATAACCTTAATAATGCTAGAAGCAGTAAAATCTTGGCCGATAATGGAATGTTCTCCAATAGTTTTAAAATAGTCTATTTTAAATGGAGATATATACTTACCAAGCTGCTTTCGTATTACTAGCTCAAATGAAGCTTCTGCACCTTCATATTGATAGCCCATATGCTCTAATTCTTTGAGTTTATCTATAATTTTTTGAGCCTTTGGAGAATTTTTAGAAATATTTTTATCAACCTTTTTTATAAGGGGGAGAACAGTGCTTTTACCAGAAACCTCAGACATCAAAAATCTTCTTTTATTTCCAACAAGTTCAGGCGAAATATGTTCAAAGGAGCTTGACGCCTTCGATACACCGTCAATATGCATTCCACCCTTATGTGCAAATGCACCTTTCCCTACATAGGGCATATTGTGTTGGGGTTGTAAATTACTTATTTCTGTAATATACCTTGCTGTAGAGGAAAGATTTCTTATTTGATCTTCTGGTATACAATTAAGATTCATCTTTAGCTGCAGGTTTGGAATTATAGTAGAAAGATTGGCATTACCACATCTTTCACCAATTCCGATATAAGTTCCTTGAACATGGGTAGCTCCAGATTTTACAGCCATGATAGAATTAGCTACTGCCATTCCACAATCATTATGACAATGTATACCTATTTCAACATTGAAGGAACTGCATATTTTTTTTGTGATTTCATATATTTCATCTGGGAAGGTTCCTCCATTGGTATCACATAAAACGATGGTATCTGTTCCAGCAGCCATAGCAGTATCCAGTGTTTTCAAAGCATACTTTGGATTAGCCTTATAGCCGTCAAAAAAATGCTCTGCATCAAATATTACTTCTTTTCCCTTTTCTTTTAGATACAAGATAGTATCATAAATCATTCTTAGGTTTTCATCTAAGCTAGTTTTAATAATATCCGTCACATGAAAATCCCATGTTTTACCAAAAATTGCCATAGCAGATGTTCCAGCTTCCAACAATGAAGCTATGTTGTTATCTTCTTCTACCGATATGTTTTTTCTTCGTGTACTGCCAAAGGAAACTATTTTAGAATTCTTTAGCTTTATAGATTTTAGCTCTTGAAAGAATCTCAAATCCTTTATATTTGATCCTGGATTACCTGCTTCGATATAAGCTACACCTAGATTATCTAGGGCAGTAACAATTTTTAATTTATCTGTAACAGAGAAAGAAATCCCTTCTCCCTGGGCACCATCCCTTAGGGTTGAATCAAATATTTTTATTTTATTATCCACATTTAAACCTCCTTCCAAAATATTTAAATAAGAAATTTGCATAATTAACACTAATAATTTTGAAATACAATATGTAGATAGCTTTCTTGACTCTCTCTACTGCATTTTGTACCCTTAAATTCTTTAAATGTATTATGCAATTTCTCCAAATATTAAAACCTTTACCATAGAAATTATCACAATGGACTAGTTTAAAATAAAAAACGTCCTTGAAAAAACTTCAAGGACGAGCATATACCCGTGGTACCACCTTAATTGTATCTAAATATGTATCTATAGATACCTCTTTGTTCGGTTCTAACAAACCTAAGCCTTTAACGGGGCTAGTCGTCATCCTTTACTAATACTTTTCAAGGACACAGCTCGGGAGTGATATATATTTTATAGGTAGTATCGGTTTGCAGCAACCACCGACTCTCTAAAACTACGTATTATAAAATACCGTCTCCGTCATAGCGTTTATATATAAGAACTATTTAATAATTATCCAAAATTATAACAAGGGTATTCTCAAATGTCAACAAATAATTCTAAAATTTAAAAAACAAGAAAAAATTTTGAATATATAAAAAAATGTAACACTAATCATTAATTTGCATGCTGCCTCTTTGCATACCTGCAAAGCCAGTGCGTACTAATTCAATTATTCCATAGGGTTTCATGACATCAACAAAGGCCGATATTTTTCCAGCATCACCAGTTAATTCAATGGTTAAGGTATCGGTAGAAACATCGATTATATTGGCTCTAAAAATATTAACGGTTTCGTGAATAGCTGATCGATCCTTTGAATCTGCTCTAACCTTAATTAGTACAAGGTCCCTATACACAGATTTTTCTGGTTTCAACTCAACAACCTTTATAACATTTATAAGTTTATTCAATTGTTTTTTTATTTGTTCAAGTATATAATCATCGCCAGTAACTGTTATAGTCATACGAGAAATTTCAGGATTTTCAGTAACGCCTACAGAAAGGCTATCAATATTATAGCCTCTACGGCTAAAAAGACCTGCAATCCTACTTAGAACACCAGAGTGATTTTCCACTAGAACCGATAATACATGCTTATTAATATAAACCCCTCCTTTACTATAAGGTGCTAAAGATACTTGGATCAACCATACATTCAATAATATAGCTGTTATTGCTATTTAAAGCAGTCTTAAAAGCAGTTTTAAGCTTATCATTTGAAGTTATTCTCATACCTTTTAAACCATAGGCATCAGCTATCTTCATAAAATCTGGGTTAGCAGTAAAGTCTATTCCAAAATATTTACCCTTTCCTATCAGGTTATCTTGAAGCTCCCTTACCATGCCCAGCCTATTGTTGTTAAAAAGCAATATAGTAATATTTTGATCTATTTCACATAAAGTTGCCAATTCCCCCAATGACATTTGAAGGCTACCATCGCCTAATATACACACAACTTTTTTATCAGGAGCTGCTAGTTTAGCGCCTATAGCTGCAGGTAAGCTGTATCCCATAGTTCCTAAACCGCCAGAGGTAAAGAACTTTCTTTCGTCATTTATTTCCAAGTTTCTAGCAGCCCAGATTTGATTTTGACCTACATCGGCTGTAAATATAGTGTCACTATCAGCTAGACTGGACAATGTTTTTAATGCTTCCCTTGGATTGATAAAAGTATCTTTACCGTTGTATTGAGCCATTGAATTTTTTTTGTATGAATTAATGATTTCCATCCAATCATCGGTATCAAGGGGTTCTACTTTTTCTATAAATTGACTTAAAATATTCTTTGCATCACCAACAACGGGAATATTAGTGTCTATATTTTTACCTACCTCAGCAGGGTCAATATCAATATGAATTATATCAGTATTTTTATTTATAAGTTTAAAATCAGCTGTAGCACGGTCACCTACCCTAGCACCTATAATTATTAGTAAATCTGCTTTATCTACCACCTTATTTGAAAATGAGTGACCATGGGAACCTACCATTCCAACATAATAATTTGAGTCCGAGGGAAGTGCACCAATACCCATCAAAGTATGTACAACAGGTATCCTTGCTTTTTCAGAAAAAATTTTAAGCTCTTTAGATGCTTTAGAGCATAATATACCTCCACCAGCACAAATTAGAGGTCTTTTACTGCTTTTTAGTTTTTTTATTGCCCTCTTTATTTGACCAGTGTGACCTATATAGGTAGGCTTGTATCCAGCTATATTAACCCTATCTGGATAAGAAAAGGATATAGTTTCCTTCTGTATATCTAATGGAATATCTATTAGTACTGGACCAGGTCTACCAGTAGAAGCTATATAAAAGGCTTCTTTAAATATCTCTGGAATTCTATTGGGGTCCTTTACAAGATAATTATGTTTAGTAAAGGGTTCCGTTGCCCCTACTATATCTGCTTCTTGAAAAACATCTCTACCTATTGCTGTTGAGTTTACTTGTCCCGTTATTACTACAAGAGGTATAGAGTCCATGTATGCAGTTGCAATGCCAGTAATCAAATTTGTGGCTCCAGGGCCAGAAGTAGCTATGCATACACCAGTTTTACCGCTGGTTCTGGCAAAGCCACTTGCCGCATGGGCTGCTGCTTGCTCTTGTCTAACTAAAATATGCTTAATATTAGAATTTCTTAATTCTTCATAAATTGGAACTACTGCTCCACCAGGATAACCAAAAACGATATCTATTTCTTCCTTTTCCAAACACCTTATAATAGCAGTTGAAACCTTCATAATATCTCCTTCTTTACTAAGTATTTAAAAGCTTGTGTGTCAACATTTTTAGTCAGCTATTACCTACTAGGGTAATCATAAAGCTTAGGGCAAATTTAGTCTCTAAGCCCATTGGAAAGACCCTAGAACTAAACTTTAGAACTTGGGATTTGGAACTTGGAATGTTGGAATAAAAGTGGGTTATGAAATTCATTTTAAATTTTCAGATAATTAACAAGTATTTTAACAAAGGTATAAGCATTAAGTCAATAAAAATTTAAAAAAATTTACACATTTATCAATAAAATAAAAATTAGATGAAAAAATTAGTTCAAGACATAAAAAATTATAAATGTATAAAAACAAATATTTTTTAATAAATTTTCAAAAAACTAATTGACTTTTAGCACTTTATTTGTTAACATACAATACAATACTTGGAAAACACATATTGTGAAAGCTATGAAGGAGAGCGTATTTTCTAAAAGCAGTTCCAGAGAGTCGGTGGTTGCTGTGAACCGATACTGTAGGATAATACTACTCACTCCTGAGCGTCATCTCTGAAATTAGTTAGGAGATAGATGGTAAGCCCCATTATAGGCTAGGATTTGATATAGAATCTGAAATGAGTGGTTTTTGCTCTAGCAAAGACAAATAAGGTGGTACCACGGAGAATTTATCCCCGTCCTTAAATAGTATTTATTTTATTTAAGGATGGGGTTTTTTATTACTAATGAACTCAAACTTTTTTGTAAGAAATTGCATAGCTAAAATAAAGTAAAATGAAGGGCTAGAGGGAGAATTAAAACTATTACCAGTAAAAAATTGGTGTAAATTGTTTTCTTTTAAAACTTACTAGAAAGACCCTAGTACTTGCAACGTGGAACATGGAACTAAAAACAAAAATGAATTAAAAATTCGGAATTTGGAAAATGGAGTTTAGAATCATTAAATTATAAAAGGGGAGAGTTTCAATGGGAAAAAATATAAAAATTTTTGATACTACCTTGAGAGATGGAGAACAATCGCCAGGTTGCAGTATGAACCTTAAGGAAAAAATACAGATGGCTAAACAACTGGAGTATTTGAAGGTAGATATAATTGAAGCAGGTTTTGCTATAGCATCCGAGGGAGATTTTACTTCGGTCAAGGAAATTGCCAAGACTATAAAGGGTTGTACTATAGCAAGTCTAGCTAGGGCATTACCAAAGGATATTGATTATGCATGGGAAGCAGTAAAATATGCTGATAGACCTAGGATACACACCTTTATAGCAACTTCAGATATTCATATGAAATACAAATTGAAAATGAAACCTGACGAAGTAGTCCAAAGAGCTGTTAACATGGTTAGGTATGCTAAAAAATATTGTGAGGACATTGAGTTTTCTGCTGAAGATGCTACAAGAAGTGACCCTATATTCCTTGCTAATCTTTTTGATAAAGTAATTGAGGCTGGAGCAACAGTAATCAATATTCCAGATACAGTAGGATATACCACTCCCGATGAATATTTTAAATTTTTAACAAAAATAAAAGAAAACTCTTCAAACATTCATAGAGCTGAAATATCTGTCCATTGCCACAATGACTTAGGTTTAGCCGTTGCAAATACATTGGCTGCTGCAAGGGCTGGAGCTACTCAATTTGAATGTACTATTAATGGTATAGGGGAAAGGGCAGGAAATGCAGCCTTAGAAGAGATCGTAATGGCAATTAATACTAGAAAGGATATATTGAGCTTAGAATGTAACATTGATACAACTCAAATTCTTCGTTCTAGTAAGCTTCTAAGCACTATAACTGGTGTTCAAGTGCAGCCTAATAAAGCCATAGTAGGTGCAAATGCCTTTGCCCATGAGTCAGGTATCCATCAGCATGGTGTACTAGAAGAAAAAAGCACCTATGAAATCATGACTCCAGAATCCATAGGATTAACAGCTAATAAAATGGTTCTAGGAAAACATTCAGGACGACATGCCTTTGAAGAAAGACTTAAGAGTTTAGGATACGAATTGTCAGAGGAAGAATTAAGCAAGGCATTTAAAAAGTTTAAAGATTTGGCAGATAAAAAGAAGAGTGTTTTCAATAGAGATATAGAGGCCATAGTAACTGGAGATTTTATTGAAGTACCACAAGCCTATGAATTAGAGAGCTTTGTAATCAACAGTGGAAATATAATTACTTCTACAGCAACAATAGCTCTTAAAAAGCAGGGTGAGTTAATAAAAGAAGCTATGGTGGGAGATGGACCAGTGGATGCAGCCTTTAAATCCATAGAAAAAATCGTAGGAATGGAGATTATATTAGAGGATTATGCACTACATTCAGTTACAGAAGGTAAGGATGCCCAAGGAGAAGCCATAGTTAAGATTAGCCATAATGGAAAGATGTATAGAGGTAGAGGACTTAGTACAGATGTGGTGGAAGCTAGTATCAAGGCGTATTTGAGTGCTGTTAATAAGATGCTTTATGAAGAATATCAAGAGGATACAAAAACAAAAGCTTCATAGATGGGAATAGATAAATCAACTTATCAAAAATATAATGAAAAACCAAGTAATATAAGGAGGAGTTTATAGTGGCAAAAATGTATTATGAAAAAGATGGGAATTTAGAGATATTCAAAGGGAAAAAGGTTGCTATTATTGGATTTGGAAGTCAAGGTCATGCCCATGCACTTAATTTAAAGGAAAGTGGAGTAGATGTTGTAGTTGGATTATATAAGGGCAGTAAATCTTGGGAAAAGGTTAAAAAAAGTGGATTAGAGGTTATGGAAGCTGCTGAGGCAGCTAAAGTAAGCAATGTAATAATGATTTTGGTACCCGATGAAAAACAAAGAAACGTATATGTAAACCAGATAATGCCTAATTTAGAAGAAGGAGATGCCTTAGCCTTTGCCCATGGCTTTAACATACACTTTTCACAAATAGTACCACCAGAATATGTAGATGTTTTCATGGTGGCACCTAAGGGACCAGGACATTTAGTAAGAAGAGTTTATGAAGAAGGAAAAGGAGTACCTGCTTTATTTGCAGTTTATCAAGATTATACTGGTAAAGCTAAGGATATAGCTTTAGCATATGCAAAGGGAATAGGTGCTACTAGAGCAGGAGTAATAGAGACTACATTTAAAGAAGAAAGCGAAACTGATTTATTTGGAGAGCAGTGTGTTTTATGCGGTGGAGCAACAGAGCTAATAAAAGCAGGCTTTGATACATTGGTTGAAGCTGGCTATCAACCAGAAATAGCTTATTTTGAATGTTTACATGAGCTAAAGCTAATCGTAGATCTTTTATATGAAGGCGGATTTGAAAAAATGAGATATAGCATTAGTGATACTGCCGAATATGGAGATTATATGATCGGAAGACGAATGATAACTGAAGAAACAAGAAAAGAAATGAAAAAGGTTTTAAAGGAAATTCAGACTGGGAAATTTGCAAAGGATTGGTTATTAGAAAACGAGATGAATAGACCAGTATTTAATGCTATTAAGAGAAGAGAATTTGAGCATCCAATAGTAGAAGTTGGTGCAAAGCTTAGAAGCATGATGCAATGGATTAAAAAATAAAAACAAAGATAAAAGTCATAAGAAAAATTTTTCTTATGACTTTTATCTTTGTTAAGAAAATTTGATACAATATAGATATTCCAGTAAAACAGTTAATTTATACATATAAAAGGTGGTTATTATGGATTTATTTGAAATGCAGAGAAAAGAAAAACTTAAGAAGGATTCTCCCCTTGCCCAGCGGTTAAAGCCGAGAACCTTGGAGGAATATGTGGGCCAGGAGCATATTTTAGCACCAGGAAAGCTTCTTTGGAGAGCAATTAAGGCCGATAGAATAACTTCTATAATTTTATATGGTCCTCCTGGAACAGGAAAAACAAGTTTAGCAAGAATTATTGCAAATACTACTAAGTCAAATTTTGTTAGGTTGAATGCGGTAACTTCAGGAGTTAAGGATTTAAAGGAAGTAATAAAGGAAGCAAAAAATCAGCTTGGAATGTATAGCAAAAGAACAATATTATTTTTAGATGAAATACACAGGTTTAACAAGGCACAACAAGATGGATTATTACCAGCAGTAGAAGATGGTACATTGATATTAATAGGTGCTACTACCGAAAATCCATTTTTTCAAGTAAATAACGCATTGATCTCTAGGTCAATGCTGTTTGAATTAAAGCCTCTAAATGAAGAAGATATAAAAAAGATAATAAAGACTGCCATAGAGGATGAAGAAAGAGGACTTGGATTGGATAATATTGTTATTTATGATGAAGCAGTGGAATTTTTAGCAAGTATGGCTGGCGGTGATGCAAGAAGAGCTTTGAATGCTTTAGAATTGGCAGCTTTAACAACGGAAGAAAATAAAGATGGTAAGATAGAGATAAATTTGGATATAATTAAAGAATGTATGCAGAAGAAACACATTAGCTATGACAAGGATGGAGACTATCATTATGATATAGTTTCAGCTTTCATTAAGAGCATGAGGGGTTCAGACCCCGATGCGACATTGCACTATCTTGCTAGAATGATTTATGCAGGAGAAGACCCCGTATTTATTGCAAGAAGAATAGTTATAGCAGCATCTGAGGATGTTGGAAATGCCAATCCTCAGGCTTTGGTGGTTGCAAATAATGCTGCTCAAGCTGTTCAGTTTATTGGTATGCCTGAAGCTAGAATAATATTGGCACAGGCTGCAACATATGTAGCCATTTCTTCCAAAAGCAATGCAAGCTATGTAGGAATAAATAAAGCATTAAGCGATATTGAAAAAAGGGAAATTGGACAGGTTCCTATTCATTTAAGAGATAAGAGCTATAAAGGAGCAAAAAAATTAGGCCATGGCTTAGGATATCTATATCCCCATGATTATACAAATAATTATGTAAATCAGCAGTATATGCCCAATGAACTGGTAGGAACAATATATTATGATCCGAGCGACAATGGTCAGGAAAAAAAGATAAAAGAAAGGCTTAATATTTTAAGAAAAGAAAATAAATAATTGTAAATATTCCAGTAAACCAGTTAATTTAACCCATTGTTCTAATAAATAAAATTTTATATTTTTTTAATACCTAAGGGGAACTTTAATATTAAGCTTTATACAAAGAAATAAATTTCAAAGAAAAAATGTAGAAGCCTTTATTATTTTCTTTGAAATTTATTTTGAGGATAAATATGAAATTATGCACCATTATAAAGGTCATATCTATATAAACTCTCAGGATACATATTTTCAAAATAATCTTTAGTAGCCCTATAGCCTTGCTGGTATAGAAAATTATATTTTTCATCATTTGGACTTATATTGAAATCTATAAAGGATATATCCTTTGTATCAATTTCTATGGAACGTAGCTTATCTTCAGGATTATTATTGTACATGTCCTGTTGGATTTTCATAAAGGATTTGATTAAATTTTCTATATAGTCTATAAAACTATTTATTTCAGTATATTTTGTCTTACTTTTAAACCTTACTCCTAATGTTTGAATGTTTACACCATTAACTATTTTATCCATAAAGTAATGGCTATCAAATAGGTTTATGGGATAATTTCTCATAATTCCACCATCTGAAAAAACATAGGGTACTGATTTTTTAGGTGTTATATTTTTATCAAATTTTATAGATTCAAAAAAAAGAGGGATGGACATGGATATTCTTATTGCTGTGGCTACCTCCATATCAGGAGTTGTTTCGAAGCAAAATACCTTTGAAGAATTAGTAGATATATCTGTTCCCATAACATACAGATCTAAAAAAGGTCTTTGCTTCTTATGTATATAGCTATTTTTAAAATCTTTAAAGGTATAAGGAGGCAGTTTTTTAGAGCTATTAAATTGAGATGCTATTTGTTCCTTTATCCATTCATAAAAATATTCACTTGAATACCAACCGTAATTAGTAATTAATCTATATATACAATTAATATCTCCAAAGATTCGTGCAATTTCTTTTCTTACCACAGCAGGGATTTTTTCAAAATCTGAAGATTCACCCCTCTGAGTTATTTTTTTATAATCTAAAGTATCAGCTATTTTCTTCATTTCATCGAAGGGTAAGGAAAAGCTGGCAAGACATGCAGTTATTGCTCCAGCAGATGTTCCCCCAACCCTTTTCATTCTTTGTAATATTCCATTGTTATATAAATAGTTTAATACTCCTAAATATGCTATTCCCAACACCCCACCGCCTTGGAAAACTAAATTATTAATTTTATAATTCACAATATCACCTCTTTGAAAAATTCAATATGTATAATGCTATGATATTCAACAATAAACCTTATTGTGAAATTTCATTGGAAGGTGAAATAAAAATTTATATGTCAATAAAGAATGATTTGGTATATAATATTGGTAAATATTAGATTTATGAGGGGGATTTTATATGGTAAATATTCCTAGTAAAATTAAAATTGCAAATTTACCTACTAAGATTGAAAAATTAGAGAGATTATCTAAGAAGCTAGGGGGACCCAGTATATTTATCAAAAGAGATGACCAAACTGGTATAGAGTTTTCTGGGAATAAGGTAAGAAAGCTGGAATTTGCTGTAAAAGAAGCCATGGATCAAGGCTGCAATTTACTTATTACCTGCGGAGGTATTCAATCAAACCATGCAAGGGCTACTGCTGCTGTTGCTGCTAAAGTGGGTATGGCATCGTGTCTAGTTCTTAGAACTAATAAAGAGGAAGAGATAGATGGGAATTATTTTTTAGATAAGATATTGGGAGCAAAAATAAAATTTATAACGCCCAAGGAATATAAGGAAAGCAGAATGGAAATAATGGAGGAACTAAAGCAGGAACTATCAAAAGAGGGCTATAAGCCATATATCATTCCAGAGGGGGCGTCTAATGGTATAGGAACTTTTGGTTATTTTAATGCCATGGAAGAAATTATTGAGCAGGAAAAGGAAATGGGTATAAAATTTGATGCGGTGGTTATTGCAGTTGGCTCAGGTGGAACATATGGTGGGCTATTCCTTGGAAATAAGGTTATGAACAACGGGGCAAAAATTTATGGTGTAAATGCATGTGAAAATGAAGAATATTTTAAAAATCAAATTGATAAGGTTATAAAAGAAAGTCTTGATTATATTGATGAAGTTGTTGAATTTACAAAGGATGAAATTAATATTTTAGATGGATATGTAGGAAGGGGGTATGCTCTCAGTCGTCCTGAAGAGATAGAATTTATCCATGAAATAGCTAAACTAGAGGGTATTATACTAGATCCTGTATATACAGGAAAGGCAATGTATGGGCTGGCAAATGAAATTAAAAAAGGAAGCTTCAAAAACCATAATAATATATTATTTATACATACTGGGGGATTGTACGGATTATTTTCAAAGAAAGACTTATTTTCCTTTTAGCTAAAGAGATAAAAATTTTCAGGGGAAAATTAAGATCACCTGCTTATTTACTATCAGGTGATTTTATGTTTGTATTTGTTAAGAAACTCGAACTTTTCTATAAGAAATTAGATTTTGGATTTAAGTAAATTCAAAGCAATTGTTTTTAGATTTTAACAAGAAACTATTGCTTTACCCACTTATAGGTTTTCCAGAAAAAGAGATATCATGAAAGGCTGATTCTACAGCAGCTTTTTTAATTTCATCCTTTAGATAGGCAGCAGCTAGCTCTATGAGCTTAACTCCTTCACTAGCACCTTTCATTAATATGCTTTTAAATTCTAAAAATTCATCATTTGTCAGAATCTTATTATCCACATCGGTAGGATATATAAATATGGAAATATCCATAGGTATAAAAGTATTAAGCATATTTAGCCAAAATCTTTTGTAATTTTTAGGTGAATAGAATATATTAAAAACTTTTTTATAGTCCCTGTAAGAATCATTGATGGTGGAAGCTTCTAGATTTATGTTAAAAACCCTAGACACAATATTTTTATAATATTCTATTATGGAGGAAGGAAGCTTTTTACCTATGTTTATTTTAGATGATGGAGATATAAGATGAACCTTTTTGTCCCAATATTTTTTTATGAAATATGTATCTAGCTTCATTTCTAAGAGCTTATGTTCATAAAAGTTTTTTGTTCTGGCATTTATAAAAGGATGCTCATTTTTATCTATGGCATAGTGAACTATGAAGCCTGAAAAATAAGTAGCCAAGGTCATAAAATCTGTTCTATGCTGGTTTTTCTTTAGATAATCAATACTCTCTAAAAACAAGGTTTTTGTATGCTTTTCATGCATTATTGTTCCTATTTTAGGACCACGCTTATTCCTTATACAGGGTAAAAAATCATTATAAAAAAACATGTCAGGACCTTGGCAACCTAGATTAAAGGTCTTTCTATTATCTTCAAGCATCCTCTTCCAGTCTAAGTCCTTTAAGCTATTTAGAACAAATTCACCACCAAGAATATGAATCCAAAAATCAGGCATAGCATCGTCTCCTTATAAATATTAGAAGGTTATATCTGGATTATATTTGAAAAATAACAGTATTACAAGAAGAGATTTGATAATGAAGAAAATTGAGCTATATAGATTTAAGCTAAATAAAATAAAAGAAGCTATTAGTTCACTTGATATAAGGACACAAAAAATAATACACTCAAAATATATACAGAGTAAGCAATGATATATAGTGGCAAACAAAGAAAACTACAGTGAAAAGTGGGGTAAAAAAATTTCAATTGCAAAAGCAAATTCATATAAAAAAAAGATTATTAAAATGCTATAATGTAAAGTGGATATTAAAAAGATATTATAGATATTCCAGTAAAACAGTCAATTTATATATATCAAAAGTCCTCAAAAACTCTGGATATTTTAATATGTATAAATTAAGTTCTAATATTGGGAATCTATATGTTTGAGTAAATTGTATGACTTTGCAATTTACTCAATTATTGTATTAGCTACAGAAGGTGGTTTTTATGAAGTGCTTTGTAAAGGTGTTTGCGATTTCTTTTATATTTTTTGTGTTATTGTTTAGTGGTGTACTAATAGCAATATTTGAAAAAGTAGAAAAGGCAATAGAATCTCATGAAGCTGTAATCCTAGTGGATGGTAAAGAAGACGTGGAGGAAAAGAACAATACTATAAAGATATCCTTTGCTGGCGATTGTACTATTGGATATGATGAACGTTCTTCTTATGCTTATTCTTTGCCCTTTGTCCTTGAAAAACAGAATAATAATTATGGGTATTTTTTTGAAAAAGTTAAGCCTGTTTTCGAAAAAGATGATCTAACGATAGTAAATCTTGAAAATCCCTTTACTACCAGTATTAAAAGACGTGATAAACAATTTTGCTTCAAGGGAGAGCTATCCTATGCCAATATTTTAAGGGCAGGGAGTATCGAGATGGTTAATATAGCAAATAATCACATATATGATTATTCCAAGGAAGGCTTTTTGGATACTATACAAATCCTTAAAAATGCAAATATATACTATTCAGGAGAAAATTATATAGCATATTACGAAGTGAGAGATATAACCATTGCAAGCATAGGCTATCGTGGATGGTCGACCTATATAAAACCTAATGTTTCTAGGGACATAAAGAAAGCTAAAGAAAAGGCAGATATAGTTCTAGTCTCCTTCCATTGGGGAGATGAAAATAAAAATTATCCTAATGATGTTCAAAAAAATCTAGGGAGATTTGCTATTGATGAAGGAGCAGACATCGTTGTAGGCCATCATCCCCATGTAATACAGGGAATAGAGAAATACAAGGGCAAATATATCGTATATAGCTTAGGTAATTTTTGCTTTGGAGGCAATAAAAACCCAAGGGATAAGGATACATTTATTTTTCAAGGTGAGTTTACGGTCATAGACAAGAAAATTACAAAAATCCAAGGGAATATAATACCCTGTTCTATATCATCGGTAAATAACATTAACAATTATCAGCCTACTATTTTAGAGGGTGATGAAAAACAAAGAGTTTTAAATAGGATATACGATTATAGCAATAAGCTAAAATATGGGATATCTCCAAGGGAGATATAAAAAAGTGACTTGGGGACTGATTTATCTTACTCGTATTTCTTCCAATGAGCTAAGGGACTATCCCCAAGTGATATTTTGAAATCCATGAGAATAATTAATCTAAATATCCCTTTCAGATTTTGCCTTTGCTATAACCTGTATGAAAGATCTCAAAACATCCTCAACCATAGGAAGATATGTATTGGGTATATTACTTAAAATATCGCCTGCAAGGGTAGGAATATTATTGGTTCTTTCTCTTCCCATGAGAATATAATCTGCTGATATATTGAACCTGTCACAGATTTTATACAAAGTTACATAAGACATGCCTTTTTTTCCATTTTCGATTTCAGCAAGGAACTGTGGAGATATATTTATTTGTTCAGCAAACTCATCACGAGTCATACCAAAACGTTCACGCTGATTTCTTATACGCTTACCCATCTTTGCTGTCAATTCTTTCTGCATAGCATCACTCCTTATAGCATAATATTAACAATTGCTCTAAGCTTAATACATAAACTAATAGTTGAAATTTTTACTCTTTAAGCTTATAATATAAATAGGATATATTACCATATTTTAAATAATATAAAATAGCAGTAAAGCTTTAGTTAAGAAAGGATAAGTCAAGTGAAAAATATAAAGTATGATAAAAAAGCCATAAAGCATAAAATGGAAGAACTAAGATTAAGCTTAAATAGTGCATATGTAAAGCATGGGAATACTAAAGAAGTTGTAAAAATGAGTCAAGAGCTTGATAAATATATTTCAATTGCCCAAGGTAAATAAAAATTGTTGTATGGACAAAACATAGCAAGATGAATGACTAAAAGGAAAATTGGAGCTGTTTTAAATTATTGGATATAATTTAGACGGCATAAGCCACGGGGATAGTCCCTGTGGTTTTTACATTGGGATACATTTTTTCTTTGCATCAAGTATTATTATATACCTAATAGGAATAATATAGATATTCCAGTAAAACAGTTAATTTATACATATCAAAAATCCTTAAAAGCTTTGGATATTTTGATATGTATAAATTAAGTTTTACTATTGGAAATCTATATAATAAAAAATAGCAAGAAAATTTTTGTGAAGAGCCATTAGATTTTCCTGTGTTTTTATTTTGAAATTGATTATGTTTTATGGTAACATTATTAGATAATAATATAACCTTATATAAGCAAGGAGGTAGAGACATGTCGGCTAATTCAGATAAGGATAACAATATTCCCATGGCATCAAATTTTATCCATAATATAATAAATAAGGATTTAGAAGAAGGCGTATATGATAGAGTACATACTCGTTTCCCCCCAGAACCAAATGGATATTTACATATAGGCCATGCCAAGGCCATTAACATAGATTTTGGTACTGCTGAGAAATATGGAGGACTTTGCAACTTAAGATTTGATGATACAAATCCAAGTAAAGAAGATGTGGAATATGTAAATTCCATTCAAGAAGATATACGATGGCTTGGATACGATTGGGAAGACCGTATGTACTATGCTTCAGATTATTTTAATAAGTTTTATGAATATGCTGTTAAGCTGATAAAAAAGGGTAAGGCATATGTATGTGATCTTACTGCCGAAGAGATAAGGGAGTATAGGGGGACATTAACAGAGCCTGGAAAAGAAAGCCCCTATCGTAACCGTAGTGTAGAAGAAAACTTAGAGCTATTTGAAAAAATGAAAAATGGTGAATTTGAAGAAGGTTCAAGGGTACTAAGAGCTAAAATAGATATGACGTCACCTAATCTCAATATGCGTGATCCAGTTCTTTATAGAATACAGTATTCTACTCACCATAGAACAGGGGACGAGTGGTGCATTTATCCTATGTATGATTATGCCCATCCCCTTGAAGATGCTATAGAAGGTGTAACCCATTCCCTATGTTCATTGGAATTTGAAGACCATAGACCTTTGTACGATTGGGTTCTTAAGGAATGTGAATTTAAAAATCCACCAAAACAAATTGAATTTGCAAGGCTAAATCTTACTGGTACAGTTATGAGCAAGAGAAAACTTAGGGAGCTTGTAGAAGAAAATTATGTTGATGGCTGGGATGACCCACGTATGCCAACTCTATCGGCATTAAGAAGACGTGGATATACTCCAGAAGCCATAAAGGACTTTTTAGATCGGGTTGGTGTATCGAAGAGTAATAGCATAGTGGATATGGCAATGCTTGAACATTGCATAAGGGATGACCTTAAGCTAAAGGCTCCTAGGGTAATGGCAGTTCTTAATCCTCTTAAAGTAGTTATAACAAACTATCCAGAGGGTCAGATAGAATGGTTAGATGCCGATAATAATCCAGAGAATCCTGAAATGGGCATGAGAAAAATTCCATTTTCCAGGGTTGTATATATAGAGAAGGAAGACTTTATGGAAGAACCTCCTAAGAAATATAAAAGACTCTCTCCTGGTGTAGAGGTTAGACTAAGACATGCTTATTTTATAAAATGTGAAGAAGTAATAAAGGATGAAAAAACTGGAGAAATATTGGAACTAAGATGTACTTATGATCCACAGACTAAAAGTGGTACAGGTTTTAAGGAACGTAAACCAAAGGGTACTATTCATTGGGTTTCTGCTGAACATGGAGTTAAGGCTGAGGTTCGCTTATATGACCGCCTATTATTGGATGAAGAAAAGGAAGTAGAAGATTGGAAGGAAAATTTAAATCCCGATTCATTAAAGGTGTTAGGAAATGCCTTTGTAGAAGCTGGATTAAAGGATGCTGACCCAGGAAGCAGCTATCAATTCCTAAGGCATGGATATTTTTGTATTGATACTAAAGACTCTAAAAAGGATTTTTTAGTGATTAACAGAATAGTTCCTTTAAAGGACTCATGGAAGAAAAGGAAATAAATTTATAGCTATAATGATTAAATCCGAGGCTATTATACATACAATAAACCTCGGATTTATCTTTGCTAAGGAACTCAAACTTTTTTGCAAGAAATCGCATGTTTGAATTTAAGTAAATTCAAGTAACAGACAAGAAATGCAAACTATTACGGGTAAAATTTTAGAATCAGGAATTAAGATTTTTTAGACCTAAAAGAATGACCTTAAAACTTGGAACATGGAACTTGTAACTTGCAACTAAAATGCGCCCTAGGGGCGCATTTGTCTATACAAATAATATTAAGTGTTTTTACCTATTTTCTTCCAAAAGCATTTCCTCTTCCAACTCCACAGCCTCTGCCAAGACCTTTTCCTGATCCTTTTCCAGATCCTTTACCAAAGCCCATTCCATATTTTTGACCTAGACGTTGACTGCCTGTTCCATCGCACCCAGTTTCCATTAGCTTTAATATTTCATCAGCCTTTTCCTGAGTAAGTTCACCATTTTCCACCTTATCAGCAATTACCTGCTTTTTCATTTCCAGCATAGAAGTTTTAAACTTATCGTAAACTCCTGCTTCCTGAGCCAATTGGCCAAAGGTCTTATTATTACCTTTAAGCTCATATGCTTCCTCTACTGTTTTTCCAGTAAGATTACCATAGATTTCTGCTGGTGTTGAAATTGAATCTGCAAATGCAACTAAACCTACTGATAATACAATACCTGTAGCTAAAACTAAAGTTAATAACCTTTTCATAAAAAACTCTCCTTTCAAATTTTGTTTTTTATATAGATTTCCAATAGTAAAACTTAATTTATATATATCAAAATATCCAGAGCTTTTAAGGATTTTTGATATGTATAAATTAACTGTTTTACTGGAATATCTATATTTTATAGGTTAATTATAGCTATAGAATGTGACAACTATGTGACAGATAGATGTAAATTTAGATATATTAAACTTAATTTTCTATGAATCTATGTACAAGCTTTAATTACTAAATAAAAAAATCAATAAATATGCAGCAATCCACATATTCACTGATTTTTTTAACTTTGTGTTGATAAATATACTTGCCAACAAAGGTTATACACAATTATATAGGATTTACATAGTAAAACTTAATTTATACATGTGCAAATATGCAATGCCTCTGGGCATTTTGGACATGTATAAATTAAAGTCTTTACTTAAATTCCTATATAGGATTTACATAGTAAAACTTAATTTATGCATATCATTAAACCCATTTATCCATCTCAAACCAAAACATAACTTCATCATCAATATTAGATACGCCAAAGGAGTTGTTATGAAGATTTAAAATACTTTTTACAATAGAAAGACCAAGACCTGTTCCGCCATATTTTCTAGCTCTAGATTTATCTATCTTATAAAAGCTGTCCCATATTTTATCCATTTCCTCCTCAGGTATAGCTTTACCTGTATTAATTATCTCGATTTTGACCTTTTCAATATAATCTCTAATATTTATCTTTATGGTTTTTTTATCGTCAACATGATTTATAGCGTTATTTATCAAATTTACTATAACCTGTTCTATTCTAATTATATCGGCATATACCTTAAGTTTTTTATTATCACAATTTATTTGTAGAGTAATATTTCTTTCTTTAAGGATGGGCAAGTATTTATCTATGATCTTTTGGCTGAGTTTATAAATATTAAAGCTTTCTTTTTGGAGTTGATAATATCCAGCTTCTAGTTGAGACAAATTAAGTAAATCCTTAACCAATTTGTCCATTTTTTTTGCTTCATCGATTATTACATCACAATAGAAATTTTTACTTTCTTCATCTTCTATGACAGAATCCCTCAAACCTTCTGCATATCCTTGTATTAAAGAAATGGGGGTTTTAAGCTCATGGGAAACATTCGAAACAAATTCTTTCCTTGATTTTTCAAGCTCTCTTTCTTTTTCAATATCATCCATAAGCCTTTTATTTGCTCTATTAAGTTCAGATATAGAAGTATCAAGCTTATCGGAGAGGTAGTTGATAGTTTTTCCAAGTTGATTTATCTCATCGTCATTTTTGACCCTATATTTTTTACTAAAATCTAATTTTGCCATGCTTTTTGCCACTTTGTTAAGTTCTATTATAGGTTTAGTAAATATCTTAGAAAATATAAAAGCCAAAAAAGTTCCAGCCAAAAGAGATATTATTCCTATATAAATATGAAAGTCCTTAGCTACTTCTACACTTTCCTTAATTGAAGAAACAGGGGATTCCATGATTAATATATTTCCATTTATCAAAGGTGCGGCCAGTACAAGGGACATTGTATTAAATCTTGGATGGATATAGTATTCTAATATGGTTTCGCCACTTAAGACTTTATTAAGTCCCTTTTTAGTAAGCAAACTCATAGCTTTAGGGTTTCCTTTTCCTTTGCCTCCTCTGTGGGACATAAACATAGAACCATATATTTCTATGCCATTTTCGTTTAATATAGTTATATTTCCCCCAATTGAATCTTCAATGCTTTTTAAGGTGAAATCAATATCATTTACATTATTACTATACATAGTCTGAATTGCTTCAGCGTATTTGAATAAATTTTCCTGTTTCTTTTTAAAATAATAATCCTCTAAAAACTTAGTATTCAATACCCAAGAAAAACTGACTATTATTATGGAAAAGAGAGTGATGCCTATAAAAAGTTTTATACCTATGGAATTTTTCATTTTTTTACCTCGAATCTATAGCCAACCCCTCTTACTGTTTGGATAAAATCATTTTTATCTTTAAGCTTTATCCTTAGTCTTTTTATGTGGGTATCGACGGTTCTAAGATCTCCATAATAGTCATATCCCCATACTCCATCCAGTATCTGCTTTCGAGTCAAAGCTACGCCTTTATTTTCAGCCAAAAAGTAAAGCAATTCATATTCCTTAGGAGTCATTTCGATTTCTGTTCCTTCAAGGAACACTCTATGGCCATGGATATCGATTTCTAATCCATCATAGGACATCTTGTTTTCTTTTATAATGGATCTTTTTAATAAAGCATTTATCCTTGCTACTAAGATTTTGGGGCTAAAGGGCTTGGTTATATATTCATCAGCTCCAAGTTCAAATCCAAATAATTCATCGGATTCTTCACTTCTGGCGGTAAGCATAATAATAGGCTTATTAGAAGTTTTTCTAATTTCTCTGCATACCGTCCATCCATCGTATTTAGGCATCATAATATCTAATATAATTAAATCGATTTTATCTAAATTAAAAATTTCTATAGCTTTTTTACCATCTTCGGCTTCAATAACGCTGTAGCCTTCTTTTTTCAAATAATCAGATATTAATCTTCTCATTCTACTTTCATCTTCAACTATTAATATTGTAATATTATTCATTTTTTCCTCCCCAGCATTATTTTGCCAAACCAAAATCCAGTGCTAGAAGTGAATTTCAAACTATTACTAGTGAAATGTTGGAATTTATTTTATACATTTATGGAAAAATATTAAAATTTGCAATTTGAAACTATAAATTCACTATCATATGCCTCTGACTTAAAGTATTTTTTGTATATATATATCGGGTTCTTGACTTAAATCTAGAATAACATTATCTACTTGAACGATAGGTTTGGAAGGTATATGTTTATTGATAAATACAATTTTGGCTTCTTCACCTGTGGAAAGAAGACACCAGCTATCTAAGTAGCAATAAGCAATATTCCTTAGGAAAATCATTAGAAATTTTGTATCCAGTTTGCCAAGATATTCCTTTTCAAACCTGTGGATTACGTGAAATGGAGTAAATTTACTCCTATATGGACGATCGGAAGTCAAGGCATCGTATACATCTGCGATAGCTACAATTTTTGCATAGTCATTTATTTCATCATTCTTAGCCTTTAGGGGATATCCACTGCCATCATATCTTTCATGGTGCATAAGAATAGCCATTTTTATATTGTATGGGATATCTTGTTTTTCAACGATTTTAAATCCGTATACGGTATGTTTTTGCATAATTTCATACTCTGCCTCAGTTAACGGACCTGGTTTTGTCAAAATATCCTTATCAACTTTTATTTTACCAATATCATGTAACATACCTGCAACACATATATCCATAAGTTCTTTATGGCTAAAACAAAGCCATTGTCCAATTGTATGGCATATTAAAGAAACATTTATGCAGTGAGAATAAGTGTAGTCATCGAAGTTTTGAAGGCTATTAAGAAAACTGAATAATTTACTTTTATGCTTTACAATGTCTAACAAATCATTGCTAATTGAAAACAGCTGTGAAACATCAATATGCATACCATCACTAATATCCAACATCTGCTGCTTTAATGATAAGCTGTAGTCACCGTGGGATGATTCAAAGGATTTGAATTGTTGTATATCTTCTGGTGTTTTATATATAGTAGATATGTTGGATTTTTTTGAATTCAAATCTATAAGGGCTTCCCTTATAGGAACATTATTAATTTGATAAAGTCTTAATTTTTTTAGATGCTTTTCGTCTAATGTTGTATTGGCTCCTATTAACATCTGCCCCATATCAGTAAAAACATCTTGAGAGGTTACCATACCAGGAATGACATCATCAATTGCAACTATTTTAGTTTTATAATCTGACATAATATTCACCAACTTTTTAATGTATAATAAATAATAGAAATATATATAGATATATATAGAATTGTCGAATTTTTCTAACAATCATATAGTTATACAAAAATAATTATTTTCCTTCTAAAAAAAGGTAAAAACTTTCAAGAATAAAAAATAGTACTAAAGGACTATTAGGGTATTTAAGAAATATTATATCAAAAAATAAAAGACTTTTTTATAATGAAAAATTATATTATTATAAAAATATAATAAAAAAAGAGGAGTAGCTAATGAAAAATATAATTAATTTAGGCATTAACACTGTGAATATAAACATTCAAAAAGCTGTAGAGCTTGGTTTTGGTAGAGTAGAACTTTGTCTTGGTAAGGAAAAGTTCTATGCAGATAAGCTGTATAAGTTCTATGAAAAAGTAAATAGAGCTGAAAAATTAGATTTACCCTATAGTATTCATCTTCCTGTATATGTTGAGGAGTGGTATCCATATGATTATTTTTCGGCTTTTTTTATAGATGAAGATATAAATAAAAGGGAACTTTCCTTTAGATTATTGGAGTATAATTTAGAAAATCTAAGGGATTGCCGTCCTAGCTATTTTGTTCTACATTTTCCAGGAATATCCGAGGAATGGGAAAATCCTAAAGAGTTTTCAAAAATTCTTTGTGAGTCTCTAAATAGAATTAATGAAATTGCTAAAAAATATGATGCAAAAATAAACCTAGAATACTTTGGGTCAAATAAAAATTTTTGGGATTACAATAAATGGATTGAAAAGATAAGCAAATATAAAAATTTAGGAATATTAACGGATACAGGGCATCTATATTTTGCATCAATAATCTGTAAATTTGATTTTATAGAAGCTTTAAAAACATTATCTTCTAATTCAGATGCCTTTCATATATGGACAACAAAGGGAGATAAAGCATATCGTGAATGTAAATTCTATAAACAATATCATCATATAGGACCTCATATAGAGCAGATGAAGGCTGATGGATGGGCATTTGATACAAAGGAGGTAATTGAAATTATTGCTAAGCAGAATAAACCTATTATAATAGAGCCTTCTATTAAGTATAAAGGAAGTAAATATCTGATAGAAGGTATAAAAAGTGTAATAAAATATTTTCAATAAGTAAAGGACTAAGTAAAAACTTAGTCCTAGATTGTTGACAAAGTCAACAAGATAGCAGGCTTTTGACAAAGCTGAAGTTCGAGGCGTGCTGAAAAGGAGCAAGCGGAGCGTATACAGAAATACGTGAGCATTCTCCTTTGAAGCAACAACGAAGAAATTCGGGTTTGTCAACAGCCTGGGACTAAGTAAAAACTTAGTCCTTGGGTTAGGCTTTTTTAGATTATAATCTCAAGTAGCTTTAGTTGATTTTTCTAATCAACAAATGAGATATTTTTTTATAGATAAGTATAGTAAATATAGATATTATAATACCCTTTAAAAGATTAAAAGGAACTATAGCATAAATTATAAGGGTTTTTAAATCCTTTATAGCTGCATTAGCAGATGCACTCCATGCAATAATCTTATCTAAAGGCATTACCTTAGCATAAAAGGGTATTAGTATATAATAGTTTGCAAGACCGCCGACAATAGCCATTAAAATAGTGCCAAGTAACATTCCTAAAAGAGCAGTGGATTTTTTTCGATTTTTAGCATAAAAAATTCCAGATGGTATGATTAAGGAAGACCCAATTAAGAAATTTGCAAACTCTCCAACTCCACCTGTACTTGTTCTAGTAATTAGGTGAAGTAGATTTTTTATAAATTCTATTATAACCCCAGCTATAGGCCCAAGGGCAAAGGTTCCTATCAAAGCAGGCATATCACTTAAATCCATTTTAAGAAATCCAGGGAAGAAAGGAATGGGTGGATCTATAAGCATAAGAATATAGGATATTACCGATAACAAAGAAATTTTTACTAAAGAATTAGTAGAGTATAGGTGTTTTACATCAAATAAGTTATTTCTTTTAGAAATGGTTTTTTCCATGTATAGGATACCTCCTTTAATTTTCAAAAAATATTAAAGCCCTGAAGAAAACCTCAGGGCAATAAAGCAAAATCAACATAAAAAACTTTCTTCTTCCATCCAGACTATACTGTCGGCTCTGGAATTACACCAGATCAACCATATACATGGTTCGCGGGCTGTACCGCCGGTCGGGAATTGCACCCTGCCCTGAAGAAAATGTTTATTCAATTGATACTTAAACACTAACACTAAATTTAATATATGTCAAGACTATATTTGATAAAATAAAAAGTGTAGAAATAGGGGATAGAAGTATAATTAAAGAATATTTATTAACAAGAAAAAATGCTTAAATTTCTATGGCTGTTCATATAGAAAAAGTGAAAATAAAATGTACATGTAAATTATATAGACGCCTAATAAAAATAATTAGATTTTGGTCATATACAGTACTTAATTCAACTCTTAAACCGTAAAAGTCTAAAATAAGTGTTAAATAAGTTTACAAAAATATTTTAATCTCTTGGAGTTATAGAATAAATATTTTGGATTTTATAATAAATTTAGTAAGATAAAATTAGAAAAAAACATATAATTGAATATATATTATACTCTATAAGTTATGGATATAGGAGCTTTTGACAAGAAAATACTGTTGTAAGATTATAAAAATTATATTTGTGATAAAAATAATATCCTTACTTTAAAAACTTGGCACATAGTTTGCAAGGAAAATATTATGGATATGATAGAGGAGGGATAACATGGATTATAAAAATTTATTAATTAAAAAACAAGATGATGTAGCAATTTTAAGCTTTAATAGACCTAAAGTTTTAAATGCATTAAATACAGACGTTCTAATAGAATTAGAGCAGGCTATAGAAGAAATAAAAGAAGATGAAACTATTGATGTACTCATTATAACAGGAGAAGGTAAAGCCTTTGTAGCAGGAGCAGATATCTCTGAAATGAGAGATAAGACTGCAGAAGAAGGAAGAAACTTTGGGGAACTTGGAGCAAGGATATTTAGAAAAATAGAACTTATGGAAAAGCCAGTTATTGCAGCGGTGAATGGTTTTGCACTAGGTGGTGGCTGTGAGCTTGCCATGAGCTGCGATATAAGAATAGCAGGAGAAAAAGCAAAATTTGGGCAACCTGAGGTTGGATTAGGTATTACACCAGGTTTTGCAGGAACTCAAAGACTTCCTAGATTAGTAGGTTTAGCAAAGGCAAAGGAACTAATCTTTACTGGCGACATAATAGATGCTAAAGAAGCTGAAAAAATTGGACTTGTAAATAAAGTTGTATCTGGAGAAGAACTAATGGATGAAGCTTTAAAAATGGCAAAGAAAATTGCCTCAAATGGTCAAATCGCAGTTAAATATTCAAAAGCAGCCATAAATAGGGGGATTAACTGTGACTTTGATACTGCCAACGAAATAGAAAAGGACCTATTTGGATTATGCTTTGCAACCGAGGATCAAAAAGAAGGCATGACGGCATTTTTAGAAAAAAGAAAGCCTATGTTCAAGAAAAAATAAAGATTCAGTCATCAAGTGCCAAGTTTTAAGTTGGATTTGAAGAAACAAAAAAAGGAGGACAAATGAAAATGAAGGTATTTGTTTTAGGTGCAGGGACAATGGGTTCTGGAATCGTTCAGGCCTTTGCACAAACAGGATATGAAGTAGTAATGAGGGATATTGAAGAAAAATTTGTACAAAGAGGTCTAGCAACAATAACAAAAAATTTAGATAGAAGTGTAAAGAAAGAAAAAATAACTGAGGAAGAGAAAAAGGAAATACTAGCTAGGATTACACCTACAACAGATATTAATTTAGCAAAGGATGCAGACCTAGTGATAGAAGCAGCAGTGGAGAATATGGAAATAAAGAAAAAAATATTTGCTGAGCTAGATGGTATCTGTAAAGAAGAAGCGATACTTGCTACAAATACATCTTCACTTTCAATAACAGAAATATCAAGCTCTACCAATAGACCTGACAGGGTTATAGGAATGCATTTCTTTAACCCCGTACCAGTTATGAAGCTAGTAGAAGTAATAAGGGGAATTGCTACTTCAGAAGAAACAAAGAATACAGTTGTAGAATTAACAAAGAAATTAAATAAGACACCTGTGGAGGTAGAAGAAGCTCCAGGATTTGTGGTAAATAGGATACTTATTCCTATGATTAATGAAGCTATAGGGATTTTAGCTGATGGGGTTGCAAGTGCAGAAGATATAGATACAGCTATGAAGCTTGGAGCCAATCATCCAATAGGACCTTTAGCTTTAGCAGATTTAATAGGTAATGATGTAAACTTAGCAATTATGGAAGTACTTTATGAAGAGTTTGGAGATCCAAAATATAGACCACATCCACTTTTAAGAAAGATGGTAAGGGGAGGACTATTAGGAAGAAAAACTGGTAAAGGATTCTATGATTATTCTAAATAATAGATAAAAGAGGTTGTAGTTTATAGGTTGAAGGTGTAAAAACAACCTTTTATATAGAACTTTATGAATGTAAATATGAGGAGGAATAATAGTGAGGGAAGTAGTAATTGTAAGTGCCGTTAGAACACCGATTGGAGCATTTAATGGTTGTTTTAAATCACTTTCGGCTGTTGATTTAGGAGCAGTGGCAGCTAAAGAGGCTATAAAAAGAGCAGGGATTAAACCAGAAATTATTGATGAAGCACTTATAGGTAATGTACTTCAAGGAGGACTTGGACAAAATGTCGCTAGACAAGTAGTTATAAAGGCAGGTATACCAGAACATGTACCAGCAATAACAATAAATAAAGTATGTGGTTCAGGACTTAGAACAGTAAGCATGGCAGCTCAATCAATAATGTTAGGTGATGCAGATGTAATCCTTGCAGGTGGTACAGAAAGCATGACCAATGCTCCATACCTTCTTAATAAAGCTAGATGGGGACATAGAATGGGTGACGGTAAATTAGTTGACTCAATGATAAAAGATGGACTATGGGATGCTTTTAATGATTATCATATGGGAATCACAGCTGAAAATGTGGCAGAAAGATGGAATATCTCAAGAGAAGAACAAGATAAGTTTGCATTAACTAGTCAGCAAAGGGCTGAAAAAGCCATTAAAGAAGGCAGATTTAAAGATGAAATCGTTCCTGTAGAAGTGCCACAAAGAAAAGGGGATCCAATGGTTGTTGATACAGATGAATACCCTAAATTTGGAACTACATTAAAAAAACTTGGAAAATTAAGACCAGCCTTTAAAAAGGACGGTACAGTAACTGCAGGAAATGCATCTGGTATAAATGATGGTGCAGCTATGTTTATAGTAATGGCTAAGGAGAAGGCTGAAGAATTAGGATTAGATATCTTAGCTACTATAAAATCATATGCTTCAGCTGCAATAGACCCAGCTATTATGGGATATGGACCAGTGCCGTCATCTAAAAAAGCCTTAGAGAAAGCTGGACTTAAAGTAGAAGATTTGGATTTAATAGAAGCAAATGAAGCCTTTGCAGCTCAATCTTTAGCAGTAGCAAAAGATTTGAATTTTGATATGGATAAAGTGAATGTAAATGGTGGAGCTATTGCATTAGGACATCCTATTGGAGCATCTGGAGCAAGGATTTTAGTTACCTTGATCCATGAAATGATAAAACGAGATTCTAAAAAAGGATTAGCAACCCTATGTATAGGTGGAGGACAAGGGACTGCTGTAATTGTAGAAAGATAGGTTTTGAGCTGGCGACCCGTTTCTAGGCGGTAGACTCAATAAAATTCATTATATAAATACTAAATTGTTGATTTTGGAGTTGGAAATACATTTGTATTTCCAACCTCAAGATTTACGCAAAGAAGGAGGTTAATTTGTTGAAAGGTAAAACCATAAAGGAAATAAAAATTGGAGATAAGGCTTTTTTTCAAAAAACCATAACTGAAACAGATGTTTACCTTTATGCAGGTATAACAGGAGATATAAATCCTGCCCATATCAACCATGAAGTATCTAAGGATACAATCTTCAAAGGAAGAATTGCCCATGGTATGCTAACAGCTGGACTAGTTTCAGCAGTTTTAGGAGTACAATTACCAGGACCTGGGACTATTTATTTAGCACAGGAACTTAAATTTACAGCTCCAGTTAGATTTGGGGATACCATAAAAGCAGAGGTGGAAGTTATAGAAAAAATTGAAGATAAAAATAGAATTAAGCTAAATACAATTTGCACCAATCAAAATGGAGAAGTAGTTCTTAAGGGTATTGCTACAGTAATGCCACCTAAATAATAGTAATATAAATTATAGCTTTATTAAAAAAGATATATAGGAATTTAAGTAAAGACTTTAATTTATACATATCCAAAACGCCCAGAAACGTTGCGTATTTGTACATTATAAATTAAGTTTTACTATGTAAATCCTATATAGAAGATTGAAATAAAGTTGAAACTAAGTAAAGAAATGTTAGTTAATAAACAAACAAAATATTAAATAATATTAATATTATTTATTTAAAATACCATTGTTAGAGGAGGAAAATAGTATGGATTTTCGCATTCCAGAAGAACATGAAATGCTAAGACAAATGTACAGAGAGTTTGCAGAGAATGAAGTTAAGCCTCTTGCAGAAGAAGTTGATGAAAAGGAAATGTTTCCCATAGAAACAGTTAAAAAACTAGCTAGATATGGTTTCTTGGGAATACCCTTCCCTAAGGAATATGGTGGACAAGGTGGAGATAACCTAGCCTATATAATGGCTGTGGAAGAATTATCTAAGGTGTGTGCTACTACAGGTGTTATAGTATCTGCCCACACTTCATTATGTGCTTCACCAATATATGAATTTGGTACAGAAGAACAAAAACAAAAATATTTAGTTCCATTAGCTAAAGGAGAAAAGCTGGGAGCATTTGGATTAACTGAACCTAATGCAGGTACTGATGCAGCTGGACAACAGACAAATGCAGTACTAGATGGAGATCATTATATATTAAATGGCTCAAAGATATTCATAACAAATGCTGGCTATGCTGATATATATATAGTTATGGCTATGACAGATAAGAGTAAAGGTGTTAAGGGTATATCAGCCTTTATAGTTGAAAAAGATTATGAAGGCTTTAGTATAGGTAAAAAAGAAGCAAAAATGGGTATTAAGGGTTCCGCTACTTGTGAGCTTATATTTGACAATGTTAGAGTTCCAAAGGAAAATTTACTTGGAAAAGAAGGACAAGGATTCAAGATTGCAATGAAGACATTGGATGGTGGACGTATTGGAATAGGGTCACAGGCACTGGGTATTGCACAGGGAGCTATTGATGAAACAGTAAAATATGTAAAAGAAAGAAAGCAGTTTGGAAGGGCAATAGCTAAGTTCCAAAATACTCAATTTACCCTTGCAGATATGCAAACTAAAACAGATGCAGCAAGACTTTTAGTATATAGAGCTGCTAAAGCTAAGGATGATAAAGCTCCTTACAGCACTTATGCAGCTATGGCTAAGCTTTTTGCTGCAGAAACAGCTATGGAGGTTACAACTAAAGCAGTACAATTACATGGTGGATATGGTTATACAAGGGAATATCCAGTTGAAAGAATGATGAGAGATGCTAAGATAACAGAAATATATGAAGGTACTTCAGAAGTACAAAGAATGGTTATAGCAGGAAGTATGTTAAGATAAGGAGGCTTTAATGATGAAAATAGTTGTTTGTATTAAACAAGTTCCAGATACTACAGAGGTTAGATTAGATCCTAAAACAGGTACTCTTATAAGGGACGGTGTTCCAAGTATCATAAATCCTGATGATAAAAGTGGTTTGGAGGCTGCTTTAAAACTTAAGGATGAAGTGGGAGCAGAAGTGACTGTACTTACAATGGGACCACCTCAAGCACAAAAAGCCCTTAGAGAAGCTTTGGCTATGGGAGCAGATAAAGCCATTTTACTAAGCGATAGAGCCTTTGCAGGTGCAGATACTTGGGCTACATCAAGTACATTGGCAGCAGCTTTAAGAAAATTAGATTATGATTTAGTTATAGCAGGAAGACAAGCAATCGATGGAGATACTGCTCAAGTAGGACCACAAATAGCTGAGCATTTAAATTTACCACAGGTAAGCTATGTTGAAGACCTTGAGTTAGATGGAGACAGCTTGATATTAAAGAGAGTTTTTGAAGACGGATATCATAAGATAAAGGTAAAAATGCCATGTTTAATAACTACCCTTAGCGAAATGAATCAGCCAAGATATATGTCAATTGGTGGAGTATTTGATGCTTATAGAGAAAAGGAAATAATTACTTGGAGTTTAAATGATATAGAAGTAGATACAGCTAATATAGGACTAAAGGGCTCACCAACTAAGGTTAAGAAATCCTTTACAAAGGGAGCTAAGGCTGCAGGTAAAGTATATGAGGTAGAACCAAAGGATGCAGCAAAAATTATAGTAGAAAAATTAAAAGAAAAATTCATAATATAGTTAGGTTTGAATCAAAAAGTATAAGGAGGGAGTACCTTGAATATCGCAGAATATAAAGGGGTTTTCGTATTCGTTGAGCAAAGACAAGGAGAAATTCAAAGAGTTTCTTTAGAGCTTATTGGAAAAGGTAGAGAAATTGCAGATAAATTAGGAGAAAAAGTTGTAGCTGTAATATTGGGCAATAATATAGTAGATAAAACAAAAACATTAATTCATTATGGAGCAGATGAAGTTTTATATGTTGATGACCCAGCTTTAGATATATATATGACAGAGCCATATACAAAGGCATTAACACAGGTAATTAATTTAAAGAAACCAGAAATATTCTTAATTGGTGCAACTGCTATAGGAAGAGATTTAGCTCCTAGGGTTTCAGCTAGAATTCATACGGGACTTACAGCAGACTGTACTTCATTGGATATAGATGATGAAACTAGAAATTTATTAATGACAAGACCTGCCTTTGGTGGAAATATTATGGCAACAATTATTTGCCCAGATCATAGGCCACAAATGTCTACAGTTAGACCTGGAGTTATGCCTCTTTTTGAAAAGGATGAAAACAGAGAAGGGCATATTGAAGAAGTAAAAGTAGAATTCACTAAAGAAGATATGAATGTCGAGATATTGGAAGTAGTAAAGGAAACAAAACAAAAAATAAATATTGAAGATGCTAAAATATTAGTTTCAGGTGGTAGAGGAATTGGAAAACCTGAGAATTTTGAAGTGCTTAAGGAGTTAGCTGCTGGACTTGATGGACAAGTATCAGCTTCTCGTGCAGTTGTTGATGCTGGGTGGATTGATAGAGACCATCAAGTAGGGCAAACAGGAAAAACTGTAAGACCAGATTTATATATAGCTTGTGGTATCTCTGGAGCTATTCAGCATATAGCTGGTATGGAAGAATCTGAATTTATAGTTGCTATAAATAAAGATGCAGAAGCTCCAATATTTGAAGTAGCAGATGTAGGGATTGTTGGTGATTTAAATAAGGTAATACCTGCATTGATAGAGGAACTTGCTGCTACTAAAGATTCTGAATAGGATATAATAATTGTACGGATAACTTCATGGGTATGGGGATATGGGTGTCGAAACAATAAACCTATAAAATGATAATTAGCCATGTCATTTATATATAAGATTGAAGACCTCCCTAAGAATTCGGATTTTATTTTAAAGCCTCATACCCTTAAATGGACACCCATATAGTTTAAAAGCTTGTTGATAGGTTCATACCATAAATAAGATTAAGCAAAAAAAGAATCCTAGATTTAGGATTCTTTTTTTGTGGGGATATTTTTTATTATTAAATATGGATTTACTAAGATTACTTTTTCTTGTTGTTTTAAATTGAAGGATTGGTTTATAAATATTTACCTTCCGACAAATTCTATGATATCATAATACTAAAGATATATTTTGATATTTTATTGTCAAATTTAGGTTGTTAGATTTATAAAATAAACATTTTATATAAAACGAGGTGTAATAATGAAATATATCGATAAATATTTTAGAGCAATAATAGAAAATATTACGGATGCTTTAATAGGTATAGACAAAAATGGAAATATTAACATGATCAATGAGAGGGCAGAAGAACTTTTGGGCTTGAAATTTGAAGATGTTATAAGGAAGAGAATAAAAGATGTTATTGTAAATACTAAGTTGATGAGGGTTATAGAAACAAAAAAGGAAGAAATGAATCAAAGATTTTCTAGTAATGGAAGGCAATTTGTAGTTAATAGGCTACCTATATTACATCAAGATGAAATTCAAGGAGCTATAGCCCTATTTCATGATGTGACAGACTATAATAAAATAAGTAAAAAACTTAATGAAGATGAAGTATACATCGATATATTAAATACCATTTTGGACACCTTTAATGAATGGATTGTTGTTGTGGATAGAAATGGAATAATTACAATGATGAGTAAAGCATATAAGGAATTTGTCGGAGATCCAAACCCAGAAGGGAAACATGTAACTGAAGTTATTGAAAATACAAGAATGCACATAGTAGTAAATACAGGAATAATGGAAGTAGGAGAAATACAAGAAATAAAAGGAAGCAGAATGATTGCTATGCGTATACCATTTAAAAAGGATGGCAAAGTTATTGGAGCAGTTGGAAAGACAATGTTTAAAGATGTTAGTGATTTAGCTACTTTAAGTAAAAAAATAAGTAAGCTTGAAAAAGAGATAGAATATTACAAAAATGAGCTTGCCGATAAAAGAGTAGCAAAATATACCTTTGAAAATCTAGTTGGAGATAGTCCTAAGATGAAGGAAGTCAAAGCACTAGCAAAAAAAGCAGCAAAGACCAATTCAAATGTACTTATCTTGGGAGAGAGTGGAACAGGAAAGGAACTTTTTGCCCATGCTATTCATAATGCCAGCAGTAGAAATCTAGGGCCATTTGTAAAGATTAATTGTGCAGCAATACCATCGGAACTGTTGGAGTCTGAATTATTTGGCTATGAAGAAGGAGCCTTTACAGGAGCTAAAAAGGGTGGTAAAAAAGGAAAATTTGAGTTGGCAAACTGTGGAACTATTTTGCTTGATGAAATAGGAGACATGCCCCTTACTATGCAGGCAAAGCTTTTAAGGGTGATACAAGAAAAAGAAGTAGAAAGATTAGGTGGAAATATACTAAAAAACATAGATGTTAGAATAATAACCTCAACAAATAAAGATTTAGAAAAACTTGTAAAGAAAAATGAATTCAGAGAAGATCTTTTTTATAGATTAAATGTAATGGCTATAAAATTACCACCGCTTAGAGAGAGAAGGGAAGATATAGAAGCTTTAGCAAATGAACTTAAAATGAAAATTGCCAATAAATTAGGTATATATGTAGAGGGTATATCTCAAGAGGCCATAGAATATCTAAAAAACTATGATTGGCCAGGCAATATCAGGGAGCTTGAGAATGTTATAGAACGAGCTATCAATCTATTAGATGCAGATTTAATAATAAAGCCTAAGCATTTGCCAGAAAGGCTGACTAGAAAAAAAACTAAAACATATCTCATAGGAAATAGGAATTTAAAAAGTATTATTGAAGAAGTAGAAAAGGAAGTTATTCAAGAATGTTTAATAAAGACTAAAGGTAATAAGAATAAAGCTGCAAAGATGCTTGGAATTAGTAGAATGGGATTATATAAAAAGATAGAGAGATATAAACTAGATAGCCTTTAATTTAATATAAAGAGTGATAAATACTATAAAGAAGTGTATAAAAAAAATATATGTAAACACAATTTACGCTTTTTTAAAAGAAATAAAGATTGCAATACAATACATGATATTTGCTGACGGATTAGAAAAATGTAAATTTTATTTACGTTTTTTTAATCTTTTTATTTTTTCAGAAGTTTAATTTTTAAGTTTTAATGTGATATTGGAGTTGATAAAGCAATATTTAGAGATATTTATAGAAATTAATTTAAACTCTTTGGAAATAAAGACTTTGAAAGATATTTAGAAATTTAAAATAATTATTGTTAATGATAGAAATGTTTTTGTATAATAGTCATTGTTAATAAAATAACATTAAATACATAACATGGCATGATATTTGCTCTTATTATTAATGGATATAGTAATATGGATAAAAAATTAACAACAATATAAAGGAGGGTAAATAATGCGTGTTAAAGTATTAAATGCAGAAGAAGCCGTAAAATTGATTCCAGATGATGCCATATTAGCTACTGGAGGCTTTGTAGGCATAGGTGTACCAGAAGAAGTAGAAATTGCTTTAGAAAAACAATTTCTTGAAACTGGCACTCCTAAAAACCTTACTTTAGTATATGCTGCTGGTCAAGGAGATGGTAAAGATAAGGGTTTAAATCATTTAGGACATGAAGGTTTAATAAAAAAGGTAATTGGAGGGCATTGGGGACTCGCACCTAAGTTGCAAAAATTGGCCCTTGAAAATAAAATCGAGGCTTACAATTTTCCACAGGGTGTAATTTCTCATTTATTTAGAGATATAGCAGCTGGAAAACCAGGGACTATCACCCATGTGGGATTAAAGACTTTTGTAGATCCTAGATTAGAGGGTGGAAAAATAAATGATGTAACAAAGGAAGATATGGTAAAGCTTATAGAGCTTGAAGGTAAAGAATACTTATTTTACAAATCCTTTCCCATAGATGTAGCCCTTTTAAGAGGAACATACGCAGATGAATATGGAAACATCTCAATGGAGGAAGAGGCTGTTTCTTTAGAAGCTTTATCAATTGCTGCTGCATGTAAAAATTCGGGAGGTAAAGTAATAGTACAAGTTAAAAAGATAGTAAAGGCTGGTTCATTAGATCCAAAGCTTATTAAAATACCTGGTATATATGTAGATACAGTTGTTGTTGCTGAAAATGAAGAAAATCATATGCAAACCTATGGAAATCAATATGATTCTTCATATTGTGGAAAGACATATGTTCCAGTCAATTCAATAAAATCGTTACCATTAAATGAGAGAAAAATCATTGCAAGAAGGGCTGCTATGGAGCTTATTCCCAATGCCATAGTGAATCTTGGTATAGGAGTTCCAGAAGTGATTGCAATGGTAGCAAATGAAGAAGGTGCTGGAGACCAAATGGTTCTTACTGTTGAATCTGGACCAGTAGGAGGAGTACCAGCTGGAGGATTAGATTTTGGAGCTTCAACTAACCCTGAAGCCATATTAGATCAACCATATCAATTTGATTTTTATGATGGTGGAGGACTTGATTTAGCATTTTTAGGATTAGCTCAATGTGATAAAAAAGGAAATATTAATGTTTCTAAATTTGGACCTAAAATAGCTGGCTGCGGTGGCTTTATCAATATAACTCAAAATGCTAAAAAAGTGGTATATTGTGGAACCTTTACTGCTGGTGGATTGAAGGTTAAAGCAAAGGATGGAAGACTTGTAATAGAAAAAGAAGGTAGAGTTAAAAAGTTCTTAGATAAGGTTGAACAAATAACCTTTAGTGGTGATTATGCTATTGATAATGAAACACCAGTTTTATATATAACTGAAAGAGCAGTTTTTGAGCTTTCTAGAGAAGGATTAGTATTAAAAGAAATTGCTCCAGGTATAGACCTTCAAAAAGATGTTTTAGACTTAATGGATTTCAAACCGATAGTTTCTGAAGAACTAAAGGAAATGGATTCAAGAATATTTAAGGATGAATTGATGGGTCTAACTATATAAAATCATTTACATATATTTTTTATATAGTGAATTTTTTAAAATAATAATTGTATTAAGTTTTTTAGGGCAGATGACATTTGCATCTGACCCTTAGCAATAATAAAAAATTATATATGAAGAAAGGAGTCAAATTATGTTAGGAGTTATTGGTATTATCATTTCTTTAGGCTTACTTATGTATCTAGCTTACAGAGGAATCACAGTTCTTATTCTAGCACCAATACTAGCAATGCTAGCAGCAGTATTTTCGGGAGATATCCCTCTACTTGCAAGCTATACCGAAGTATTCATGAAAAGCTTTGCAGGATATGCAAAGGCTTACTTCCCACTATTCTTATTAGGAGCTATATTTGGTAAGGTTATGGATGCTTCTGGAGCTGCTAAATCTATAGCTCATTTTATAGCTGAAAAGCTTGGAAAAGATAAAGCTATTTTAGCAGTTGTGTTATCCTGTGCAATATTGACCTATGGTGGGGTTTCATTATTCGTTGTTGCTTTTGCAGTTTATCCTGTAGCAGCAGCGTTATTTAGAGAAGGTAATGTTCCAAAAAGATTTATACCTGCTTCAATTGCACTTGGTTCCTTTACCTTTACTATGACTGCACTGCCAGGTACACCACAAATCCAAAATGCTATTCCTATGCCGTTTTTTGGAACTACTGCATGGGCTGCTCCAATTCTTGGGCTTATAGGTGCAGCAGTTATGTTTGGTGGTGGTATGTGGTGGCTTACTACACGTTCTAAAAAGGCCATGGCAGCTGGAGAAGGCTATGGTAATCATAAAGAAGAAATCAAAGAATTCGATTTGGACAAGCTACCAAGCTTTGCTGCCGCATTAACTCCAATAATCATAGTGCTTGTACTTAATTATTTGCTTGGTAAATTCTATTTTGGAAATATGGATGGTTCCTTCCTTGAACAATATGGAACAACATTAAGTAAGGTTAAAGGTATATGGAGTATAATTATTTCCCTTGTAGCATCTATAGTGGTAGCATTAATTATATTCCGTAAAAACATTGATAACATGAAAGAAACTATTAACCAAGGGGCTTATGGTTCATTATTAGCCATAATTAACACTTCATCTGAGGTTGGTTATGGTAACGTTATTAAAGCCTTAGGGGCTTTTGCATTAGTTAAAGCGGCTATACTTGCAATACCTGGTACACCCCTTATTTCCCTTGCAGCTTCAACAAGTATACTTGCTGGTATAACTGGTTCAGCTTCTGGTGGTATGAGTATTGCACTTGGAGCATTGGGAGATATATATATGCAAAAAGCTACTGCCCTTGGCATTGACCCAGCAGCTTTTCATAGGATAGCTGCAATGGCGTGTGGTGGACTTGACACTCTTCCACATAATGGTGCAGTTATAACATTACTAGGTATAACTGGATTAACTCATAAGGAGTCATATGCAGATCTTGGTATGTGTACAGTTGTAATTCCACTTTGTGCTACTATAGTAGCAATAGTTGCAGCAACTTTTGGCATAGTATAAAACATATATGAATTTACTATTTATCAATAAATAATAAATAAAAACAAAATATAAAGTTTCTATAGAAAGAAGACCCTTTCAAAAAAGAAAGGGTCTTTTTGGTGCAAAAGGTAGTAGAGAGAATCAATAAAAGTTATCTGAATATGGTATTTGAAAATTATTAGTGTTAATTATGCAATTTTCTTAGCTAATAAAGTTATCGAAAGGACCAGAAGCGATAAAGACAGCTATAGGAAGCTATTTCCTATGGCTAAAGAATTTATAGTTTTAAGCAAGCAAAATTCTCCAAATAAGCTTTGATATTGTCGTTTTTCTTACTATAGACATCATTTTCAAAGCTTCCTTTTGTATTGTTGACATTTTTACCCTTATATTTGTATCTTTGGTTTCATTGCTAAAACTAGTATTTTGGAACTCGATTAGCTTATTGATATCTGTCATAAAGCCCCCTTTCCATCTTATAATCCGTATCACTGTTTTGTTGCTACAATTATACTATACTAAATAGTTTTAATTTACGTTAGAAATTAAACGGTTATCTAAGCTTAAATAGTATCTTAAATTAGTCTTTAGGATACTATTGGCATTATAAAAATATTAGGATTTATATGTGGTTACGACACTTCTCTCTAAAAGTTGTTAACAGCTTGAAATAATATAACTAATCTTCAAAAATGAAAATTAATAAAATTCGTTGGCAAGACCTGAAACACTTTAAGTCTTGATTATTTCTACTTTTGAATTTTCAAAACATATTAAAGAATTATAATTAAAAATTCTAAAGTAATATTTTCTGGTTGAAATTATACCATTAATAAAGCATATGACTCCATATTTATTTGCAAGCTTTCTTATAACTTTTTCAGCGTTTAGATCATTTAGAGAGAAAGTGGGATTGTTGAAATGGTTATGTATTATTGCTAAGCCCTTATTATTTTCTTTGCAATATTTTATGATCCATATAATAAACTTAGGGTCAAGTTTGAAACTACCACTATCTCTACTTAAAAAAGCTTCCTCTGGAACATCAATAAGATCGCGTAATTGATACTCATCATAATTTTTGTCAACTGTCATAAAAAAGGGAACTTCTATTTTAGCCTTCTCATAAGTTTCTTTTATTGATCTATCATTTTCTGAAGTTATTTTTACTATTATTTTTTTCATGATATTTTTTCGTATTGTTTGTTTAGTTTTGAGTATATTTTTTTCAGTGTTTTTCTATATTCATCATTATCTTCAACTTGCATGTTTAAAATTCCATTGATAAAACTATTACATAATTCATTAACATATTTACAATGCTCTTCGTCATTATATGATTCACCAGAAAATGATATACAATATTGACAAAATCTCTTATTTCCACAAACTTTACATTTTTCATGCTCTGATTTAAAATATTTTTTTAGAAGATTTTTAGAAGAATTCTTTATAGTATCTATTGATTCAGTAATGTTACCTAAAATATATTCATCATTATCTACAAATCCTTGGCAAGGATATATGTTTCCATCAAAATTAACTGTAAATTGTTTAAAACCAGCATCGCAAAATGTTTTAGTATAAGAATCGCTATTAAATGCAAGTATCATTCTAACAAATACATCGTCATATGTATCTTTATAGAACTTTCCTTTTATTTTTTCAAGAGAATAGGAATTCAAAAACTCATCTTCGCTTTTTTCATCGAGTTTCAAATTCGAAGTAATATTACCATTATCAATGACTTTTATTATATTTACTCTTTCTATTCCGTAATTCGACATGAAAAAATTATCTAATTCTTCGCAAGTTAACCCCAAATTTACATGGTTTTTTGTATAAGTACATTCAATATCTACATCAGTAATTTCTTGGCAAAGTTTTAGATTGCGATCTATTATACCAAATGAACCAGTCCCATTCTTTTTTATCCTTTGTAGATCATTAATTTCTTTAGGACCATCTAGACTTGCAACAATCTTCAAATTATAATTTTTAAAAGTTTCCAATACCCTATCATTTATTAACGTGCAATTTGTAACCATTGAGAACATTGGCATACTTTTGATTTTATGTTTATCAAATAGGTTAGTTACATATCTACATATATAATCAACAGTATCATAATTTAATAAAGGTTCTCCCCCAAAAAAGGAAATCTGCTTAATATGATTATAATGATCATAGAAATTATCTATAGCTTGTTTTGCAGCTTTTTTTGAAAGCTTACCAATTTTTTTATTATAACTTCCTTCATTTGCATAACAATATGTGCATCTTAAATTACAATCATTAGTCATAATAAATCTTAAATGCTGTAATGTATCACTTGATCCTAAACTTTCTATAGGATTATCACTTAAATATTTGTTAAGTTGTATATAAAATTCATCTTGAGAATCAATTTTATGTTGCTCATAGATATCATATGGTATATCAAATAATTTGCCATTATATTTATCATATAGCATTACTTTTTTGGCTTTATCATTAACATACAAATGACCATTTGCTTTTAGTTGTCTCATTAATTATCACTCCCTAACTTTTCATTGACTAAATTTAACGTATACTTATTTCTTAAATATATTAACATTACTATTATTATTAATAAGGTATTTGAAATTACAATGATATAACGCAAATCAAACACGTCTGCTAATAATCCACCAACTAATGTTCCAATAATTTGAAAAACAAAAACTAATTGAAAGCTAATGCCTAAAACTTTACCTCGTACATTTTCATCTATAGCAATAACGAGTATATTGTTAAAGATCGTGTTTGAAATACTTACAAAAAATCCACTTATAAAAAATAGAACAAGAATTCCTTCTAAAACATTGAAAGGGTATAAAATTCTTGCTAAGCTTGTTATAATTATTGCTATTATAAACAAACTTGTATACTTTACTTTCTTTAAATAACTTAGTATAGCAGAACTAATGATTGAAGCTATAACTAAGACTGAAGAAATCATCCCATATATTTCAGGATTATAGTATTTATTGAAGAAAGGGATTGTCATCGTACTACTAATTGAATTAAAAAACATTACAAACATAAATAAAAAAATATATATTCTATAACAATGATCTCCTTTAATAAAATTAACAGCAGTTGTAACATCCGTTTTAAACTTATCAAATAAATTGTTATTCTCATCCTCTATTAAATTATCTTCAAATTCTATAAATATTTCACTAATACCAGAAAGTAAAAATGTTAATCCGTTTATTAAAAATAATATTGGAGCTCCAAGTAGTGAAAGTAAAAATCCTGAAGAACTTTTTGCCAATAATTCAGAAATGTTAAGCCCTAAATTAGAAACACTACTTAGCCTAACTAAATTATTTTTACTACATACTTGAGGAATTAGACAATTTGATGAAAGTTGAAAAAATGGTTTGCATACGGATAAAAAAACTGCATTTATACCAATTAAAATTACATTTCCATGTCCCCAAAAAAAGATTATAGATAAAAGAATAGTTGAAATACCTCTCATAATATCCATACTTACCATCATCCATTTTTTGTTCATCCTATCTACTAAGATACCTGCAAAGGGCGATAATAGCGTTGATGGTAATATATTCAATACCATGATTAAGGACATTAATGCAGTTGAACCAGTCATCTTTAAAATTAAAAAAGAAATTGCTATTTCAAAAACATAATCTCCAAATATTGATATAAAGAAACCTTGTAAAATTAATATAGTATTTTTATTAAAAAGAGAGGATTCTTTGACTTTTTTCTGCATTGCCATTTTAACAACCTCCTTTTTATAAATAGACAATAGAGATATCTCTTAGAAAAAAGAGATATCTCTATTGTCGTTTGGTGTTTTATTTAGGACAACCGCCACCACAAACACCACCACAGCATGCAAATTCAATTTCTTTTAAGCTATTAAATTCTTCTCTTGAAATTTCAGTTGCTTCCCAAGTTTTGATGGTTACACACCCTTTTTAAAAAACTAAAGACATTATAGCAAAAAATCAAGAGAAATTCCATGAATTATATAATATACAAAAATAAATTTATATATACATATAATGATATATATGTAATTAAATATAAATCTTATATTTTTTTAAAAAATTGAATAAACGATTCTCAAAATTGTAATTATGTTCGAACTCTATGAAATATGTATTTGTTTTATGTTAGTTCTGAGAGAATTCGGAAACTATTAATTTGTTTAATAGTACAATATCTTAAATAAATGTTTAGGATATCATCATAATTTGACTTCCTAGCTTTTTATACAATTCCTCCTACTACTTTGTAGTAAAACTAAAGTAGATCATTGTATTATCCACTTTTTTATGACCCAACGTTGCCCAATACCAGCAAACGTGTCACTTCACTGGGTGCAAGGTAAAATTATAGATATAAAAATCTTCTCATTAACTAAATTATCTGAAAATGATATATTTAAGTAAATTAAAGTTTTCGGAGGGATTTATAATGAAAAATATTTGGATGATGGAAGAACTAATTGAAAGCTTTACTTTGTTACCTGAAGAATTACACATGGTTCTAAGTAAGTCAAAGGATGCAAGACTGGGGTTTGCTATACTCTTTAAATACTTTCAAAATGAATGCAAATTCCCCGAGCATAAAAGTCAATTTCCTAAGCAGGTAATTCAGTATATTGCAAAACAAATAGAAACCCAGGAATGTATGCTTGAAAATTACAATCTAAACGGTCGTAGCGTAAGACATCACAAAGTGCAAATTAGAAATTACTTTGGTTTTAGGCTGCCAAATAATGATGATTCTGAAAAGGTCACAAAATGGCTCCTAGCCTTAATTGATTTTAATAGGGCTAACAGGGACTCATTAAAGGAGCATGTATTTGCTTACTTTAGAAAGAAAAGAATTGAACCTTCATCTAACGAAAGAATAGAAAAAATTATAAGCTCGGTGTTAAATACCTTTGAAAATAGATTTTTTAATAATACATTTAAGAAGCTTTCTTCTGAATCCCTTGATGGTATAGATACTTTGATTAGGGGCTTATCAGATGAAAACAATGAAGAAAATCTATTCAATGAATTACGCTCAGATCCAGGACGACTTGGACTAGAAACCATCTTTTTGGAAATTAAAAAATTACGTACTATTCGAAATTTGAATATACCTGATACTATATTCGATAATATTCCTAAGAAAGTATTGAAAAAGTATAAACAAAGGGTTGGTTCTGAGGATATAAGAGAACTGCGTAGACACCCTGAGCCTATTAGATATACTCTATTATCAATATTCTTTTGGCTAAGAAGCAGGGAAATAACAGATAATCTCATTGAGCTTCTTATTCAAGTAATTCATAAAATTAAAGTTAGAGCAGAACGAAGGATAGATAAGGAGTTTATTAATGATTTTAAGCGTGCTAATGGTAAAACAAACATACTTTATAAAATGGCCGAGCTAGCACTAGCTAATCCAGATGAAAAAGTTAAAGATGCAATATTCCCTATAATAACTGAAAAGACTTTAAATGATTTAGTAAAAGAATATAGACATTCAGGAAGTGCATATAATAAAAAGGTTCATACTGTTATGAGGGCTTCCTATGGACGTCATTATCGAAGGATGATTCCACAATTATTACATATCTTAGAATTCAAGTCTAATAATGAAATACATAGACCTGTAATGGAAGCCTTAGAACTTATTAAAAGGTATGCTCATACAAGCCTGCATCATTTTCCAGCAAATGAATATGTTCCTATTGAAGGGGTTATACGTGCTAAATGGAAAGATTCTATTGTTGAAGTTGATAACCGAGGGAGAAGTAGAATAAATCGCATAAATTACGAAATATTCACTCTCCAGTCATTAAGGGATAAGCTTAGATGTAAAGAAATTTGGGTTTTAGGTGCAGATAGATACCGTAATCCAGATCAAGACTTACCAGCAGATTTTGAAATAAATAGAAAGGAAAACTATAAAGCACTTAACAAGCCTTTAGACGCCAGGAATTTGATTTCGCATTTGCAAAATAAAATGATAAATTCATTGGATTCTTTAAATAAAGATATTACTAAAAATCCCAAAGTACGAATTACAACAAAGGGAAATGGATGGATATCAATCTCACCAAGTGAACCTCAAGCTGAGTCACAGAATTTAATAAAACTTAAATCTCAAATAGCAAGTAAGTGGCCCATGACTAACTTATTAGATGTATTAAAAGAAACAGACTTACAATTATCTTTTACTGATAATTTTAAAACTATGGGAGTTAGAGAACAACTGAATCGACGTATAATACAGAAACGTCTTATTTTAGCTTTATATGGCTTAGGAACAAATACCAGTTTAAAACGTGTTGCTTCAGGTAATCATGGAGAAAAGTATAAGGATCTTTTTGTATATACGAAGAAAATACATTAATAAAGATGACCTTAGAAATGCGATATCAGATGTTGTTAATGCAATATTAGATATAAGAGCCAAGGAAATTTGGGGAGAAACTATAACTAGCTGTGCTTCAGATTCCAAAAAATTTGCCAGTTGGGATCAAAATCTAATGACCGAATGGCATATTCGTTATAGGGACCGTGGAGTTATGATTTATTGGCATGTTGAAAAAAATTCTACTTACATATATTCTCAGCTCAAGTCATGTTCATCTTCTGAGGTTTCTTCTATGATTGAAGGTTTGTTAAGGCATTGTACTGATATGGAGATAGAAAAAACTATGTTGACACCCATGGCCAAAGTGAAGTTGCTTTTGCATTTTGCTATTTACTTGGTTTTAAATTGATGCCAAGAATAAAATCTATAGGACGTCAAAAGTTATACAAGCCTAATACAAATATGAATGATTCATTTGAAAATTTAACACCAATATTAACTAGACCAATAAATTGGGAACTCATAATGCAACAGTACGATCAGATGATTAAATATGCTACTGCTCTTAGGCTTGGAATTGCTGAAACTGAAGCTATACTAAAAAGATTTACACGAAATAATTTAAAGCATCCCACCTATCAGGCTCTTTCTGAGCTAGGAAAGGTAATAAAAACGATATTCCTTTGCGAATATTTTAACTCTGAGGACGTAAGAATAGAAATACATAAGGGACTAAATGTTGTTGAAAATTGGAATTCAGCTAATGGTTTCATTTTTTTTCGGTAAAGGGGGAGAAATTTCTACAAACCGCCTTGAAGATCAAGAAATTTCAGTTTTAGCGTTACACTTACTCCAAAACTGTATGATATACATTAATACTCTTATGGTTCAAAAAATACTAAGTGAAAAAGAATGGAAAAAAGTAATGCTTCCTGAAGACTATAGGGCACTTACACCATTATTTTACACTCACATTAATCCATATGGCTCATTCGACTTAAATATGGATGAAAGGATACCTATTGATTTTTAGGTATCCTTGATCTCTAAATTATAAATTTGAGTTTTCCTATCAGAGCAGCTTCGCTGGTACTACCCCTACTAGCTTGAGCTTTGCAAAGGAACAAAATGTTGAAAGTCTTAATTTAGAAGAACTATATAATAAAGCAAAATTGGGGGTTAGTGATGTTGATGATTCTATAATAATAAATAAAATCAATCCTCAGGCTAAATTAATTAATAAAACAAATGGTTCAATAAAAAAAATAGATGTAATACATACTACGCAAAAACTAAATAGTTCAACTACATAAAGTGAATTTTTAGGAAATGATTGTACTTTAAAAAATAATCCAAATACCGTTGAAGAATATGTCACAGTTATTTTTGCAAGTACTTCTAAGACTCAAACAGAAGAGGGATGGGATAATAGTAAAGGTGTAAGAGCATATTCAACAATTTATTGAAAAAAATATTCAAGTCCTGATAGAGTTGACATAACTAAAGTAAAAGGTGGATGGGAGAATAAAGATAGTTCAATAAAAATGTCAAGTAGAACAGTTCGATATGGGCAAAATGGTATAGGAGATATAGGAAACGGACAGTATGTTCAATTAGATCAAACTAAAGAAAAGCATCCTTCATCAAATTCTTTTTCTTATACAGTATCATTCGACCCTGTATTAAGTGCACATAACTATTCTTATGTAGCAGGTTGTACAACAGAATGCACATTAAAAAGAGGAACTAGTTCTACCTAGGAGCTAACACTTATAAATAGAATTTAAAAAAACTGATAAAATACTTAATTGGTAATTAAGAATACTAATATTTTTTTAAATAAGAGTGGAGAGTTTTTTCCAGTTTAAAACTGAGTTTGGCATAGTGAACTATTTATATTAAGGGTGAGTATGATAAGCTTTATGCTATCACACCCTTAATTTTTAAAAGAGCGGTACTCACATATAATCTCAGATATAATCATATCCACAGAGTCTCAATGTCAATAGCTAACTTCAGCACTGGAAAAAGTTCAGGAAATTTATTTATCCCAAATTATTATTCAATTATAATTAACGGTAACAACTTTTTTAAACATAAACACATTAGCACTATTTATTTAGATAATGATTTCCATTTAGATTACAATTTTATTATATCAATTACAGATTAAAGTGTTTTGATAAATATTAAAGAGAGAATATGTGTGAAATTAATATGTCTAATTGGTAATGTAAAAAACTTTGTGATTAAATGAAATAAACAACTCTTTTATGGCAATAATTAGAAATAATAATTAAAGCAGGAGGGTGTTTTGTTATAAGCACATTACCAAAGGAAGTTTTAAGATAATGATTAAGGAAGGCAACTTAAAATCAGCAGGTGATCTTCATTCACTCTTAAAGGCTATGTTTAAGGATGCACTACAGGCTAGATGTGGAGCTTGGATATGATAAGGGAGGAGAGGAAGAATAAGAAGACTGATAACCGTAGGAATGGTCATTCTCAAAAGAATCTGAAGACGAAGTTTGGTGAGATGGAAAAACAAGTTCCAAGAGATAAAAACGGTGAGTTTGAACTGATAGCTGTTCCTAAGAATGTAAGGAATATATCAGGTATAGAAGAACAAGTAATTTCACTCTATGCAAGGGGTATGTCTACTAGAGATATACATGACCAATTAAACGATATTTATGGTATCGAGCTCTCAGCAGAGATGATTAGTAAAATAACTGATAAGATATTACCCTGTATTAATAAAGAATGGCAAAACAGAGCCTTAAAGCTTGTTTATCCCTTTGTATTTATGGATGCTATCCACTATAAAGTTAGAGAAGAAGATCGTATTAAAAGTAAAGCAACCTATGTTGTTTTAGATATAGCTTTAGATGGATTTAAAGATATTTTAGGTATCTGGATTGGAGAAAGTGAATCCTCAAAGTTCTGGTTAGGAGTGCTGAATGAGCTTAAGAATAGAGGGTTAGAAGATGTACTAATATTTAGTGTAGATGGCTTAGCAGACCTAAAAGAAGCGATTGAGGCATCTTATCCCAAGGCTGAAATTCAAAGATGCATTATCCATCAGCTTAGAAACTCTTTTAAGTATGTATCATATAAAGATAGAAAAGTGTTTGTAAAGGATTTTAAAACAGTATATACAGCTATTAATGAAGATGAAGTTTTAGAAAACCTATTTAAGCTAAAAGAAAAATGGGATAATAAGTATCCCTTTGCAATTAAGAGTTGGGAAGCAAATTGGTATATATTATCTCCATTCTTCAAGTTTCCTAAGGATGTCAGAAGGATTATGTACACAACTAATATCATCAAAAGCTTACATTGTCAGTTTAGAAAGGTTACAAAGGCAAAATCTGTCTTTCCTTCTGATCAGTCCCTTGGAAAAATGCTCTATTTAGCAAGTCAAAATGTAATGGAAAAGTGGAGCAGAAACTATAAGAACTGGGATTTAGTCCTTAGCCAACTAATAATATTCTTTAAGGATAGAATCGAAGCTTATGTCTTATAAGTTATCATTAATGTCCACGGTTCGTCTTCTACTAGATAACTTTAATTTTGTTTTGCTTTCAATTCAAATGTTTCTACCTTATTATCCCATTTTACAATAACTTCCACAATGGAATTTTCGTTAATAGACCAAAGAGGAAAGTTTTTATTATGATGTTTTAAATCTGATTCTTCTAAATTACTATGTTGATCCAAGTTTATATTTTTTTCAACCTTAGAATCACCAACTTCATAAGAATAGCTTATATTTTTAATAGAAGATAGTTCTGATATTTCTCTCTTATAGACTAAAATAAAATCTTTTTTTGATTTAGATTTATATTCTACTTGCTTTTCACTATTATTTATAAAAATTTCTCTACCGTAAATATGACATTTTGCTTTCCAAAACTTACCTTCTCCTGTAAAAGTATATTCCTTTAAAATCGCATCTTCATTATCTATTTATTTTAATAATAATGATAATAAAATTATAAAACTTAAAATCATTAGTAAAAAAAATATCCTTTTACTTCTCATTACATCTCTCACCTTTTAAAGTTTTAAATTATAACATAATATATGAACTATTATATAGAATTTACATAGTAAAACTTAATTTATACATGTACAAATATGCAATGTTTCTGGGCATTTTGGACATGTATAAATTAAAGTCTTTACTTAAATTTTTATAGTATGATTATACTATAAATTATTAATACCTTTCTATCAACTTATTTAATCAAAAATGATATAGTTAAGTAAAATAAGCTGTTTAGGGGATTTTATAATGAAAAATATCTAAATTTATGTTTGCAATATTATTGCCTATTTTGTTTCAAGCTAGCTTATTAATAAAGTTGCTACAAAACTTCAGGGTGTTGCTTTAGTAAGCATTAAGGAAAGCTTAGATACTTTAAGCTAATAAAGTTATCGAAATTTTTAAAAAAATATTGACAAACGTTTTCAGTGTATGTTATTATTTAACTACAATAATAAATGATATTCTAGGTACGTTACTTTGTCACAGGCGTAAACCTATGTACTAATGCATAAGATAAAATTGTATTAGAATATAGGTTTGCGCCTTTTCTCTTTTGAAGGAGGTGTGATATTGACTGATAAAAATTACAGAGTATTAAAGATTTTAAATAACAATGTAATTCTAGCCTATGATTTTAGAAGTAATACCGATACTATCCTTATAGGAAAGGGTATTGGATTTGGAAAAAAGGAAAATAAAAAAATATATATACCCGATGGTGATATTCAACGGTCATTTGTAGCTTATAATGAAAAAATGAAGAAGGAGTATTTTAGACTGATAGAGCAAATAGATTCTCATATTATTGAAATAAGTGAGAAAATTATTGAGATTGCTGATGATAGACTAGGTGACTTAGATAGTCATATACACATTTTATTGACTGATCATATAGCTTTTGCAATTGAAAGGGTAAAAACTGGATTAAAGATAGAAAATCCCTTTATTGATGAAATAAAAATAATATATCCAGAGGAATTCGATATAGCTACTCAAGGAATAAAAATGATAAAGAAAAAACTAGATGTTGATTTAGGCTTTGGAGAAATAGGCTTTATTGCAATGCACCTACATGCTAGCAGAAAAAATATCAAGGTTAAGGAAACCATGAAGAATGCTAGAGTTTTAAATGAAATAATTAGTATTATAGAAGAAGGTTTAAATATAACCTTAGATAAGACAAGATTTAACTATAAGAGACTAATCAATCACCTTCAAGGAGCTTTAGACAGGATAAAAAATAAAAGATATATAGATAATCCTCTTTTGGAGAATATCAAAAAAGAATTTAAGGAATCCTTTGAAATTATAAAAAAGATAAAGATTAAAATTGAAGAAGAATACAAAGTAAATGTGCCAGAGCAAGAGCTTGGCTATATGGCAATACATATTGAAAGACTTAAATCTAAATAAAAGAAAGGTGTGTTACTGTTAAATCAGGCATTAACCTACTAGAGGGAGAAATCCTTCTATTGGTTAATGTTTTTTTATTGAGGGAATTGCATAATTAGGTATTGGGATAATTCAAATATTAATTATGCTATTTTCTTTTAAAAAAAAATTTAAGGGGGAATTATTTATGAGTAGTAATGTTTTAGGAAAGCTTCAAAAATTGGGTAAGTCTTTAATGCTTCCCATAGCAGTAATGCCTGTTGTGGCATTGTTACTAAGATTTGGTGTACTTTTAAAGGTTCCATTTGTATCGGCGGCAGGAGCAGCGGTATTTGACAATCTTCCAATTTTATTTGCAATAGGTGTGGCAATTGGCTTTGCAAAAAATAATCATGGAGCTGCGGCTCTTGCAGGTGCAGTTGGATATTTTACTATGACAGCATGTGCAACAGCTATAAATGAAAAAATAAATATGTTTGTTTTAGGAGGTATGATATCAGGTATTCTTGCTGGAAATCTTTACAATAAGTATCACAATATAAAACTTCCAGATTATTTAGGATTTTTTGGTGGAAAACGTTTTGTGCCTATAATAACATCATTATATTCCATTGTTTTAGGATTCATATTTGGTTACGTATGGCCTTTTATTCAAAATGCAATAGATGCCGTTGGTAATTGGATAATAGGGGCTGGAGAAGCTGGTTTAGTTGTATTTGGTACATTGAACAGACTATTAATTCCAACAGGACTTCATCATATAATCAACAGTATTACTTGGTTTGTATTTGGAGAATATAACGGAGCTACAGGAGATTTAAACAGGTTTTTTGCTGGTGACCCAAGTGCAGGTATGTTTATGACAGGATTTTTTCCAGTAATGATGTTTGGGCTTCCTGCAGTAGCACTAGCTATATACACTGCAACTAAAAAAGAGCAAAAGAAAGCAGTTGCAGGGGTTTTGATTTCTGTTGCCTTCACTTCCTTCTTAACAGGAATAACTGAACCTATTGAGTTTATGTTCATGTTCATAGCCCCAGTTTTATACGGTATCCATGCAGTATTGACAGGAATATCTTTAGCAGTAACCTATAAACTTGGTATACTCCATGGCTTTGGTTTTTCAGCAGGAGCAATAGACTATATTGTAAATTGGAATTTAGCTACTAAGCCTATATTAATAATACCTATTGGATTGGCATTTGCAGCATTGTATTATATAATATTTGTCTTTGCAATAAAGAAATTTAAGCTCAATATTGATATCGTTTCCGATGTCTTTGAGGATGTTACTGCTGATGAAGCAGCTAGTGAAAAAGATGGTATAGGTGATTTAGCTCAAAAATATTTGGAAGCATTGGGAGGGAAAGAAAATATCGTTGATTTAGATGCCTGTATTACAAGATTAAGACTTTCCCTAGTTAATACCGACATAGTTAAAGACAAAGAATTAAAGGTATTAGGAGCCTCTGGTGTAATAAGACCGTCTAAAACAACTATGCAGGTTATAATAGGAACAAAGGCAGAGATTGTTTGCGAGGAAATGAAGAAACTGATAAATAATAATGGAGTAGTACAAAAATAAAAGATATATGTTATATAATATAGTATGGGGGGCACCCCATACTATATTAAGAAAGATAATACATATTTAATCTTTATTATAAATGAATAGAAAAAAATTTTTTCTTCTTATTTATGATAATGATTAGGGATGAAGGAGGGGAAGATGTACCAATATTTTAGACAAAAAGCTTGAAGTAAACTGACAGAATAGGAGGAATAAAATGTTTGGTTTTCATAAAAAGAATAAAGAAATCAAGATCCTAGCACCAATGGATGGTAAACTTATAGATTTAACCGAGGTTCCAGATCAGGTTTTTTCACAAAAGATGGTTGGAGAAGGGGTAGCCATAGTACCAGAGAAAGGCAAGGTGGTTTCTCCTATTGATGGAAAGGTTGTTCAAATATTTCCAACTAATCATGCCATAGGAATCCTTTCAAAGGATGGACTAGAAGTACTTATACATGTTGGAATTGACACAGTAGAATTAAAGGGACAAGGATTTAAAAGGCTCGTTGAAGTAAATTCAGAAATAAGGGTTGGAGATGAATTGCTAGAAGTAGATTTAGAATATATTAAATCTAAAGGAAAACAGATTATTACACCAATTATTATAACAAATGGAGAAAGTGTAAAAGAATATATAAAGATGAGTGGAAAAGTTAAAGCTGGTAAGGATTTAGCAATTGAATTAGTGTTAAAGAAATAAATTAAATGGGATACTAAAACTCCTAAGTTATCCCAAAAACACAAGATTATATTTATTACTTAGCTGGGTAAATTAAAAAAGTATATTTTTAAAAAAGATCTTTTCATAACATTAGGAAAGATCTTTTATTTTTTTGAAAATATGTAACCTCTTTCTATAAAAAACATAATATAAATTATGGAAAATAAGAATTAGCCTTGGCTAATTTTGAGTTTAAAAAAGGAGGTAAAATATGTTACTTTCCAATGCTAAGATAGGAAGTAAAGTCAAAGTAATATCACTACAATCAACAGGATTGTTAAGACGTAGAATGTTAGATTTAGGATTAATCCCAGGCACGCAGATTGAAGTAATAAGGCAGAGTCCCCTTGGAGATCCAATAGCCTATGGAATAAAGGGGGCACAAATAGCACTTAGGAAAGAGGAAGCAAAACATATAAAGGTTGATAGTATGGAATAAACAAGAGTTCTAATTTAGTAGATTCTAATACTTAGAACTTAAAACTTAGACTTGATTTTAGGGGTGAAAAAATGGGTTTGACATGTGATTCATGTGGTAAAGGAATACTGAAGAAAAAATTTAATATCAAATGTGGTGAGGAATTTGTTGTGGCATTGGCGGGTAATCCCAATGTTGGAAAGAGTACAGTATTCAATGAATTGACTGGCTTAAAGCAGCATACAGGAAACTGGCCAGGAAAAACCGTGGTAAATGCTAGAGGTAATTATGAGTTCAATAAAAAAAAGTTTATTTTAATGGATTTGCCTGGAACCTATTCACTATTTGCAAATTCGGTTGAGGAGCAAGTTGCAAGGGATTTTATATGCTTCGGCAGACCAGATGCTACAATAGTTGTAGTTGATGGAACATGTCTTGAAAGAAATTTAAATTTAGCACTACAGGTTATGGAAATCACAAATAATGTAGTAGTATGTGTAAATCTAATGGATGAAGCAGAAAGAAAGGGAATATTTATAGATATAAAAGCATTAGAAGAAGAACTTGGAGTACCTGTTGTTGCAACAGTTGCTAGAAAGGGTCAAGGTTTAGATGAGCTTAGAAAAAGGGTTTTCAATATAGCTCTAGGTGTAGAAAATCCCAAACCTAAAAAAATGACTTATTCTAAAACAGTAGAAGAAGCTATAGAAAAAATACAGCCTCAAATCCATAAGATTTTAAAAGGGAAATTAGATTCAAGATGGGTGGCATTAAGGCTTATAGATGGAGATAAAACTATAATAGACTCTATTCACGAATATATTTATGATGACAAGATATTAGAAATTCAAGGGGAGGAGGTATTAGTAAATGGACGATAAAGACCCAAGGAGATTTGAGGAACTAGTAAGTATATCGGATTCGGTTCAGACCATGTATGGAGATGAACTCACAGATAGTATAGTAAAGGATATATATACCTTTGCTGAAGCGATAACAAAAAAAGCAGTAACTAAAAAAAGTCAAAGGAAAATGAATTTTGATAAAAAAATAGATGATCTGCTTACATCTAGAATACTGGGATTCCCTATTATGTTTTTATTGCTGGGAGTAGTATTTTGGATAACCATAACTGGAGCCAATTATCCTTCTCAAATACTTGCCAATTTATTTTTTTGGCTTGAAGATAAACTGACCTATCTTTTTATGGCTGCAGACTCTCCCAAATGGCTACATGGTATACTAATATTGGGAATGTATAGAACACTAGCTTGGGTCGTATCGGTTATGCTACCTCCTATGGCTATATTCTTTCCGTTGTTTACCCTTTTAGAGGATTTAGGCTATCTTCCAAGGGTTGCATTTAACCTAGATAAATTATTTAAAAAGGCAGGTGCCCACGGAAAGCAATCCTTAACAATGAGCATGGGCTTTGGTTGTAATGCAGCAGGAGTAATAGCCTGTAGAATAATTGAATCTCCAAGAGAAAGGCTGATTGCAGTTTTAACCAATAACTTTGTACCCTGTAACGGGAGGTTTCCAACCTTGATAGCATTGGCTACAATATTTGTAGGAGGATTAGTGTCAAGCAGATACAGTACCATAGTTGCTTCTTTATTTATAACATTACTTGTTGTATTTGGTATAGCTATAACCCTCATTGTATCATGGATTTTATCTAAAACTATGCTAAAGGGTGTGCCTTCAACCTTCACATTGGAGCTTCCGCCCTACAGAAAGCCCCAAATAGTAAGAATATTATATACATCACTAATTGATAGAACTATATTTGTACTAGGAAGAGCAGTGGCAGTTGCAGCTCCTGCAGGATTGGTTATCTGGATATTGGCAAATGTTAGGATTGGAGATATGAGCATTTTAAATCATCTATCGATGTTTCTTCACCCCTTTGCTAGGATTATAGGATTAGATGGATTTATACTAATGGCGTTTATCATAGGGCTTCCAGCCAACGAAATAGTTGTTCCAATAATAATAATGAGCTATATGGCTAAAGGAGCAATGCTTGAGTTAGAGAGTTTAGCTGAAATGAAGGAGCTTTTTATAGCCAATGGATGGACATTTTTAACAGCATTAAATGTAATGCTATTTTCACTGCTACATTTTCCATGTGCCACAACCCTTTGGACCATTAAGAAAGAAACGGGAAGCTCAAAATGGACCATACTTTCTGCCCTTATTCCTACTGCAATAGCAATAGTAGTATGTTTCATAGTAGCCAGCACAGCTAGATTGCTTGGGTCGGTATAGTTAGTAAAAAGGCGTCTGATGACGCCTGAGGCTGTTGAAAAAGTCCAATTTCTTCGTTGCTACTGAAATCTCCGTTGCTCACTTGCAATTCTAGCAAGCTCTGCTACTCGATTTCAGTGTGCCTCGAACTTGAACATTTTCAAAAGCCTCTCATCTTGTTGAGTTTTTCAACAATCTGAGGCGTCTGATGACGCCTTTTTAGTTGTAACTCCTCCCATCATACTCCTTTACCCTTCTTATATTCTTTAAATCTTACAAGAACATCATTATTTTCTTTTAAAAAAGTGGATAATAGTTTAAAGGTATTGACTGTAGAAGGGCTTAAATAATGTTCCATTGCTTCCGCTTCTTCCTCAGGATTACAATTACTATCGATTATTACTAAAAATTCTTGAAGTATATCGTTTCTTTTAACTAAGGATTTTCCAAGTTTTTTACCCTTTTCAGTAAGTATTATTCCTTTATATTTTTCATATATTATATAGCCATCACTATGAAGTTTTTTAAGTGCCTTTACTACAGAAGGCGATGATACATCTAGCTTCGATGCCAAATCTATAATTCTTAAATTTTCATTTTTGATGTAAAGGTTATAAAGTTCTTCTAAATAATCCTCTAAACTTGGAGACAACATCTATTCAACCTCCTTTAATTAAATACTTATTATAAATAAAGGACTTTAAAACTAAAAATTTAACTAAGTTTAAAAAATTAAAGTTTAAGTGTAGTGGTAAGGGGCTAAGTATGTTATTAAAAAAAGGTTTGTGATTGAAATGCAAAAAGACCTTGATATCAATAAACCATAAACAGGAATATTGAATAAAGGTCTTTATACAAATTTATATTAAGAGGAGGAATAATATAGTTTATACTATTTTTGTTTTACAAAATCATAAGAAGTAGAGTCCGTTTCTTTTTTTGGTAAATCAAGCAAAAAATAAATTATAACCATTATTATGACCATTAAAACTTCCATGATATCACCACCAAATTAATTACCGTTATCATTTGATACCATTATAGCATGGAATTAATTGAAATATTGATATGTAATGGAATTGTAAAATAACTGTAACTTCTGTAAAGGACAAAGTGTTAAGCTGAGTTTTGACTCAGCTTATATTATAAAAAATTTAAACATATTTTCTTTTGGAGCAGATTTTTTAGTGATATGGTTTATTAGAACAATTATAGATATATCTATCATCTACACAAATAAGGTCACCAACCAAAATAAGGAGTAATAGAAATAATATTAGCCTACTTTCTTGAATTACAAAAGCCATTGTTGCACCTCCCAAATTTTAAATAGAAATTTATATAAGCAGCTTGATACAAAGTATTATGAGTGTACATTATAGGCATCTATTATCATAAGATCCGCAGCAGAAGATGATTAGCAATATGATTATTAAGAAAATTAAACAACTAAAATTATTATAAGGATAATAGGGAGGACATCTTCTTGACATTTATATCACCTCCTATTAAAATACAAAGACTATGGGTTAATAATATAGTATTGCTTGTTTTTTTAATGTTCTTAAGACAAGTTTTTAAAATGTAAGCTGAAAAAGCTGAGGAAAAAACCCCAGCTTTGTTTAGTCTAAAGACAATAAATATCTGTATTTTGCATTATATTCCATTGGATCTATAGTTTTCTATGGTCATTGATATAAATTAACTGAGGAAGATATCCTAGCTAATTGATTTCAAATTAGTATCTACCAAATAATCCGTCGGAGCAGAGACAATCCCCTACAAGGATAATTAATAGTAAGAAAAGAATTAAATTACCACCGCCATAGTAACCACCAGGATTTCCACAAGGCATATACTTTCCTCCTTATATATATTAAGCTATATTAGCTTACTAACAATATATTCACCATATAATAAAAAGTGATAATATATAAACAGATAAATTTTAAATAGATAAGATGATAAAAAATCTTCAGCTTATTTATTTGATGGTATTTCTTCATAAGAAATCAAATTTAAATTTAGGGGACTAGATGTCCCCTAAACTTTTATTAAATTAACATCTACCTGGACCGTTGAAGCAGAGACAATCTCCTACGAGAATTATTAGTAGTAAGAAAAGGACTAAGTTGCCACCACCAAAGTAGCCATAACCGTCAGCCATATATTTTCCCTCCTTAATTTAAAAGATTAAGCTATATAAGCCTACTAGCATATTATTCTAAAGGTATTTAAAGTGTGATTATAAAGAAATACTATTTTTAAGCTGACATAGCTTTAATCAATATTAGCAAATATTACATCCATCAAAGCAAAGACAATCTCCTACAAGAATTATTAATAATAAGAAAAGAATTAGATTACCACCACCATAACAACCATAGCCATTAGGCATAAATCCTACCTCCCTGTTTTACATTTTGAGCGTGCCTAGCTCATTAATATATTATTCCAATAACAATAGAAATGTGATTATAGATATTCCAGTAAAACAGTTAATTTATACACATCAAGAATCCTTAAAAACTTTGGATATTTTGATATGTATAAATTAAGTTTTACTATTGGAAATCTATAGATATAAAATAAAAGCTGAGGGAAAAACCTCAGCTGTCATTTTCAAATCATTAAGGATATAATATGGTATTAACAAAGATTACATTTGTCGAAGCAGAGGCAGTCGCCTACAAGAATAATTAGCAATAGGAAGAGGATTAAATTACCACCACCGCAGTAATTACCACAAGACATATATTCACACTCCCCTTTTAATTTATTGAGCTTTTTTATTCTAGCTCAATAGTATATTATTCTAAAGTGTAAAAATGTGTGAACATTAAGCTAAATAAATTGAAGAAAAATCTTCAACTTATTAGGTGATAGACGACAAACATCAGCATTTTTCACCGTAATCATAATCACACAAACAATCCCCTACAAGGATGATTAATAATAAAAATAAAATCAAATTACCGCCCTTAAACAAGTCACGTCCACCAATTAGATCAGCCATGGATTAACCTCCTTTTTTAATTACTTCTTCATAATAATTTATTTATTTAAAGCAATAAAAAACTGTGAATAGTTTTTAATTCTTTTCTAACATTTCTATAAGCCTATCGAGTTTTTTTTGCTGACTTTCCGTTAAAAAGCCTCTTATTCTATTCATTGCAGCTATTTGTCTTCTAAATTCCGCATCACTCATATTGGCTCTGATTTTTTTTACCTCATCGATAAGATCATCCTGTGTTTTTCCTTTATAAGTTTCCTTTAATTGATCGACTGAATCCTTGATTCTATTAAATTTTTCTTTATTCATGTCTTTTCTCATATAAAAACCTCCAATTGAATAAAATTTACCAATAAAACAATATTTTATATTACATGATGCAGTGTATTTATATTAACCATAATATGCGTAACAAAAAGAAACGTTCACGCATACTATAAAAATATGATGATACATGATGAGGAGGGGTTATATGGGATATTCGGCTGATTTTAAGCATAATGAAAATAGAGAAAATATAGATAATAATGAAACAGAAGGAACAAGAAAGGAAAATACAAGTAAAAATAAGAGTAAAATATTGGATTTTGACGAAAACTTACTGCTTCCAATAATGATAATATTTTTACTTAGCAAAAATAATCTAAATCTTCCGGTTTTAGATAACATAAAAAAAATGACAAAAAATTTTATTGATATACCATTTAATATAAATCTTTCAACAGAGGAAATAGAAGGAATGATAAATGCATTAAATTCAGTTAGCCCCTATATGAATCCCGATAATATATATATTTTAGATGTATTTTCAAATTTTTTATCTGCTATGCATAAAATTTCTACTGTAAAGGAGTTTAAAAATGATATGACTAGGAACTCACCTGATGGTTCTCGAAAGCCTCTAAGATTTAAAAATCAGAGAGAAAAGGTTTTGCATATGCTAGGAGCATTTGAACAGTTTATGGATGAACCAACTAAAAAGAATATGCAAAATTTTAAAAATGCTTTAAACATCATGGATAAATTCGAACAAACAAGTAAGAATATAAATGAAAAAAGAAAAAATGGCGGAAGCCTTGATATAAAAGATATGATGCAGCTTGTACAACCTTTAATAAGTAGTGGGAATTTCCCAGAAGCTCAAAAAATTGACAATATGATTAGAATGGTTCAAATTATGTCAGCTTTGGATGAAAGTGATATTGCTACTGATAACCCTAAGGCTAATATAAAAGATAAGGATGAAAAAGATGATGATGATGGAAGCTTTTTTGAATTTGTTATAGATAGGTATGATGATGAAGAAGATGACTAAAATATAATTTAACCTATTGTGATAGTTTATATGTGGGGTTTTAATATTTCCTATGTGTTATAAAAATTACTCAAATAAAATATTAAAACCCCAAAGAATGACTTTAAAACTTGGAACATGGAACTTGGAACTTGCAACTCAAAATGCGCCCTACGGGCGCCTTTATCCTTTATGTCAACAATTCATCTAGCTTATCTTTATCAAAACCAACAACTACCTCATCATCAACAAAGATAGCGGGTACTCCCATTATCTTTCTTTTAATAAGCTCTTTTCTAGCTTCTGGATCAATCTGTACATTCTTTTCCTCAAATTTTATATTTTTTTGGGAAAGATACTCTTTCGCAGTATGGCAGTGGGGTCATGTAGTACTAGTAAAAACAACAACTTTTTTCATTAATTACACCTCCTAAAATTATTATTACCCATATGTTTTTTAAAAAAACATATTCTTTCATATCCTATGAATATAATTAATATAGCAAATTGCATAGTGACCTTCATCACAAACTAGTAAAATAGGCTAATTTATAAGCGATACTCAAACAATAAGGGAGGTATAATCATAAAGGAAAAGATTAATGAAATAGTTAAAGAGTTTGGATTTGATTTAATGAAAATAATACCTCGGAAGAGATATTATATTGTAAAGACTGATAAAGGGACCTTTTACTTGAAAAGGATAGATTATAATACTTCTCAAATACTTTTTATACATAATGTAAAGGAATATCTTGTATATAGGGGATTTAAAAATATAGACAGATATATCATGGCAGGTAAAATACCATACGTAGAGCATGATAAAGATATCTATACTATGACCAAATGGATAAAAGGAAGGAAATATGATATTAATAATTCCAGTGAATTAAAAAAGTTAGCCATAGCCCTAGCTAGATTTCATAATGCCTCAAAGGGATATATTCCTATGAAGGGTATTAAGTGCATATCCAACATAGGAAGATTACAGGAAGATTATTTAGAAAAGTGCCAAGATTATATATATATAAAAAGCCTTGTAAAGATGCGAACCATAAAAAGCAAGATAGATGACTTGTATCTAAACAATGTTAATAAGCTTTATGATATGGGAATAGAGGCGGTAAAAATGCTACAAAAAAATGGATATTTTGAACTTTGTAATAATGCAATAAAAGAAAAATCTCTTTGTCATAATAATTATAATAGTAATAATATAATAATAGATAAAAATGGAGAAGTTAATATATTAAACTTTGATAATTGTAAATTTGAATTGAGATGCTATGATATAGCAAATTTTATTATAGATGTTATGGAACGATTAAATTGGGATTTTGATAAGGCACTTAATATTCTTAAGGCTTATGATTATGTGGGGAATTTAGAAGAAATAGAATATAAATTAATGGCATCTTTCCTTCAATTTCCTAAAGATATCTGGAACATAGCTACTAAATATTACTATGAAGAATATGATTTCCACAAAGACAAATATTATAACAAGCTAAAAAGTAAAATAGAAAAACTACCATATAAGGTTGAGTTTTTAAATAAGTACAAAAATGAATTTCTATAACTTACAACCAGTGGAATGGTTGGGATAAAAAAAGAGTCAAAAAGAACCGTCACTTTAACTCACTTTAACTCATCATCTTTGACTCATTATTAGCTTCAATATATCGAAACGTCTGCTTTTATGATATCCTAAAAAATTTATACCATCAAAGCCTCTTTTTTTAGTATTTTCTCTATATATAGATGAAGCTTCTATGCAGTCACCGATAATTGTTTTAGCTATTTGTGAAGCATGAAAATCATCCTTTGTTGCTGATTTTAGCATATAATTAGGGATTTTAGTAGATACATTAATATTTAAATTATTTTTGACTGCTAAAGCCAATGTTACAGGAGGAATTGCAAGATTTTCGAAACCGATCTTATCAATAAGCTTTCTCGAAACACCATGGGGTCCATGGCTGGGAATAGCATAACCGATTTTATCATAAATACCTAGTTCTAGATTTAATTGACGTCTAAAGGATAAAAGCACCTTAGTCATTTTATTATTGCTACTTGTTTGATAATAACAATCCGTTAGTGCTAAATCCACATCATTAAAGGCTAAATCAAAAATTATTTCATTTATATTATCAGATATATTTCCAATCATATCTCCATCCACGAAAACAAATCCAGTTGCTCCTAAATTATAAGCAAAAAAAGCTCCTATAGCCCTAGGAATATCTAAACCAAGGGGTTTATTAAAGCAATATATAAGTATTCTATCATCATCTATATTACAAACCTTTTCAAAGGTACTATCCTTTGAACCATTAATTAGGACTAAAATCCTATGGGTATTTGTCTTTAGAAGCATACTTAAAGTTTTATCAATTCTTTTTCCTTCATTTTTAGCAGGAACAATAGTATAAATCATTTCTCCTTTCTCCTATCTTCAGTATTCAAGAGTCGCCATTCTAATTTAGAATCTAGGATTCTCTATTATATTCTACTCACCGCACATTTTATAGGTGACTATGCACCGAAACCTTTGAAAATTCATACTATATAATACAGTAGTCTATAATTTGACCAGATTATATATAGGAGGGTTCAATTCTATAAATCATCTGGATTATAGGAGGATTTCAATGACTAGACTGAAAATAGGAGATATAGTAGCCAGAAAATCATATGATCATGATATTTTATTTAAGATCATGGATATAGTTGAAGACTCAAATAATAAGAGGACCTTCATTCTTAAGGGAACTAATCTTAGAATTATTGCAGATTCCCCTGAGGGTGATCTTACAAAGGTTCCATTAAATAAAGTAGATCAATTCAACAAAACCTTTAATAAGAGAATAAATGAAATAGTTATAAATATTCTAAAAGAAAGAAAAGAAAACCATTATAGAAGCTTAACAAGAAGTATTACAGAATATTCAAGAGAAAGCAGTCATTTTGGAAGACCAGGTAAAGTATTGCACTTAGATGGTGATGGAGAATATATAGATGTATGTCTTAAGGTATATAAACAACTGGATATTGAAGCTGTAGGTAAAGTTATTCCCGAAAACCAACAGCCTAAGGTAGTAGAAAAGCTGCTAAAGGAATATAATCCAGACATATTAATTTTAACGGGACATGACAGCATACTAAAGGGTAAGGATGATTTCACCAATATAGAGAATTATAGAAATTCAAAATATTTTGTTGAAAGCGTTAAAGAAGCTAGGAAATACGAATCAAGTATGGATGAACTTGTAATATTTGCTGGAGCTTGTCAATCATTATTTGAAGTAATAATTGAAGCAGGAGCAAACTTTGCCAGTTCACCCCATAGAACACTAATAGAATGTAGAATATAGAATGGAGAGATTTCTATGAATCAATGGGATAAAAAAGTAGAATTCTATTATGATGAAAAAAAAAGTTTTCAAGATACCTTAATTGAGCTTATAATCATCAAAGGTAAAAGGGACGATTCTGGTGTCCAAGCAACCACGGGAGTTAACCAAGGAGACGGTTTTTATTAAGGAATTCAAATAAAACTTACCAGAAAGCCCCTAGTACTTGTAACTTGAAACATGGAACTTGCAACTAAAATACGCCCTACGGGAGTCTTTGCCCATTAAAGCAGGAGGTGATATTTTGAGGTGTGCTGTATATGTAAGGGTTTCAACAGAAATGTTGACTCAAAAAAGTAGTATAGCACATCAGAAAAATTATTTTAAAAACTACATAGAAGAAAGAGGATGGGAACTTTATAAAATTTATGAAGATATAGAAAGCGGCATGTCAATAAAAAAAAGAGATGGATTTAAAAAACTTATTGGAGATGGTGAAAAAGGTCTATTTGATATACTTTTAACTAAAAGCATATCAAGATTTGCCAGAAATACTTTAGAAGGACTAAAATATATAAGAAAGCTCAAAAATAAAGGTATAAGATTTATTACTATAGAAGATGCCTTCGATTCCTTTGAATATGATGAATTTATGTTTACTTTATTACTTTCAATGGCACAAAAAGAGTCAGAAAGAATTAGTAAACGAATCAAATTTGGTAAGCTTCAAAGGGCAAATAAAGGGCTTTATAACGGAAGCAATGCACCCTATGGATATAAAAAATCAGGAAAAGATAAATTGATACCAGCACAAGATATAACAACAGAAGTAGTAAAAATAATATTTAACATGTATCTTCAAGGTCAAGGATTTTATAAAATAGCCAAATATCTAAATCAACAAGGATATCCCACACCCAGTATGGCAGCTGGAAAAACCAACAGTAACAATCTGTGGCATCAAAGTACTATAAAAAATATACTTACAAATGAAATATATATCGGTAATATGGTTCAAAATAGAAGCAGAACAAAGGACTTATTAAATGGAATTAGGGAACCAAACTTGGAAAAGGAATATATTAGAGTAAATAATACACATGAGGCCATAATAGATAAAAATACCTTCGAGCTTGTCCAGAGGATTTATAAAAGAAGAAGAAAAAAAAGAATAACTAATGATAAGCATCTTTTTTCAAATCTGCTATATTGTGGAGAATGTGGCAGTAGACTACACTATAAAAAAGATAAGGACACATATATATGTGGAAGACTGAATAAAATGGGAAAGAAATATTGCCAAGGATGTTATGTAAAGGAAAAGGAAATGAAAATGATAATCGAAGAGAATTTAATAAAGCTTATTGATGAAAGCATAGATTTAAATAGCATTAATAAAGCATTAGAAAGGAAAGTTCACAAAAAGAGTAAGAATGATAAATTAAGTATTATCAATAAAGAAGTAGAAAATATGATTAAAAGAAAAAACAGACTTCTAGATATATATGTGGAAGGATTAATAAATCAGCAAGAGTATAACAATAAAAAAATATCCTTGAAGAATCAATTGAATCTGTTACAGAAGAAAAAAAAAGAATTGGAAGTATGTGATGATAGACTAAATAGTATAAAGAGTTATAATGAATTACATGAATATATAAAGCTAGATAATATGATTGTAAATAAACTTATTAAGAAGATAGTTGCCTATAATGATGGTAGGATAAAGGTATTTTATAATTTCATGGATAAAAACGTTGAAGATTAAATTTACAATTAGTAATGGAGGGAAATAAAATATATATAATTATTTGAATAATAAACAATGGGTCGTCAGACCCGTTGTTTATTATTCAATATTTATTCCATAGAAAATTTCATTCATTTCTTTATTCAACTTTTCCAAAATATTTTGCTTTTCTTCATGATTTAAATTTTTTTCACTAGTTACGAATAGATAGTCATCAAGATTCATTTCTTTTAATCTCATTTTTGTGTGAAAGATATTGGACTGATAAATATTCATATCAATTAGGTTATATCTATTTATTGTTTCTTTAGCTATAAAATTCTGTATTGAATCGATTTTATGATCAATAAAATGCTTCTTGCCATCAATATCTCTAGTAAAGCCCCTAACTCTATAGTCAATAGTAATGATGTCAGAATCAAAACTATCTATTAGAAAATTTAAGGCATTTAAAGGAGAGATTGTACCACATGTAGAAACATCTATATCTACCCTAAATGTACTTATTTCATTTTGGGGATGACTTTCAGGATAGGTATGAACAGTTACATGACTTTTATCTAAATGCCCTACTATGTTTTCACGAATTGGAGTTATAATTCCCCTATTGCATGATGGGTCAAGTACGTATAATGGAACCTCTTCTTCGGAAATTAGTAAGGTTACACTTGCTCCCTGTGGATCATAATCCTGTTTTGCTACATTTAAAATACTTGCACCTATTATCTGGGTAACCTTAGATAGTATATTTGTTAATCTTTCAGAATTATACTGCTCATCGATGTATTCTATATATTCTTTTCTATCTTTTTCTGATTTTGTATAGCAAATATCATAAATATTAAAGCTTAAGGTCTTGGTTAAGTTATTAAAACCATATAGCTTAAGTTTGTTTTGAGTTATTTCTGCCAATTATCATTCCCCTTTTCTAATTTAATACCTTAAGAAAGATTATATACCCTACAGCTTAATTGTCAAGATACAAAATTATCTAATGTCGAATTTTGTAGATATATAAATCGTGAAAATGATTTTACATGAAACGAATTAAATTTTGGGGATAAACACTACGTTAATAGAAGCGCACAAAATTCAAACTGAAAAATTTTTTGTGCGTTCTATATAGAATCAAATATTGAATAAACAAAAAAGAAAATACATTATTTATACTCTCCAATAAATAGGCATTTATGTATATCTTTCAACTTACAATTTGTAACCTTCAAAAACAAAGTGCTTTGTTCTACATTCACCACTCTACACTAATCCATTGCTTAGACCCTGTTTTTATAAGTCAAAAGATTGCATTTACAAGTGTAGATAGGTTTGTATCTATTGAAGAAATACTGGAAAATACCATAACTGGCATTAAAGGAATAGGAGGATTTCAAACTAGAGGGAAATATAGGAAAGGATTACCGAAATCACCTTATCAATAATTAGACAATATTATGTAGTATTGGATGAAAAAACATGAAGGAGGTTTAAGCTTTGAACAACGGTAAAAATTCTGTTTCAATAAAGGTATATGATAAAAAAAGAAATAGTTTAGTAAATAGACAAATAGATGAGTTGATACCAGAACTGGTTGCAGCTCAGATTAATATAGATTTTCAGCTTGAAGCTATTAAGTGTCAAACTATAATAGTGAGAACAGCCCTTATTAGAAAAGCTAGAGCTTTTGGAGGGAAAGGCTGTAGCAAACATAAAGAAGCTGATTTTTGCTTAGAAGGACATTGTGGAAAATGGATATCTAAGGAAGAACTCAAGAAAAAATGGGAGAAGGATTTTGATAGAAATTGGGAAAAACTTTTAAAAGCTGAAGAAGAAACTAAATATTTAGTAATGACATTTAATAATAAGGTAATAGATCCTAGATTTCATTCTACATGTGGTGGCGCAACAGATAACTCGGAAAATGTAGATGATTATAATACTGCATATTTAAGAAAGGTTTTATGCAATTATTGTATAGATTCGCCATGTTGGAAAAATATTAAAGAACTAAATACAGATGAGATTGAAGAAAAATTCAATGTAAGATTTAAAAAATTATCTTCTTTAAATGGTGCTAATATAGAAGGAATGATTGAAGAGATTGAAAGAGATGAGGAGGGTAGAGTTAAAAAGATAAAGGTGGGAGATAAGATACTAAAGGGAACAGATTTCTGTGAGTGTCTTGGTCTCGATTCAACGAGGTTCGGTTGGGAACCTGTTGTCTTGAGATTCGAAACTAGGGGTAAGGGTCACGGTTTAGGATTATGTCAATATGGAGCTAATAGTATAGCTGAGCAAGGAGGAAAAGCACAAGAAATATTAAAATATTATTACACTGGTATAGATATAAAGAAATATGAAATGCCCGATAGAAATAGACCAATAAATAATAAAGTTATAGTTATAGATCCAGGACATGGTGGGGAAGAAAATGTAGGAGTAATTGGACAGCATAAGCTTATGGAAAAGGATATTAGCCTTTCAATAGCCTTGGATCTAAAGCGAGAGCTTGAGGACCTAGGGGCAAAGGTTATTCTTACAAGGGAGGATGATGTATATATACCCCTAAGCAGTAGAGCAAGAACAGCAAATAAAATCAGACCAAACTTCTTTATAAGCATTCATATGAATTCCTTTACGAATCCTAATATTTCTGGTACAGAGATATATCACTATAGAGGAGATAAAGAAGGAGAAGTTATGGCTAATTTTATAATAAAAAATATGGAAAAAGAATTGAGAATCGTTAATAAAGGAGTTAAAATAGCGGATTTCTATTTATTAAAAACAGTAACAACAAGTGCTTTGCATATAGAGGTTGAGTATTTAACTAATCCAGAGGAAGAAAGAAAGTTTTTAAATAATGATTATACAAAAAGAATTGCTAGGTCAATAGCAAATGGGATAACAGAATATTATAAATATCAAATATGAGAAAAGGCTAGGTGGAAGGGCTTTAGTAGTTCTAAGTTCCAAGTTGCAAGAGTTTGGGGAAGAGCTTTTGAGTCTTTAAAAAATTTAAAAAGACAGTGGGATTTACCAATGGGTTCCGATAATATATAAAATACACCTATAAGTTTGACCAAAATTCTTAATCTCAGCCTTAATCTTAATCTTCTTCTCCCTAAGGCCTAGGACCTTAGACTCAAAAATAATGGGTATCTTTAATAAGATAAAAGATACCCATTATTTTTGAATTTATGCTAACAATATATTGACAAACAAGAATAAAAAATGTATAATGTTATGCTAATAATTTGACATCCTAATTTTAATATGATATTATTATATTGTATACAAGGATAGGAAGGAGATGTTTTTTTGGCCACTAAGGAAACTTTAGCTGAACTAAAGAAAAATGTTGAAAGTTATATAGGTCAAAAAGTCATACTAAAAACAAACAAAGGTCGAAAAAGAGTGTTCGTTAAAGAAGGCGTTTTAGAAGAAGTATATCCTAATATTTTTGTAGTTAGAATAGATAGAGGACTTAATTCAGAAAGAAAAGTATCTTACAGCTATTCCGATATATTAACAGAGACTGTTGAGATAACACTCTGCGGCAACCAATTAAAAATACAAGCTTCGTAAAGACCTGTGGATTTACAGGTATTTCTATTTTTATCAATTTTTTAATACTACCACTTTTACAGGTGGTAGATTATTTTTTGCTTTAGATGAATTAGAGTTTTATGGGGGGATATTGGGCATTTGCCAAAAACAATTTAATACTCTATGCTAGTTAGAGATAAACAACTTCAAGGTTTAATAAATTTCAAAGAAAAAATGTAGAAACGTTCATTATTTTCCTTGAAATATATTTTAAATGTTAATGTTGTTTATCTATATAGGATTTACATAGTAAAACTTAATTTATACATGTACAAATACGCAACGTTTCTGGGCGTTTTGGACATGTATGAATTAAAGTCTTTACTTAAATTTCTATAGTTAATTTACTCATTAAAGACTTAGGAGACTAGAATCTTCTGAGTTTTTATTTTTTTTGAAAAAATTTATTATTCGGTGAAATAAATATTTATGCAGAATATTCGAAAAGTTAGATAATTCTAAATATATCTTTTTCTACATAAGGCAATGGAAAGAGAAAAAATCAATTCCATAAATTAACAAAATATACACCGAATGAATATTCATATTTTTACTAAAATATTGAAATGAGCTTTAAGCCATTTAAAATAGTGAACTTGAAAACTTTATGCATTACATGTATACTTAAAGAAAGAAAAAAACCTATGCATAAAAAGTAAAAAAATACCATAAACAATTGATAAGGTGGTGCCAATATGACTGAAAAAAAAGCTGTTTTAAATGTCAGGTCTGAAATTGGTAAACTTAAAAAAGTATTACTTCATAGACCAGGAAAAGAAATAGAAAACTTAACACCTGATTTAATGGATAGGCTTTTATTTGATGATATACCTTACTTAGAAATAGCAATAAAGGAGCACGACATTTTTGCAGATATACTTAGAAATAATGGGGTAGAGGTAGTATATCTTGAAGACTTAGCTGCTGAAGCTATTGCCGATGATGAAATAAAAAACAAATTTGTTGATGAATTCATTAAAGAAGTTAAAATAATGAGTTCAAAAAAAGAAGCGGTTATAAAAGAATATCTATTAGGCTTTTCATCCAATAAAGATATGATTGCAAAAATGATGGAAGGTATTAGGACGGAAGAGATAAAGTTTAACAATAAATCTTCATTGGTTGATACTATTGAATCGAACTATCCCTTTGTAATAGATCCAATGCCAAATCTCTATTTTACTAGAGATCCATTTGCTACTATCGGCAAGGGAATTTCTTTAAACCATATGAAAACAGTTACTAGAAATAGGGAAACATTGTTTTCAAAATATATATTTAAGTATCATAAGGACTTTAAGGATGCCGATATTCCTTTCTGGTATAATAGAGAAGAAGATACTTCTATGGAGGGTGGAGATCAACTTATACTTAGTGATAAGGTGATAGCTATTGGAATATCTGAAAGAACAAACGCAGCATCAATAGAAAAGCTGGCGAAAAGAATATTTGAAAGTGATGAGACTTTTGATACAATATTAGCCTTTGACATACCAAAGAAAAGGGCCTTTATGCATCTTGATACAGTATTTACCATGGTTGACTATGATAAATTTACAATTCATCCAGAAATAGAGGGCCCCCTTACTGTTTATTCATTAAGTAAAGGAGATGGACCAGAGGATTTAATAATTGAGAAAGAAACCATGGAGTTAAATGAAATCCTTAAGAAATACTTAGGGCTAGATAGTGTAACACTAATTCGTTGTGGTAATGGAAATAGCATTGATGCTGCAAGAGAGCAGTGGAATGACGGATCTAATACTCTTGCTATTGCACCAGGAGAAGTTGTGGTTTACTCAAGAAATTATGTTACCAATAGACTTCTGGAAGAAAATGGTATAAAAATTCATGTTATGCCATCATCAGAGCTTTCACGAGGTCGTGGAGGTCCAAGATGTATGAGTATGCCACTATTTAGAGAGGATATATAAAGAAGTAGATAATTTCAATTATCTACTTCTTTTTTTACCCTAACTAGCATATACATAATATACAATAAATGACAAATGAAAGGTATACATTTGAATTTAGTAGACAGTAACTTAAGGTTCAAATTTTTGTCATATTTTTGTGTCCATAAAATATTAATATAGTAGGAATTTTATAAGAATAAACAATGGTTATCTATAGTAAATTGTAAGGGGGATGGGATTGAATGTCCGTAGGATTAGTTAGGGAAATGGTTAAATTAGATAGAATCATTGGATCTGAAAATACTCAAGCTCATGTGGAAAGTGATATAGTTGTTCCTGATTCTAAACCAGATGTCCATAACATTTTATCAGCTGAAGGCAATGTAAATATAATCGATAAAGAAATAATGCAAGGAAAGATTGTTGTTCAAGGGGTAATAAATTATAAACTACTTTACACATCCAATGATCCAAATGGCTTTTTATATAACATGAAGGCAACAGATGAATTTACTCAAAATATAGAAATAGATAATATAGATGGAATGATGGAAGCAGAAGTTAATTGTAACATAGAGCATATGGATTTTGGGATTATGAATGAAAGGAAGGTTTCAGCACAAACAGTTTTGAATCTTAATGGGAAAGTATACAAAACTGAGGAGATGGATATTGTAAAAGATATTGAAGGATTAGAAGATATTCAAACATTAAAAGACACTGTAGTATATGATAATTCAGTTGGAAGCAATTCTTCTCAGACAGTATTAAGGGAAAATTTTGAACTTGGAGAAAATGATGCAGAAATTACTGAAATATTAGAAACAAATGGAACCGTAGTAGTTAATGAAAAAAAAGTAACAGACAATAAAGTAATAATAGGTGGTAATGTAAACATAGGTATATTATATGCTACAGAAGAACCAAGAACACCAATACATGAATTAAAACACGAAATACCCTTTACCCATTTTATTGAGATTCCAAAGGCAGAAAATGATATGGACAGTAAGGTAGAAGTAGAAATAGACGAAGTTTATACAAATGTAAAAAAAAATATAAATGAAGAAAACAAGGTATATGATGTAGAAGTAGTTTTAAAGGCAAATGCTAAGGTTTATAAAAAGGTGAAGAAAGAGGTACTTTTAGATGCATATTCTCCAACAAGAAAATTAAATATACAGACAAAGGATTTAAAATTCTTAAAAAATATAGGAAGAAATTCCTCCCATGGGGTTATAAAGGAAACTATAGATATTCCAAATGATTATCCAAATATATTTAAAGTGCTTACAGTAAAGGCAAGACCAGTAATAACAGACAATAAAATCATAGATAATAAAAATATTATAGAAGGTTTTATTGATGCAAAGGTTTTATACATGGCAGACAATGAAGAAATGCAAGTATATTCATTTAATCAAGAAATACCCTTTAGGCATTACATAGAAATTGAAGGTATAAATGAAGATATGGATATGGATGTGAAATTAAATATAGAAAATACTGATTATTCTACTATCAATTCTAAACAAATCGAAACTAAGTTTAATTTAAATGCCTATGGAGAAGCAAATAAAGAAGATAAAATGGAAGTATTGGTTGATGTTGAAGATTTAGGAGAAGCATATGACGATGATAATAGAGCTAGCATAACTGTTTATTTTGTTCAAGAAGGCGATAATTTATGGGATATAGCAAAAAGATATAATACTACAAAAAAAGAAATATTAAAAACAAATGAGATTTCAGAAATAGAAGAAATTAAACCAGGAGATAAAATAATAATTCAAAAAAACTATGAGTATAAATTTTAGGTTAGGAAAGTGAATAACGAATAATAAATAAAAACTTTAACTAATTAGCACAAAAAGTTAATTTATTAAAAGAAAATATATCAAAAAACGTAAAAAATAATATAATTTCCGCAAATAACAAAAAATCCGTGGTGCCCTACGGATTTTTTGTTTATAATAATAAGTGTTAATAAAATTGTATTATGTATATTGTATTATCAGACGTAATAGGAATTATGCAATTTGCTAAATTGTCTGAAGAGGGGTGCAAAAAATGTATGAAATCAAGTTGAAGGCGCCAGCAAAGATTAATCTTTCATTGGATGTATTAAATAAAAGAGATGATGGATATCATAATGTTGAAATGGTTATGCAACAAATAACCATCTATGATGAAATATTTTTAAAAAAAATCGAAAGAGGAATTGTACTAACTACTAATTGCAGTTTTTTACCTACGGATGTATCTAATATTGCCTATAAAGCCGCTGACTATATGTTGAATAAATATGGTATAAATGGTGGAGTTTATATAGATATAAAAAAGAATATTCCAGTTGCTGCAGGCTTAGCAGGAGGGAGCAGTGATGCTGCTGGAGTTATTAAAGGAATAAATAGCCTATTTGATTTAAATCTTTCAATAGAAGAAATGATGGAATTAGGAACGCCAATTGGTGCAGATGTACCTTTTTGTATCCTAGGAGATGGAGCCTTTGCAGAAGGAATAGGAGAGAAACTTACTAGGATTAGGGGTTTAAGAAGGGGTTGGATAGTATTATCTAAACCCAATATATGTATATCAACAGCGGAAGCATATGCCAATCTAGATTTAAGAGATATTAAAGACATCCCCAATACTAAGGCTCTATTAAATGCGCTTGAAAGAGATAATTTATATGATATTGCTAACAACCTATGCAATGTTTTTGAAAGGGGCATATTTAGGAGATATCCCATAGTTAAATCAATCAAAGAAAAAATGCTTGAATATGGAGCAATTGGCAGTTTGATGAGTGGTAGTGGACCAAGTGTATATGGGATATTCAAGGATTATTCCAAGGCAAAATCAGCATATGAAAAATTGAAGCTAATTTATAATCAAACCTTTTTAGTTAGGTCGTATAATGGGAGGCAATAAAGAGATGGAGACTAAATTTAATGATTTACAAATAAATAATTATAAACCCTTAAGAGAGATTGTATTTGAATATTTAAGAAACTCTATTTTAAAGGGTGAGTTACAACCAGGAGAAAGACTTATGGAACTACAGCTTGCACAAAAGCTTGGAGTTAGCCGTACACCTATAAGAGAAGCTATAAGGAAGCTTGAACTTGAAGGATTTGTGGAAATGATACCTAGAAAGGGAGCATATGTAGCTGATTTATCTGTTAAAGATATATTGGACATATTGGAAGTTAGGATGTTTCTAGAAGGATTATCGGCATATCTTGCTGCCCAAAGAATGACAGATGAAGAAATAAACAAGCTGAAGGATATATTAAAGAAATTTGAAGACGATTTTGAAACTATGTCAAAGGAAGATATGATTGAACTTGATATTAAATTCCATGATATGATAATGGAAGGTTCTAGAAATAATAAGCTTTTACAGATTATCCAAGGACTACATGAACAATTTCAAAGGTTTAGAGTAATATATTTCAGTGAGTATAAGGAACACGAAGATATAAAGAAATACCATAGAGCGATAGTTGAGTCAATTTCTAATAGAGACCCAAAAAGGGCACAGCAATACGCACAAACCCATATTCAAATGATAGAAGAATCGATTTTAAAATGGAAAAAGAAAAATAAGTCTAAAGAGGATTAAAATTCCTTTTAGACTTTGTATTATGGCATTTGTTTTAAAATAGATATATATTGATTTTATTGAAAAAACGAGAGACACCAGTCTTTCGTTATTTTTTTGCTCAAAGGAATGAACCTGATTTTGAAACTAATAACTTAAATCCCTATAACATGAAATTAAATTAAAACTTATATGTATATACTTTCATTATTTTACAAACTCTATATAGAGGAAATTTTCGTAAAGGAAGTGACTTAATGTCAATGGATATAGAAAGAATAAAAAGCTTTTTTACTATGTATATACTTTTGATAATAATAGGAGTTTCCCTTTTTTCTATTTTTATAGATTTCAAAGCTTTAAAAAAGAAAAACTTAAAAAGGGAAGCTAAAATTTGCAAATTTTTAGGATATATATATTTGGTTGGAGGAATTACATTTTTCATCATCATAAAGTATGTGTTATGAGAGGAGATATTCTATGAACTATTATGAAAAACTCTTTAATACTCAAGAGGATACACAAAATAAAATAAATATGGCTAAAGGCTTAGAAGAAAATTTAAAAAGATTAAAAGAGATGCTTAGTAATTGTGATGACATAATATATAGAGAATTTAATGTAGGAAAAGACCAGAAGCTTAAATTTGCCACCGTATATGCTGAAGGCCTTGCTGATAAAATCATAGTAAATGAATATGTTTTAAAAAACCTCATGATCCTTGCAAGAATAACCGAGCCTGAAGTAAATAGTATAAGGGAAAAGGTTTATGGACTCATAAAGGATGGGGTTTTGTCCGTATCAGATTTAAAGGAAATAGATGATTTGAATGAAGTGGTAAACAATGTACTGTCTGGAGAAACAGTTCTTCTCTTTGACAAATGGGACAAGGCAATAGTTATTGCTTCAAAGGGATGGCCTATGAGGGGTATCAGTGAGCCTGAAACCGATACAGTTATAAGGGGTTCACGGGAAGGTTTTACTGAAACCCTTAGAGTTAATACTGCATTGGTTCGGAGGAGAATCAGAGATTCCAAATTCAAAATAAAACAGATGAGGATTGGAAGAAGGTCTAAAACCGACGTAGCAGTGCTTTTTATAGACGGAATAGTGAATCAAGATATACTAAAAACAGTGGTTTATAGGTTAAAATCAATTGAAATAGATGGTATTTTAGAAAGCGGATATATAGAACAGCTTATAGAAGATAATTGGAGGTCACCATTTCCTCAGGTTCAAAGCACCGAAAGACCTGAAAAAGTAGCAGCAGCCCTTTATGAAGGAAAAGTAGCTATCATAGTAGATAATACTCCCTTTGCACTAATACTACCTACAACCTTCAATGCACTAATTCAGGCTACTGAAGACTATAATGAAAGAGTTTTAATTACAAGTATAATAAGATTTTTAAGATATACAGCCATGCTTATATCTGTTATATTACCTGCTCTATATGTTGCTATGCTTGCCTTCCATCCAGGAATGATTCCTACAGAATTAGCCCTCTATATAGCAGGCAATAGAGATGGTGTACCATTTCCAGCGGTAATAGAAGCCCTTATCATGGAAGGAGCCTTAGAGCTTCTAAGGGAGGCAGGTATTAGATTACCTGGACCTATAGGAGCTACCATAGGAATAATAGGAGGCTTGGTTCTTGGGCAGGCTGCTGTTGATGCAGGTATAGTCAGCTCTCTTATGATTATAGTTGTTGCTATAACTGCCATTTCCAGCTATTCTAACCCAAATTATAGTTTTGCAATTTCATTTCGAATGTTAAGGTTTACCTATATAATGGCAGCTGGTTTCTTAGGTCTTTATGGATTAATGCTTGCAATATTGATTACCCTTATACATCTATGCAATCTAAAGAGCTTTGGTATACCATACTTATCACCCTTTATTTACTATACATCCCTAAAGGACTTTAAGGATACCTTTATTAGGGTACCTTTACATAAAATGAAAGGAAGACCCCAATTTATTGCAAAGGAAGATAAAGATAGACTGATGAATAAATTTAGTAGAGATAATTTAAAGAGGGGTGAAGATAACAATGGATAGAAATAATGATGTTATCATGAGCAGTCAGCTATATTCAATACTGGTAACCACTGTAATAGGTATTGGGATTCTATCGATGCCTAGGGCACTTGCAGAAAATGTAGGACCCGACAGCTTAATAGTGTTAGTATTAGGAAGTGTATTGTTTCTAATTATTGCATTATTGATACAAAGGCTGGTTACAAAATTCCCCAATAAAACCATAATTGAGATGAGTGCTAATGTTCTTTTTAAACCTATGGGAACTATAATTGGATTCGGATATTTCCTTCATTTATTGATAAGCACTGTTTTAGTGGTTAGAGCCTTTGGGGAGATAACAAAAAATTTCCTATTGCTAAACACCCCTATAGAAGTAATAATAATAAGTTTTTTAATAACTGTAGTTTATTCTGTAAGAAGCGGTATTGAATCAATAGCAAGGCTTGCAGTAATAATATTACCAATGTCTATATTTCCAGCTTTATTTGTGATGCTTGTAGCAATACCTGACTTAGATTTTACATATTTTTTACCAATATTAAAAACGCCGTTGCCTAAAATAATTAAGACTGTACCACAAATATTTTTCAGTTTTATAGGCTTTGAAATAATTTTACAATTAGGTTTTTTTGTAAAGGATAGAAAAAATATAAAGAAGGCTGCGATTAAAAGTATATTATTTATTTCCAGTGTATATTTTGTTTTCACAGCTATAACCATTGCTAGATTCGGTATTGCAGAAACCAAAATCCTTACTTGGCCAGTGGTTACCCTCTTTAAGAGTGTAGATGTACCAGGAACTTTACTCGAAAATGTGGAAGCGGTCATAATGGCTACTTGGCTTCTTTCTATTTTTATGAGTGTAGCAGTATCATATTATGTAGCAACATTTCTCCTTAGTAGAATACTTAAGTCAAAGGAACATAATTATTTAGCTTTATTTATTTTACCTTTAGTATATATACTATCACTAATTCCTAAAAACATAGTAGAGGTATATGAATTTTTAGATAAGTTTGCCAATATTGTAAGTATTACCATGATTTTCATTATACCTATTTTTTTACTGTTTATTAGCTTTCTTAAAAGAAAGTCTAAAAAGGGGATGAAAAGAAATGGATAGAATAAAAATATACCTTATAATATTAATCATACCTATTCTTTTATTTAGTGGCTGCTGGGATAAGGTTGAGATAGATGAAAGAGCCTTTATTACAGCTATAGGTTATGATAAATATGAAGGAGGAAATGAAGCGAAGGAGGAGAATGTAGAAAAAGAAACAGAAAAGGAACCCTTAAATAGATATATAAGAACCATTACATATCCAAATGTATCTCTGATAGCAGGCAAAGGACAAGGTAAGCCCTTTTTTGTATATAGTACGGTATGTGCAAGCTGGGCAGATGGTAGACAGCAAATAGCATTGAGGGATAATAAGAATTTTTATGTTTATCATCTAAAGGCAGTAATATTTAACGAAGAAATAGCAAGGGATGAAGAACTTTTTAGAGAAATGTTTGATACCTTTGAAAGGAGTGTTTTTCTAAACAGAAAGCTATACTTTTTTGTAACACCAAATAAAGCTCAAGATATTTTGATGACGGATACTGGAAAGAACATGGATGTTGGATTATATATCGATGAATTAATGTCTAAGGAGAATAAACCTACTAGGATGGCAAAAAGCGATTTAGGGACTATAGCTGTAGACCTTAGGGAGAGCAATGCAGCCCTTGCACCTCGCATAATAAAGTCCAAGGATGAAATAAAGGTAAGTGGTGCTGGCGTATTAAAGGATAATAAGCTTGTGGGGATGTTGGGGGAATTGGAAACTAGGGATGTTTTTATTTTAAAGGGAAAAGTCAAATTGGCTGATTATACCATTAAAGTAGATGATAAATTTATAGTAGTAAGTCAAACAGATTTAAAGACCAACATGAAGACATATGAAGATAAGGATGGAAATATAAACGTATATTTTGATATAAGGGCTGAAGGAGATATTGTACAACATTATTTTAGAACATCAAAGGAACCCTTCGATGAAAAATACATAGATAGGGTCAATAAAAAGGTGAATGAGCTTATTTCTAAGGAATTGGGAGATGTTTTTAAAAAGATACAAAAAGATTTTGGGGCAGATATTTTTAAAGTAGGAGAAAACTTAAGGAAATTTCACCCTGCCACATGGAATAAAATCAAGGATGATTGGGATGAAATCTATCCAAAGGTAAAGGTGAAGGTAGACTATAAAATGAATATCAGGAGAGTTGGAATAAAACAATAATATAAGAAATATTTAGCATACCAAAAAAATAACATATTGGTTTAAAAATTCCCCTTTTTGTTAATACTTTTAATGAAACCAAAACTATAGCAAATGGGGGAATTATTATGAAGAATAAAAAACTTTACATCATAGCAATTATAATTTTAGGACTTATAGCTTCTAGTATATCTATTTATACACTAGATGTATATAAAAATAGGGAAAGCTTCAAAGAAAATCTAATAAGATTTCATGTCATTGCCAACAGTGATGCCTCCTTTGATCAAGCTTTAAAACTAAAGGTAAGGGATAAGATTCTAATGGAAATGGGTAAGAAATTAAAAACAAAGGATATAAACGAAGCAAAAAAAATCATAGCAAACAATATGGACTATATCAAAAAAATAGCCATGGAGGAAATAAATCAAAAGGGCTTTAATTACCCTGTAAAGGTTATGCTTCAAGAACACAATTTTCCAACTAAAAACTATGGTAGTATAACATTGCCTGCTGGAAGCTATCAAGCCTTAAGGGTAGTTATAGGCAGTGGACAAGGTAAAAATTGGTGGTGTGTACTATTTCCACCACTATGCTTCATAGATGTAAAGAATGGTTTAACTGACGAAAAAACCAAGGCTGAATTAAAGACAGTACTATCGGAAGAGGAATACAGTATGATAAATGCTGCAGCATCCCAAGAGGGAGAATTACCTATAAAGCTCAAATTTAAATTAGTTGAGATATTGGAAAACTCGAAGTGGAAGCTTAGCAAGATAATGCCACATAAAAAGAAAGCCGACTAAAGCGGCTTTTTATTTATGTAAAAACTTAAATTATTACCAGTTAAATATTGGAGTTTGTTTTACAGACCTGTAAGAATGACCTTAAAACTTGAAACATGAAACTTGCAACATGCAACCAACTTAATGAATAAACCTATTTACTAATACAAAAAATAAAAAAGAATCAAAATCATGGAAGGAGGACATATCTTGAAAAAGATTACCGCTGTAGCTTGCGGAATTTTAATAGTGATATTTAGCATTTCAATTTTTGCCATGAATGTTTACTTTAGTAGAGCCCTAGCCCAAGAAACGCTTTACTGGGGGTCGAGGGGAAATGAAGTTAGGCTTCTTCAGGAGACCCTAAAGAGATGGGGATATTATGATGGACCCATTGATTCAGTTTATGGAGGGGGAACATTTACAGCAGTTAAAGAATTTCAACGGAAAAATGGGTTAGCAGTAGATGGTGTTGTAGGTCCTCAGACCGCAAAGGCACTAGGACTTAGAATCGATGGCAATAAGCCAGATACAGGAAAGACAAAATACACATCAGGAAATAAAGGAATATCTAGAAATGACGATATAACCTTATTGGCAAAGGCTATTACAGGAGAAGCTAGGGGAGAACCATACATAGGACAAGTGGCGGTAGGAGCAGTAATATTAAATAGGGTAAAAAGCCCTACATTTCCCAATACAATAGCAGGAGTTATATATCAGCCAGGAGCCTTTACAGCTGTTTCCGATGGTCAGATAAACCTAGCTCCCGCCGATAGCTGTCTAAAGGCAGCCAGGGATTCATTAAATGGATGGGACCCTACTTATGGTTCCCTTTACTACTGGAATCCTGCCACAGCAACCAGTAAATGGATATGGAGTCGTAAAGTATCAGTTAAAATAGGGAAACATTGGTTTGGGAATTAATAGAAGGGAGGCAAAGGAATGAAAAGGCGAAATACTATTATTGCAGTATTGGCTATAGCCCTTATAATAACAGGTGTATGGGGATATTGGCAGTATAGAGATAAAGATAGATACTATACCTTCTTAGATAATCAATTTCAAAGAATGTTTTATGATCTTATTGGTAATGTTGAAACAATCTCTACAGACATATCCAAGCTGCTAGTATCTTCACAGGAAAAGGAAAACATAGTGCTTTATTCAAATATATTGATGAATGCATATAATGCCCAAGATAATCTAGCCCAGCTGCCAATTAGACATAGTGAAGTAAATAAAATAGAAAAGTTTTTAAATCAAGTGGGGGACTATACCTTTGCTCTATCTAGAAAAAGTTTAAATGGAGATCAGCTAAATAAAAAGGACATCGCAAATCTAGAGAAGCTTCAAGGCTATGCTGTTGAACTGGGGAAAGATTTACACAATCTTCATGATAAAGCGTTGAAGGGACATATATGGAAGGGAGAGCTTAGACGAAAGGGAACGAAAAAGTTAAATAAAGAAGCTAAAAAGGAAAGTGAAATACAAGTAAAACTAGTGAAATTTCAAGAACGAATGATTGAGTATCCAGAGCTTATTTATGATGGACCTTTTTCTGAACACGCTATTCAAGGTATGAAGCCTAGATTAGAGGGAAAGAAAATAAATGAAGAAGAAGCAAAGAAAAGGGCAATAGAATTTGTGGGTAAAGCCACAGTGGAAAAAACAGCTAAGAGTGAAGAAAATGATAGTAGAATAAGTACATACAGCTTTACACTAAAACCAGAGAATAAAGAAGGAGATAAACAAAATCCAATATATATTGATATTAGTAAAACAGGTGGATATCCAGTTTTATTACTAAATAACAGAAAGATAGATAAAGCCAATATATCAGGACCACAAGCAGTGAAAATTGCTTCCAAATTTTTAGAGGAAAAGGGCTTTAAAAACATGAAACCCACCTTCAGTCTTAGGGCTGACAATGTTTTGCTAATCAATTATGTATATGTTCAGGATAACGTTATAATGTATCCAGACCTAATAAAAATTAAGGTTGCACTAGATAATGGTACGATTGTGGGATTTGATTCAACAAAATATCTTACGGCAAACTATAAAAGAAATATTCCAAAGCCTAAGCTGACTCCAGAAAAAGCTAGGGAAAAGGTTAGCTTAAGGGTTGAAACCGTAGAAAAACCAAGACTCTGTTATATACCAACACCCTACCTAAAAGAAATTTTTTGCTATGAATTTGAAGTAAAATATAAAGGAGATACCTTCTTTGTATATATAAATGCAGAAACTGGAGAAGAGGAAAAGATACTAAAGCTTATAAAACGAGAGAATGGAATATTGATGATATAAATGGACAAAGGGACGGTTCCTTTGTCCATTCTTTGCTCAAAGATATTTATTTCTAATATCATATTATCAAAATATATTACTAAAAACATTTGAATAATAAAATTAATAACTATAGAATAAGAATATATATAAATATGCTATAGAAATTTAAGTAAAGACTTTAATTTATACATGTCAAAAATGCCCAGAAGCATTGCATATTTGTACATGTACAAATTAAGTTTTACTATGTAAATTCTATATAGGTTATAGGTTGAAGGTTATTGGGTGAGAATTCTAGGGTTTTTAATAATTCCTATAACCTGATATCCGATACTCCATAACCTTAAAATTGGAGGTAAATTTAATGGATAAGAAAATAAATGTTGGTATTGTTTTTGGAGGCAAATCTGCTGAGCATGAAGTTTCCCTTATGTCTGCTACTTCCATAATGAAAGCTATAGATAAAGAAAAATATAACGTAATTCCTATTGGTATAACAAAAGAAGGAAGTTGGATGATATATAATGGACCTATAGAAAAAATAGAAAATGGTGAGTGGGAAGGTATATCTAATAAATTATTAAGGGATAAGCCTAAAGAAAATATTTTTTCAATCATTCCTATTGGCAAAAAAGAATGTCAGACTTTAGATGGGATTCCTCCTAAGCTAGAAAGTAAAATAGATGTTATTTTTCCCGTGCTTCATGGTCCCTATGGTGAAGACGGAACTATACAAGGGCTTTTAGAAATGGCTGATATCCCATATGTAGGTGCAGGTGTATTGGCATCAGCCATGTGTATGGATAAGATTTATGCAAAAAAAATATTTGAGCTTCAAGGTCTAAATGTTGTAGAATATTTTGTGGTGTTAAGGCATAAGTTAAAAAATCATATAAATGACTATATAGACATAATAGAAAAAAATTTCCAGTATCCTGTATTTATTAAGCCTGCAAACCTTGGTTCAAGTCTAGGTATTTCAAAGGCACATAATAGAGAAAAACTAATAGAGGGACTGAAGGAAGCAGCAAAACATGATAGAAAAATATTAATTGAAAGAAGTATTTTATGTAGAGAAATAGAATGTGCAGTATTAGGAAATGATGAGCCAAAGGCTTCTGTTGTAGGAGAAATTGTACCATCCCATGAATTTTATGATTACGAAGCAAAATATTTTGATGATGGGAAATCAAAGCTAATAATTCCTGCTGATATTCCAAAAAATAAATCCGATGAAGTAAGACAAATGGCAATAACTGCCTATAAAGCCTTGGATTGTACTGGACTGTCAAGGGTAGATTTTTTCCTTGAGAAAGAAACCAATAAGATATATATTAATGAAATAAATACAATGCCAGGTTTTACCAAATACAGTATGTATCCACTACTGTGGCAGGAAACAGGTTTGCCATATGATAAGCTTATTGATAAATTAATACAGTTAGCATTGGAAAGATATAAAGATAAGAAATTAGATTGAGATTAAGATTTATTAAAACTCTCTATAGAAATTTAAGTAAAGACTTTAATTTATACATGTCCAAAACGCCCAGAAACGTTGCATATTTGTACATGTATAAATTAAGTTTTACTATGTAAATTTTATAAGATATCTAAAAATAAGAAGTTAAATTAACTGGCACAAGGAATTAGCTTCAATCTTAAATTAGGAGGTTTAACCTGTGAAAAATGTTATATTAAAAATAAAAGGAATACAAATGCCTGGAGGCAAGGATGAAGATGTTATTGAACTTATAACTGAAGGGAAATTTTATGATAAAGATAATGCCAAGTATTTAGTATATGAGGAATCACAATTGTCTGGAATGGAAGGCTGTACTACTACTTTAAAGATAACCCATGATAAAATTGAAATGAAGAGATTTGGTAAAGCGACGTCACAATTAGTATTTCAAAAAGGGAAAAGACACGTTACAAATTACAGTACTGTTTACGGTAATTTTAGGATGGAAATACTAACCAAGAAGCTTGATATGGAAATTGATGAAAATTTTAAAGGTAATATATCACTGGAGTACCAAATGAGCCTTCAAGGGCTTTCGGAAGGTACTAATAGGCTTGATATAGAAATAATGTAAAAAAGATTACAAATGAAATGTGGAGGGATAAAAAATAAAAGAGAAACTTAAAGATATTCTTATAGAATCTATAAAAGAGATATCAAATACATCTTTAGACTTAGAAGAAATAGAGATCCAAATACCAAAGAAAAAAGAGTATGGGAATTTTTCTTCAAATATTGCTATGAAGCTGGCTGGAAGGGTGAAGATGAGTCCTGAAAAACTGGCTAATAAAATAAAGGATAGGATTATCAATAAATATGATTTTATTAAAGACATAAACGTTATGGGAGCAGGCTTTATTAATTTTTATTTAAAGGAAGAAGCATTTATAAAGGAGCACTTAAAATCAATAGAAAATGGTGATTTTAAAAAATTAAAGCCTAAAAATAAAAATGTAAAGGTAGCTATAGTGCTGAATAAACTAAGGGATATTTTGAATTTGCAAAGCTTTAGAGGGTTTATAAATATGTACTATCTAGCAAAGATATATGACTTTGCAGGATATAAGACTAGAAAATTAGTATTAGTAAAAGATAATGATATCAATTTAAATATTAAATATTTTTTATCAAACTTTAAAAATATAGAAATAATTCTTGATAAAGAGGAGTTAAGGGATAGCATTATTTTTTGCTCTACCTTAGATCAAGGAAAACTTAAAGGGCTTGATAATAAAAGATTTACTATAGAAGAAGTAAATATATTAAAAAATGGACATAAAATAAATAAAACTACCTTTAGTGAATTATTAGATATTATAGGAATTGACAGGATAAAGTATACTCTTTCCAGTAAAGCGATTAATAAAAAAATAACTATAGAATTAACCAACGATGATTTAAGATATATTCAATATCCATATAGTAGGATAACGTCGGTAATTAATATATTCAAAGATGAAGGAATAGACATAGATAGTATAGAAGACTTTAATGAAAAGCTTTTAACTGATGTCTTAGAAAAAGAAATGATAAACAAAATAATGGAATTTAAAGACATAATCACAGAAACAATAGATAAAGACCAACCCTACAGATTCATAAAATATTCCAAGGAATTATGTGATATTTTCTATAAGATTAATGCAAGTACATTGTTTAGACAACTAAGCAATGAAAAGCTCATAGCTTTGCTAAAATTGTTAAATAGTGTAAAAATAGTATTAGAGGAAATACTAAATACATTAGAACTGCCTGTATATGAGAAAATGTAAAAGTTGAGGTTAAGGCTGAGGTTGAGTGTTAGGGTCAAGCTTTTGTTTTTTTAAAACTTGCTGGAAAACCCTAGTGCTTGCAACTTGGAACATGGAACTTGCAACTTAAAATGCGTCGTAAGACGCTTTTATTTCTAATCACATGATTAAAATTCGGCATTTAAAGCCAAAAAATTGGCATAAGGGAGATGAAGTATGCTATGAAAAATTTGTTAAATGAAAAAAATATGGAGATAATTTTGGACTATGTTAGTGATGGAATTCAAATTATAGATAAAAAGGGAAGAATAGTTTATTGCAATAGGACAGCAGCTATCTTAGATGATATCAATAGAGAGGATGTCATAGGAAAACATGTATTTCATATTTATCCGTCTCTTAAAGAACACACCAGCACTCTTTTTCGTGTCTTAGAGGTAGGAGTACCTATATATAATGTAGAACAAACCTTTACTAATTATAAAGGCAAAAAGATTACAACTATAAATTCAACCCTACCTATAAAGGTGAATGGAAGGATTGCTGGTGCTATAGAAATATCTAGAAATATCACAGACGTAAAAGCATTATCTGAAAAGGTTATAGACCTACAGAGCAAGATATATGGAGATAGAAACAAGGTGAATATAAAGAATGACGAAGTTAGGTTTTCCTTTGATGACATAATTGGCAATAGTAAAGAAATTCTAAAGATAAAATCCATAGCTGCTAAGGCTGCCATGACATCATCCCCTATACTGGTTTGTGGAGATACAGGAACAGGAAAGGAGCTTTTGGTACAAGCAATACACAATGCAGGATTAAGAAGAAATAACTCCTTTGTTGCTCAGAACTGTGCAGCACTGCCATCAAATCTTCTTGAAGGTATATTATTTGGAACCGTTAAGGGAAGCTTTACGGACGCAGGAGATAGGCCAGGCTTATTTGAGCTTGCCAATGGGGGAACACTATTTTTAGATGAGATAAATTCAATGCCAATACAGCTTCAATCAAAGCTTTTAAGAGTGCTTCAAGATGGCAGAGTCAGAAGATTAGGTGATATAAAAACTACTAAGGTAGATGTAAGGGTTATTGCAGCTACTAATATACAACCTCAAGAAGCAGTTGAAAAAGGATATCTTAGGAAGGACTTATACTATAGAATTAATACTCTTACTATAGATTTGCCAGATTTAAAGGATAGAAAGGAAGATATTCCCCTTTTAACAGAACATTTCATAAAAAAATATAATAAAGTATTATATAGAAATGTCAAAGGGATATCTGGGGAAGTGGCTTCTATATTTCAAAGCTATGATTGGCCAGGTAATATAAGGGAGCTTGAACATGTTATAGAAGGGGCTATGAATATTATAGATGGACCTATAATAACAATAGATTATCTTCCTAAAAATCTCATAAAATTTTATGAGAAAGTAAGTACAGATGCTGTAAGTGAAAAATTACCCCTAAAGGTTGCTTTGGAAAAGCTTGAAAAAAAAATGATAAAGGATGCACTTAAAAGGACTGATAACAATATAAGTCAAGCAGCATTATTCCTTGAGATTCCCAGACAAACCCTGCAATATAAGATGAAAAAGTATGAACTATGAGTCGAAGGGGACGGTTCTCGTGACTCATTAGGTTTTGCCGATGAGTCACGAGAACCGTCCCCTTCGACTCACGAGAACCGTCCCCTTTGGACTCATTGGTGGTGACTGAAATTCGGCACTAGCTAGACAATGAGTCAAAAGAACCGCCCCCTTTGACTCTCCCCTTTGATCCTTCAAATATCATAAGTGGAGACAATTTTATTGTTATACAAGGCTTTAAATATTTATGGCATAGTATTTGCGTTTAAAAATTACTGTATAATCAAAAAATATAACAATGGGGGTATGAAAAGATGAAAAAAGGATGCAAGTTTGGAACCCATAGGGTGATTGAACCAAAGGGTACTTTACCTCAACCTGCATGGAAAATCGACAACAATATGGATATATTTGACAATGAAATATTGATTAATGTAGAAACTCTTAATATTGACTCTGCAAGTTTTACTCAAATAAAGGAGCAGGCAGATGGAGATGTAGAAAAAATCAAGGAAATAATGCTAGATATAGTTGAAAAAAGAGGAAAACATCACAATCCAGTAACTGGTTCTGGTGGAATGCTTATAGGTACTATTGAAAAAATTGGACCCGATTTAGAAGGTAATATAGACTTAAAGGTGGGAGATAAGATTGCTACATTAGTTTCTCTATCACTTACTCCACTAAGAATTGACAATATTAAAGAAGTAAGAAAGGATATAGATCAAGTAGATATAGATGGAAAAGCCATTCTATTTGAAAGTGGTATTTATGCAGTAATACCAGATGATATACCTCAAAACCTTGCTTTATCAGTATTGGATGTTGCAGGAGCTCCTGCACAAACGGCAAAGCTAGTAAAGCCTGGTGATACAGTATTGGTAATAGGTGGAACTGGAAAATCAGGTATGCTATGTCTCTATGAAGCAAAGAAAAGAGCAGGAGTAACTGGTAAGGTTATTTGTCTAGGACATAGCGAAAAGAGTCTAGATAGAGTAAGAAAAGTAGGGCTTGCAGATGAATATGTAGTAGCCGATGCAACCAAACCTGTAGAAGTTATGGAAAGGGTAAGTGAAGTTACTGATGGAGAGATGGCGGATATAACCATCAATTGTGTGAATGTTCCAAATACAGAGATGTCAAGTATATTAGCCACTAAAGATGATGGACTGATTTACTTTTTCAGTATGGCAACCAGCTTTACTAAAGCCGCCCTTGGAGCAGAAGGTGTAGGAATGGACACAACAATGATAATAGGAAATGGCTATACAAAGGGTCATGCACAAATAGCCCTTGAAATAATGAGGGAGAGCAAAGAACTTAGAGAGTTGTATGAGGAACTTTATGCGTAAATGAAAACATTGAAGGTTGCTTAGGACATGTTTTTTCAGTAGGCGTAGCCGTTAAATGGTTTTCTTTAGCTTGCTGGATTTGCCAGTGAAGCTAAGGAAAACCGTTTCTGTGGCGACTTGATGAAATTAGCCTCATAGCGTTAAATATTTAATGAATAGGAGTGTGGGAAGCAGTGAGACATTATTCTGAAATAGAATTATGGAAGGATATAACCGATGAGCAGTGGAATGATTGGCATTGGCAAGTTAGAAATCGAATTACTACAGTTGAGGATTTAAAAAAGGTTATTAATATTACAAAAGAGGAAGAAGAAGGAATAAATAATGCCCTTAAAAAATTAAGAATGGGAATTACACCATACTATGCACTATTAATGGACAAAGATGACCCCAATTGTCCCGTCAGAAAGCAAGCGGTTCCAACATTATATGAAACATATATAAGTGATGCAGACCTTGATGACCCATTACATGAGGATACCGATTCACCAGTTCCAGGACTTACCCATAGATATCCCGACAGAGTACTCCTACTTATAACAGATATGTGTTCAATGTATTGTCGTCACTGTACTAGAAGGAGATTTGCAGGACAAAAAGATGATGAGAGCCCATTGGAAAATATAGATAAAGCTATAGAATACATTAGAAATACACCAGTTGTAAGGGACGTACTCTTATCAGGTGGAGATTGCCTATTGGTATCAGATGAAAGATTAGAATATATAATAAAGAAACTTAGAGAAATACCCCATGTGGAAGTTATAAGACTTGGGTCAAGAACTCCAGTAGTACTTCCTCAAAGAATAACACCACAGCTTGTAAATATGCTTAAGAAATATCATCCAATTTGGCTTAACACACATTTTAACCACTCAAAAGAAGTAACTCCAGAAGCTCAAAGGGCTTGTGAAATGATGGCTGATGCTGGAATCCCCCTTGGTAACCAATCGGTACTTTTAAGGGGAATAAACGATTGTGTCCACGTAATGAAAAAGCTTATGCACGACTTAGTCAAGATGAGAGTAAGACCTTATTATATCTATCAGTGTGATTTGTCGGCAGGAATAGAACATTTTAGAACTCCTGTTTCTAAAGGAATAGAAATCATAGAAGGACTAAGAGGCCATACGTCAGGATATGCAGTACCAACCTTCGTTGTGGATGCTCCTGGTGGAGGAGGAAAAATACCAGTAATGCCAAACTATTTAATCTCATCCTCTCCAGATAAAGTTATACTCAGAAATTACGAAGGAGTTATAACAACTTATACTGAACCAAGGGAATATAGAGAAGAATGTACCTGTCCTGTATGCACAGGTGAAAAGGAACAAAAATATACTGGTGTAGCTGGATTAATTCAAGGAAATAAACTTGCCCTAGAACCAGATGACCTTGAAAGACGTAAAAGAGGACATCATGAATAGTAGAGTCCAAGTTGCACGTTCTAAGCTTTAAGATTAGGGTCAAAGCGTGATTTGGGGATTGATCCCATATCACAGGACCCCAAAAATCGACCCAAAAGCCTGACACTAATACTCAATCTTAATCTTAGTCTTAATCTTAGTCTCATCAAGGAGGTTTTACAATGCAGTTGCTTGATTTAATAAAAAATAAGCATAGGACAATATCGGTAGTGGGAATGGCAAAGAATTCGGGGAAGACGGTTACTTTAAATGAGCTGATTGATGAAGCTATGGATAATAATTTAAGACTTGGGATTACATCGATAGGACGGGACGGAGAAAAACAGGATATAGTGACCTTTACAGAAAAGCCCCTTATTTATATAAATCAAGGGACCATAATTGCAACTGCAGAGGAGCTTTTTAAAGCTTGTGAGGCTAATCTAGAGATACTTGAGATAACGGATTATAATACTTCCCTTGGCAGGGTTGTAATAGCCAGAGGGGTTTCACCAGGATATGTTCAGATAGCGGGGCCTTGCACAAATAAGGATATAAAAACAGTCACTGATAAAATGTTGTCTCATGGAGCAGATATAGCTATAGTGGATGGAGCCTTGGACAGACTATCATCTGCATCTCCATCGATTACAGAAGCTACGATTTTAGCTACTGGAGCAGTGATAAGCAGGGATATGAATAAAGTGATAGAAAAAACTGCACATCAGGTAAATCTATTTAATATAGATGAAGTCCATGATGAAGAACTTAAGACCATAGCTAGAGAAGCTTTAAAAGATAAAAAGATAGCCATAATTGATGACGAATATGGGGTGAAGGTAATAAATATAAAAACAGCCCTAGGCTGTGGAAAAGAAATAGCTAGGGAATTAAGGAAAAATTCCAGATATGTCATTATAAGCGGCTCATTAGTGACCAAGACATTAAAGGATATTGTTACATCTAATAAGCTTTTTAGGAATGTTACATTTATAATAAAGGATGCAACAAAGATATTTGTTGACTATAGGGATTGGATGTATTTTGAAAGGATTGGAGTTAAACTTAAGGTTATGGAAAAAATCAATATATTGGCAGTAACCATAAACCCCTATTCTCCCCTCGGCTATTATTTTTCGCCTCAAGAATTTTTAGATAAAATGAAGAAGATTCTAAATCCATTGCCAGTATTAGATATCATGATGAATGAGGTGTATTAAATATTAACTATAGCTATTCCAGTAAAACAGTTAATTTATACACATCAAAAATCCTCAAAAACTCTGGATATTTTCATATGTATAAATTAAGTTTTACTATGGGAAATCTATATACCCAAAAGAATGACCCAAGCACTAAACCTTAACCTTAACCTCAGCTTTAATCTTAACCTCAATCTTAATCTAAATCTAACTTAGAAGCATTACTCTAGAAAACCCGAGGGGGAGGTATGTGCAGATGTTTATATCAGATGATACTGCAAGAAATATTGACTTAGATTTTGTTTTTAATCATCTTACGGTATATACACCCTATGGAGAAATATATAAAAAGGCTATGAGACCATATATGCCAAAAGAAAAGAATGAACTGATAGAAGAACTTAAAAGAATAGAAAAGGTTGTAAATCTCATTCAAAGACAAAGATATGATTTTATAGAAATGAGAAACTACTTCAAACATATAAAGGATCTTAGATTAACCCTTAAAAGAATAGATGAAGGTAATGTACTAAGCACAACTGAACTTTTTGAAATAAAGATGTTTATAGGGCTTTTAAAAAAACTAGATATAAACCTACAAAAGCTAAAGTGGGATATACCTAAGGACATAAGACCTTTACCTATAACATATTTAGAAAAGCTTTTTAATCCTGAGGGAGCTGAAGTCAACACCTTCTATATATATGATGAGTATTCTGAAAAGCTTGCTGCCGTTAGGAAAGAAATCAGAGATATAGAAAATAATATTATCAAAGAAAGAAAAAAATTAAAAGAGAAAGTAGAGAAGGACTTAAAGGTAAAATTAAGACCAAGCGGAGAGATTACGATAAACAAAGATAATATAGAGCTTAATAACAGGCTTAGAGAGCACCAATTATTGATGTATAGCGTAGAAACATATATGAACATAACCTTTAAGATAAAAAACACCTTGGACATAGATAATTATAATCAAAAGCTTCAAGAGCTAAAGTTAATAGAGGAAGATGAAGAATTTAATGTTCGGAAAAAACTCAGTGAAGAAATACAAAAATATCTAGGTGAAATAGAAAAAAATATAGAGTCCATAGGAAGGCTTGATTTACTTGTAGCCAAAGGATACCATGCCATTGGATTTAAAGAAACAAAACCTGAAATAGTAGATGAAAATATTATATATATATTGAATGGACGTAATATCAAGGTTCAACAGAATCTTAAAAGGGTAGACAGGGAATTTACTCCTATTACTTTAAGTCTTAGCAAAGGGGTTACATGTATAACAGGTGCCAATATGGGAGGAAAAACCATATCCCTAAAGACCATAGGACTACTTCTAACTATGGCACAATATGGGCTGTTCGTTCCAGCAGAGAAGATGAAGTTGTCACTTAAAGATTATGTATTTTTTTCTATGGGAGACCTTCAATCTAGCGATAAGGGCTTAAGCACATTTGGTGGAGAAATACTTAAGATAAAGGAAGCCATAAAGGATTCTGATAAAGAAGGACTTATATTGATTGATGAATTAGCCCGTGGAACAAATCCAAAGGAAGGCTATGCAATTTCAAAGGCAATAATTAATTACTTAAAAAATAAAGAAACCATAACGGTAATCACAACCCATTTTGATGGGCTTGCCGATGATAGCCAAGTAAAGCACTACCAAGTTCGTGGATTATCGGTGGAGGACTGGGACAAAATATCTGAAAAAATTCAAGAAGAAAAGCAAGAGGTAAGTTTACTCCACTATTATATGGATTATAGACTCATAGAAATAAAAGATATCAAGGAAGTACCAAAGGATGCCATAAATATATCAAGACTTATGGGCTTAGATGAGGAAATACTAAAGGATGCAGAAAAAATATTGGAGAAAAGCTCTAAGTTCTAAGAAACTAAGGGGTAGTACCCTTGACCAGTAAATCTTAATCTTAGTCTCAAAATATGGGGGTATGAATGATATGCAAAGCAAATTAAATCTAGATCAAGGATTGATTCAAAAAGCTCGAAGCTCAGCTAGAAATATTGCTGAGGATATACAGCTCTTTATTGACAAACATACTACTGTAACCGTTGAAAGAACCGTAGCAAGATTATTAGGTATTGATGGAGTAGATGATATAGATAAACCCCTTCCAAATGTTGTAATAGACCACATTAAAGAAGGTGGCGGGCTTTCAAGGGGGGCAGCATATTGGGTAGGTAATGCTATGGTTAATACGGGAAAGACAGCCCAAGAGATTGCTGAAGCAATAAGCATAGGAGAGCTGGATATAATGAAGCTTCCAGCAGCTGATGAAGAAAAAATTCATAAAGAAATCAATAAATTAGCAGTAGAAATGGTAAATAAAATCAAGAAAAACAGAAAAACAAGGGAAGACATGATAAAGCGTATCGGCGAAGGTAAAAAGCCATATCTTTATGTAATAGTTGCAACGGGTAATATATATGAAGATGTATTACAAGCTCAGGCTGCAGCTAGACAGGGAGCAGATATAATAGCGGTTATAAGAACAACTGCCCAAAGTCTTTTGGACTATGTACCCTATGGAGCAACAACAGAGGGGTTTGGGGGAACCTATGCTACCCAAGAAAACTTTAAAATAATGAGAAGGGCTTTAGATGAGGTCGGAGAGGAAGTAGGGAGATATATTAGACTTTGCAACTATTGCTCTGGGCTTTGTATGCCTGAAATAGCTGCTATGGGGGCAATAGAAAGACTAGACGTGATGCTTAATGATGCACTTTATGGGATATTATTTAGAGATATAAACATGCAGAGAACCCTTATAGATCAATATTTTTCAAGGGTAATCAATGGCTTTGCAGGGATTATCATAAATACGGGAGAAGATAACTATTTGACTACTGCAGATGCCGTTGAGGAAGCCCATACAGTTTTGGCGTCACAATTTATAAATGAACAATTTGCTTTAAAAGCAGGGATTCCAGAAGAACAGATGGGACTTGGTCATGCCTTTGAGATGAATCCAGATATAGAAAACGGTTTTCTTTTAGAGCTTGCCCAAGCACAAATGGCTAGGGAGATATTTCCTAATGCACCTTTAAAATATATGCCTCCTACCAAATTCATGACAGGAAATATATTTAAAGGACATATTCAAGACGCACTGTTCAATATGGTGGCTATCATGACAGGACAAAGTTTACAGCTTCTAGGGATGTTAACAGAAGCAATCCATACTCCTTTTTTACATGATAGAGCTTTATCTATAGAAAATGCTAAATATATATTTAATAATATGAGAAATCTTGGAGATGAAATAGAATTCAAAAAGGATGGTATTATTCAAAAAAGAGCTGGGGAAGTCCTAAAAAAAGCAGCAGCTATGCTGGAGGAAATTGAAGAAGAAGGCTTGTTTAATATAATAGAGCAAGGGAAATTTGCAGGAGTTAAGAGACCCTTTAATGGTGGAAAAGGCTTAGATGGCGTATTAGTTAAGGATGAAAAATACTTTAATCCATTTATTGACCTTATGCTAGGGGGTGCTAAATAATGGCTAATCAAAAGATTGATTTAACTAAAGTAAAACCTTATGGTGATACCTTAAACGATGGGATGATGCAGCTTAGCTTTACATTACCAGTCCCCTCTGGAGTAGAGGCTGAGGAAGCAGCAAGGCGTCTTTGTTTAAAAATGGGGCTTGAAGAACCAAGCGTCGTACATTCAGAGGACCTTGGTGTAGGATATACAATGTTTGTGGTATATGGTAAATGCCAGCATACGGTGGATTATGCAAATATTGAAGTACCAAAGGTTGATGTAGAAGTAATGGATAAATATGCCGTTGAAGCATTTATAAAGGAGAACATAAAGCGTGATGTAGTTATAGTTGGTGCATGTACTGGTACCGATGCCCATACTGTAGGAATCGATGCCATCATGAATATGAAGGGCTATAATGGACATTATGGGTTGGAAAGATATAAGGGTATAGAGGCACATAACCTAGGGAGCCAGGTTCCAAATGAGGATTTGGTAGCAAAGGCAATAGAATTAAATGCCGATGCCATCATTGTATCCCAGATAGTAACACAAAAAGATGTCCACATACCAAATTTGACTGAGCTGGTTGAGCTTTTGGAAGCAGAAGGAATAAGAGACAAGGTAGTTCTAGTATGCGGAGGACCAAGAATAAGTCATGAACTTGCAAAGGAACTTGGCTATGATGCAGGCTTTACAAGAGGTTCCTATGCGGAACACGTGGCATCATTTATAGTAAATGAAATGGTTGCAAGAAAGATGGTGTAAATGAGAGTTCCAAGTTCCAAGATTTGAGGGCTACGTTGTATGAAAAGATAATAAAAAAAGTGCTATAAGCCGCAAGCTTCAAGGAAAAGGATAGAACAGAAATGTTCTATCCTTTTTTTCATAAGAACTCAAACTTTTTTGTAGGGAATTACATGGTTGAATTCATGCCAATTCAAGCAACAGAGAGTAAATTAAAATTATTACCAGTAAAATATTGGTGTAAATTATTTTTTTCTAAAACTTATTAGAAAGACCCTAATACTTGTAACTTGGAACTTGCAACTAAAATGCGGTCTAGGAGCATCTTCAACCTACAACTTTCATTGTAACATATTCTTAACAAAACAAGCTTGCATTTCAACATATAATGGGATAGAGTAGTGTTACCACAAAATTCATATAACTCACAAGTAAAGTACAGCTTTACAAATGCCGATATATCTAAAAGAGATACTATGCAATAAATGGACTGGGGAGGACTAAATTATGCTGAGAAAATATAGCAAAACGTTAATATTCATATTAACTTTTCTAATTATATTTACATCCATTTCCTTTGAAAATATTGTTTATGCCGACACAAAGCCTGAAATTACCATGGTAGAGTTAGAGGCGGTAAATATAGAAGGTAAAGAAACAACAAGATATAAAATAAGGGGTATAAATTTTGAGGAACCAGAATTTCTAATAGATACATATCCTATAACTAAGGATATGTATACAAGAGACAATGATGGTGCATATATAGTTGAAAAAAATGCTGATAATTCCCACTGGAATATTTGGCTTATTCCTTTGGAGGGTAAAACAACGGAGGTAAGGGCTGTAAATGCTGATACCGATGGGGATAATAACAATAATACCCATGCTGTAGATTTCAAAATAGAAAAGCTCCCACATATTAACTCTGTTTCAGCACGAAAGGTATATGTTGGAGAAACCCTTACCATATACGGAACTGGGTTTGATGTAGATGAAATAGACGGTATTTATATTGCTGGAGTTCCTTATACCAAGGGATATAAACAAGGCTCAGGGACAGAGGCTGATGAAACCTTGCAAGAGATTATTGATGATATAAATAACGGTGTAGATCCTGACCCTGCCGATGGTATAGCTGTTAATGAGTATGATTACATAGTTACTAAAGATGGAAATATCTTCATACCATATGTTAAAGAACCCCATGCTTCTGGTAATAATGACGTGCAGGTAATAAAGGACACTGGAGACAAAGTAGTCGGAGATGATAGAAGTGTAGAAGGAAGCGTAGTGGGAAGGTATAGAGACGCTGTTAAGGTAGTGAAGAAGGTAGAAACTATAGATATACAAAAGATAGTACCAAATACAGGCCCTGTTGAAGGAGGAACAGAGGTAAAGATATATGAAAATATCGATCCAAATGGAGAATCAAAGCTTCAGCCCGATATGAAGCTTTATGTTGAGCAAGCCATAGGACAAACTATATACTCAGCTGAACTGACCGATGTAAAGCTTATATCAAATGGCCAAGGAGATGTCATAGGCATATCAGGTGTTACACCTAAGTCACCAACAGGACAACAGGGAGTTTTTGATATAGTGATTACCGACAACACTGGGTCTAATGAACAAAGGGTACACAATGCCTTTACCTACGAAGAAAAGCAAAATCTACTACAATTAACAGGCATTGAACCAATACAGGCAAAGCCCTTTCAAACTGTAGAATTATCGGGGGCCAACATAATCAATTTAAATATTCCCTATTTAGAAGAATGGAATATAGTAAAGGACGCAAATAACCACGACGATGCAAAATACCAAAATGGTAAATACATAATAAACTATAAAGGAAAATATTTAGTTGAAAAGGAAGATGGATCCACTGAACTTAAAGAAGTTGACATAATAAGAGAAATTCAATTGATCATAGGACAGATTAGTGAAATTATCGATGAGGATATACTAGAGCACAGTCCGTCTAAAGATAAGTTAAAGGCTATAATTCCTGAAACCAATGATTATGGAGTAGTTACAGTTACTATAAATACATCTACAACAGTAAAGGATGGAAGCAATATTATAGACATTATCGAGGAAGAAGCCGAGATTCCCAATGGCTTTACAATTATACCATCAAATACTAAACCAGTAATACAAAGCATAGAACCGGCAAAGGGAGATGTGAATAAAAAGATATATGTAACAATAAAGGGAAAAAACTTTCAAGTCCTTGCCGATCAAAATCAGAATCCCATATATCCTCAAATTACTGTTGGCAACAATATAAACGATGAGGATAACAGACCTTTAGTGGTTACAGGAGTCTTTGATGATGAGAAGAATGTAGTAAATGGTATAGGAAGGGAAATAGGAACTATTATAACAGGTTATATACAAGGACCCACTCAAGGTGAAATAGTGCGTCCGGGACCCGTAAATGTTAAAATTAAAAATCCCGACAAAGGAGAAGTCATTTCCTACGGAATATTTGAGTTTTTAAAGCCCGATACAAATCATGTGCCTAAAATAACTAAGATTGACCCCAATATGGGACCCTTAGAGGGTAGAAATATAGTTACCATAGAAGGAGAAGAATTTGATTATGAAAAGCCTATCCCAGAGGTTTTAGTAACTATTGGAGGACAAAAGGCAAGGGTTATTGATGCCAGCAGCACAAGGATTGAGGTGGAAGTACCCCCAGGATTATCCATTGGAGAAAAAGCTGTGCAGGTAATAACCGAGGATGGGGCAATGGACACTATCGAAGTAGATGACCCAAATCGTGAGGGGTATACCTATGTAAGGAAGCTGGGAGATCCTAAGGTAGAAAGAATAGCTCCCGATTATGGTGGTGCAGGAACCATAGTCTATATATTTGGTAAGGACAAGGGTATTGACAATCCTAATTTCTTTAAACCCGTCATAGATCCAAATGCAAGAGTAGAAGAGATGATGGGTACAAGAATATTTCTTAATGGTATAGATATAAATGATATGGATGTTGATACAGACGACGGTTCATTGTATGAAAGAGAGAATAAAAATCCCGATGGAACCTTAGGTAAAATCAAGGATATCGATGGAGATGGAAGTATCTATGATATATCTCCCCAAGATACCAATCCACCTCAAGCCTTTGAGGTTGAGATTTCGGATATAAATAATGTCAAGAAAAAAATATTATCTAGAGTGGAAGTAATAGATGGAAACACCTTAAGGGTTTTGATTCCAAATGGTTACACAGCAGGCTTAAAGGATATCACCATATTGAATCCCGACTCCTCCTCAGTTACCATTGAAAATGGATTCGACTATAAAACCGTTCCTATAGATGCAGATGTTGCCATAGAAAGTATACAGCCTAACATAGGCAGTAATCTTGGAGGAGATCACATAACTATTTCAGGTAGGGGTTTTAAAGATGGGGCAGAGGTTTTCTTCGGTGGATATAAAGCTGAGAATGTAGATGTTAATTCCGAAAACAAGATGATCGTAAAAACTCCCCCTTACCCTCTGCCAAATCCCGATTTGGAGAGTTATAAGGATGTGGAAGTAGTAGTTGTTAATTACGATGGAAGCTCGGCTTCATCTCCTGCAAATTATCCCAATAGTGGATACCGATATATGGCTCCCAAGACTCAGCCAATTATAAGCTCTATTGAGCCAAATACAGGTACAACACTGGGAAATGAAATAGTTACAATCTACGGAAAGGACTTTAGAAAGGTAACCATTAATGAAGATGGAACTCCATTGGAGGAAAAAGATTATAAATATCCTTCTGTTTACTTTGGAAGTAAAATAGCAGAGCTTTTAGAATATAAGCATAATAAATTAATTGTAAGAACTCCATTTTACGGGAAGGATGGATCCGTTGATGTTACGGTGAAAAACCCACAGCTGGAATTCGGTTCTGTTACAAAGGACGATGCCTTTAAATATAGAACCTCCAATCCCAAAATAATCAGTGTTTTTCCCGATAGAGCACAAAAAATAGGTGGAGATGAAATAACTATTAGTGGGGAAGAAATTCTACCCGGTGAATTTGGAGAAGGTAGTGATATAAAGATACAAATGATACCAGAAAATAGCACATATGAACCTAAGATAGAGGTTCTAGCAATCTTTGGCGATGAAAAGGATGAAGACAAACTATCCTTTGGGGAAGCGAGAAACAATTTGGGAAGTATAATTATAGACTATAATGCCAATAGAAAGGCAGATCCTTTCATAATTGATGATAATAATAAAATAACAGACAGCCTTATAGTCTTTGATCAAGAAAAAAATAAGGACAATATATTGGCACATTATGATCTGAGTCCCGAAGAAAGACATATATTTGTGGTGGACTGGAAGGCACTTGAAGAAGAAAAAGGAGGAGAAGACAGTGCTGAGGTTGATATTGCTGAGGAAGCTATCATAGTTGAGCTTATAGACGATACCCTGATATCCCGTAGAAGGGTTGCTCCAAGGGCTGAGGTTAAAAATAAAGAAGATGATAGCCCTATAAAAACAGTGGTGATTCAAACACCACCTTCAGCAATAATCGGGAAAAAAAATCTATACATAGAAAATAAAGATAGGGGATGGGATCAAACAAGCTTTGAATATATACATCCATCAAGCAGACCAGTTATTAAAGAAATCATCCCAAGAAGTGAAATAGAAAGCTCACAGGGTGATCTTCTTAAATATTATGTTGAAAGCACCATTGAAGGTGGTTTGTATATTACTATAGATGGATATGATTTCAGACAGGGGGTAGAGGTTTTTATAGATGGAACACCTGCCTCTATAGTCAGCAGAAACGTGTTAAATGAAGAGGATGAAGAAGGGAGACCGAGAACAAGGCTGGTGGTAACAGCACCAAAGGGAGAAGCCAATAAGATAAATGAAGAACTTAAAATCATGATTATAAATCCCGATGGCGGTTTTGTAGATGCTTCCGATACATCTAAGATAATACCAGAATCCCCTGATGCTGAGGCAAAGCCATATTACTTTGTTTATAGAATACCAGAAAGCAGCCCATACATAGATAGTATACTTCCAACACAGACCTCACAATATGGAGGAAATAGAATAAGAATAATTGGATATGATTTCAGGACAGGAGTAACGGTTGTAATAGGAGGAAGACCTTGTTCCGTAATCTCTGTAGATAATGATGAGATAATTATAGAAACACCCACAGACTTAACACCAGGACTAAAGGATGTTCAGGTTATAAATGCTGACCACGGTACGGTTACCAAAACCTCGGCGATTTCTGTAATCAGTTATCCAGAAATAACCACTATAACCACTGAAGGTGGAGATGATATCCATAGAGTATCCATCGAAGGAGGAGAAAAAATAGTTCTATCGGGTAGAAATTTCCAAAGTGGAGCAGTTGTTTACTTTGGTGGAGAGAGGAAGGAAATTGGACATTCAGAGGATGCCAATGTTAAGGGTTTATTTAAAGATGACAACTTTTATACAATCGAAGGGACATTTCCTTCTAATCAGATTGAATTTATAAGCGAAAATAAGCTTATAGTAACGATTCCAGAGGTCTTTGAGGAAGGAGAGTATAAAGTATCAGTAATAAATCCCGATGGCGGATTATCCGATGAAAACAATAGTTTGAATTATACAGTTCCTATACCTACAGACCCAGTTGGGCTAAGGGCGGAAATAGTAAATGAAAAATACATAAGGATCTATGGATACAGTTCATCAAATGCAAATTACTATGAGGTATATGCTTGTATAGATGAGGACTATCCAGATGATGAAGATTTTAAATATCTAGATACAACAGAAAAGACATCCTATAAAATAACTAAATTCAAGGAATTAGACGATGACGAAAACATATATTTGAGGATAAGGGCTGTAAACAAATATGGTCCTTCAGAATGGTCAAATATCGTCAAGATATCATATAAAGAACTTGATGATATAGACGGAATTGGAGAAAAAGATAAAGACGGAGATTTGGTTTCAGATTATCAGGAGACAGTGGATAAGGATAAAGTAAATGTCATCCTTGGCAATAAAAATCTTAGGGGTAGTGACTATTTTGTATATGTTATTGACCTTAAGGATAAAAAATATGAAAATATAAACAAGAGGATTATCAATATTCCTGGTAAAACAATTAAAAAATACAATAAAGTTGTACTTGTTGACAATGGAGATACTAAGCTTCAGTTTAATACGGGAAACTTCAATGTATATTACTTTAAAAATTTGAGTTCAAAGGAACTGGAGGATACTTATGGCAGGATAGTATTTGACAAGTCTAATGGTAGGGATTATGATTATATGGAAAGAAAGCTACCAAGGAAATACAGGCTCATTTCAAAGATTTATGATATAAGGACAGAATTTCAAACCAAGGAAAAAACAATAAATCTAGATAGTGTATCGGGCTATATGAATTTAGAAATAAGCTATGATGAAAATAAACTGATGGGGTCAGATGAAACTAAGCTTGGACTCTACAAGTTCAATCCTCAAAATGGAGAATGGATACCCTTAACGGGTGGAGTAAACCCAGACACCAATAAGGTCCACGGAACAATAAATGGACCAGGACAGTATGGAGTGTTGGGGGAGAAGTGAAGAAGTTGCAAGTTACAGGTTCCAAGTTCCAAGAGTTTAGGGTGAGATTGAGCGGCGTCAGTGGGACATGGGGACTGATCCATCGATTTGGAGGCGGGAAGTGGGAGGCGAGAGGTTAGAAACCCAAGTATTCTCTTTGCGGTCTATCCCTATTATAGGGATTTGTCCTTGTCTAGGAACTCAAACTTTTTTGCAAGAAATTGCATGTTTGAATTTAAATAAATTGAAGTAACAGAGAGTAAAGGCAAACTATTACCAGTAAAATTTTAGAAGTAGGATTTAAGGTTTTTAGTACTTAAAAGAATGACCTTAAAACTTGGAACATAGAACTTGGAACCTGCAACTAAAATGCGTCGTCAGACGCTTTTATTTAATATCAAAACCAGTTAATTTACAACTCTCTACGTCTGGAGGTATAATAAATGAAAAAAACAATTACACCAGCACTAATTATAATCATCATCACAGGCCTAATATTCCCAGTTCATGCCTTTAATTTAGACCCAGCAATATCTGTGCCAGAATTTAAGGGTGCAGGAGTAAACGCTCAGGATAAGATTGAACTTACGGGGTATAGTAAGGGTGCAGAGCTTTTGAAGAATTCTAGATATACAGACATAGGAGGACACTGGGCTAAAAAGGCAATAATTAGGATGAGTGCCCAATCTATAATAAAGGGCTATGGACAACATAGATTCTCTCCAAACTCCAATATTACTCGCCAAGAAGTCATAGCTTCTCTTGTTAGGATGAAGGGAGGAGAAGCGACTATACAGGAAAAGCTTTCTCAGCAGGGAGAAGGTTTGACAGGTAGTGGTATTATAGACGATATATGGGCTGAGGAATATATATTGGAGGCACAAAATCTAGGGATTTTGACGGGGGATGAAGATTCAAACTATTCATCCTATACGACCCGTGAAGAGATAGCAGTATGGACAGCCCGCTTATTAAACCTTGATCCTGTTTATGACAATATAGAGATACTTTATACCCTAAATGACTGGAGAAAGATATCCTTTGAAAATATAGGGATAATCGAAGCTGTACTTCAAGAAAAAATAATGGAGGGAGATTCCAATAGAAATTTTAATCCCAAAGGTTATATAAGCAGGGGAGAATTTGCTTCAATACTTAACAATATCAGTGAGAGGCTATTGGAGGAAAGAGAATTAAAACAATACTTTGGACAAGTTATCAATGTTCAAAATAAGAACACAAAGGACATAGGCTCCCTTATAAAAGAAACAATAATAACAGTAAAAAACATAGACGGGACGATAACATCCATAACCACTAAGAGTAATGCCAATGGGATAATAAATGATTTTGTAGTATATAAAAATGGAGCTGTTTCAAACAGTGAAATACTAAGCATGGGTGATGAGATAGAATACATAGTCAAGGGCGATGAGGTAATTTATGTACAGACATATAATGATGGCTCCATAGTAGAAAAAATAAAGGAAAACAGTCTAGAGAATTCTAATCTTAGGACATATTTTGGTAAGGTTATAGCAATATCTAAGGAAGCCTATAGTCCAATGCAAAATGATAAAGCCATAGATAGATTTAGAGTAAGAAACATAGATGGACAAGACTTTGATATAGTTATAGAGACAGATATGAATACAGGGATAAAAAATGATATAATAGTTTATAAAAATAATGGCGTTGGGGGGAGTAACCTTCTAGCCATAGATGATGATATAGAATATAGGGTAAAAAATAATGAGACCGTAGTTTACGTTAACGTAATTACAATGGCGAGAGAAGTAATTAATGGTGTAGTAAAAGCAGTTAATCCTGCTGAAAACAAGGTAACCATAGTGGATTATGATAATAATACTAGGGTATTTAGGGTTATGCCCTATGCCAATGTGATTATCAATATGAGGCAGGGTGCCATTTCAGACCTTAAATACGGACAAGAAATCACATTAAATGTTAACAATGGATTAGTAACATCAATAACAGGTGAAACCTTCATGGATGAACCAGGCTACATTCCTGATGATGGAATGACTAGAATCGGTGAAATAAAGTATATTGGAAAAGACAACATAACCATAGAATATTCCGATAAAGCTAAGGAAACCTTTAAAATAGATGAAGATACCATTTTAGCTAAAGAGGGTAGAGCCATTAAATATTATGATCTTAGGGAAGGGGATAAGGTTAAGCTTTATTTCGATGATATATACTCTAGAGAAATTAGTAAAATTCAGGTAGAAGGTAAAGAACAGCTGATTAAAACCCTTTATAAAGGAAAGCTTAACAAAGTAGATATTAGCCATGATGAAATTACATTAACGTCACCTAAGGAACTAAAAAACGGTAGATGGCAAAGCACAGATGATTATAAAATTAAAGTCCAGCTTGATGCCTTAGCCACCATTTATTATAATGGTAATGATATTGGCATAGATGATTTAGGCGATAATCATATTAATGATGATGTTTATGTAGTACTTGAAGATTCCTACGGTAAGGATAAGGGAATAAAGGTTGTTGTTAAAGGAGGAAATGAAAAGCTTTATAATGATGAAATAGATGAAATCAATTTTGCGGCAGACAAACTGGAACTTGATAATGGTAGAAATATCCTTTATGATGAAGGGACTATTATCATCAAGGATAATAGGCTTGTAGGTGCCAGCAGTCTCGAGCAGGATATGAATGCTTTGGTAGTAACCGATTATTCTAGAAATGGATACAGGGCAAGCATAATAAATCTTGGAGTTACTGGTGGAGGAAGGATCTTTGATAATATTTATGTAGGAAAGGTTGAGCTAATAGATACAGATGAATTTGATATAACATGGTACAGTCAATTAATGGATAATGAATGGGATGATGTTTCAAGGGGTTCTATGACCTTTGAATACAATGATGACACTGTTATAGTCGATGTTACAGATGATTACGATGAGATAACCTCCCATGACTTCTTCCATGATGGATATTCAGAAGAAGAGGATGAAGATTACTTTACATTTATAATTGCAGATGAAGACCGAAATGTTATTGCTATGACCCTTAGGAAGGATGAACTTTTTGAAAAAAGTGGTATCGATACTTCAAGACAAATAGAAGACAAATTAGATGATCTTCTCCTTACAAAGGGTTCAGTAGAAGATATAGACCAGCTTAGAGATAGGCTCAAAATCTCCGATCCTTATGACTGGAGTTCCTTTCATGAAGAGTGGAATCAAAACAGAAACGATGAATATGTCGATATAGAACAAACCCTATTCATCAAAGGCGACGAAATCATCGGCATAGATGACATAGATAAGGATGATACAATCTATATCCTAAGGGACGACGAAGACGCAATATTTATATTTGTGGAGTAAAGAGTATAAATTAACTTGTTGTGCTAGTTTCTATCTAAGGGGGTTTTAATATTTCCTTTTCGTTCATGTAATAAACCTGTTTTTTTAATATGATATTGAAGGTAAAAACAGGTTTATAAAAATCACTCAAATGAAATATTAAAACCCCTAAGACATTCCAAAGCTACAAAGGGAAGACGGAGGGACTGTCCCCATGGCAAAGCTGGAACATGGAACTTGGAACTAAAAAGCGTCGTCAGACGCCTTTGCCTAGGGTTGATGGAAGCTAGGGTGTCTGTTCCCATGTCCCAGACCCTAACCCCAAAACCTTAAAAGACTCGACCCAAATACTCAACCTTAATCTTAATCTTAATCTCAATCTTAATCTTAATCTCAACCTGGTGGTGATAACTTGAAGAAAATAATGACGGCGATACTTGCCATAATACTACTGACAACTACAATTTCATACGGACAAATTACTGGCTATGATGGTGGTATAAAGGATGACTATGTATACAAGGAAGTAATATTTATTACAGGAAAACCAATAATAGTTGAAGGAGAAGTTAAAACCCAAGAGAGGCGAAAGGGAGACATAATCACTACTACATATACATACGAACTTAGCAATGAAGAAGAAGATATGCAGGTTAAAAGAAGGTTTTCTTACGAAACAAACCTCTATAAAAAAGAAGAAAAGGGGCAAACCGTAGGGGTAACCTCCATTGACAGATACAGTGAAAGAATAACCGTTGGAAATGATAGATACAATCTAGAGGACTATCAGTTTTCAAGCTCCATTATATACGACAACAGACCTGCTGTAGACTTTTACTCTGGAAATCTAACCAGTAAAAAGACCTATTCCATAAATAGAAATCAAGGAACAATAACAATAGAAGCCAATGGAGATACCATAGTGGGCTATGATCACTATTGGGGAGCCTCTGAAACCTATATAATAAAACAGGATATCCATAGAGAGCAGAAAGATGCCTATACCGATGAAGATGGAGACAGCCACGACATAGAGTGGGATGGACTGGTGACTTTAAAGCTATCATCAACTACTAAAAAGGATTTATCCTACATAAAAAATGAACCTACAAATATAAGCTTTAGAGGAGGACTTCTTCAGACTGAGAAGCAGGAAAACATACTGCAGTATGAATACGACCTGCCGAAATTCCATGACGATGGTGAGCCTTATAGCACAAAAAGAGAGAAGGATGAAGAAAACCTTAGGATGGACACAGTACCTATCCATAAAAGACTAGTAATACCAAACCTAAAGGATATCAGTGGACATTGGGCGGAGGAAAGCATATTTACACTATATAGTCTTGAAATATTTGATGATCCTTCTCCCTATTTTGGGCCAAAGCTGCCCATGACAAGGTCGGAATTTGCCAAATCTATAGTAAGGGCTATATCGATACTTGAGGAAGAAGAAGAAAAGGAAAAAGCAAGAAGACAAAGAATTAAAGATGATGAAGAAGAAAAAATTTTCGACGATGTAGATAAAGAAGATGATAATTACAAATACGTGAAGTTTGTAAAGGAAAAAGGGATAATGAATGGAGTAAGCGAAAGCTTCTTTGCACCCGATGGTGAACTGACGAGGGCTCAGGCAATAACCATACTCATAAGAACCTTGGGACTTGAGGGCTTAGCACCAAATCCCCCATATAGAACCCATTTCAGAGATGATGAAGATATTCCATTTTGGGCAAAGGATGCCATATATGCAGCAAATGAAATCGGTCTTGTAAGGGGAGATTCCTATGGAAGAGTGAGACCAAATGACAACATGAGTAAAGCGGAAGCAGCAGAATTTATATACAGATATATAAAGCATATCAAGGATGAAATAACCATTGACTATAGAGAAAAAATAATAAACAATCGATAAAAAACAAGTAAGCCCAAGGAGGAAAAACAATGTTTAAAACCACAAGATTCAAAAAACTATCCATAGCACTAATACTAATAGTGACTATGCTATCAACGGGATTTTCATATGCTAAAGAACCAAAGATAGAATTTGAAAGTCTTAAGGAAAGACTAAATTACCTAGGCTCTATGATAAAATACATAGAAAAAAAATATAAGGATGAAGTATCAGAAGAAGAACTGATGAAAGCAGCATATAAGGGATTATTTGATGCATTGGATAGACACAGCACATATTTCAGTCCAGAGGAATATGAAGAATTTGATATAGACAGTTCTGGCATATACGGAGGAATAGGTGTTGTGGTTGGAGTAAGGAATGAAAAAGTCACAATAGTATCACCCATCAAGGGCACTCCTGGGGACAAGGCAGGACTAAAGCCTGGAGATATAATCAAGTATGTGGACGGTGTTGATGTAACGGATTCAAACTTTGAAAGAGTAGTAAAGCTAATGAGGGGAGAACCAGATACAAAAATAAGACTTGGAATAATCAGAGGAAAAAATCCTGAGGTAATATACTTTGATATAACGAGGGATATCATAAAGGTAAACCCTGTTGAATACGAAATTATTGAAAATAACATTGGATATATAAAGATAACAACCTTTAACGAGAATACCAATGAAAATTTTAAAAAGGCATTAGATCAGCTTTTAGCCAAGGATGTAAAAGGATTTATTATTGACCTTAGAAATAATCCAGGAGGACTATTGTCGGAGGTTATTAAGTCTGTAGACTATTTCATTGAAGAAGATTTGCCAATAGTCCATATAAAATACAAGGGTGATAAGAAGGATACCTATATCTCAAGAAAAAAAAGAATAGATAAGCCCCTAGTAGTGCTAGTAAACGAAGGAAGTGCCAGTGCATCTGAAATATTTGCAGGAGCTGTGCAAGACACAAAGTCAGGTATTATAATCGGTACCCAGACCTACGGTAAGGGAACTGTACAGGATGTTATATCCATTACAAATGGAGGGGCAATAAAGCTCACCATAGCCGAATATCTAACTTCTAACGAAAGAAGGATAGACGGTATAGGGCTTACTCCCGATATAGTCATAAAGAACGTAAATGAAGAAGATAAAGGGGATATTTCACCCTTTGCACCTATGATAGAAGACGTAATACCTGCCCTTAATGATAAAGGATTAAATATCTATGGAGCACAGCAAAGACTAAAATACTTGGGATATAATGTAGAAGCCTCTGGAATACTGGATGAAAAGACCCTTGAATCAATAAAAAAATTCCAAAAAGCACAAGGGCTAGATCCAAGGGGCTCATTAGACTATGAAACAAGAAACAAACTAAATGAAAGGATAGTAGAAGTATACTATAATGGTATAGAAGACCTACAGCTTGAAAAAGCCATAGAAACAATTTTAAATTAACCTATTGTGCTAGTTTCTATCACGAGAGTTTTAATATGTTGTATCTATCACATGGATTTTAGCACAAAAAAATTGTTCCATAGCATAATCTATGATATTCTAGATATATAATTTTAGGATTGGAGTTGAGTATCTATGGATGAAAAAATGTTTAATTTAATGGAAAAGATGTATTCCGAAATGCAGGAAATGAAAGAAAATATGGCTACTAAGGAAGACTTAGCAAGAATAGAAGAAAATATGGAAAAAATAGAAAAAATATGGTAAGATTAGAAAATAAAATGGATAACAATCATAAAGCCCTATATGACGGATATAAGCAAAGTATAGAAGGAATTACAGACATAAGACAAAAACTGGACATTATACAAAACCTGCATTTTTCCCTTGACTCCTAAGTTTACTCAGTATATACTATTATAGTTATGAAATAAAAAACAATCAATCCTTAAAAAATACTAAAAAAAGAGCACCCTCTATGGGTGCCCTGCCAATACAGATAAAAAAAACCAAGGTAGGTCACCCCCAGGGGTGACTTCTCACTTTTTTTGGAGGATTGTCCCATGTATAAAACCTTTAACCAAATGCCCATATGGAAACAAGCTATGAATATATCCATGAAAGTATTTAAGCTAAGCGATAAGCTACCTAGAAAAGAAGACTATGGACTAACCTCTCAAGTAAGAAGATCAGCCAACTCAATAGGTGCAAACATCGCAGAAGGCTTTGGAAGAAAACATCTAAAGGATAAAAAGAATTTTTACATTTTTGCTAGAGGCTCAGTAAATGAAACGATTCATCACTTAATATACGGAGTCAACATAGGATACTTTAATGAAGACACAGTAGACAAATTAATACAAGAAATAAAATGTCTAATTTATGAGATCAATAAAGTTGTAAAAACTCTTGAAAATTGGAAACCTAAAATATAATCATTTATTTGACCCTAACCCTTAATTTTGTTCTGAGTCTTAAAAGCTTCGACCCAAACGCTTAATCTTAATCTTAATCTTAATCTCAATCTTAATACTAGGAGGTAATTTATGTCAACCAAATACATCTTCATCACTGGCGGTGTAGTTTCATCCCTTGGAAAAGGAATAACAGCTGCATCTTTAGGACAATTGTTAAAGGCAAGAGGATTAAAAGTAACTATTCAAAAATTTGATCCTTATATCAATGTGGACCCAGGTACTATGAGTCCCTATCAGCACGGAGAAGTTTTTGTAACAGATGACGGAGCTGAAACAGACTTAGACCTTGGTCACTATGAGAGATTTATCGATATCAACCTTAATAAATACAGTAATGTTACCACAGGGAAAATATACTGGTCGGTATTAAATAAAGAGAGAAAAGGAGATTATCTGGGAGCGACGGTACAGGTAATACCCCACATAACAAATGAAATAAAGGACAGAGTATTCAGAGTAAGCCGAGACAGTAATCCCGATGTAGTAATAACAGAGATCGGTGGTACAGTAGGAGACATAGAAAGCCTGCCCTTTTTAGAAGCCATTAGACAGATAAAATACGAGGTTGGTAAAGAAAATATAATGTATATCCACGTTACACTTATACCATACCTATCAAAGGCGGGAGAACTTAAAACCAAGCCTACCCAGCACAGCGTAAAACAGCTTAGAGAAATAGGTATACAGCCCGATGTAATAGTATGCAGAACCGAAAAAAACATAACAGAAGAAATAAAGGACAAGATAGGTCTATTCTGTAATCTTGATCCTAATAATGTAGTTCAAAATCCAGATGCAGATACACTATACGAAGTTCCCTTGATACTAGAGGAGGAAGGCTTGCCTCAATTGGTTTGCAATAGACTTGGGCTTGATTGTGAAAAACCAGACCTAAGGGAGTGGAGAAAAATCGTTGAAATAGAAAAAAATCCTCAAAGTACTGTTAAAATAGCCTTAGTAGGAAAATACGTAGAACTAAAGGATGCTTACCTTTCCGTTGCAGAAGCACTAAAGCATGCAGGAATCGCCAACGAGGCAAAGGTAGAAATCCATTGGGTACACTCAGAGGATCTAAATGATGACAACCTTGAGGAAATATTAATGGGGGCTGATGGAATACTTATTCCTGGTGGCTTTGGTGACAGGGGAGTAGAAGGTAAAATATTAGCTGCAAAATTTGCAAGGGAAAACAAAGTGCCTTTCTTAGGCATATGCCTTGGAATGCAGCTTGCGGTAGTGGAATTCGCACGAAATGTGGCTAATCTAAAGGATGCCCACAGCTCCGAGTTGAATCCAGAAACCACCAATCCAGTTATAGATCTTATGCCAGAGCAAAAGGATATAGAAGATTTGGGGGGTACCATGAGACTAGGTATATATCCATGTAAAATATATGAGGGTACAAAGGCCCATGCTGCATATGGAGAAGACTTGATATATGAAAGACATAGACACAGATACGAATTCAACAATCATTTCAGAGAGGTACTATGTGAAAAAGGTCTCATTATAAGCGGTATATCTCCAGATGAAAGACTTGTTGAAATAGTGGAGCTAAAGGACCATCCATGGTATGTGGCGGGTCAATTCCATCCAGAATTCAAATCAAGACCTACAAGACCCCATCCATTGTTTAGAGATTTTGTTAAAGCTGCCCTTGATAATAAATAGGATATAAGTCATTATATTATAAACAATAGGGACTAAATCTTATAATCAAATAGATTTAGTTCTTTTTTCTTTTTTTGCAGGAATTTTTCATATAACCTAGAATATATATAATCTATGTAGCAGGCTTTGTGGACAGCCTTATAAATCATAGATGTAACCCCTGTGTAACTAATTGTAATATTACTGTAATGGTAATTATACATTATTTAGAGTATAATTATCTATGTAGTTGTCATAGCCTTGACGGATATTATCAGATAAAACAGCTTTAGTATTACAGTTTTATTACATTAAGTCCCATTTGATTGACTCTATAGCTGGTCAAGGTTATAATTTTGCTTAGAATGTGAAGAAAGGCTTAGGATAAGTTTTACTTCGCTTCTATAGAAATTATATCATTCGCCTTGTAGGGGATGGGTGGATTGATAGATTTTATTAACCCCTATAAAAAACAAAAAGAAAATATTAAAGGAGGAAAATGACACATGAGAAAGATACTATCTTTAGTATTAGTACTTTCACTAGTACTTGGAAGCTTTAGTTTTGCTTTTGCTGCTGGAGTAACTTCAGACGTTAAAGACGAAGATGTTAAAGAAGCAGTAGAGAGATTAGCAGCATTTGGTATTGTTAATGGTATGGATGATGGCAAATACCATCCAGAATTAAAAGTTACAAGAGAACAATTTGCTAAATTGGTAGTTGAGGCATTAGGATTAGGTTCTGCTGCTAGAGCTGCAGAAGGAGCTACTCAGTTTACAGATGTAGCAGCTGACAGATGGTCATCTGGATACATTAATGTAGCTGCTGGCGAAGGAATCATAAAGGGAATGGGAGACGGTACTTTTGCTCCAACTGAAGAAGTAACATATGCTCAAGCGGTTACAATGTTAGTTAGAACATTAGGATACAAAGATGAATTCCTTAGAGGACCATGGCCAGGAAACTATGTATCTAAGGCTGCAGAATTAGACATCACTAAAGATGTTAAATTTGCACCATCAGGAACAGCTGATAGAGGTTCAGTTGCTGTAATGCTTGACAACACATTAGATGCTAAGATGATTAAGCAAACAGCTTATGGTGACAGCATCTATGGTAATAAATGGGAAGAAACTGATGTAACTTTATTAGAAGAAAAATTAAACATAACTATTATTGAAGAAGGACAAATCACAGGCGTTGCTAAGATTGATGATGATTTAAAGGAAAATGAAATCACAGTTAAAGACGAAGATAATAAAGAAACTGATTATGAAGTAATTTGCGATGCGAATACTACTAATCTATTAGGATTAGAAGCAGATATCTATTTAAATGATGATGATGAAGTAGTTTATATCGATGTAACAACTGATGAAGAAGATGTTAAAGTTGGTGTTATCACTGAGATTACTAAAGAAGATGATGAAATCACAGAAGTAACAGTTCAGTTTGCTGATGCAGATGATGATGATTTAGAATTATCTAGCAAGATGACACTATACATCAACAATGAAGAAGTTGATGATGCAACTGACGCAGACACTAAAGATGGATTTGATGAAGGATTATATGGTAGATTTATATTAGACGAAGATGATGAAGTTATCTTTGCTGATCTTTACAAATTCAACGATGAAGCTGTAATCGTAAAAGAAATTAACGAAGATAAGAAATATGTAAAAGGTTTAAAAGGAACTGCTGACAACCATAAAGTAGATTTCGATGCTGAAGATGGTTACAAATTATTCTTAGATGGTAAAGAAATTACTTTAGAAGATTTACAAGAAGATGATTTAATATACACTGCAGAAGTTAACGAATTAGATGGTGACACTTTCATTTACGGATTCGTTGTAAGAAACGTAATCGAAGGTAAGCTTGAAAGAATTAAAGATGATGCTGCTAAGATAGATGGCACAGAGTATGATGTAGATGAATTATTTGGTGGAGCAACTTATTCATTAGAAAGTGATAAAGAAGATCCAGAGAAATTCAATGATGCAGAGAAACTTGAAGATGCAGCTAAAGAAACTGTAAAAGCTGTTATTGACATTAAAGGTGAATTAAGACATATCGTTACTGATGTAGAAGAATCTTCTGATACACTTTACGGTATAGTAGTTAAGGATGGATTCTTAAGCAGTGGTGACGATGCAGTTAAGATTTGGACTAAGGAAGATGACGATCAAACTTACAAGTTCGATGATGACTATGATTACAAGACAATCAAAGAAGGAGATATCGTATCTTTCGAATTAACTAAAGATGGCGAAATCGATACTGATGAGTATAAAGTAATTGCTACATTAGACAAAGATTCAAACAAGTATGTTGGTAAAGTTCAATATACTATCGAAGGGTTTGATGATGACAAAGATTACATTGTAGCAGATGGTGATAAGTACTATATCGAAGATGATACTGTTATCATGAGCTTATATGAAGATGAAAATAATGACGAAGTTGATCCTTCAGTTATATCTTGGGAAAATATAGAAGATTCAAATGTTGAAAAAGCTGATGGAAAAACAGTTGTAATAGTAACTGATGAAGATAAAATCAATGCTGAGTTCGTAGTATTCGTTGAAAACTATGACTTAAGTGGAGATGCTACTAGTGCTTACGTTAAAGGTGACCCAGAATATGATGGTGACGATTGGGTAGTAGAAGTTGAATTATTTGACGGAACTGAAAAAACTATGAAGTTAGAAAAGAAAGGTCTTGTTGAAGAAGGTGACTTCATAGTATTTACAACTAACCAAGATGGCGAAATCGAAGACACTGTAGTTAGAGCAGTTTACGATGATAAAGTAGTTAAAACTTCAGCAGTAGCTGATTTAAGCGAAGATTATGAAATGGCTTATGGTAAAGTTGATAAGTTCGAAAATGATGTTATTAAGTTAGACAAAGATGCTTACAACAAAGGTTCTTACAAGTTAACTGATGAAACAGGAGTATATGTATTAACTCTTGAAGATAATAAGTATGATAAAGTTTCTAGAGAAGATTTCTCTGAAATCGAAGAAGATTCATATGTAAGATTAATCATCAATGATGGCGACGTTGAAATGGTTGTTGTTATGGATGAGTATACTCCGGATGAAGATGAAGTAGACAAAGATGTTGAAGCTGTTGAAGAAGCTATCGATGCTTTACCAAATCCTGATGATATTACTTTAGATGATGAAGATGATGTAAAAGCTGCAAGAGAAGCTTATGAAGAATTAACAGCTTCTCAACAAAAAGAAGTTGATTCTGACTTAGTTGAAAAATTAGAAGCTTGCGAAGCTAAGATTGAAAAGTTAAAAGATGTAGAAGAAGATGATACTAAGATTGAAAATGCGGTTGCTAAAAATGCAGCTATCCTTACTTCAGTAACTGGAGATTGTGCTTCTGATGTAGATAAGGTAGAAGTTATCTATAATGGTAAAACAAAAGAAGCTAAAATAGAAAATGGAACATTCTCTTACAATATAGTTCCTATGATTGGTGCTGGTGATGAAGTAGTAATCAAAGGTTATGTTGGAGACGAATTAGTTGATACTGATACAATAACTGCTGAATAATCTAAAGCCAAATATATTATGCAATCCATATGTGTTTATGCATATGGATTGCAATATATCTAAAAGTAAAATAGGATGTGAATATGTTGAAAATATTAAGAAAAATTACTCCTATATTTATGGCTATAGTATTAGTTATGAGTCTAAGTTTGACATCATTTGCTTATGAATATGATGGAGAAGATAAACAAGGGGTTCAGATTGATGATAAGTTTTATTCTTTAGATTATATTCTTACCCATATAAGTGAATTTGGGTCAATAATAGCTAATGCTGGTTTAGATATTATACTTGATGTAAATGGAAAATCAGCGAATCTAGCGGCTTATTTTGCATCTGGTACTGAAGATGATTTCGATACATGGTCTTCAAATCCAGAGAATCAAACAGAGCCAAATCCAAGTATATACATAAATCAAAGTGGAGAAGAAATTTTAATTAATGGAAATCAGGAAGATGACACTAAGATAGAAAATGCAGTTGCTAAAAACGCAGTATTCCTTACTATTATATCTGGAGAATGTGCTTCAGATGTAACTAAGGTAGAAGTTGTTTATGATGGAAAAACAAAAGAAGCTGTAATGGATAATGGAACATTTACTTATAATGTGGTTCCAATGATGCAAAACGGTGATGAAATTGTTGTTAAAGCATATGTAGGAGATGAATTAGTAGATACTGATTTAATAGTTGTTGGTGAAGAAGTTCAGGAAAAAGAATTTAAAGTAATAGATATCTATTAAGTAGAATTTCTTATATATGCTAATAACTACCAGTGAACAAGTTGTTGATTTCTTCTATTTAAACTATTAAAATAAACTTAAGAGAAATTTTTTAAGTTACTGTTACAAAATAATAAGGAGGTAATAGAATTGAAAAAATCTAAGAAAATTATGGCTGTAAGTATGGCTACAGCTATGACATTGTCCTCTATGAGTACAGCTTTTGCTCTTAATGTAGATGGAAAAGATATTTCAGGTGCTCAAATTGGTGATAAGTTTTATTCTTTAGAGTATATTACTCAGCAAACTGATAATTTTGCAGAAATCGTAGCTACTGCTGGTTCAGACATTATACTTGACGTAAATGGAGTATCAGCAAATTTAGGTGCTTTCTTAACATCAGGAACTGATTTAGATTTTGACACGTGGGCTGCAGACCCAGCAAATCAAACACTACCAAATCCAGCAGTTATAGTAAATGGTGATGGAAGTGAAACTCAGATTGTAGAAGAGTTGAGTGTTGAGAGTGTTAGTGCGGTTACTTCTACAGAAATAAAAGTAATTTTTAATAAAGATCTTGTTAATGAAACTGTTAAACCTTCTAACTTTACAATAGTTGAAAAAGATAATGAATATAACGAGCCATACATTGATGCTGTAAAAGTAGCAGGTAATGTTGTTACTATGACATTAGGAGATAGTCTTGCTGATGCTACAACATATGTTGTAACTGTTAATGGAATAGCAGAGGGATCTGTTGAAGTAACATATAATAAAGCTATTCCAGCATCTGTTGTAGTTACTACAGATAAGTTACCTTCATCTGGCTCAGCACAACTTGCAGCAAAAGTTTATGATGCTTCTGGTAACGACGTTACTGGAGACTTCACAGTTAGTTACGAAACTAATCAAACAACTTCTGTTGTTGCTACAGATGGTTCTATAGCTGACGTAACTTATATAGATGGAAACCTTATAGGTAAAGCATATGTTACTAAAGAAGATGGTACTAAAGTTTATTCAACTCAATTTGTATTAGTTGCAGAAGATGTTAAAGCTGTTACTTACGAAGGATTCACAATTGACGCTGATGGTGAAGTAGCTGATTATTCTGCTTTGGCAGCTGATGATATAAAAACTTCTATTAAACTTGATGAAACTACAATGTATTTGTTCCCATTTGTAAAAGATCAGTTTGATGGACAGTATGGTACTAATGTAACAAGTGATGGATATTTCACTTTTGAATCTAAGAATCCAACTGTTTTAGTTATAAATGAAACAAATGGTGCATTAACTCCTGTTGCAGAAGGAACAGCTACAATAGTTATTTCAGATACGAATAGCGACTTTAAAAAGAGCATTGCTGTAGAAGTAAAAGCAGCAGCTAAAGCTACAACTATTGAAGTTGCTGAAACAAGTATATCTATCTCGGATTCAGCACCTAATAAGGCTGTGAAGGTTACAGTAAAAGACCAATATGGAGATGCTGTAGTAGGAGCTACTGTTGCAGTAGCAATAGATGAAGAAGATGGAAACGATATCGTTGATGCAACAATGAGTGGAGAGACAGATGCTGATGGAGAAGCTACACTGACAATAGATCCAAAAGCTAAAGGAACTGAAACTATTGTTCTATCAAATGGTACAGGTGATGATAAAATAGAAACTTCTATAAGTGTAGAAGTACTTGAGGCAGGAACTGTTGTTACAGGATATGTAATAGAAAATTCTGCTGATGACAATGTATTGGATGTTGCAGATGCAACTGACAATCAATTGACATTGACACTATATCCAGTAGATGCAGATGGCAACATAGCTGGTGATTCAGTAGATGCAGATTGGACATTTAAAGATGCAGATGATACTACTATAGTAAATGGCGATAATAATGCAGGAGTAGTTGACTGGGCAGAAACTAGTAAGGTAGTTACAGTAGATGCTAATGAAAAAGGAACTGTAACTGCAACTGCAAAAGTTGGTACTCTAGAAGTTGCCACTTTTGATATAACAGTTGTTGACAGTACCCCACAATTAGGTTCTGTATCATTAACTAAAAATACATTAGCATTAAATGAAAGTGATTCTAATGCACTTACAGCTGTGCTTGAAAACATTGTTGGAAAAGACACAGAAGGTAATCCTTATGATAAAGATAATGATGGAACAGCTGATGTTCTAGATGATGCTGAAATAGCAGCTATCTACAGTTCAAATACTGGTGTTATCTCCAGTGATACCAATCTTGATGGTAGTGGCGATGCGTTAACTATTAATGCAGCAGGTACAACTACTTTAACAATTACTTTTGAAGATGTATTGAATATTGATCCGATATCTGTAAAAGTTAATGTAGCTGATGATGTTGCACCAACAACTCAAGATTCAGTATTTGCCTCAGCGCAAGTTGTAAAGGGTGGCGCAACTGTAACATTAAATCAAGCTCCAGCTGATGGAAATACAGCTTGGTTTGCACCGGCGGGAACTACAACATTCACTGAAGGTGCTACAATGACTAAGTTAGTAGGAGATGGAACTGCAACTGATATTACTTCACCAGCTACTGAAGGAACTTACAAATTATTTGTTGTAGATACAGCTGGTAACATTTCAACAGCTTCTACTGCTACATTAACAGTTGACGATACTGCACCAACTGCTGCAATTAATACAGAAAGTGCTACAGCAATAGCTATTGATATTACTGATAGCTCTGATGTTACAACTACATTAGATTCTCAAACTATTCAAAAAGAGGCTGTATCTATAAATGCACAAAATGCTTCTAGTGTAGATTTTGCAATTACTAGTGCTAGTGGAGGATTAGTAAGTGGAGATACATTTACATTTACTATTACAGATGAAGCAGGAAACTCTAACACTTATGATGCAACTTATGATGGAACTAACTGGAGTATTGCTGTTCAATAGTAACCAAAAGCAACGGAGCTAGGCACGAAGAACACAAGGGGAAGAACACAAGGGGACGGTTCCTCTGTGTCGCAAGACACCTCACAGGTAGAAATACTTGTGGGGTGTTTTTTTCATTCCTCCCCTTTGAAGAACACAAGGGGAACACAAGGGGACGGTTCCTCTGTGTCGCAAGACACCTCACAGGGGAACACAAGGGGACGGTTCTTTTGTGTCGGTCTATATATGTATCATTTTCCCTATCCTCTCTTTTTTATTCTTAGGTGGGGGGATTAGAACATATTCAAAATATTTTAGATTAACTAATTTTTGGAAATTATTGTATAGTTTAATGTTCCTTTGGTTATATCTTATTTCTTAATATTTTCTTACAATTTACAAAAATTCATATTTCTACATTTTTTTTAATTATTATATGATAATATATAGTCAGAGGGCATTCTATAAAAACATCACAAAAGAACCGTCTCCTATGGCTCTAACAATTAGGTAGTGTCAAAAGAATTATGAAAAAAATATTCTGAAAATTTATTATTTCTGCCTGTAATAGAGAATTATAATTTGCTTATAAAATCTTTGTAAAGGTTGAAGTGAACAGTCTTTCAGCCTGACCTTGACAAAGATTTCAACACAAATATTTAAGCAATTACCAGGCAGAAAGGCAAAGTATAGGGGGGTAAAGCCTAAACCCTTGTAGATACTAAATTTGCATATGTTTTTGACAAAAACTTTTGACAATACCAACAATTAAAGGAGGGTAAAAAAATGAAAAAGTTTTTAGTGTGTTTTTGTGTGATTTGTATGATATTTTCAATGGGAACAGTTGCATTTGCTTTTTCGGGTGAAATTATAGTTGAAAGTGAATCAAATGATAGCATTAGTGAGGCTAATAATGTTCAAATAATGTCTAGTAAATCATACCATGTAGTTGGAGTAGTTAGCAAAGATGATAAAGAAGATTGGTTTAAAGTTAATCCAATTAAAACTGGAGAAGGATTTTTTAATCTTGATGAAGGTGCTGGTATAGATTGTAGCATTTATCTTTATGATGAGAATGGAAGGTTAATAGCTTCAGGAAGAAGAGACATAGATCACATATATATAAGTTCAAATTCAGTATATTATGTAAAAGTAAAGTATGATAGTGGGGCTTCCAAAAACGAGCCATATAAACTTCAAATTACTGTTATTTAGTGGGACAAAAGGGGACGGTTCCTCTGTGTCGCAGAACACCTCATAGGTAGAAATACTTGTGAGGTGTTTTTTTCATTTTTCCCCTTCTTTTCCCTTTGAGGTATTGTCAAAGATTTAAGAATAATCTTTAACTTAACCCATTGATTTTACTTAAAATTTATATCAAAACCTTGCCACCCCCTTAAAAACGGGTATAATTTTGTTAGTTGCACTTAGCA
>NZ_FRAG01000003.1:0-22704 GCF_900142245.1 Paramaledivibacter caminithermalis DSM 15212 | reverse complement strand
TTTAGTAAAGAAAAGAATGTAACCCAAAGAGAAGTCATGGAAGGAGCACTTATCGAGTATTTACAGAAGTATGGGTTTAAGAATGAGGTTAAGACGGTACTTAAAAATCAGTGAAAAAGTTTTTTCAATAAGTCGGGTTGTGGTATAATAAAATTAAAATGGGGGGCGGTATATCTAAATGTCATACGAAACAAGACCACAAACTTATGATGAAACTATTAAAATATTGGAAAAGAAAGATTATAGAGGAATAGCAGAATTTATATTACCCTCTGTTAAAGATGCCGAGGAAGTTTCCCTAGAACCTACTCAACTATCTGTACCAGATATGAGAGAAATGGATTTTTTGGCAAAGGTCAATATGAATTCTGAGAGTTTCATTCTTCATATAGAATTTGAGACAGCATATAAAAGTAATACAGAAATGATGAAGAGAATGTTAAGATACTATACTTACATTAAATGGCATAATGACTTACCTATATATCAAGTTTTGGTAGTATTAAAGAAGCCAGAAAATGTAAAGAATATAAAAGGAACCTTTGAGAGTAAAGTACAAAATTTAGATGTTCTTAAATATAAGTATAAAGTGATTAAAGCTTACGAAATAGATAAAAACGAAGTACTGAAACAGAGAAAAATTGTTTTATATCCTCTAAGAGTATTTATGAAGCATGATGAAATAGATGAAGAACAGCATATAGAAGAATGCCTAAAAGTTGTTGAAGGATTAGAAGATAAGGATTATTATTATCTAACGGTGGAGTGTGTAAAGAAACTTTACAAAGAAAGCAAGTATGAAAAATATGTAAAGGAGGAGATATTAATGCAATCATCACTATATAGAGAGCCATATGAAAAAGGTATACAACAAGGACGTAAAGATGAAAAGGTTAATACGGTGCTAAAGTTTTTAACAAAACGTTTTGGAATCTTACCAGATGAAATTAAAGAAAAGATAGAAAAATTAGATATGATAAATTTGGATATAATTTTAGATAAAGTCTTAGAATATAAAGATATAGATGATTTGAAAAAGTTTTTACATTAAGGTTATTTAAACGACACAAGGGAACAGTTCTTTTGTGTTGTTTTATTGGTTTGGTGACAGGAGAAGATTTTCTTGTAACCTTTATCTTTTTTCCTTATTGGTTGTTAAGATAATTTGATGCTATTATCGTATAGCATGGGAAAGATATTTTGTTTTGGCTAAAGTAAAAATGTTTTGATATAATTGAGATAGAGAAGGGGGGGTATTTTAGTGGAGCAAGAAAAGATATTGACATTGATATTTAATAAGCTAGAGAATATCGAAAAAGAGCAGCAAGAAATGAAGAAAGAAATATTTATGAAATTGGATAGAGTGGAAGCAAGATTAGATAGAGTAGAAGCGAGATTAGATGGAGTAGAAGCGAGATTAGATGGAGTAGAAGCGAGATTAGATGGAGTAGAAGCAAGATTAGATGGAGTAGAAGCAAGATTAGATAGAGTAAAAGAAGGTCAAAAATCAATAGAGAAATTTATACTTAATTCAGAAATAGCATTTGAAAAATTTGAACAAGATCATAGGTTTATTGAAAAACTAAAAAAGGTTGCTGGTGAATAGAACTAACTCATGAACAGTAGGCATACACAGTAGGGACAGTTTTTGTAGCCAGTTTAGTCAAAAAAAGACTATTCTTTAAATATAATTTTAAGGAATAGCATTTTTATTATATTAAATCTCCAAAAGCATAAAAAATATCTAGAAAACAAAAAATAAATTTGATAAAATAGCACTACGGTAATCGGATAAAAAGCAGGGTATGGGTTGCCACCTTACCTCAGAAAAGAAGGGAGGTGGTGCGATATGAGTACATATGAGGCAATATCTATGATGATAATGTTTGACATATTTACTGTATCCCTTATCTCCTATTTAGATAGGAATAATAACCAAAACAAGTAATTACCATGCACGGTCATGCAGAGTGATTAAGTAAATAAATTTAATCGTCTAGTGGCAATAGCATTTTGCGAATTCGATTACCTTTTTTATTATTATACCATAAATAACAAGAAAATAAACTGGATTTTTATTTTTGATTGCAACCAAAAGGGACTGGCCAAGGGGACGTTTCTTTTGTGTCATTTTTCTTTAATGTGCCATAATAAAACAGGGGTGAAAAAAAGTGCCAAGAAGGGCAAGAGAGAAAAGCAGTACAGGGATATACCACGTTATTCTAAGGGGGATCAATAGACAAAGAATATTTGAAGATGATGAGGATTATGAAAAGCTGCTAGAAACATTAAAGGACAATAAAAAAGTAAGTGGCTATAAGATCTATGCTTATTGTTTTATGAGTAACCATATACATCTCTTAATAAAAGAAGGGGAAGAAGACTTAGGAACTATTTTTAGAAGGATTGGGGCAACCTATGTATATTGGTATAATTGGAAATATAATAGACATGGTCATTTATTTCAGGATAGATATAAAAGTGAAGTAGTTGAAAATGATAGATATTTTCTAACAGTACTTAGATATATACATCAAAACCCATTAAAAGCAGGAATAGTTGAAGATATTTCAAAATATCCCTGGAGTAGTTACAGAGAATACATAGCAAAGCCGATGATATGCGATATAGAAATGGCTCTTTCACTATTTACTGAAGATAGACAAAAAGCGATAGCTTTGTTTAAAGGGTTTAACTTAGAAAAGAATAATGATGTTTGTCTAGAATATAATCAAAATGTGAGGTTAAATGATGAAGAGGCTTCAGAATTTATAAAGGGAATAGCTGAAGTTAAAAGTCCTTTGGAAATCCAAAACTTTAAAAATGAAAAGCGGAATAAAATAATAAAGAAATGTAAAGAAAAGGGATTATCTATAAGACAAATAGAAAGGTTGACTGGGGTTAGCTTTGGAGTTATTAGAAGAATATAACATAGGTGGGACAGTTCTTGTGGTTAACACGGGTTGTTGTGTGATTTCTCATTTATTTCAACAATTTTATATATTAACAATATTTTTACTATTGTTATAGATTTTGATATAATTGATTTATTAAAGGAGGGATTTAAAAATGAAACACGAAAAATTATTAGAGCTGATTCTTGATAAACTTGACAATATAGAAAAACAACAACAGGAAATGAAAACAGAGCAACAGACAATGAAAAAAGAACTTTGTAAAAGGCTAGATAGTATAGAAAAATCACAAAAGGGAATACAGCAATATGTGATTTATGCAGATGATACATTCAAAAAATTTGAGGAAGATCATAAGTTTATAGAAAGATTAAAGAAAGCTATTGGAGAATAAATTTATGTTCCTGCCATATAATGGGTGTTTAAATAAATTTAAAATAATGAACGCTTCTACATTATTAATTTAGATAGAGAATGGGCTATGGAAAGGGATTTTATTATGCTTATGCCATCTATCTTAAATTTTCCTTACAATAAAGAAAAGTATGCAGTATGAATTTTACATGAACTATGCTAAATTTTACGCCTTAGGAGTTAAATTTTTGTTTGTTTGTTTTTTTGCATAAAATGACTAATTCTATTATAATAAGATAGAATTAGTCATTTTTAAAGCTTAAGGAGGAATAAAATGAAGTCTACTAAAAGGACTGTGATGATATTAATAATTACAGGTATATTCTTGATTACTCAGCTAAACATATTTGCCGATACTATAAAGGGTAAAGTAACAAATTCGAGCCAAACAAACACTAGTCAATCAAATTCCGATCAAGCCTATATAAATAAAAAGCCACAAGTTGTTATATCAGGGGAGGAGATTAAGGCATCTGTTGAGAAATTGATGGCATTAGGTATAGTTAATGGAAAAGAAGATGGGCAATATCATCCAGAACAAAACATAACCAGAGAAGAATTTACCAAAATTGTTGTGGAAATGCTAGGGTATGATGATATTATAGGTATTACTGCGAAGAATACTAAGTTTAAAGATGTATCTTCTGATAGTTGGGCTGCTCCTTATATAAACATTGCCGTAAACCATGGAATAATAAAGGGCTATGGAGATAGTCTCTTTAAACCTGATGAGAACGTGACCCTAGGACAAGCTATAACCATAATCCTAAGAGGATTAGGCTATAGAGATGAATACCTATATGGTGAGTGGCCCTATAATTACATTTCAAAGGCTGGGCAAGAAGGTATTTTAAAGGGAATTAATTTAAATTATAACAGTGTTGTCAACCGAGGAATGGTGGCAGTAATTGTGGATAGAGCCTTGGATATGGAACCCGTGGTATCCAGTGTCAATGGAGGTATTAAAAAATCCGATAGAACTCTATTAGAGATCACAAAAAATATACAAAAGCTTGAGGATGTCTTTATAATAGGAAAGGTAAAGGAAGATGATGAAGATGCTGTTAAGGTTAGGTTAACCAAGGACATATACTATGACGGAAAATTACTAGAAGAAGATGAAGAGGAAATATTTAAAATAAGGGATATCAGTAAGCTAGATTTATTAATAGGGATAAAGGCAACATTTCTTATTGATGATGATGGCTATATTTTATTTCAAGAAAGCAACACTTTAGATTTAGAGAATCAAACTGATGCAAACATGGTTCAAAACGCAATAATAGTAAATGATTACCATGAGAAACCAATTAGAAAGATAAAATTATCAGGAATCAATAAATATCTGGATATAGCAAATGATGCTGACATATATGTGGATGGCAAAAAAATTGATGATAAAGATTATGGACAATATCTAAATGATGAGGTTTTTGGAACTTATACAATTGATGGGAACAAGATAACATATGCAAACCTAAACACATGGGAACATGATAGCTTATTGGTTAAGGAAGTGAAGGCTGAAAAGAAAATGCTGGAATGTGTTTACACCATGAAGGACGGTACAAAATATATATCCTTTGATAATCTTAAGGATTCTCCAAATATCTATTTGATAGAAGGACAAATTAAGAGACCAATAAGTTTTACAGAGATATTAAAGGGTGATGTTATTAATATTACCACAGAGGATGAAGATACAGAGGAAGCTTCATTATATGTATGGCGGGATAAGGTAACAGGAAGATTTGAAAAGATTTTGGGAGGCATTAATGGGCAAAATATATCTTTTACCATAAAAGGAAATGAAACAAAATTTGATATAGATGACAATTTTTCATATTCCTATGATGGTGGAAAAAAAATTGTAACAGCTAAGGATGTATCGGGTAGGATATTAAATATATTGACTGATTTTTATAATGCTCAAGTTAGCGTATTTAGAAATTGGAGAAATGAAGTCGTTTATTTGGAAAGCAGTATAAACTTAAAGATTGATCAGTATGGGGTATTGATGTGGTACGATGAAGCTAATGAAAGAATAAAAATATATACACAAACAGGATCAAAAACCACATATTATTTTGAAGATGCAGATGAATATAGTAGGGTTAAGGAGCATATCCCAATTGGAAGTATAATAAAATATTCAATTAGCAAGTCGGGTAAACTGAAGAAATTTAGTGATAATATCGAAGATGATTATATCGAGGTTAATAGAATATCAAAAATTAGAGCTGGAGATAATTTTGGAACTGATTATGCCATTATTAATGGTAAAAAATACGAAGTTGATTCTGATACTGTGTTTTTTGATTATACACAGCATAACCATAATAAAATAACAAAAATATCATGGAACAAGTTTAAGGAAGCAGAGGTTATTGATGATATTGATGTCATAATGGATGAAGAAGGTGGAGTATTAAAGGCATTGTATATATGGAATAATTTAGAAGGACTACAAGATAAGACTAGTCTAGGCTATGTTATTGATAGTTATCAGCTAGGAAGTAAAAGGTATATCGAACTATATAATCACGGATCAGAAGACAAATTGAAATTTGAGTTAGACGATGAATCAGAGGAGATATGTTTAGGTGGGCAATTGGTATTATATCAGATTACAACCTCTAATAAGCTCAAAGTCTCACAGGATGAAGATTTACAGTTTGTTGCAGGTCAAATAAAGGAAATAATTAAAAATAGAATTCAAGTCGATGACGATTACTATTATGTTCACAATGATACAGAAGTATATGAAGATGATAAAAAAGTATCGATAGATGATATAGATGAAGATGCTCTGATAGCCATGTATGTAGAAGATGGCGACGAGGTAAAAATGATGACAATTATCGATAGCGAATATGCAGACGCCTTTGATGAAGGGACTTTAAAGAGCATTGATACTGTTGGGGAAGAAGGTTTAGATATAGAAATTCATGGAGATATAAGGGAGTTCACAGTAGATTCTCAGGTACAGTATATTTTTAAAGATGGATATTTACCTTTAAATACTAGTAGGAAAACATTGACTGAAATATTAGAAAGCAAAATAGGAAATTCCGAACCAACTGTGAAATTTTTATATGATGAGTATACTGATACAATTTACAGTATGATTATTGATATGAATATAAATTAATGAATTATTATGAAGGAGAGTCTTTAAAGGATTCTCCTTTATTTAAAATTGTTACTATTGACTTGTTTAAATTCCATGAAAAGCTCCTTCATCCTATGTTATAATATTTAATAGTAACCATATCCATATCAAGGGGGAGTTGAATTTGGGGATCAGAAAAGTTATATTAATAGTTGCTGTTGTTTATATACTGTATTTTAATCATGTAATTTCCTTTGGTGAAGAAATTGTAACCCAAGAACGGGATTATATGAATTTAGAATTATCCTTTATAGATAAGGATTTAGATGGGGAGAATGAAACAGAGATTCAGATAAATAGAAGTACAAAGGAAATAAGTATTGGGGATAATATTATTGATTATACTGGTTACCTTTCTAATATTTTATATGAAGACTTAACGAAGGATGGCAGCTTAGAAATTATTATAGCTGTTAAGGACGAAGGGACAAGCTCTTATTTGAGCTATAAGATATATGATATAAAAAATATTGAAGATATAAGGGTAATATTTGAGAGAAACAATATATATAAAGGTATATTAGAGATCCATGAAGGTAAAATTATCGAAAAAACACCTATATACTTAGAAGAAGATTCCAATGCTGTACCTAGTCAATATAAGATAAGTGAATACATATATAGCTTAGAAGAAGAAGGCTTCATAATAGATATAGAAAGCTTTAAAAATATTGAAGAACTTGAGAAGGAGCAGCCTGAAAAGGATTATTATATATATTATGAAAATCCTGATAGAAGTGAGATAGAAGCATTAATTGAAGAGGTAGCTATGGAAAGGGCTATTCCACCGATTATTTTAAAGTCTATAGCATATACAGAAAGTAATTTAAGGCAGTTTAAAAATGGCAAACCCCTTGTAAGCTTTGATGGTATAAGTTATGGGATAATGCAGGTAACACCAAGCATACATAGGGAATATGATGAATACAAGCTCAAATATGATATAAGATATAATATTGAAGCTGGGGCAGATATATTGCTAAGCAAATGGGGATATGCTTTTAGAAGCAAACCACTTATACCCCAAATCGGGGATGGTGACCCTAGGATTATGGAAAACTGGTATTTTGCAATTTGGGCATATAATGGTTGGTCGGAGTGTAATAATCCAAATATGATACCATATGAACATAAAACCTGGGTACAGAATAAGGCTTATCAAAATAAGGTTTTAGATTATGCTGAAAGTGAGTTTGGACAACAGATAACTAAGATAGATAAGAATGACTTGCCTGAGACAGGATTACCAGACAAGTATGAAATGTTTGCAACGCCACAACCTTATCACATATGTGAATTAAATACCTATAAATATGGGGACATAGTAATAAACATGACAAAATACGGATTATCTCTAAGAAATGATGATTGGGAAAAGATAGATGCTTTGTCTCCAAGGGTAGGTATGATGGTTGTAAATGGTCCTGCACTGCATAATGGATACATAAGGTACAAGGTCAGCCCCATTGATGAAAACGGAGAGTTAAGCACAGGATGGGTAGCCATGAATTGGATCAAAAGCATGAGAGATAGCGATTTTAATGGTAATGGAAAAACCGATAGATATGATGTTGAGGAGATAGACAAGCATAGAAATGATACTTCTACTGAAGATATGATTAGATTCGACATGAACTATGATGAAATGATAGACTATTATGATGTATTATTAGTCGATAAAAAATATGAGATATCTAGTGCCTATGAGGATTATGAAGTGTTTCCTACAAAGACAGGAGTTTCATATAGAAAGGATTGGATAATAAAATTTAATCAAGAGCTGGATTCTAAAACTGTAAATAATGAAAATATTTATATAAAAAATAGAGAAAATGGTGAGGCGTTTACATCCTTTGTAGAACTATTGAATGATAATAAAACCGTGAAAATCCATCACCCATCTAAAGGGTATACCACTGGAAATACTTATTTAATAGTAATTACAAAAAACGTAAAAGCATATAACCAAAAAGAATTGGTACAGCCTGTAATAATGGAATTTGTTGTAGATTAATATGGGAGGGAAATGATAATGAAGAAAGCCAAGGTAATTATAATAACATTAATCATGGTATTAGCAGCGACTTTATCAGTAAATGCCGTAGAACTGCCTTCGAAAACCGATATATCAATCGAAAAAACATGGACAATCGAATTTAATATGGAGGTAGATGAAAGTACTGTTAATACCAATAATATATATATTACGGATTCCAAAGGAGGGGTTGTGGATTCCATTGTAAAGCTGAGAAAGGATAAAAGAAGTGTATATATAATTCCAAGAGAAAATTACGATTATGGAGAAACCTATTGTATACATATAAATAATAAGGTAAGATCTACCTCTGGAAATTATCTAAGGGAAAAAGTAGAGATGGAATTTACAACCATAAGTATAAATCATCCTCCAGAAGTAATAAATGAAATTGAAGATATAATTGTGAAGGAAGGAGAAGTAATAACCCTAGATTTAAATACTATTTTTAGTGATCCCGATGGTGATTCACTTATTTTTGGAGCAACTCTTGGAGATTTATATGATAATATTTTTAGATACACTGCCAATAAAGATATAGACATGGATAGGATTTTGCTTGTAGCAAGTGATGGAGAAGCTGTGGCTAAATATGAGTTCAATATAATTTTGAATAAAATTATCAATTTTGGAGATAGAAATATTGAAGCGGCTGTAAGGGATGCAATAGATAAGCCAGGTGGAGTTGTTTATGTAGAGGATGTTAAGAATATCACAGAGCTGGCTGTAAATAAAAAGGGAGTATGCGATCTAGAAGGGATTCAATATCTAACGGGATTAAAGAGTTTACAGCTTGCTTTTAATAATATTGAAGATATTAGCTTATTGAAGAATTTAGTTAACTTGGAAAGCTTAGATCTTAGAGTTAATAGCATTGAAGATATTAGTGTAGTAAGAAAACTTGTTAATTTAACTAGCTTAGAGCTTGGATATAATAAGATAAGTAATATTAGCTATTTAGGAAACCTGGATAAATTGGTTGAATTAGATATAAGCTATAATAAAATAGAAGATATTAGTGCCCTTAGCAGTATTGCTGGAAATCTTGAAATATTAATATTTATTGGAAATGATATTAAAGATTTTAGTCCTATTGATGATTATATAAATAAAAACAATTAATTGTGTTTATAAAGAAGGGCATATAAAAAAATCGCTATACTTGTTTCTAAGGCCTGATATATGAGATATCGGGCTTTCAAAGTATATATGGATTTGAAATGGGGGAATATCGATATGAAGAAGCTTTTGACAGGATTTATATTTATAGCCATGATAATTTTTTTAAGTTCTTCTGCATATGGAGAAGGCAAATTAGATATTGATGGAGATATAAATAATAGGGAATATAAAAGATTATTAATAGTGTATAAAGAAGAGAGATATAAGCATAGGAAAACTAAAAAATATGGCAGGGGACTGGAAAGGATTCCTAAAGCTATTGAAGACAAGATAAAGAAAATAAAAAGGCTTGAAAACTTAAATATAGATATTGTTTCTATTGATGAAAAGGAGGATGTAGAGGAAGTAATTGAGGAGCTTAATAAAAGTGAGTATATAGAAGGTGTGGAGGAGGATGTAAGGAGAAGCTTTTTTTATATGCCAAATGATTTAGAATATGATTTGCAATGGGGACTAGGTAATCCTAATATCAATATTGCTAAGGCGTGGCAGCTTATTGAAAATGTGGGTGCTGGTAATAATGAGGTGGTAGTGGCTGTAATAGATAGCGGCATAAATAGCAGTCATGAAGACTTAGTAAACAGAATTGATTTTGATGGATATAATTTTAGATCAAATGATTATAATATAGAAGATTTTCATGGGCATGGTACTGCAGTTGCAGGAATTATTGCTGCCCAGACTGACAACAATATAGGGATTGCAGGGGTAGTAGGTAAATTTGATGCCAATATTTTGCCTTTAAAGGTTGGAGAATGGGTTTCTGAGGAGATAGCTGCTATAAATTATGCCATTGAAAAGAAAGTAGATGTGATAAATATAAGTATGGGTGGAGAAATGTATATAGCTACAGAAAATCTTGCTATCCAGAGGGCAGTAGATTCAGGTATCGTTGTAGTAGCCGCTGCTGGAAATGAGGCACAGGAGGGTAATAAAGCCCTATATCCTGCCAGCTATGAAAATGTTATTTCTGTTGGCTCCATGAATGAACTTGAAGATGTATCATGGTTTTCAAATTATAATCCCTATGTAGACTTGGTAGCCCCTGGAGAAGGTATTTATTCTACTGACCGTAATGGAAAATATGCCTATTTTAATGGTACATCTTTTTCAACTCCCTTTGTAGCAGGTGTTTGCGCACTCCTTAAAACCATAGATAAATCATTAACTCCAAAGGAGATAGAGGACATTCTTTTTAGTACTGCCACAGACAAAGGTGAGTATGGTAGGGATGATTATTATGGATATGGGATAGTGAATCCAGTAGAAGCGGTAAAGACCCTTGTGGGGATTCATGAGGAGGAGTATCAAGAATTTTCGCCTAAAATCGATGTCCCATTGGATAAAAAATGGACTATAAGATTTAATATGGAGTTAGATGGAAGTCATATAAATGATTCCAATGTTTTTATAGTAGATAAAACAGGCATAAAGATTCAAAGTGAAATTAGTCTAATGTCCGATAAGAAAGGAATAATCATAACTCCTATAGCCAACTATGAGTCAGGTCAAGAATATAGTCTAATAATAAATAAGGATATAAAAGCAGTTAATCAAGAAAGCTTAGTAAAATCTGTAAAAATGACATTTATAACTGAATAAAAAGTTGAAGGTTTTTTACATCCTTTATCATAATATTAAAAATAAATTAAATAGATATGTGTTTTCTTTAAAACTTTAAAAAATAATGGTAAAATGAAAAAATGAACTTTTATACTTGGAATTGTATAGACAATCTTTAGGAGGAAAAAAATGAAAAACTTTTTGAAAAGTTTGGTTAATTCACATGACAAGAAAATAGGACAGCTTGAGAAAAGAGCTGAAAAGATATTAAGGCGTGAAGCTGAAATTGAAAAACTATCCGATGAAGAATTAAGGAATAAAACTGAAGAATTTAAAAATAGACTTGAAAATGGGGAAACCTTAGATGATATATTGGAGGAAGCATTTGCCGTTGTAAGGGAAGCCTCATATAGAGTGCTTGGTATGAAGCATTTTCCTGTACAATTGATAGGTGGTATGGTTTTACATAATGGGGATATTGCTGAGATGAAAACTGGTGAGGGTAAAACCCTTGTTGCAACCCTGCCAGCTTATCTAAATGCTCTTACAGGCGAAGGAGTTTTTGTAGTTACTGTCAATGACTATCTTGCTGCAAGAGACAGGGCGGAGATGGGGCAAATATATGAATTTTTGGGTTTAAATGTTGGATTAATAAGTAGAGAGATGAGGCTTGATGAAAAAAAGGCTGCTTATATGTGTGATATAACCTATGGCACAAATAGTGAGTTTGGCTTTGATTATCTAAGGGATAATATGGCAGTATTAAAGGAAAACGTTGTTCAAAGGAGCCTAAATTATGCCATAATAGATGAGGTTGATAGCATTTTAATAGATGAATCAAGAACACCTCTTATTATTTCTGGACAAAGCAATAGACCGTCCCAGTATTATATAACAGTCGATAAATTTGTAAAGAGTTTAAAGAAGGACGATTATGAAACCAATGACGATAATAGAATTATAACACTTAGCGACTCTGGCATGGACAAGGCTGAAAGGGTTTTTGGACTGGAGAATATTGCGGATGTAAAAAATATGGAGCTTTTGCATCATATCAGACAAAGCCTTTATGCCAATTATATAATGAAAAAGGATCAGGATTATGTTGTTAAGGATGGAGAGATACAGATAGTAGATAAATTTACTGGTAGACTTATGCCTGGTAGAAGATTCAGCAGAGGACTTCATCAAGCCATAGAGGCTAAGGAAGGCGTAGAAATTCAAAAGGAATCAAAGACAATGGCAACCATAACCTATCAGAATTATTTTAGAAAGTTTAAGAAGCTGTCTGGCATGACGGGTACAGCATATACCGAGAGAAGCGAGTTTAGAAGTATTTATAATATGGATGTTTTTGTTATACCAACCAATAAGCCTTTAATTCGTATAGATCATGAAGACAAACTTTTTAAAACTGAAGAAGCAAAATTTAAAGCTGTTGTGGACGAGATAGAAAAAAGGCATAAGAAGGGTCAGCCTGTTCTTGTGGGAACCATATATATAGATAAATCTGAAATATTAAGTGATATGCTGGACAAAAGAGGGATTTCACATAAACTGTTAAATGCAAAGCAGGATAAAGATGAGGCAGAGATAGTATCGAAGGCAGGACAAAAAAATGCCGTAACTATAGCTACCAACATGGCTGGTAGAGGGACAGATATAAAGCTTGGTGAAGGAGTTGCTGAGCTTGGAGGGCTTTTGGTTCTAGGAACAGAAAGACATGATTCCAGAAGGATTGATAATCAGCTAAGGGGACGTTCAGGGCGTCAGGGTGATCCTGGTGAATCCATATACTTTATTTCCCTTGAAGATAGCTTATTCCAAAAGCTTGGATTAGAAAGAATGGCTAAAATAAAGGATATGGTAGATAAGCTTGGAGTGCCAGATTATGAAGCCATTGAGGATAAAATGCTGTCCAAGGCAGTTGAAAATACTCAAAGAACTATAGAAAACTATAATTTTAAGATTAGAAAGAGTACCCTTGAATTCGATGAAATATTAAATAATCAAAGAGAGACCATATATAATGAGAGAAATAAGATTCTTAATGGCGAGGATATGAGCGACTTTATTAAGGAAGTGATAAAGGGACTTATTGAAAAGGCTGTGGATGTATTTACAGGTGAGCAACAATATCCTGAACAATGGGATTTAGTTGGGCTTCAAGATTATTTAGATAATAAGCTTGGATTTAACGGACGATTTAACTTAAAGGATTTAGAGTTAGATGAAATAGTCAAATTAGAAAAGGCTCAGCTAAAAAAAGATATTTATGAAGAAGGCTTAAGGATATATGGTGAAAAAGAGAAGGAAATTGGAGAAAAGAGCTTTAGATACTTAGAAAGACTTATATTTATGAAGAATATAGATAGGAAATGGGTTGAACACCTTGATGTAGTTGAGCAAATAAGACAAGGAATAGGCTTTCAAGGCATTGGTAGAGAAGACCCTGTTAGAGTGTTTAACAGGGAAGCCTTTAATCTTTTCAATGACATGCTTGAAGATATAAAGGAAGAAACTACAAGATATATATTTGGGCTAAAGAAGAGCAGTAAGTCCCATAAAAAAGAGGAAACTAAAATTACTGAAAAAGAAAGAGAAGAACGGGTGTTAGAATTAGAAGATAAGTATAAGGTGAGTAGAAAACACCTTCCACAAATACCTGCTAATCTACCTCAGATTAGATTTAATGCAGATATAAATGCTACTGAGAATATTGATGTAGATATTGCACTATATTATCTTTCAAATGGTTTAGAGGAAAGACTAAGTGAATATGATAAGACAATTCAAGTTAAAGGAGTTTTTCCAGTAGAATTTCAAAAGCCTAAGGATAAGGATTGGGAAAAGGGCTGGTATCAGGCAAAGATATTTGTTGCTGGTGAAGAAGCTTCTATTATAAATTTCATGGTAACAGATGCTGTAGACCTTGAAGAAATGAAAAGAAAGAGAGAAATCCAAAGGAAAACAGATTTAAGTGTAAAATTCTTTTCCAATAAGTCTCCAAATATATCATTTAAATTAGATATAAATGATTATAAAGGTGATAAGATACAGGCCGCTTTAATATATAATGGAGATCAAAAAAATGCTTCTAGATTTGATGTACCTGTTAATGATGCCAAGGCTGGCATAAACCTTCATAGACCTAAGAATGGATGGAGAAATGGATTCTACCAGTTAGTTTTAGGGGTAGAAGGTAAGGGTCAAATAGCAATACCCTTTATGATTGTTGATGAATATAAGAGGGAAGAGGAAGAAATAAATATAAAACTGAATGTTAATATACCTGAGGGTAAAGCCATAGACATTATTGGTCAAATGGTTTATATAGAAACTAAACAGCAGGTAGTAGCTGTTCCGATTAAATTAAACAAGGCAGGGGAATTTAATATTCAGATTAAGAAGCAAGATAAAAATTGGAATATAGGAAGATACGAATTTAGATTGATTGCTTCTAACAAGATAATATTAACAAAGCATTTCTTAATAAAGTAGGATTAAGGAGGAATAACATGGAAAAAAAAGGTACTATTCATATGCCTAAGGAGATACACGAATATTTATGGCTTAGATATTTACCAGAAACTACTTATAAAATGTATATTATGATAGGATATTTACAGACAGAAAAAATAAGAGGTGATGAGGCTACTAAAAAATTATTAGGAGCCAACCTTAAAGAAGAAAATGCCATTCCTAAGGTTATTGAGGAAAAGAAGAGATTACTTAAAAGCCTAGGGTTTAAGTATCCAGAGAATAGGCAAGATGATTTAAAGCTATTGCTTGATTTTAATCTTATTAAGATAGGTAAGGATAAGGAAGATAATGTAGTTTATGTATATAATATCCCTGTTCCAAAGCCACAAGATATTTTAAAGCTTAATGAGGAAGAGCTACAGACCCTTGAAAATATTAAGTTTGAGATTAAATATCAGAATGCCTTTAATATGATACTGACTTTACTTATTAATAATAATGGAAACTTAATGTCGACCCTTGAACATATTCAAACTACTACTAAAGTAAAGCTAACGGATATAAAGCTTGTATTGGAATATCTAGTAAAAGAAGGCTCAATATCTGTTAGGACACAAAAAGACATTTCTAAGCTTAAAAAAGCTGATAAGATTTTTATAAAGATAAATGAGGATGTGTTTGAGGAAAAGAGGCTTGTGTTATAATGTGATAGTAGATGATCTAAGACTGTATAAAAGACCTTTTAAAAGAAGTACCTCTTTAAAGGGTCTTTTATTGTTAAAAGAATATACTTTTGAATTAGCTTGGAAAACCATGAAAGATTATTTAGAGCAAGAAGGATTTGATGTAAAAAGCCCAAGAAAAACAATACAAACAGCTTTTCAGATACAGCTAATTACTGATGGACATCTATGGATTGATGCATTAGAGAAAAGAAATCTGATGGAACATACTTATGATGAAAAAAAAAGCAATAGAAGCAAAAGAATTAATAAAGAAAAAATATTATGGCATCATAAAGAACTTAAAGAATACATTGATAGAGTTGGAAAAATAATCTTTGAAAAATAATTTAATATAATATTAATAATTTTTACGTTGACATAAAAAGTTAATTAATATAAAATCAAAACATAACCGACCAGCGAGTCAGTATATAGAAAGGATGGGAGTTAATGAAAAAATATATTTCTAGTATTATTCTTGTTTTGGTTGTATGTTTGTCTTTGGTAGGAACTACCTTGGGTGAAAGCAATATTGTTGATAGTATGGATTTTCAAGATAAAGGTGTTAGTTTAAGCTTAAGTGAAGCTATCGATGAGATAATGAAGGACAGTCCAACTATAAAGAAGGCACAGTTTGATTTGGAACAAGCTGAGGTTGACTACGATAAATATAGGAGTGCTTTAAGAAAAGCAAGAAAATCAGTTAATACAGATAAAAAAGATACTGCATCCTACTTGCAATCAGTAAGTTTATTAGAACTTACTGGGGAATATGGCTTAGATAATGCTAAAAGAAATTATGAAGCTACAGTAGAAAAATTAAAGGCAGACATAGAAGAAGCCTACTATAGACTGCTTCAAGCACAACAATTAGAGGAAATTAATAAAGTTAATGTTGAAATCACAAAGGATTTGCATGAAAAGACAAAGAAAAAATTTGAATTAGGCTTAATTGCTAAACAGGAAGTAATTAATAGTGAATTGAGCTTAATAAAAGCAGAAAACGATTATAAATCAGCACAAAATACTGTAAAAAATGCAAAAATGCTTTTGAATGTGAAATTGGGCAATGATATAATGACTGAGCTAGAGCTAAAGGATGAATTAAAGTATAGGGAATTTAAACTTGACAGTATTGCAGATGCAATATCAAAGGCTTTGGCCAACAGAAATGAAATCAAAGCAGCTGAGTTTGGGTATGAACTTGCAAAGCTTAATTTTAAGATAACAGAAAAGAAATATACAGGTAATACATATGCCTATAAAGAACAGAAAGTTAAAAGTGAAAAAGCAGAAAAAGATTTTAAAGATGCTAAGAAAAATATTGAGATGGAAGTTAGAATGAATTACCTAGATGTATTACAGAAACAAGAAGAAATAAAGGCAGGAGAAAAATCAGTAGAACTAGCAGAAGAGGCACTGAGACTAAGCCAATTATCCTATGATGTAGGTATGAGCGTATTGACCGATGTTCAAAAAGCTCAAACTGCTTTACTTCAAGCTAAACTAGGACTTTCTAAGGCTATATTAGATTATAATTTGGCAGTTCTAAAATTTGAAGATTCCATAGGAGTAGGAAGAACAAGCATGTCTTCTGGAGCAGGAACACAAGGAATGTAGGGAAACTACCAAAAATAATACTTATAAAAATCGACAATCGTTTTTTGAATGTCGATTTTTTATTATAATTAGTTAATATATAAACTATTTACATATTAAATTTAAACGTGTATAATATAAATATATATATAACATATACGGAGGTGTGATGTGAATAAGGTTAAAAGATTATTTGAAAGCTACAATTGGGTAGGTGATATTGCCAACAAGACCATTATTGAGCTTCAAAAAACTGCTGAGATATTGGAAGAAATTCATAATAAGTTTTTTAATGAATTTGATATATCCAGTACAAAGTTTAATTTGTTAGTTATTTTATATAACGCCTCCGAGGCAGGGATGACCCTATCGGAGATAGGCAAAGAGATGTTAGTTACTAAGGCAAATATAACTGGTCTTGTGGATAGACTTGAAAAACAGGGTTACGTAGTAAGAAAAAAACATCATGGTGATAGGAGAAAAATAATAGCAGTCATAACCCATAGTGGAGAAAGGTTTACAGAAAAGGTTATAAAGGAATATAAGGTTTGGTCAAAGGAAGTAATGACTATTCTTGATGATGAAGAGAAGAGTCAACTACTATACTTATTTAAAAAGCTCCAAGCAGGTTTAATCAATAAAAATTTTGTGTAGAAGGGAGTAATGATTTATGTTAAAAAACAGGGTATTAGTTTCATTTGTTATTATGTTACTTATGTTTAATACATTTACAGTTTTTGCACAGGAGGATGCTATAAAAAAAGATAAGGATTATTTTTTAACCATAGAAGAGGCTGTGCAGCTTGGATTGGATAATAGCATCGATTTAAAAATAGTAAGAAATGAAATAGATATAAGCGATTTGAAGCAGGATAGAAGTGAATATTTAAGTGAAAAACTGGAGGATGGAGATCATAAGATAAGAGAAAGCAAAGAACAATTAAATCAAGCTCAAGACTTATTAGACAAAGGAATAGCTCCAAAGGATATACAGCTTCCCGACGGTAGTGTTATTAAACAGGGAACCAGCATCGACAATTTACCTTTGCCTGAAGAAGTTAAAGATCAGATAAAGGCGGGCATACAAGATGAAATAGACAGTAATAGTCTGAAAATTAATTCAGGAGAATTAATCCTTATAGATACACTACAGGATGCAGGAATAACACTTTCAGAAAAGCTGAAATTCGATAGCTTACAATCATTAAATGTCGACTCAACTGCGGATTTAATGACAACCATGGCTGATATATCCTATGAGGTTACAGCAGCATCCTATGATATATATAAAAATCAAATTGCCATGCTTATACAAAAAAATTATTATGATGTATTAAAGGCACAAAAAATACTTGAGGTAAAGAAAAAAGCCATGGAAAGGGCTAAAAAACAGTACGAATTTGCCAAGGACAGTTATGAGGTAGGTATGAAGGCTAAGGATGATATGCTGCTTACTGATGTCTATTATAAAGGGACACAAATAGAGTATAAAAAAGCAGAAGCAGACCTTGAAAATGCTCTTATAGAGCTTAAGAAAAATCTAAATATTCCTTTAGATAAAGAAATAGTACTTACGGATGTCTTAGTGGATGATAGAGAAATACCGAACCTAGAGGAGGGGTTAAAAAGCGGACTCAAAAATAGACTGGAAATAAAAAAGGCATTAGGTGAAGTTGGAGTATATGACTTGAATCTTGAAGTTGTAAATAGAAAATATACTCCAAACACATTCCAATATAAGGAAGCAGCATTGCTTAAAAAGAAGGCAAGATTAAACTACGATAAAGTTTTTCAAAATGTAGAAGCATCAATAAGACAATCCTATCAAACCCTTATAGCTGTCGGTGACATGATGGAGAAGGCAAAGGATATGGTGGAAAAGGCTAAGGAAAATGTTGAAATAGCTGAATATAAGTACAAAGAGGGATTTGGAGTAGAAACCAGCCTTCTTAAAAAACTAGACATTGAAGCAGCAGCAGGAACAATCATTGAGGTGCTGGCTGCTGAAGAGAATTTATCTAATGTTGAAGAAAAGGTAGTGGAGATAATTTACAACTATAATTTAGCTAAAATAAAATATTATAATGATGCTGGAAAGTTTATTTATTAAGAAAACTAGATTAACCTTGGGGACTGTTCCTATGGTAAAAATAATTATTTGCTTTGGAGGGAGACATAAAAATGAGAAGCTTAAATAAATATATATTTATTTCAATGTGCCTATTACTACTCTTAATGACAGGTTGTAGTGCTGGTGCTGCTGAGAAAAATGAAATTAATGTATTCAATGAGTCAGAGGGAATAGTGGCACAGGGTGTGATAGAAGCTAAGGAAGTTAGTATAAACAGTAAAATACCTGGAAGAATTGGAAAGATATATGTTGAAGAGGGTGTTGAAATAGAAGCAGGGCAACTACTTGTTGAAATATCAAGTGATGAGCTTCAGGCAAAGAAGGAGCAGGCCCTTGCCCTTGTAAAAGCAGCTGAGGCAGCCCATGAAGCAGCAAAGGGACAGGTAAAGGCAGCAAAGTCTTTACTTGCAAAGGCACAAAATGGAGCCAGAGAGCAGGAAATCGCAAAAGCTCAAGCCTATTATGACCTTATGGCTTCTACATATGAAAGGGTAGAGAAGCTTTTTGAAAAAGGAGCAGTTTCAGAACAAAAAAAGGATGAGGTAAAAACACAATTGGAGGTTGCTAAACAAACCTTGAGTATGGCTAAGGAAGGAGCAAGAAGTGAGGATATAAGCAGTGCTGAAGCTCTTGTGACCCAAGCTTTGTCCATGGAACAGGCGGCAAAGGGCAAGCTGGAACAAGCTCAAGCAGGGCTTCAAGAGGTAGAAGCCTATTTAAAGGATACTAAGATATCTGCTCCTATAAATGGGGTTATAACACAGGTAAATGCAGATGAAGGGGAACTTGTATCTACGGGTATGTCGATAGCAACTATTACTAACCTTAATAAACCTTGGGTAGAGGTTAAGATTAAGGAAACAGATTTAGAAAAAATATCTTTAGGGCAGGAAGTAAAGGTAAAGGTTCCAAGCTTTTCAGAGGACATATTCAAGGGAAAGGTAGTACGCATTAATAAGAAGCCTGATTTTGCAACTAAGAGAGCAACTAATGATAATGGAGATTTCGACATTATTTCCTTTGGAGTAAAGATACAAATAGAAAATAATGATAAGGTGTTAAGACCAGGAATGACAGCCTTTGTTCAGTTCTTAAAATAGGTGGTGAAAGCCATGATAAGCAGCTTATGGACTACTATAAAAAGAGAATTCAATATAATGATGAGGGGAAAGATGATATTTATAGTAATAATCATCATTCCTCTTTTGACTAATATTTTACTCGGTTATGAATTTAATAAAGATATAATTAATAAAATCCCCATGGCAGTATATGATGGAGATAACTCATCCCTTAGTAGAATGATTATAGAACAATTTAGAGAAAATGATATGTTTGATATCAAATATTATGTTGAGGATAGCAATGATATAAAGGGCTTAATAGATGACAGCAAGGTTAGAGTAGGAATGGTTATACCAAAGGGCTTTAGTAAAGATGTACTAGAGACGAAGTCTCCGAGTATACTAATGGTGTATGATGGCAGTCATATGCCCATCGCCGCAGCTGCAAAGAAAAATGCATCAGAAATACTTTTAACTCTAAAAACTGGTATATTGATGAAGGTATTGAAGGCAAAATTAAACCTTCCTGGTGATACGGCAGAAAAGATGGCTTTAGCCATTAATTTCAGCAGCAGAACATTGTATAATCCGACGGGAAGCTATAAAAGCTTTTTAAATATAGGATTTGGGACTGCAATAGTACAGTCGGGAATTGCAATAATGTCTGCATCAGCCATAAGGGCAGCTGAGATAGCAAAAGAAAAAGGAAAAAGACTTGGGTATTTATTGGGAAAGGTCATTTTCTATGGTTTTGTGGGGTGGATTTCTCTGTTATTAAATATTTTAATTCAGTACAAAATATTTAGAGTTACCTTTAGGGGGCAATTTTTAGATGCTGCTATATTAAGTATATTTCTTTCCTTGGCAGTAGCAGCCTTTGGCGTAATGATATCAAGCTGGATTAGAAACTCTATAGTCTCAACAATGATAAATTCAGTTATATTTGTGCCAAATACAATAATGGTTGGATATACATGGCCAGTCTTATCCATGCCAAGAGTATATAAATCAATGGCAAATTTTTATCCCTTTTATCATTATGCAGACAATATAAGGGATTTGTTTCTCAAAGGACTACCGATTTCAGAAATGAATAAAGATATAATTTGGCTACTGGAATTTACTATGGTAGTGCTTGTCATAGGAGCATTAGGTATTCTTATAATAAAGGTGAAAGAAGACATCCCAAGGATTTCTTCAAATAAGGAGGAGGAAAAAATTGCTATTTCTTAGGATGCTGTTTGAAGAATTTAAAAGCATAATCTTTGAAAAAGATGTTATAATATTGCTTGTACTTGGACCAATTTTTTTAACCTTCATATTTGGAGGAGCCTATTTGAATAGCTATGTTGAGGATATTCCTATTGCAGTATTGGATGAAGATAATTCCAGCATGAGCAGGATGATCCTACAGCAGTTTAGTGAAGATGATAGATTTAATTTATGTTATAACACAAATTCCAGAGAAGAACTAAAGAATCTCATAGATTCACGTAAAGTTCATATGGGGTTATATATACCCCCTGATTTTTCTAAGGATGTAACCACCTTAGAATCTTCGGATGTGCTGATAGTTGTAGATGGAAGCAATATGGTTGTGGGAAATAATGCTTATGCTCAGGCTGCAAGTATAATTCAAACAATTGCAGCAGGAACACAGATAAAATTAATTGAGGCAAAGGGAATAGTACCAAGTTTATCATACAATATTGCTATGCCATTTCAATTTACCGACAGGATTCTATATGACCCTAAAATGACATATATGAATTATCTTATAGTAGGATTTATTGGAGTATTTTTACAACAGGTGATGTTGTCGGGGGTAGGAATAAGTGTAGTAAAAAAGGGAGAATATTTGGCTGGTAAAAAGACATTTAAAAAGCTTTTTGCTAGATTAATTGTTTTATCAACTTTGGGATTGGCATCTACGTTTACATCGATATACATTGCCTATAGTTTTTTCAATATCCCCATTAAGGGAAACATGCAGGTGGCATTTTTAATGGCATTGATATTTATACTTGCCATTAGTTGTCCAGCAATTATATTGGCAGCTCTGGTAAAGGATAGATTGAAGTTTGCTCAGATATCCTTTATGCTGTCTCTGCCTACCTTTGCCACTAGCGGTTATCTGTGGACAATGGATCAGCTTCCAGCTCCCCTGATTACTGGAATAAAGATGCTGTGGCCCCTAATATATTTTGTAAGACCCTTTGATGAGGTTATAGTAAAAGGACTCAGCTTTGAGGTTGTAAAAGGAAATATTATGGAAATGCTGATATATACATTGATATGGATGCCTATAGCCATATTTATATTAAAAAAGAGATATAAACAAGAGGAATGTGCAAACTAGGAAAGTTTAGCTGCTACCTTATGGTTAGCAGCTTATATCATATATGGAATAAGCTAAAAAAT
>NZ_FRAG01000120.1 GCF_900142245.1 Paramaledivibacter caminithermalis DSM 15212 | reverse complement strand
ACTTATCTTATCATATTTTATCTGGCAAAAAAATCCCTAAATTTCTGTTTTTTTTCCTTGACTTTTGTTTTTATTTTTTATGCAACACTAGTGATAATAAATAGAATTTGTGGGAAAAAGTATTTTTGCTATTAGTAATTTTTGTAGAAAAAGTTCTATAAATAAAAAAACATCCTTAAGTCCAAGTTAAGGATGTTTATTAAATAGTTTTTTATAATGCATTTTTGCATTTTCTGATTTAACAAAATAACCCTTTAGTCCATTAAGTTCTTTTAGTATAGTTCGTTCACATTTAGGACAATATTCATGATACTTAGATAATATTAATATACCGCAGCGTTTGCAGCTAACATTTACTTCTTCTGATTCTAATTCAATTAACCTACCTTCCCTAACAAAATCCTTTATAATCTTATGATCAATTCCAGTATATTCTGATACCTCAAAGGCGGTGGCAAGAGGGTATTCTCTTAAATATTCTCTAATTTTATCGAAGATTTTTTCATAAACTTCATAGCATATATCACAATAGTCCCTTATACTACCATCGGGGATTAATTTATTACATTTTAAACACTGTTTCATTATAATCCTCCCCAGTTCTTTTAAAGAAATTATATCATAAAGATATTGATAATATTACATAAAAAAAAAAGACGTTTAATATTAGTACTTAGGAACTATAAAGCATAGTTAAGGAAAAAAATGAAAGAATTAAGAGGATTATGGAAACTTATAAAGAATATTATATTACTGACGGATAGACTTATTAAGTAGTATTTGGAGTAGAGAAATCTATCTTCAGACAAAAGGGTTATATAATCCAGTATATTAAGGGGGGAGTTTATATGCTAAAGAATACAAAAATATCAAAAAAAATGATATTAGGATTTATAATAATTATTATATTAACATGTTTCGTCAGTTTATATGCCATAAATGGTATGAATGAACTTCAAAGCCTAACAGTCAATATGTATGAAGAGCCATTTACAGTTATCAATGCTGTTAAAGAAGCACATATAAATATATTAAAGATCATAAATGAGATGAAGAACATAAGCTTAGAAAAATCTCTTAAGATTGACTCTTATGTTAGGAAAATTAAAAAATATGATGAATTGGTACATGAAAATTTTCAAATAATTTATAATAATATTCCACAAAAAAAAGCTTCAGGATATAAGGAAGTTGTTGATAAAGTCTATAATACTTACAATGAATGGAAACCAGTTAGAGATGAATATATAAAACTCATTGAACAAGGGGAAATAGATGAAGCAGCTTTTTTAGAAAAAAGCAAAGGAACATATTATGTAGGAATTATTAATAGTAGCATGAACATGTTAATTGAAAAAGCAAGTAATACAGCAGATAATTTTTATAATAGCGCTATGAAAAAAAGTAGGCTTTATATAAATAGTATTATCTCTATATTAGGTGCAGCAGTTTTAATAGCCTTTGTAATCGCATTAATTATAACTAGAGGAATAACAAAAGAAATGACTTACGTTACTGAAAAATTAGATGACATCTTATTAAATGAAGATAATGTAATTGATTTAACACAAAATATAGACCTAAAAACCAAGGATGAAATAGGAGAATTATCTAAGAAAATGAATTGGTTAATAACGAAAATAAAGGAATTAGTTTCTGTTGTTGCAAAGGATTCACGGGTCTTGTCAGAGGCATCCAATCAGGTAGCAACAATAATGGAACAAGCTAATAAAGGTATAGAGAGCATAGGTAGAGAAATTAGTGAAATATCCTGTGGCCTTCAAAATAATGCTAGTGCTGTGGAAAAATCGGCAGAAAATATTAATGAAATGAACCAAAGCACCCATATTATATCACAAGAATCACAGAAAGCCTTTAATAATAGTAAGAGCATATTAGAAGTTGCTGAACTTGGTGGACAAAATATAAATGAAGCAGTGGAATCAATAAATAAGGTAAAGAATTCTTCAGAAAATACTAAAAAAATTATTGGTGAATTGAAGACTTGTTCAGGAGAAATAGGAGATATTATTATTTTTATTACTAATATAGCAGAACAAACAAACTTACTAGCTTTAAATGCGGCTATTGAAGCAGCAAGAGCTGGAGAACATGGAAAAGGATTTGCAATAGTTGCTGATGAAGTTAGAAAATTAGCTGAGGATAGTAAAGAATCTACTCAAAGGATTAAATTATTAATCGATCAGATTCAAGAAAAAATAGAAAAGGCAGATACAACCATGAGAGAAGGAGAATTCCTTGTTAATATAACTGTCCAGAAAGGTATAGAAGTAAACAGCCAATTTAAAGACATTCTAACAGCTATACAAAACATAACACAACAAATTGAAAGGATATCGAATCTATCTATAAAGCAAAATGAGATTTCTTTACATATGAAAACTGCAGTAGATGACATTTCAAAAAACACAATTAATAATGCAAATGGGGTACAGCAGGTTAATGCAGTATTAGAAGAGCAAATGAGCTCATTAGAGGAGATTGGTGCAAGTATGGAAGAGTTAAATAATATAGCTATACTTTTAAAACAACAAACAGCTAGATTTAAAGTTGTGTAATTATAGAAATTTAAATTAGGTTGTTGAATAACTAAATTTGGAAATTGATAATTCGGCTAATTCTCTACATTATAAAATTTGAAGTATTTTTATAAAAAAATACTTTTGATAGCTAAAATATAGCATTTTACTTTTG
>NZ_FRAG01000073.1 GCF_900142245.1 Paramaledivibacter caminithermalis DSM 15212 | reverse complement strand
TCCAAAATATGGAGGGATGCCCGAGTGGCTAAAGGGGGCGGACTGTAAATCCGTTGTCGAAGACTACGCTGGTTCGAATCCAGCTCCCTCCACCAAAATAAAGGTGAGAAGTTAGAGGGTGGAAAAAAGATAAAATGACCTGTTAGAGGTAGACGCAAATTCCAACCTCGAACATCCAGCTTCTTGCATTTAACGTGCGGTAGTGGCTCAGTGGTAGAGCATCGCCTTGCCAAGGCGAGGGTCGAGGGTTCGAATCCCTTCTACCGCTCCAAATTTAAGATTAAATTTATACTATATTTTGCGGGTGTAGCTCAGTGGTAGAGCCCCGGCCTTCCAAGCCGGTTGCGAGGGTTCGATCCCCTTCACCCGCTCCATTTTCGTGGCGGCTGTCGTCAAGTGGTTAAGACACAGGATTGTGGCTCCTGTATGCGTGGGTTCGAATCCCATCAGCCGCCCCAATTAAATAAGCTTGAGAATAAGAGGAGTTAGGATGCATACTCAGATGGCATAAAAGACAAAAAAGATAAGACCTAAATGCTAAATTTTAACCTTAATCTTGATCCTTAATATATTGGGGATTAGCCAAGTCGGTAAGGCAACGGACTTTGACTCCGTCATTCACAGGTTCGAGTCCTGTATCCCCAGCCACTTTAAGATTTGGATTAAGACTAAGAATTTAAGGATAGTTTTTGAGGTCTTTAAAAGGCCAAAGAGAAATGACTAAAAATATTCTTAAACTTAATCGTAACATGACCCATTAGCTCAGTCGGTAGAGCACCTGACTTTTAATCAGGGTGTCCCGCGTTCGAGTCGCGGATGGGTCACCAATTTAGAGGCAAGAGGTTGGAAGTAATAGGCTAGATTAGGGTTATTCCCAAAATATTAAGATGTTTAAAAAGATAGCAGAGCGCTAATATTCAAGTTCTAACATCTATTATGGCGGCATAGCCAAGTGGTAAGGCAGAGGTCTGCAAAACCTTTATTCCCCAGTTCGAATCTGGGTGCCGCCTCCATTTTTCATATAAAATGCACCTATAGCTTACCTGGATAGAGTGTCTGCCTACGAAAGAAAACAAATATTTATAAAAACTAAATATGCGCTGTTAGCTCAGCTGGATAGAGTACATGACTACGAATCATGGGGTCGGGGGTTCGAATCCCTCACAGCGCACCAGTAAACATTGCAAAATCCTGTAAATACAATATTTACAGGATTTTATTCGTTTTATTGAGAAAGTAGTCTATAGAGAAAATATAATATATACATTAGTGAAAAATTATTTGGCTAACATAGTCAAACAGTCAAAATAATAAAATATTTTAAAGAGTTTTATATAATAGGCTAACATTGGCTAACAGAAATTATTGGCTGTTTGTAAATAAATAATATAACTAATTTAATAAGAATTTAATTGTACACAGACCTTTTAATTATTAGTAAAGGTCTTTTTTATTTTATATTAAGGTCAATATATCTAAATTTAGCATTTAAATTTGTTTTATAAAATTTATTAAATAGGTTAATTCAGCAAAAGGCTATCAGTAATAAATATTTAGAAGGGATATAGAAAAATATTCAAAATATCATATTTAGAAAGAAAAAATTCTTTATACAAATTACCCTAAGGTGACAATATTTAAATGAAAATTAGGGGGAATGAATATGAGTAACACTCACTCAGCACCAGGATAGGCATTGGGGTATATATATCAGTTTGACAGAGCTACCTGTTGTGTTCTGAATGCCAGCGTTTCTACAATTGAAATTGAAATAGAAGATGTTGAAGATATTAGTATTCATTTTTCTGATGGGAAACAGGTCAGGGAACAGGATAAATCAGTATCTAGTAAAAAAATCCCCTTACAGATTGAAGTGTGTCATTATGGAAAACTTTAAGTATATGGGCTGAAGATGCTTTAGTAAATTCAGATATTGGATTGTCAACCCTTTTTAGTACTTTTTTGTCGGACATTAATATTCTGTATTCTACAGGACTAAGATAATCTAATACCCATGTATTCTGTGGTTGTTATACCAATTTACATAATCAAATAATTCCCATTCTAATCGTTCGAAATTTTCAAACATTTCATCAAAAACAAATTCTGTTTTAATAACCTTAAAGGCAGCTTATGCTACTGTATTATCATAAGGGCAGCCTTTTTTACTTAAGGATCGTTTTATATCAAATGTAGTTAATAAACTGTCTATCACATTATTTTTAAATTCATTACCCCTTGAGTCTTTGATTTTCTTTTCTAAGTTTTATTAGTTCATTTTCCTCTTTTCTTCTATTGTCCTTAGCTTTAAAAGAACCTGATGTAGTATAGTCTTTAACCCACTTATTTACAGTAGATCTTGCTATATTATATTCTCTAACTATTTCAGTTGGGTTTTTACCACTCTCTACTAATCCAACTATCTGTTTTTTAAATTCTTCTGTATATCTTTTATATCTATTAGACATGATTTACCTCCAAATTAGTTTTATTATCATGTCCGAGTTTTTATTGTCTAATTAAGTATAACCTATCCCAAAATACTAAAAAAACCTCTGAAATAATGGCTGAGATAGTAAAAAATAATAGTATGCTCCATTTTTTGGATGTGGACATTCATTAATGCTTTGTGAGGAAGTTTTTATAGAGCTGGAGGATTAGCTTGTGTAAATCCCATATTTGATACAGCATTAATGGTTCAGCATGGAGCAATAAATAGTTCTATGGTTGAAAAACAAGAATGATACATAAAGTGGGTATTAGATAGATATGAATTGAAAAAAGGAGACGTTATAACTATATTTTCAACATCAGGTAGAAATCCAATCCCTATAGATGCTGCATTGATTTGTAAAAAGAAAGGTCTAAAAGTAATAGGTATAACATCAATAGAGTACTCAGAAAAAAGTAAATCAAGGCATTCAACAGGAACGCATTTATGTAATGTATGTGATGTAGTAATAGATAATTGCATTGATTATGGAGATGCATTATTGGATTATGGTGATTTTAATGCAGTTCCAGGGTCAACTGTTGCTGGTGCATTTATTATTAATTCAGTTATAGCAGGTGTCATAGATAAAGTCAGCAAAAGCCATATTACTCCACCAGTATTGGTTAGTGGAAATGTTGATGGAGGTAGCGAGCATAATAAAATCATATTAAAAGAGTATATTGGCAAAGTAAAGCATTTGTAAAATACAATAGAAAAAAAGGAAAGGTGCAAGGTTGAAAATTTAAATTCATTTAAATGATATGTTAAAAATGCGTAATAAAAAATGGAAAGAAAAGCAAAATGCACTATAAAGGTGTACTTTATAATGTTATTGAGAAAGGAAAGACACAGACAGTAACATGGCAGTGTAGAGCTAGAGCAAACAATCCGTTTTACGGATGGTTATGCTTTTAATATTTAAGTTTAAATTAAATTTATTTTGCTAAGGAATTCAATTTTTTTACAAGAGATTCTATAGATGGAATAGAGTAAAATGAAGGAATAAAAGAAAAATTAAAACTATTACCAGTAAAATTTTAGAAGCAATAATTAACTTTTTTAGACCTGAAAGAATGATCTCAAAACTTAGAAATAGGTACTGAACCGCATTTTCAGATGTTTTTGTACATGAAAATATTGTTAAATAATCAATGTATTATTGAATAGTCAAGCAATTATGTATATAATTATGTATTAGGAAGAAAAAATGTGAAAATATAGCATGTATTAGCAATGTTAGCAAATGAATTTTTGTGTTTTCAATATAACTTAATCTATTATGCTAGTTTTTATCACGAGATTTTAAAAATTTCTTTTTCATTTATGCAATAAACCCGTTTTTTATATGATATTGAAGTAAAAATAGGTTTATAAAAATTAATCAAAGAAAATATTAGAACTCTCTAAGGGCTTTATAAACAAAAAATTTAATTAACTAGCACCATAAGTTAACTTGAAAAGTATATAAGCTAGAAGAAAGAAGAGTAATATAGGACGTATATTATGATGAAGAAGTAATGATTTTCATTAAACTGGATGATGAAAATCACGAATAAGTTAGGAGGAAAGTTTTTTGAATGAGAACCTTGGATCAGGAAATATTCATTTGAAATATTTAAATAAATCAATGAATGATATGATTCAGTCTTTAGATTTTACATTGGAAATCGAGGGGCGAGTAGAGAATAGTAAACTTGAATGTTATATAAATAGTATTAACAGTATCTATTCTCAGTATTTAAAGGTTGAAAAAAATGATATCATAGGAAATAGTATTTTCGATATTGAGGATGATTTTGCGAATATTTATTATGAAATAGTAAGCTATCTATTTGAAAATCCTAAAGAAGACAATGTTAATATTTATGTAAAGAAAAAAAAAGATATTTTTCAAATAATTGATCTGGAGGCGATAAATAAAGAAGAAGATAGTTGTTGGCAGATTATGGCATATGTATTTAAGAGAGAGGCTAATTTTATAAAGGTATTTATTGTAATAAAGGATATTATAAAATATTTACATAAAACAAAAGAAATAAAAAGTATACAAGATATAAAAAATTATAATGATAAGATCATGAGTATGTCCGATGTTATTTCCAACTTATCCCATGCGTGGAGACAGCCCTTAAATAGCTTAAACTTTTCTATTCTCAATCTTATAGATGAGATATATACTGAAAAAGAGGATGACAGCATAATAGATGAGTATTATAAAGAAATATGGCAGATAATTAAAAATCTTTCTATAAAAATAGAGAAATTTAGAGCATTTTTTGAAATGAATTATAATGAAGCTATTTTTGATGTAAAACAATATTTGGATTTAGTTTTTGAAGTCATGGAAGAAAAAATTAAAAGAGAAAATATAAAAATTCATATTAAGATAGAAAAAGAAATTAAAAAGTATGGTTCATCTAATGAATTTGTACAAATTATGTATTGTATATTGTTTGATATAGTAGAGTATTGTAAAAATACATTGGATATTTACAATAGGAAATTAGATATTCAAATAGATACTGATAAAAACAATGTTTTTTTCAATATAAAAATTATTTATGATAATGATAAATATAAGGATTTTAAACTATGTTTAAATCACTTATCTATGTTTAATAGTATTTTACAAAAAAAGATGAAAGGGGCTATTGATTTAGTAAATACTAAAACAGAAAACAAAGTAATAATAAGTTTTCCTTTAGATATACAAGGAGGGACATCATGGAAGGAGCTAATTTATTAACTAAAATAAAAGTACTTTATGTTGAAGATGAATCTATTACAAGAAATCAAGTATATAGATTTCTGAAGAAAAGAGTTGGAAAAGTGATTACAGCAGAAAATGGGGAAGAAGGCATAAAAAAGTTTCATGAACATCAACCTGATGTAATTATAACAGACCTAGTTATGCCTGATATGAGTGGTATTGAAATGATGAAAAAATTGAGAGATGATGGGCAACGCTGTCCTTTTATTATTACTTCTGCATTATCGGATACAGATACTATTTTGGAAACAGTAGATCTTAAAATAGAAAAATACTTGGTAAAACCTATTAATACCAATGTATTAATGAACAATTTAAAGCAAATAGCCACCGAAATCTTGGAAAATGAAAAAAATCTCCTAGTGATTAACGAACAAAACATTTTAACAGATGATGTAAGAAATCAATTAGAACTTGAAATTAGAAATCTATATTCAAAGTATTTAAAAAAAACTACTGGAAAAGGTGCAAAGCTTATTCAGGTATTCATAAAAGGGAAAGAGATAGAAATACTTGTAAAAGAAAATCTTACTACCCTAGAGGAAAACTTATTGGCTACAGGAGAACATTATAAAACTATTGAAGTATTTAGAAAAATTATTTATGAAAATACTATAAAAGAGGTAGAGCAACAAATTGAAAATTTAATAAATAGAAAAGTAAGAACAAAAGATATACAAATATCTCCAAAAGAAAACTATGAGAGATTATTATTAAACATTATATAGGATAATAGAGAATTTGCTAAAACTAAAAAAGTTGACATAAAATGTTATTTATGATATCTTAATTTAAGAGATATTACACAAGTTAAAATGTTATCTTAATAAATATAGACAGATATACGTAAGTACAAGCTGTTTTTACATTAAGATAGCTGGAATACTATAAAAAACCATACATATTAATATTTATGGATCAGCTATTCAAATCAAATGTAATGTTTGCAATTTAAATAGCCCATAATAAAAGATTAAACAATCTTTTATTATGGGCTATTTTGTTTAAAAAAAATATAGGCTTAAGAAGGAATTAGGAGGTGTATATAGAGCAAGAAATATTATGAAAGAACGGTGCATAAAGGAGTTATAAACCATAGAGTTTAAAATCTCAAATTGAAATAGGAGGTCTAGTAAATGGAAAAAAGATATAAAGGAATAAGAGGGCAATTTCTATCTATTGCAATACTTTCAATTTTAGTTACAGTTATACTTATCACAGGGATAGTAAGCCATCAAGTAGTTTCCCAAGCTAAAAAAGATTATTTAAATTATTCTGATGAGCAGATGAAGATTATAGAGAATACTATGATGGTTTTTTATAATGGAATTGATGAAGATATAAATATGATGGCTAGCCATCCTTTAGTAACGCAAGCGGATGATACTATCACATCATATATAAATAATGATAAAAGGACTGAAATGACTCCGTCAAGAAACGGAGGATTAGAACAAGAAATTTATAATATATTTAAACATTATGGAGAAACTCACCAAGGTACTATGTATGTATACTTGGCAACAGAGGGAGGTTCATACCTTCAGTGGCCTGAAACGAGTATATCAAAAAACTATAATCCAACAGAAAAAATATGGTATAAAGAAGGCTTGAAAGGAAATGGAGACATAAAAAGAACAGCTCCATACGTAGCTGCTGCAAGTAATAGAATGATAACAAGTAATGTTCGATCATTTACAGATGAAAATGGTAATATAGTTGGTGTAATAGGAATTGATATCCATCAATCGGTGATAAGTGGCATGCTAAGCAAAATGAAGATAGGTGAAACAGGTTTTTCCATGCTTGTACATGATACAGGTGTTATAATGGCAGTTGGAAACGACTTAGAAAACAACTTTAAAAAGATAGAGGAAACTAATATAGATGGAATAGAGAAGCTGTTATCAGAAGGCTTAGAGTATTTTGAAGTGAATATAAATGGAGAAAAATACATAGTTAATCCACATAAAATTAATAATACAGAATGGACAATAGCATCATTTATTGCAGAGAAGGAATTAATAGCAAGTGCTAGAAGACTATCCATTATGGTTGGAATTATTTCAGCAATTATGTTATTTATAACCATTATAGTCATTACACTTCATACAAAACGAATTACTGATCCTATAATCAAATCTTCTGAGTATTTAGATATAATTGCAAGTGGAGATTTTTCTCAGGAAATTGACTATAAATACCTATCAAGAAAGGATGAAATAGGAACTATTATCAAGGGTATTAAAAATATGAAAAATTCATTAAAATGTTTAGTAAATAGCATTAAAGATGAATCTACTGCCATTGAAAACAAAGTACATAATGTTACTAATAATGTTAATGCTCTGAATAGTAATTTAGAGGATATATCTGCAACTACACAACAGTTGGCAGCAAGAATGGAGGAGACAGCTGCATCGACTGAGGAAATGTCAGCTACTTCTCAAGAAATAGAGAATGCTGTTCAATATATAGCTGAGAGATCAGAAGAAGGAGCAGTAGCTGCGAGAGAAATTAGTACTAGGGCAGAAGACACAAAGAAGGGAGTTTATGCTGCCAAGCAGAAAGCATCAAATATATTTATTGAGACAAAAAATCAGCTTAAAAATGCAATAGAAGATGCAAAAATAGTCCAACAAATCAATATTTTATCTGAGTCTATTATGCAAATAACGGAACAAACCACATTGCTTGCATTAAATGCAGCTATTGAAGCAGCAAGGGCAGGAGAATCGGGGAAGGGTTTTTCAGTTGTTGCTGATGAAATAAGAAAACTTGCAGAGCAATCAAAGGACACTGTCCTTAAAATACAAGATATAACAACTAAGGTAACAAGCTCAGTAGACAATCTTTCAAATAGTTCTAATAATCTGCTTACCTTTATGTCCGATAATGTTAATAATGACTATAAGATGATGCTAGATGTGGCACAAAACTATAATAAAGATGCTAAGTTTATTGACGAACTTGTAACTGGTTTTAGTGCAACTTCTGAGCAACTTCTAGCTTCTATACAGAATATTTTAGTCACAATTGATAGTGTGGCTCAGGCTGCTAACGAAGGTGCAAGTGGAACTACAGACATAGCAAATAGAGTGTGTGAAGCAAACAATAGAGCCAATGAAGTTATGAAGCAAGTTTTAGAGTCTAAAGAAAGTACTGATAACTTAAAAGGTGAAATATCTAAATTTAAAATATAAATGAAGGAGAGAGAAAACAGGTGGAAGTGATTTAGGAAGATGTAATTATATTGCTAATGGTGATATTTAGCCTTTGCTTGATTATTCTTTATTTTCAATAGTTATAGAATAGTTGTATTAATTTTACCTACTCATTTAAACATTTATTTATAAATTATATATAAATAGATGTTAGTACTAATTTGATAATCAAAATAATCTTGAAGCTCATTAAATTATCTGTAAGTTAGTGAGCTTCAAGCTAAAATAGATAATAAAAGTCTTTATGGGGGTTGGGGGCTATGAAGGAAAATAAAGTTGTAAATCTGTATGATTTTAGGCATGGGTTAAGAGTTTCTATAAATAGTTATAATATTGGAGAAAGATTATCTTTTAATTCAAATATGATGAAAAACTTATATTTATCTTCTTTGCTTCATGATATAGGTAAAGCACATTTAGATCAGATGATATTAAATGCACCTAGAAAATTAAATAAAAATGAATTTGAGCATGTAAAAAAACATATATTATATAGCGTAAAAGAAGTTAGAAATTTAGGTTTTAATGAAGATATCCAAAATAATATTAAATATCATCATGAAAATTATGATGGAACAGGGTATTTAGGATTGAAGGGCAAAGAAATTCCAATTGTATCAAGGATTATCAGGATATGTGATACCTTTGATGTATTAACCAATTATAGACCATATAAGAATAGGATGACTGTAAATGAAGCTTTTGATGAAATGGAAGGTAAAATAAAATGGTATGATGAAGAATTATATAAGATATTTAAAGAATTAATTAGAAATGATAATATACATCAGCTTGATATTTCATATATAAATTTTTAGTAGTATTTAATATATAAGGATTTAAGAAAAGGCTTTAGTTTATATAAGTACAAAACGCCTAGAAATATTGTATATTTGTATAAATTTTATATATTAAATAGGTTGTTGAATAACTAAATTTGGAAATTGATAATTCGGCTAATTCTCTACATTATGAAATTTGAAGTATTTTTGTAAAAAATACTTTTGATAGCTAAAATATAGCATTTTACTTTTGGTAAAAATAGTTATTCAACAACCTAATAATAAATTGAAACATACACAAACCATTAAATTTCAACGTAATATATTATTAAAGGACAAAGTTGATGGATGGCGGTGTATAAAGTATATGATATATATTTTAGTATTCTTTTTTGGCTATATAACTTGCTATGTTTTTATGAGATCTACTAGTACAAAGAAATATTTTAGATCACAAATTAAGTATAGAAAATATATATACAGAGTAAAATTTTTACTATTAAGGCTTAAGCATAAATTAAAGATGTAATCTAAGTTAGTAACAAGCTCATTAACATTATGTTAACGAGTTTGTTACTTTTAAATTATATACAAATGAAAAATCAAAATCGATGAAAAATATTTAATATTTAGTTCTAATTATTGCAAATAATTAACATGTGTTATAATAGTGTTACTAAATTATATAGATTAGCTATATATTTAGTATGATTAGTTTATAATTTATCGATGAGGAGGGGGAAAATGTCGCAGATCACTGAAAGAAATAATTTGTATTCATCACAAATAAAAAATAATTATAAGTATCCTGTGCTTGAAATAAACATTAATAAAATATATGAAAATGTAAAATATATGGTAGAGTTTTGTAAATCTCAAGATATTAGTGTTGCTGGTGTAGTAAAGGGATTTAATGCATTGCCTAAAGTTGTTGAACAATTTGTAAAAGGTGGATGTGAATATATAGCAAGCTCAAGAATGGATCAAATTATAACATTAAAAGAATGGGGAATAGAAGCACCATTTATGTTAATTAGAATTCCGATGTTAAATGAAATTAAGGAATTAGTTAAATATGTCGATGTTAGTTTGAATTCTGAATTAGAAACTATAAAGCAAATAGAAGCAGAGTGTAAGTTGCAGAATAAAAAACATAAGGTAGTAATTATGTATGACTTGGGAGATTTAAGGGAGGGTATTATAGGTGAAAAAGAATTTATGAAATTAGCTTTGCACATTGAGAAGGAACTTGAGAGAGTAGAATTATTTGGGATAGGTACAAATTTGGGATGCTATGGCTCAGTTAAACCTACTGAAAACAATCTTAATAAGCTTTGTACAATTGCTGAAAAAATTGAAAGTAGAATAAATAGAAGGCTAGATATGATTTCTGGTGGAGCAACATCATCACTCCCTTTAGTAATGGATGGTAAAATACCTAAAAGAATTAATAATCTAAGAATAGGGGAAGGGATAATTTTAGCTAGAGACTTAAAACATTTTTGGGGATATGATATGAAGGATATGAATCAAGATACCTTTATTCTAAAGGCCCAGGTTATAGAGATAAAAGATAAACCATCACATCCAATTGGAGAGTTGTTCGTTGATGCATTTGGCAATAAGCCAAGCTTTAGAGATAGGGGAATACGTAGAAGAGCTTTATTGGCTGTTGGAAAACAAGACTTTGCTTCTCATGACCAATTAATTCCTCGAACCAAAGGTATTGAAATAGTTGGCAGTAGTAGCGATCATTTGATTGTAGATATCGAAAACTGCAAAGAACAAATAAGATTGGGTGATATTCTTGATTTTTATATGTTTTATCAACCTATGTTGTTCCTAAGCGGTTCAGCATCTGTAACAAAGGTTTATATCTAATTTAATTACCTAAGCTAGTAAATAAAGTTTTTTGCTTTGAAGATATATTAGATAATATTAAAAATTCCAACATAAAGACTAACAATGTTTCTAAGTGTTTTGGACATGTATAAATTAAAGTCTTTACTTAAATTACTATAAGAAAACATACATAAATTTATTTACATAGGAATATCCTTTCCATATAGAACAAGTTATGGAGGGAACAGAAAAATGAAGAAATTAACTTGTAGGAAATGTGGTGGTACCTTGTTTAAGTTTAAGAAAAATGATTCAAGAATTAAATGTTTTAAATGCAATAGTAACATAATGATTAGTGATTTTAATGATAAAAATATTAGTAATATAAATCATATAACCATATCATGGAAAGACAGTACTAATTAAAAAATATAATTCTATATTATAATAGTTAGTATAGAAAAAAATAATTAGTAAAATGTTTTTACTAACCTTAATATCTAATATAGAAATACAAAATATAATAATTATTGTGTAATAGATTTGTTATATTCATTTATTAGTATATCGAGTTTTTGACTAGTAGCTACGATAAAAGGGTGAGATAAATCTTCTTCACAAATTTTGATCAAAAGCTCTAAGTCTTGCCGTAATTTTTCCAACTTACTAAGCACTTTAGTCATTTAAAATAACCTCCTAAATTATTTTTATCATATAGATTTCTAATAGTAAAACTTAATTTATATATATCAAAATATCCAAAGCTTTTAAGGATTTTTGATGTGTATAAATTAATTGTTTTACTTGAATATCTATATTAGAATATACAGTAGCACCAAAAAAAATAATATCACTAAGATAGTTGCTAGTCAATAGGAAATTATGTAAAATAATGCAACAAAAAGTAGATTTTGGTTACTCTGAAAAGTATAATAACTTATATTTAAAAATATGGACAAACATTATCAGAATGTACTAGGTGAAATAAATGTATGTGAAGGAATCTTTAGTTAGCATTAAATGATAAAATATTAGAATAACATGGAATATTAGAAATTAATATTAATTTTTCAATAATAAAAATATTAAAAGATAAGATTTAGTTGAAACTATAAATAACAGCATTAAAGAGTAAATATTTTTCGAGATAAAACTGTCCAAAAATGTAATAAAATACGGTAAAATTATTTGTGATAAAGTATTGATTTCACTACATTTTGGGGAGGTTTGTTAGGATGAGAATTACAAGAAAGTAAAAAATAGAAGAAGAAAGATCAATAAATTTTTTCAAGGAATTTATCAAAATTAAGAATCATTTTTTCAAAGATATCAATTATAAGCTAAAAGAGGTTAAAGATAAAAGAAATCAAAGTTATATTAAATATAGTACAGATATTCTTCTGTTCACATTAATAATGAAGAATGAATAATTTTACTCTTTAATCTTGAAGAATAAATTACCATTTGACTTTAATATTAAGGCATGGTAAGATAGTATTTGTCGCTGATAAACAGCGGCGAAAAAAAGTCGAAAAAAATATTGACAAAGCAAAACAAAAATGATATTATATTTAAGCGTCGTTGATAAACAACGAACAAGCAAAACCTTGGACATTGAAAACTGAACAGTGTAAGGATAAGAAACATGTTGGGTTTTTAAATTTTAAGATGAGAAATGTTTAAATGTTAAATGTTAAATGTTAAATGTTGAATGTTAACAGGGGAGGTCTTGAGGGTTGAGTGACCTAAAAGAATTACTTTGAAACATTTAAACATACAACATTGAAACATATCACATTTATTTATAAAGCCAACATTCAAACTGACCAAAAAGGTCAAACCCTAAAGATTCTATTTAAGAGTTTGATCCTGGCTCAGGATGAACGCTG
>NZ_FRAG01000106.1 GCF_900142245.1 Paramaledivibacter caminithermalis DSM 15212 | reverse complement strand
GAAATCAGCAATAATAGAGCTGAAAGGGCTATAAGACCCTTTACAATTGGAAGGAAAAATTGGATTTTTGCTAATACACCAAAGGGAGCATCAGCAAGTGCTGTGATATATAGCATAATTGAAACTGCTAAAGCCAATAACTTAAGTCCATTTCATTACCTACAATATTTATTTGTAAAATTACCTAACATAGATATAACAAATACGACTCACCTTGATGCTTTACTACCTTAGTCAGATACTCTTCCAAGTGATTGTAAGGTTCCTTTAAAAGAATAATATCATAGCCTCTGCCTAGTTGCTAGGTGGGGGCTATTTGACGCTTACGTTTAATAAGGCAAAGGAAAGTCCTTTAGACCATGTTTTTTTATTATATTAAGTAGTAAATTGCAAAATTCAAAACTTGTGAATAAATTGTTAAAATAGATATTGAGTAGATTAAAAAAGAGAGATGTAGAAATGGCTGAAATAAAAATGAAAAAGATATTGCAAGATAATTGGGAAAGATTTAAGAAAAAAAGAAGATACTAAAAGAAATAAAAGTATACATAATAAGAACTGTAGAAAAGCTATAGGCTGTGGAATGATTTATAATATTGGTATATAATATAAATATTTAAATAAAAATAAGTGAGGAGAGGGTAATTATATATGTACTATAAAAAAATAATAGGAAATAAATGTTATTTATCACCAATTAATGTTGAAGACTATCAAAAATACACCACATGGGTAAATGATATGGAAGTAGGAGTTGGGATGCTGTTTACAGCAAGTGTAATTACAGAAGCGAAAGAAAAAGAGTTTTTAGAAGGATTTGTGCAATCAGAATACAATTTTGCAATTGTAGATAAAGAAACTGATAATGTAATAGGAAATGTAGGCTTTCCCAAAATAGATAAAATTAATCATACAGGTGAAATAGGGATATTTATAGGGAATAAGGATTATTGGGGAAAAGGATATGGTACTGAGGCTATTAAATTAATACTTGATTTTGGATTTAGTATTTTGAATTTACATAATATACATTTGAAGGTTTATGAATACAATAAACCTGCAATAAAATGTTATAAAAAAGTTGGATTTAAGGAAGTTGGGCGTCTTAGAGAAGCCAAACAAATTGCAGGTAAAAGATATGATGAAATATACATGGATATATTAGCCAGTGAATATGAGTCTGTTTATATAAAAGACTTAGTGGAGAAGAGAAATAAGTAATAATAAAACAAAAGGTAACGTGTAATATTTAAACAATAAAGGAATATTTAGGAAAAATTATCTTATTCATGAACTCGGGAAGAAACATATTTAAAGCGGTATATATTTCTTTGATTGAAGAAAAGCAATAAAGATACAAGAATATAAAATTTATTAAACCGTGAAGTTGTTTATTCATAACAGAGACATGAAATACTTCCTTTAAGTATATACAATCCAAAAAATGGTTAAACTAATGGATAAAATGTATGACTGGGGGAAGGGAAATGCCACGACAATTTAAACAAGAAAAAAAGAAAGAGGAAAATAAATTTCTAAATAGTTTAACAAATATCTATGAGAAATTCGTATATGGAGAAGTAAAAAGCGAAGATGAACAAATACTTGAAAACTTACGTATGGCCCATGAGGATTGGAAGAATGCAGAAAAATTTTTTGAAAATGTTACAGATCCTGATTTGATTGACCATGCCATATACAGGATAGAAGCTGCTAAAACTAGATATACTTATCTTTTAAAATTGGCTAAAGAAATGAATATACATGAAGATTTTCATTAGATATATAGAACGCACAAAAGATTTTTTTCTTTGAATTTTGTGTGATTCTATTTCCTTAATATTTATAGCGAAATTTTAATTCGTTTCATGTAGAATCATTTTTGCAATTTAGATATTATAAAAATAGTTTAAATCTAAAATAATGTTTTCTAATTTTAAAAGAAAACATTATTTTAAATTTATAAAAAATTGGAGCTTAAAAAAGAGTAATAACACATAGACAAACTTTATATAATATAGTGTTAAACTATATTTATAAACTTGGAGGTTTAATATGGGTATTGGAATAGAACTAAGCGTTATTTTTGCTTATGCCTTAGGACTAATATTGTTATATGTTATCGGCTATTTACTATTATTTCCTTTGAAATGGATATTTAAGTTAATATATAATGGAATAATTGGTGGAATTCTACTTTTGGTAGTGAACCTTGTAGGTAAATTAATTGGACTTAATATAGTTATAAATCCTATAACAGCACTTATAGCTGGATTTTTAGGGTTGCCAGGAGTCATTATGTTGATACTTCTTAAAAAAATAATTTAAGAAAAAAATTCGAAGTTTAAATACTATTAATATGTATATAGATATTACATTAAAACAGTTAGTTTATACACATAAAAAACTCAAAAGCTGTGGATGTTTTATATGTATAAATTAAGTTTTACTATTGGAAATATATATATGAGTTTTGATAGAGGTACCTTTATCAATGGGCTTTAGTAAAAATATTGTTTTTAATATAAGGTGAAAATTCAGAAAAACTAAAGAGCTTTATGCTCTTTAGTTTTATTTTTAAGTATAAAACAGAGTGGAGTGGTAATAATGACTAATAGCTAAACATGAATTTTGGAGGGATTGTATGTTAAAATCATCTATAAACAGTGAAATAAGAAACAACTTAGGATCTAATGAAAGTAATAGGATTAGAAATATTGGATATATACCTGGAGTAGTCTATGGACAAAATATGGAACCAAAGACTATTAAGTTGGAGAAAAAAGAGATAAATAGTATTTTGAGGAATTATGGTACAAATGTTTTAGTAGATTTAGAGGTGGATGGTCAAATCATAACGTCTATGATAAAAGAAATACAAAGAGATATAATAAATAATAAAGAAATAATTCATATTGATTTTCAAAGTGTTTCATTTGATAAAGCAATAAATGCTACTGTTCCTATCACATTGATTGACAGACGAGAGGTAGAAGATAGTTATGCTACAATTCAACACCAACTAAGAGAAATTAATATAGAATGTTTACCTCAAAATTTACCAGAAAATATTAAAATTAGTGTAAAGGATTTAGCCTTTGGACGTCCGTTGAAAATTGGAGATGTAGAATTTGGAGAAGAAATAACAGTGTTAAATGCTCCTGATGAAGTTATAGCATCTCTGGCTAAAGCAGGTAAAATAGATGATGAAGAAATTGAAGAACAGCTTATTACCGAGAGCGATTTTGATCCTATTGAAGAAGAGTAAAAGTGGATTCGTGTTGTATGGCGATGGGTGAAACAAAATCTTAGTCTCCAAATATACTTAATTTAAACTATAATGAAGAGTCCATTAGATACCTCCATGGACTCTTTATCATATAAAAAGACTTATAATGATTGTATGAATTCTTCTAATCGTCTTATGCCTTCTAATACATCATTTATATCAGCACAATATACAATCCTTACATAATCATCTATTCCAAAGGCTATTCCTGGAACAATAGCTACATTGTAGTTTTCTAAAAATCTTTTACAAAATTCAACAGAATAGCTATCTCTATAATTAAATTTATTTTTAAAAGCTGATATATCTATAAATATATAAAAAGCTCCTTGAGGATTTATAAATGAAATGTTATCTATTTTAGAAAGTAAGCGTACTGCTTTATCTCTACGCTCTTTGTATATACCAACCATTTTTTTCATTTCATCACCACAAAGAGTTAAAGCACCGTAGGCGGTCCATTGAGAAATAGTAGATGGATGTGAAACCAAATGTCCTTGTATAGTAGAAATTGCTTTAGCTATTTTTTTAGAAGAAGCTGAATAACCAATTCTCCAGCCAGTCATGGCGGCAGACTTTGAGAGACCGTTAATAGTTATAGTAATTTCCTTAGCTTCTTTAGATAAAGATGCAATACTTGTGAAATTATCGGCATAACATATTTTCTCATAAATTTCATCAGCTAATATATATACATTATTATCTAAACATACTTTAATTATGGATTTTAGTTCATCTTTAGTGTATATGGCGCCAGTTGGATTTGATGGATTATTTATTAGTAAAAGTTTAGTTTTTGTAGATATAGCATTTTCTAATTCTTCCGCTGTTATTTTAAAATCATTATTCTTATCGGTTTCAACAAGAACAGGTATGCCACTAGTCATTTTAATCATTTCAGAGTAGCTTACCCAAAATGGTTTAGGTATAATCACTTCATCACCTGGATCAAGAAGAGCTATCAAAGTATTAGTGATAGAATGCTTAGCACCACTTGAAACTACTATCTCATCTAAATCATAATGGACATTGTTTTCTTCTCTAAGTTTATCTTGAATAGCTTTTCTAAGTTCCTTTAAGCCAGCTGCGGCATCATATTTAGTTCTATTATTATAAATAGCCTCAATACCTTTGTTTTGAGCTTGCTTTGGAGTAAAAAAATCGGGTTCTCCAATGCTTAGGTTAATTATATCCATGCCTTCATTTTTCAATTCATTAACTTTAGTACTTATTTCTATAGTATAAGAAGGGGTTACTTGATCCAACTTTTTTGACAACATTGTAAAATCACTCCTTTATATAGACATATATATAGTCGATTGCAAAATTTATAAGCTAGTATTTTCAAGCTTTTCATATAGAAAAACGAAAACTTTCCTTCACTTGATATAAAATTTATCCACAGAATATATATATGGTTCAATTTTAAGTATGGTTAAAGCTATTTTATTAACTTGCTATCTTAGCAAATACAGTATTTTCAATAGTCAATATTTAAAAACTTAAAAATTGATTGTGGATAACTCTCTAAATAGTTTCGCAATCGTCTAATAGACATATATATTTAATTTATATTAAAATAACTTCTTTTGCAATAAAATATATTCATTCACTAGTGTTGCATAAAATTAATTACGAAAAGTCAAGAATAAATCTCTAAGAATTATTGATGTAACAAGTTTATATAAATGCAAAATATTTACATAGCAATACTGATAAATATTTTCAAAAAGACAACTCCAACCAGAAGATAGTCCTTATCCATATTTTTACAATAGATATATGTTATTTATATTACTGGATTGATTCCCACTGTATTCAAATGCTCTATTTCTGCATTTTCAAATTGCTCTAATGTTGCATTAAATATTCGAATATGGTTTATTCTCCGCCGACCTCTAGAAGATTTTGAAGGTGTGACAAAGAGGTTTTCTAGGAAAATCTCATACTTTTTAAAAATACAACTTCTTAGAACTCTTAATAAGTTTAATAAAGTTCCTCTATAGCCTTCTTTGAGCTTAATAAAAAT
>NZ_FRAG01000071.1 GCF_900142245.1 Paramaledivibacter caminithermalis DSM 15212 | reverse complement strand
TCTTTTAGTTCCTCACAGCTATTAAAAGTAGATGAAATATCTCTAAGTGATTCAAGTTCTTCTATTTGTGCATATATCATAAGAGCAATACATTTAGAAACAGTAAATTTCTTAACATATTTATCTATACCCAAAATTTTTAAAATTTTTAAAGATTTTTTTAAGAGATTTATGATAAAATCAAGTGTTGTTTTTTTATCCTTGTTCATTTTTTCTTTCTGTCTTTTCATTAGAAAATTTGAACAAGGACTATCTTATCACTTATCTTATCATATTTTATCTGGCAAAAAAATCCCTAAATTTCTGTTTTTTTCCTTGACTTTTGTTTTTATTTTTTATGCAACACCAGTGATCCCACAAATACTTTTGTGGGTATTTTCTTTTTTAATCCTTCTAATTCTATCTCTAAACAATCTTCTATCATTTTAAAATCAATGCAACTTAGATCTAAATCCTCAATATGTGCATCTTTCTTTACTTCACAGCTATTCAAATTTCCATTTGTATAATATATGCCAATTGCTAGGAAGTGAATAGTTGCCCAATCTAGTGTAAGCTTCTTTATATCACCCTTTCCTTTAAAATACGAATCTAAAACCCACTTATTATTTTGCTTATAGGGTTTATCCATCCAGTATAGCTTTACCTTTTCATCTTTCTCAAAAGGCCAATCTTTCAAATAAACATTTTCAAAATCTGTATTACTAATGTCTAGTCCCCCTTTCAATATAGTCCTCAAGACAATATCTAATATTATTAAAATGACTTGATCGGATACCTGCCATTCTTTGAATTTCCCATAGCTTTATATATTCATTATGGTCAAGCTTTTGATCTATCATTTTCTTAGACCTTCTTAACTGAAAAGCCTGTACACTTTCTAGGTGGTCATCTAAAAATTTCTTTGTTTCTGGTAGCTTATCTATTTTTTTATCCAGCATAGGAAAAAGTCCAGTAGCTTTCCCTAAAATCGATTTAGTTATTCTTACAAGCTCTTCACTAGCTAATAAGTTATTGTACTGCTCTTCAATTCTATCTAAAATCTCTATATCTCTTAAATCCCAGTTAACTCTATGGCTATTTTTAGAATTACTATATCGCTTGTCTTTTTTCTTTGGAAGATTCTTATATAGCCAAGCTTTATCATGTCTATATAGATATGTATATTCCTTCTGACATAACTTTCTAATTTCAGTTCTAGACAGCTCTGGATTTGTCTTAATAACTTCTTTAATTTTTTTCTTATAAGCTTCGATATCTATTGCTTCATTTTCTTCTAAAATCTTTTTAGGCTCATCCTTTATATCTTGTACCTCATTAAAATAGTTGATTCCTAATTTTTTATCGTATTTCTTTATTGTACCTGGATCACATTTCATTAACCTAGCTAATTCTCTTAGTCCATATTTCCCTTCTTGTAGGTAGCTTCTAAGCTTAGACTCCCATATATGTCCAAATTCTTTTATTCTACCTATCCTATATCTATCTTCTGGTGTTTTATCTGGCCCTTTTCTTGAATAAATAAAACCACAATCACATTTGAAGGTTCCAACTGGAAGTCTAGTCTTATAATCTGGTGTTATTTTTAAATCTGTAATAATTTCCTTTTTATAATGAGGAGAAACAGAATTTAAGCAGGGCCAAGGGCTTTTACCAAATGGTTCACAGCACACCTTTGTTATATTAAAAAACTCCTTTATATCATTGGCTAAAAACTGAATAAAAAGTATATGCCTTATAGGATGAACAGTTCTTTTAGAATTTCTTGAAATAACCTTCAGCCAATTATATTCATTATCAATATCAATACTAGATTCAAGTGTTTCTAATATATCTTTTCCATAAAAATCAACAAATGCTTTATGCAATTCCTTTTGCTTTATTCTTTTATTTATTGTTAAAAAGTCTTTGCTATCAAGAAGCTTTTTATATCTCTCTGCCACGCTGTCTTTACCAAATTTAGATAAATCATTTTTCAATAGGTAATATGCTGCTTTTGATATTTTTAATAGCTTATTATAAATGTTTTTTCTTTTCTCAAAGTCTACATTAAAATCCAACAATTTTCCATCAAGCCTTATAAACTCTATCCTACTTGAATTTCTTCTGTCCATTATGTACTTTTTTAGTGTAGCTCCATGATGTGGGCAAACCAATACTCCTTGCAATTGATGTTCTCTATGCATGTAAGGCTCACCATACTCTTTAATTTCCTTTTTTGAGCATATAGGACAATAATATATACCATCTTTTCTACATATAGCACCTGCAACTAAACCCAGCTTTGTGTAAAGATCTTTACCTGTTCCTGTACTCATAGCTCGCTTTAATTCATTTCTTCTTTTTATGGGTAGAAATGGTGAATAAAAGGGAAAAACAGTATGGTTATTTATAAAGTATTTTGGAGTATATTTTCCTCCTAATTGCTTTGATAAATATTCTAAATTAGTAGATAATAACAGAGTAGGAACTATGCTATCTTTACCAAAGAGTTCTATTAAAGTATCTTTAAAATCTATGTTTCCAATATAATAATGATATCTAGATATGGCTCCATATAATAACTCATCTTCATAGGGGTCAGTAAAAAAAGTCAGCATTTATCACTCCACCTTAAAAAACTCCTCTACTGGATTTTTAATGTACCCCTTTTGTTTTAACATCTCATAGACGTAAATCTTTTTCTTTTTTGCTAATTGATATATCTTTCTTAAATCGTTCTCTTTATAAGAAGCTTTATCGGTACTCTCTTTTTTTATTTTCTTTTCTTCATTGGTTTGTATAGCCCTTTTTATAGCTGTTGTTTTAATGATATTATAATCATCATCTACTCCAAATTTTCCAACTACTTTTTTCACTAGACTTTCTATATCCTTTTCAGTTAATTCATCAAATATTCCTAATTCGTTTACATCTATAATTAAGTTTTCTTCCATATTAGATCTTTTTATTTCTAAGTACTTTTCCTGATGCTTAGCCATTTCTTTAATTTTACCTGCTATATATATGTTTCTCTTATGCTTATATAACGCCTCATCTAAATTTATTGATATATCTTCATACTTACCTATTTCTGTCCTATTGTTACTTCTAAGTGCTTTTATCATAGGCTGAATCATGTGTAAATCTTCCTGTGAAGCTTTCTCAATAATACTTTTATTTATTTTTTCACTATCCGTATTTAATGCCCTCTCCTGTGCCAATATAAATAAATTTACTGCTACTGAAGTTATTCCCTGACATTGATCATAAAACAAATCCCTCATCTCAAGTGTAAGCTCTGTCTTATTCTTAAGCCACTGGTACTCCCACAAGGTTTCAATAAAGATCTCCCATTCTTCACTTTCTCTGCTCATTCTGTCCCATATGATGTTTCCTTCACTTCCAGCTCTTCTAGCTTGTCTAAATTCCTTTTTAAATACTTTTAGTGCTTTAAAGGTCCCTATTAAAACAGTTGGAATACCAACAGTATTAGTCAAGGTAACAAAGAAGTTGAGCATTTCTTCTGGGTCATTCTTTGCATTGATTAAATGCTGTATTTCATCTATTACCAAAATACCTATACCATATATACTTGCTAAAGATGTCATATGTAGCATCATGGAAGACGTTATTCTATTTAGATATCCATACTTTTCTAGATATCTTGTACCAAGCAAGTCATCTATAGCTTTAAAGAAGCTTTTACAAAGAGTTGATAGACTCCCATCATAGGGACAATCAATCTTCAGCCAAACGATTTGTGTCCTACTTAAAGGTTTTTCTTTATATTCCTCGTGCTTAATGATCTGTGGATACATCAGCAGCAATCGCTCTATTGCAGTTGTTTTTCCTATCCCTGAAATGCCAATTATAGAAAGAGAGTCAGCTGTAGAACGTATATGTTCCATATTACTCCTTAATAGTTCTTCTCTTTCATCTTTCTTAGCTGAATGTAAATCATTTAATATTTTTAATCTTTCAATATATGTTTTATCAAGTGGATTCCTAGCTAAATATCCTCGTCTAATCATTGAAGACAATTTGTTTTCTATCATGAAATGGTCTGGTAAAGGCAGAATAAAGTTTTTAAGTCTTTTTATCATGTGAAATCTTAAATTTTTACTTTTTATTCTCTCGTTATCCTGAATAATTGGGTATCTACTAAATTGTTCAAGCACTTCTTCATCTGAGAAAATATGGGGTAATGCTTCTATATATGGATTATTTGAATAATCTATTAATTCTTGCTCCTTATAATTTGCTATCTCAATGTTTCCTTTCATTAAAGGAGTTAAATTATTACTTTCCAAGCTTCTCATCCCTTTGCTTCTTAATTTTTTCCATTAAAGTTAAATGTCTAGTATTTTTTTCTTCGCTATTTTGATTATTATCTGCTCCATTAAAAGCTTTAACTATCCCTTCCTTTTTTTCTCTACCTATTTCAAAGGCTTCCTCCATTCTTTTTATTTCTTTTTCTAGTTTTCTGTTTTCCTTAATTCCTTGTGTTTTTTTAGCTTTAGAAGTAGTTTGAGTAACAGTTCTTTGTTTTTCCTTCTTTGCTTTTTTTATTATGTCATCAATTTCCTTATCTAAGTCTATATTATATTGAACCTGCTCATTTGCTTCCCATTCGATTAATTCTTCCTTTAGTTCTTCTTGGAATATAATTTCTTCTAAAATACAGTCTTTATATTGTTTGCTTTTTTCAAGAAGATAGCATTTTTCATATTGCCTACCATCTTCACTTGGAATATATATTTGATTTATATTTCTTGGGTCATATACTATCTCAATCCACCTATGCTTTGGTTTTACAAACCACTGCTCTTCTATAGCTTTTTGAGAACTATAATAAAGCTTTTTAAACTTTAATCCAGCCCTTGAAATACTAGCTTTTCCCTTTGGTAGTATATTGAGTCTCATGATATCCCTATCAATTACTCTCAGTCTTCCTTTTTTATTTTTTATTCCCCAATTCCATAGGTTTATAGGTGTGGGAGTTAGTTCGTCTGATATCATTTCTTTATCCATAGGATACTTGTCTATAATTTTATGATTATGATGCAAAACCATTTTTATGAACATTTGTGTAAACTCTTCTAAGGTCAGTGTTGCATCCAATCTATAGTCTCTATCGCCTCGCTGTCTATATTCCTTTAAAATCGCACCTGGTGTTTTATGCTTTATCTTTTCATTTGTAGTTCTAAAATACCTTTCCACTATACCTTTAAGATCGCCACGATATGGAGGTGTATTTTCAATTTTTATATTCAAATTATTAGTCAAATTTTCAACAGAGTAACCCTCAAATTCTCCTCTATCTGCAATTATTATCTCTGGTAAGTGCTTTGAAGACCATTGCTCCTTAGTTATTTCTATTTCATAGCTTTTACAGAACTCAACTTTATCAGCTACCATATTATCTAATGCCATCATAGCACCTATCCACGATGGTCCTTCTAAACCTACATATATTCCTGTTATGAGCCTTGAATATACATCTATTACTGCATAGATAACAGGTCTACCGATAATCCTATCTCTATTTAAAGAACTTAATAGGTATATATCTCCTACCGTTGCATCTATTTGAAATCTTGTTCCTGGTCCATCTGTTTCCATGGTAGAGTTTTTTAAGATTGGTCTATAATTTAAATCAAAGGCTTTGCTACTTTCTCTAAATGTTATATCCTTTTCTAAGTTCTGAAGCTTTCTAAACCAATAGTAAAATTGCTGATAGGTTGGAATTCTCGATTTATCCCACAACTTGTACTTTACTTCACCATTTTCAACATATCTATCTGAAAAGAATTCTCTCAGCATTGAGTCATAAACCAATTTAAAAGAAGGCTTTTCTTTTTTTCTATAATATCTATTAATGGATACTTCAAATATTTTTTTAATCTCTTCTGTTACATTTATTCCTTCTATAGCTTCCCCTACTAAATTTACCTTTCTAGGTTTCCCTACTTTATTTTTGCTTAACTTCTTGCTTTTTCCTTTTCCACCTGAGTTAATATAATCAGGAAGTAAGGCATTTTTAGTCATTCCCCTTTGCCAAAACCTACTGAAAATCTTCTTTATTTTAAAAATACTTAGATTAGCTTCTTCGGCTATTTCTCTAATCTTTTTTTCTCTACCTTTTTTATTTAGTAGCTGATCTTTGCTTGATTGCCAAAAGCTATCTACAATTTCCCAATCTGTATCTCTTTTTTCTTTTTGCAAATCAGATAATTTATCTTCTGAATAAGTAGTTATATAAGGGTCTTTTATTTGTACTAAAAGATTATTTTTAATCTCTGCTTCAATTTTTTCTATCGTCTCTTTCCTAGGCATTGATGTTACAGAATCAATATTTACATAGTATAAACAAGCTCTGTCACTATCTACATATAGTACCCTTATTCTTCCTCCATCTTGTTTATCTATATATTGAAATACTTGATTTTCCATAATCATAATGCATTCACCTTCTTATATAGAGTATCCTGCTCAAACTCAATTTCAATTTTTCTATTTATATCTATAGGCGTAAATAAGTTTATTTTAATGATTTTATTTATTATTAAATATTTAAAAATACATATTCCTGTTCCTTTTTCTAAAAACATATCTTTGTCAAATTGACTTGTTAGCTTTCTAATGTCATGTTTTTGCTCTATAGTTCTTTTCAAGAATTCAACAATTAAATCAGCTAGAACATCTTCCTCTAAACCCTTCAAGGAATCTATATCACTTAAATCAGAATAGCTATGTACATAACTTATATTTTGAGCAAAGGTTTTATCTATTTCTTCTTCTGTAACTATACCCCAGTCTATATCATGCCTTTTCCAATATTTTCTCTCAATTTCAAACTTTTCTAAAACCCTTTCATTCCAAAGCTCTTCTTTTTGCTTTATAGTTCTTGCTTTATCAATCAACTCACCATCTTTGCCTTTTATAGTGATAAGAAAATCAGTAGTCATTACTACATTTTCTCCAGTTTTAGGATCTTTAGGATGTTCTATTCCCAGCTCCTTTGCTATTAAAACTGTTTCTTCCAATGGCAATAAAGGAAATTGCTCTCTTATATCAATTATTCCATCTGAGTATTCAATAATATAAAAATAATCTCTTTCCATATCCGAAAGAAACTCGTGTTGTCTACTTGTCTTTATTCCTTTTAATCTTGTTGCCCTTCCGTTTGAAGGAACATCTTGTATTAATATCCAAGGCTTATAGTCCGCTCCAATGCCATGACCTCTACCTTCTTTGATAAGTTTTTCAATCCTACTTTTTGTAATTTCTCTTTTCCTTTTGGCCATAAAAAAAATCACCTCTTTATGTAATATCTTACCATAAAGAAGTGATTTCGATTCAACTTTTTTAAAAACGATTTAATTTTACATAGAGCGGTTTAACTTTTTTAAAAACGGTTCAACTTTTTTAAAAAAACACAAAACTCATAGGCGGTTTCCTTTCATCTATTCAACCGTAACACTCTTCGCCAAATTCCTCGGCTTATCAACATCACACCCTCTAGCAACCGCTACATAGTATGAGAACAGTTGTTGAGGTATTACACTTAGTATTGGGGTAAGTTCATCCATGGTATCTGGGATATATATAACTGTATCCGCTGATTTTTCTACTTCTTTATTTCCTTCCTTAGCTATTGCAACTACATAAGCCCCCCTTGCCTTTACTTCCTTGATATTTGACAACATCTTTTCATATAGTCTATCTTGTGTTGCAAGGGTTATTACAAGTGTTCCTTCTTCTATAAGGGCTATTGTTCCATGCTTTAATTCGCCTGCTGCTATTGCAAAGGAATTGATATAAGAGATCTCCTTAAGCTTTAGTGAACCTTCATAGGCTACATCTATATCTAAGCCTCTACCCATGAAGAACACACTTTCATTGTTGAATTGTGAATCTGCTAGCTGTTGAATTATTGTACAGTTATCTAATATCCTTTGCATTTTTTCTGGCATAGCTTTAAGTTCTTCTATTATCTCGTCATATCTTTCTTTACTTAATAAACCCTTGGTTATACCCATGTGTAGGGCAATCATATACATAGCAATTAATTGAGTAGTGTAAGCCTTTGTCGATGCAACGGCTATTTCAGGTCCTGCCCATGTATAAAATACGTCATGGGATTCTCTAGCTACTGAACTCCCTACTACATTTACTATTGAAAGTATTCTTGCTCCCTTTCTCTTAGCTTCCCTAAGGGCAGCCAAGGTATCTAATGTTTCTCCTGATTGGCTTATGGCTATAAATAATGTATTTTTATCTATAAATGGGTCTCTATATCTAAATTCTGATGCTATATCACATATTACTGGTATTTTTGCAAATTTCTCAATAGCATATTTCCCAACAAGTCCCGCATGATATGCCGTACCACAAGCTACTATATATACTTTATCTATTTTTTCTAAGTCTTCCTTTGTAATCTGAATTCCATCAAGCTCTATATTGCCTTCCTTGTTTAATCTTCTGTGTAATGTTTCATGAACTCCCTTTGGCTGCTCATTTATTTCCTTAATCATAAAATGCTCATAACCTTCTTTCTCTGCAGCCTCTACATCCCATGTAACATGAAACACTTCTCTAGCCTGCACCTGCCTAAGTTCATTGAAGATAGTTACTCTTTCCTTTGTTAAAAGTACAACTTCATCATTTTCTATCAAAAATACATCCCTAGTATGCTTTAATATGGCTGGAATATCAGAAGCCAAGAAATTTTCACCTCTACCAATTCCAACGATAAGAGGACTATCCTTTCTAACTGCCACTATTTTATCTGGCTCTGACTTGCAAATAACAGCTATGGCATATGCACCTTCCATTTTTTCTATAGCTTTATATACTGCATCTAGAAGGTCTCCTTCATAGTAATAATCTATAAGATGAGCTATTACTTCTGTATCAGTTTCAGATTTGAAACAAACATTTTTTTCGTCTATTAGCCACTCTTTTATTTTAATATAATTTTCTATTATACCATTGTGAATTACAGCTATATTCCCAGATTGATTCGTATGAGGATGGGAATTCCTATCGGATGGAGCACCATGGGTAGCCCATCTTGTATGTCCAATTCCTATTGTTCCGTTATAATCCTTTTCCTTAACATTATCAGCAAGCACATTAAGTCTTCCCTTATATTTCTCTACATGTATCTCATGATCTTTAAATACCGCTATACCCGCTGAATCATAACCTCTATATTCAAGCTTTGATAGTCCATCTATTAAAATAGGTGTCGCCTTCTTATCTCCAATATATCCAACTATTCCACACATAAATGAAATCCTCCCTTTTTGTCAAACAATAAAATTTTTAATGGATTATTGTTATTATTTTAACAATGTCTTACCTTTCTCTACTTATCCTTTTAAATTCCTTAAAAAAAAGCATAAAAAACCCCTATCTCACCCAACTTTTTTGTTCCTACAATCACTTGTAGGGTTTGTAAAGCCTTTATCGGTGGTGAGCTACACCGCAGGGCACCCGCCGACTAATCGATTAACCCTGTCCTCGTCAACTTAAATCACTACTTTCTCCGATCTGATTTAAGTCCAGGCGCTTTATAATATATAAGTTACTAGTTCCAATTTACTAGTATGTAAGTCAATTCTTATAGGTCTTTTTACAACTTTTAGCTAAACTAAAATATCAGTCTAGTTTGTATTATTAAATTGTTATCTACTTCCTCACTCTATAGGCATCACTCCTTCCGATGACATTCATGTTACATGTTTAAATGTTGAAGGTTGGTTGAATTTTAGAGGGTCGTGACTTTAAAGTCAAAACAGATCGACCCAAGTAGACATATCACATTCAACATATAAAATTTCCTTATTAACCTAATCTCTTTTCTATAAGTTCAACCAATTCTACTGCATAATTTTCGAGAATTTCCTTATTATTTCCTTCTATCATTACCCTAACCAAAGGTTCTGTTCCAGACGGTCTTATAAGTACACGTCCTTCTCCATGGAAAATTTTTTCTATTTCCTTTATTCTAGATGCTATAACTTCATCTTCTAGGTATTTTTTCTTATTATCATTTCTTACCTTGGCATTTTTCAATACCTGTGGATATTTTATCATGATAGAAGCAAGCTCTGATAATGGTTTATTTTTATTCCTAACCACCGCCATAAGCTGAAGTGCTGATAAAAGTCCATCACCAGTAGTATTATGCTCTAAAAATATTATGTGTCCAGATTGTTCTCCACCTAATACGTATCCACTCTTTTTCATTTCCTCAAGAACATATCTATCCCCAACCTTGGTCTTAACTACATTACAACCATATTCTTTTAATGCTTTTTCTAATCCTATATTGCTCATTACAGTAGCTACCAGTGTATTATTTTTCAGCCTGCCATGCTCCATAAAATAAGCTCCACAAATAGCCATTATTTTATCTCCATCAACTATATTACCCTTTTCATCAATAGCAATAAGTCTATCGGCATCGCCATCAAAGGATAATCCAAAATCAGCTCCAGTTTCTAAAACATATTCCTTTATAACCTCTGGATGAGTAGACCCACATTTATAGTTTATGTTATAGCCATTTGGATTGTGATTTATAACATTTATTTCTGCTCCAAGCTCCGATAAAACCTTTGGTGCAGTAATATAAGCTGCTCCATTTGCACAATCAACCGCAATTTTTATTCCCTTTAAGTCAACATCTATAGTAGTCTTTAAAAAATCTGTATAATCCTGTACTGCTGTTTCTATTTTAATTTTTTTTCCTATTTCATTTCCAGTTGGTATATAATCTATATCTTCATTATTTAATAAATAATACTCTATTTGTTCCTCTACTTCGTCAGGTAATTTGAATCCATCTCTATTAAAGAATTTTATACCATTGTATTCAACGGGATTATGGGATGCCGATATTACTACTCCAGCATCAGCCTTATATTTTCTTGTAAGGTATGACACCGCTGGAGTAGGTACAACTCCAAGACATACTGCATCTGACCCCGCTGATAATATACCAGCTACTAAGGCAGCTTCTAGCATGTCTCCAGATACCCTTGTATCTTTACCTACAATTATCTTTGCTTTTTTCTTTCCCTTTGTTAATATATATGCACCTATTCTACCAAGCTTATATGCCAATTCACAAGTAAGTTCTGTATTTGCTATTCCCCTTACACCATCAGTTCCAAATAGCTTACCCATACTAAACCTCCAAATTTAAAGAGTCTTAATCTATTATATTCTATCATAATATCAATATGTGAGCAATTATGTTATATCTCAACATTGTGTAATATATTTTTATATTTAGTAATTATTGTATGTTGAATAAAAAAAGATTAATGTCTAAGAAAAAAGACAGGATAATCTATATTTTCCTGTCCATAATATAAAACATCAAAATGTAAAATTTTTGCCAGATTTTATAATTTAAATTTAGCTATTGAATCATTTAATCTCTCTACTAATAAAATAAGCTCTTTTGATATATCTTTTAATAGCTCTGATGAACTTGATTGTTCCTCAGTTGCAGCCATAACTTCTTCAGTTCCTGCCGCCGACTCTTCTGTAACAGCTGAAATATTCTCTATAGAATTAATTGTTTTATTTTTATATTCCATTATATCTTCAACTGCATTGTGTACTTCATCTACTTCTTTAATAATATTATCAATAGAAGCCTTTATATCATTAAATGCTGTATCTGTATCAAATACTGCAAAATGCTGCTCTCCAAAAATTATTTCTCCTTTATCTACTGCTTTTACGGTATTTTCAACATCTTCATTTATACTATTTGCTAATCCCGTTATCTTATTTGAAGCTGCCTTTGACTCCTCAGCTAATTTCCTTATTTCATCGGCCACAACTGCAAATCCTCTACCTGATTCTCCAGACCTAGCGGCTTCTATAGCTGCATTTAATGCTAATAAGTTTGTTTGTTCACTTATATTTTGAATCAATTCAACTATATTGATTATCTCTGCAACACGATCCCTTAGCTTTCCTATAATTTCCTTTGTAGATGCTGATATTTTAGCATATTCTTCAGTTTTTTCATAAAGGGTTTTTACAATCCCTGCTGCATTATTACCAGTTTCCTTAGCTTTGTCTGTGGATATTTTTACCTCTCTTATATTTTCTACCATGCTATCTATTCTATCCGATAAATGTCCCATTACATTTGCAGCGTCCTCTGCTTCCTTTGCCTGCTGGGATGAACCTTCTGCTATTTGTGCCATTGAAGCTGCCACCTGTTGAGATGACGATGAATATTGCTCTGCTATATCATTTAATGATTTTGTAGTATCATTTACTGACTTAAAGGTTGATTTAGTATCATTTATAAGTAATCTCATACTGTCTATCATATTATTAAAACCCTTAGATAGCTTACCTGTTTCATTTTTACCTTTGATATCCGAATAAACAGTCAAATCTCCATCTTCTACTTTTTTCATAAGATCTAATATTTTATTTAAAGGTTTAGAAATCCCTAAAGCAAAGTATACAGCTACCACTATAGAAAATATTATACATCCCCCACCTATAATCATCATTATCTTCCTAATATCATATACTTGCCTTAACAGATAGTTTAGTGAAACCGCAGTTAACTGTTTCCATCCATTGCTATAGGTGCTATATACCACAAGTTCTTTATTCAAAATAAAACTATCTAATTCTTTATGCTTAGCAATGCTATCTACATAAATTTCATCTAATGGTTTGCCAATATAGTCCCTATTTCCATGATAGATAATATTGTTTTTGCTATCTATTATCAAAGTTTTGGAATTCTCGCCTATATTAGCATCATCATACATTTCCTCTATTGTTGCAAGGTTTATTTCGTATGCAATAATCCCTACTGGTTTAAAGTTATCTATTACTGCCCTCATTAAATATATTTTATCGTATTTGTCCATAAGTCCAGTAACCCAATAGACTTTTCCCTTCGATTTCATAATCTCCTCATATATGTCAGAATTCTTAAATTTTCCAGATTTTATAAAATCTATCAACTCATTCTTCTTATCTGTGCTTATTATATCTTCACCATTTTTATAAAGGGTTATAGACTTTATTTCTCTATAAGATACGATCATTGAAACAAAAGATCTTTCAATCTCTAATTCATTTTTATACTTATCGTATTCCGTCTCAAATTCTTCTCTCTTAATCTTATCCATTAAATTCTGATCTGCTATTACAAGAATCGAAGCCTTTTCTACTTCTTTTATTTTACTACTTAGTATTTTTGAATCTTTTTTTGCTAATTTTTCAGTAAAGCTACCTACATTATATTCAATAGATTCCTTGAAACTTCTCACAGAATAAATATTGATAATTAAAATAGGTATAATGCTTAATATCAAAAAACCTATTAACAATTTAAGTTTAATATTTAAATTACTCCCCCATGATACTCTTCTCTTCAATCTTTTACTTTTATTATTGGATATTTTTTTAAGTACCATATTAGCCCCCCTGAATTTTAGAGTTCATTAATTATTATAGTGTTCTATTATATTATTCTATATTTGTATGATTATTCCTTCTATTTGATTTTATCTTTTTTTACATTATTTTTATCCTGAATTATTCATAACTCAATGAATTATGATGAAAATTAATGTTAAAAGGTAAAATCTTATATCTGAAGTTCTGGTTTCATTAACAATAGAACCAAAGATTATAATTTTAATAAGATACCAACTCAAAATCTTATGTTGTAACCTAAAAAAGAGCAGACTAATCCCTTGGTTATTGCTTTAAGGTTTTCAAATTTGATTTTATAAATTATGCAAAAGTAATATTATCAATGTTTTTCATAATTATTTGAAATTTGTCTTTATAAGGATAAC
>NZ_FRAG01000070.1 GCF_900142245.1 Paramaledivibacter caminithermalis DSM 15212 | reverse complement strand
ATATAAATATGGTAATAGACATTTTTGGTGTAAAGGATATTATGTAAATACGGTGGGAAGAAATAAAAAAGTAATAGAAGAATATATAAGGAATCAATTACAAGAAGATATAGCAAATGACCAAATTAGTATGAAAGAGTATATAGATCCGTTCACAGGAAGAAAGAATAAGAAGTAAAATAAGTTAATTAACCCCTTGAGGGGTGGTGTGAGAAGGTAAAGCGGTTGGCGGACTAATTCAGAGTGTCTTAAGACACCTGCAAGTACCATGCCCTTATAGGGCTAGAGCAAACCACCCGTTTTACGGGTGGTTATGATTTATGTAAAAAATAAAAAAATATTCATATTACCTATTAAAATTATGCTAATTTGGTGGTAAAATAATCAAGGAATAATTAAGAATAGTGAGGTAGATTATGAAACTAGGATTTGATGCAAAAAAATATTTGGAAGAACAATCAAAGTATATTCTTGAAAGAGTTAATAATTACGACAAGCTTTATTTAGAATTCGGAGGTAAGCTTCTGTTTGATTTACATGCAAAGAGAATACTTCCAGGTTTTGATGAAAATGCGAAGATCAAACTTCTTCATAAGCTGAAGGAAAAGGTTGAGGTTATTATTTGTGTTTATGCTGGTGATATCGAAAGGAATAAGATTCGTGGAGATTTCGGGATAACCTATGACATGGAGGTTTTAAGACTAATTGATGATCTTAGAGCATATGAACTTCATGTTAATAGTGTTGTGATCACTAGATATGATAATCAGCCTGCGGTAACTGTATTTATGAATAAGCTAGAGAGAAGGGGAATTAAGGTATATACCCATAGTGCAACAAAGGGATATCCTACTGATGTGGATACCATAGTTAGTGACGAGGGCTATGGGAAAAATCCTTACATTGAAACAACAAAGCCTATTGTGGTTGTAACTGCTCCAGGGCCAGGTAGTGGCAAGCTTGCCACTTGTTTAAGTCAGATGTATCATGAGCACAAGCTGGGAAGAGTAGTCGGATATTCAAAGTTTGAAACTTTTCCAGTTTGGAATGTACCACTTAAGCATCCCTTAAATATTGCATATGAAGCTGCAACTGTAGATTTGAAGGATGTAAATATGATTGACTCCTTTCATTTCGATGCTTATAATGAAATTGCGGTTAACTATAATCGTGATATAGAAACTTTCCCTGTACTTAAGAGGATTATTGAAAAGATTACAGGAGAGGAATCTATTTATAAATCACCAACAGATATGGGCGTTAATCGAGTTGGATTTGGCATTATCGATGATGAAGTTGTTAAAGAAGCTTCTAGGCAAGAGATTATCAGAAGATATTTTAATACTGGCTGCGAATATAAAAAGGGATATGTAGACTTAGATACATTTAATAGATCAAGACTTATTATGGAAGAGCTTAATCTTAAGGCAGAGGATCGTAAGGTTGTTATGCCAGCTAGAGAGAGAGCAGCAAAACTTAAGGAACAATTTTGTAAAAATGAACAATATCCTGTGGTAGCTCTTGAGCTTCATGATGGAACAATTTTAACTGGTAAAAGCTCAGACACGATGGATGCAGCAGCAGCAGTGATTTTAAATGCTATAAAGAGGCTTGCCAATATTTCAGATAAAATCCATTTAATTTCGCCAGTGATTCTTGAACCAATAATTAATCTTAAGTCAAAGACTTTTGGGAGTAAGATTACATCATTAAATTGTGAAGAAATTCTAATTGCACTTAGTATTAGTGCGGCCACTAACCCAACGGCAAAGGTTGCTATGGAAAAGCTATCCATGCTGAAGGGATGTCAGGCTCACTCTACAACTATTTTAAACACAAATGATGAACAGACCTTTAGAAAGCTTGGTATAGATGTTACCTGCGAGGCTGAATACTCTTCAGATAGTTTATATTACAATAATTAATTAGGATTTATGATAAGTTTTATATAAAATGATTATAAAAATTAAATAAAATTGATTGAACAAAAAAAGAGTTCATGAAAATTTTTTGTGAATTCTTTTTTTATTTTAAATGAGGAAATTGCATAATACATTTAAAGAATTTTTTAATACAAAATGTAGTAGAGAGAGTTAAGAAAGCTATCTACATATTTTATTTCAAAATTATTAGTGTTAATTATGCAAGTTTCTCAAATAAAAGATAAGTAATTTTAGAGTAGTATAAATTTCATAGAATTTATTTTTAATTTGTAATATAGAGAATTACCTAAATTAATAAATTTTAAATTTATTTATTCAGCAAGGTATATATAAATGAATTTTAATCAAGTAGAAATGAAAAAGATTCATTATCTTTCCTGTCTGATTTATTATATCTTAGCTCATTAATTGCTAAAAATAGAGATGAAGAAATAGTTTTTGCCATCTTATATATATCGCCTAAACGTATTTTATGATCATATATGTCGATTTCTTCTCTTGTTTCCCAGGTCGTACCTATTATAGATATATGTCCGATTTCAGGTAAATTCTTACCAAAGCCTTTACCTGGTGAAATAGAGCTGTTAAATATTTTGATTTCACCAACTCTATTTCCGCGGTTAGCGTCAATGGCTATTATAAGTGTATCTTTATCAACTTCTTTTTTGATTCTTTTTTTCATGTTTAAAGCATGTAGGGGAGATTCTAGTGTTCCAATTATTTTAATGTTATTTGAAAGTATATTTTCCGATAACATTGTCCCTATCATGGGTCCCAAGCTATCTGGAATAATTCTATCGGTACCAATGCAAACAATAGTGATTTTTTCATTTTCTTTAATGAAGCTTTGTATATATTTTGCTATACTTATAACAGAACTGTTATCATAAATATGTATTAAAAGTTCATTCATAGCCTGATGCCTCACTTGCAGTAAATATTAATTAAATAGGTAATTTAATAATTTTTACATATTGTACACATGAATTATGATATACAATAATTATATCACATGAAAATAGTTAAATAAATAATTCTTTAAATTTTTAAAATATTGATTATATAGAATTTACATAGTAAAACTTAATTTATACATGTACAAATATGCAACGTTTCTGGGCGTTTTGGACATGTATAAATTAAAGTTTTTACTTAAACTCCTATATAGATTTCTCATGATAAAACTTATTAGAAAGACCCTAGCACTTACAACTTTGAACATGTAACTTACAACTAACACCTGTCGTTGTATGCCTTTGTATTAAAGTATAATAAGAAAATAACCAGAGCATCAAAAGTCTGGTTATTTTCTTATTATAAATCTATGTACTTTCGAATATTAGCATCATTTTGGATTTTAGCCTCAATTAATGGTTTCTTACAAGACATAAATGTAGTAATTCCAGGTCCATGACCAGCTTTTATACAGTCACTATGAATAACAATACCTATTGTTACAGCACCCTTGAGATAACCTCTGCCAAAAGTATTATCACAATCTTCTAGTAAAACAAAATCACCAAACCTTAGCTTATCAATTCCTAGTTTCTTAATTAAATCCTTATCTTGGGTCATTATATCATAGTCGCCAGAATGTCCCTTTGAACTACCTATACCAGAACCCATAAGCACTGCTGGAATTTTACAAACTACAGGAAAATGCAGCTTTCCATTTCTTTCATCGATTTTAATTTTTGAAAAAATCTCAGGATCAATTCCTGTCATTATTATTTCAGGATAATCAATCAGTTTAAGTCCTTGGCCATGGGCTTTTATGAGAATCTTATCATCTACTGCCATTTTTTCCATATCCTCATCATGAAATTCTATTATAGTATGCTCAATGCCTCCATGCCCACCTAGCACATAACCAACAGCTCCCTTTGCATCACCTGAAACAACCTTCGCTATATTTCCTGGACATGCTAAATTCATAATTGCATCGTTTTCAGCTTTATCTTCATTTCTGATAGATACGCTTGGCTCAACATGATCACATTCCCAACCAAAAGCAGGATCCCCAACGTGCACATTATAGGTTATACCTCCAGTAGCTGGTAATATCCTAGGTTCACCTTCATGGGAAATTCTATAGTTTCCTCCAAGGGGATGATGAATTTTTCCTTGTACTGATTGAATAACAAGCTTGTCTTTATTAGTTTTAATCATATAAGCGCCTCCTCATGTTGAAATTTCAACCATATATTACATATGTTTATAGACAATGTAATTATATCATATTTCATATATGAGGGTCATCTAATTTACTTTTTTAGAGAATATTAATCAAGTAATTTTTTAAAGAAATTTTCGTTGTTCTTCTGAAGTAATATTTTACTATTTTATTGAGCAAAAGTGATTAATCGATAAATTGCAAGTGTTGTTGATTAGAATTGCAAATAAATACATTTAAGAAGAGAATAAATATACATAGACATTATATTTAACAAAGATATCGTTTTCCTGCAATAATTAGCATTTATGCGGATTGATGCTAGAATAACAATGAAAAAACATTGAATAAAATGAATAAATATGATATAATTTCAAACAATAAAATTTTCAGAAAAATGAATTTTGAATTAAAACACATTCGCATTTATTGAAGTAAAAGGAAGGTGTGAAATTATGAATGGAAATGGATTACCACAAAAGCAGGGACTATACAATCCAAATATGGAAAAAGACAGCTGTGGAGTTGGATTTATTGCTAATATCAAGGGAAAAAAATCTTACTACATACTAAAACAAGGGTTAGAGATATTAAAGAATTTAAAGCATCGAGGAGCAGTAGGTGCAGATGCAAGTACTGGAGACGGATCAGGTATTATGTTTCAGATACCCCATAATTTTTTTAAGAAAGAGGCTGAGAGGCTAGGCATTGCTTTACCTGAAATTGGGGATTATGCTGTTGGTGTAATTTTTCTTCCAAGACAGCCAAATGCACGGTTGTTTTGTGAGGGTGTATTAGAGCGAGTGCTTAGAGAAGAAAACCAAAAACTTATAGGATGGAGAAAAGTTCCAATAAATGAAGAGGCTTGTGGAGAATTTGCTAAAGCTACTCGACCAGCTATTATGCAAATCTTTATTCATAGAAAGGACCAAGATGAAGGTTTATTTAAGAGAAAACTTTATGTTGTTAGGAAACGAGTAGAAAATATAATAAGGGAAGAAAAAAAGCCATATACTGAAAGCTTTTATATTTGTAGTTTATCTAATAGCACAATAGTATATAAGGGGCAGATATTGGGTTATAGGCTGGAGGATTTTTATATTGACTTGTTAGATGAAAGCATTGAAACCTCCATAGCTGTAGTTCATGAAAGATATAGTACAAATACCTTTCCATCATGGAAGCTTGCACAGCCCTTTCGTTACATTGCTCATAATGGTGAGATAAATACGATTAGAGGAAATGTTAATTGGATGAATGCAAGGGAAGGAGTAATGTACTCTAAATTATTACAAAAAGATTTTCATAGGATCTTGCCAGTGATTGAACCTAGAGGAAGTGATTCTTCAGCTCTAGATAATGCATTAGAGATTTTTACTGTTAATGGCCATCCCTTGGAAAATATATTAATGATGTTAATACCAGAAGCGTGGGAAAATAATACAAAAATAGAAAGAAATCAGAGGGGTTTTTATGAATATCATGCAAGAGTAATGGAGCCTTGGGATGGTCCAGCTACAGTTGCATTTTGTGATGGAATTAAAGTTGGTATAAAGGTAGATAGAAATGGACTTAGACCAGCACGATATTTAGTAACTAAGGATGATTTCGTAGTTATGGCATCAGAAACTGGAGTAGTAGACATTTTACCAGAAATGGTAATAGAAAAGGGATGTGTAGAACCAGGAAAGATATTTTTAGTTGATACAAAGGAGGGTAGAATTTTATATGATAATGAGATTAAGCGTTTAGCATCTACAAGAAAGCCCTTTGCTGATTGGGTTATGAAAAACAGAATGTCACTAAAGGATATTTGGGAGCCTGTTGAAGGGCAAAAAATGAACTGTGAGATTTTGTATAAGAAGCAATTAGTATTTGGATTTACTAAAGAGGAATTAGAAAAGGTCATCGCATATATGGTAGATAAAGGGAAGGAACCTATCGGATCTATGGGTATAGATATACCCCTTGCAGTATTGTCTGAACGTCCTCAGCTTCTATTCAATTATTTTAAACAAATGTTTGCTCAGGTAACTAATCCATCAATAGATTCTATAAGAGAAGAATCTATAATGTCCTTAGTTCAATTTATAGGAACTCATGGCAAGCTATTGGATGAGATAGAAACAGAGAAGGATAATAAATATATAAGAATTGAGCATCCGATTTTGAAAAATGATGAAATAGAAAATATAAGAAGGCTTAATACAAGGGACTTCAAGGCTATTACAATACCTATTGTTTTCCAAGCAGATCATGAAGAAAATGGTTTAAAACAAGCCTTGGATTATCTATGTAAACGTGCCGAGGAAAATGTTAAACGTGGATATAATATACTTATATTAAGCGATAGGAATGAAGACATGTATAATGCACCAATCCCCAGCTTGTTGGCCTTGAGTGCTGTACATCATTACTTAGTTAGAAAAAAACTAAGAACAGCTGTAGATTTAATAGTAGAAGCAGGAGACGCTAGAGATGTCATGCATATTGCATTATTAGTTGGATTTGGGGCAAAAGCTGTTAATCCATATATGGTCTTCGAATCCATAGCTTATATGGTAGAGAATAATAAATATATAGAGAATATAAAAACCTTCGATGAAGGCTGTAAAAATTATATTAATGCAATTTGCTCAGGACTTTTAAAAATATTATCAAGAATTGGAATATCAACCCTTCAAAGCTATTGTGGTGCTCAAATATTTGAGGCTGTAGGGATAAATCAGGATGTAATAGATGAGTATTTTAGTGATACCCCTGCTGTTCTTGGAGGTATTGGATTAAATACTATTTCTAAGGAAGTGCTATTAAGACATACCTTGGCATATAGGCAGTTTAAAGGTCTAGATATGGGAGGTGAAATTTATTGGAATAATAAGGGAGAATATCATATATTTAATCCTAAAACAGTTAAACTTCTTAGAGAAGCCTCAGTAGACCATGATTTTAGTAAATATAGGGAATATGCTTATGAAGCCAATGAAAAAAATCAGAGGATTGCAACGATTCGTGGTTTAATGAAGTTCAAGAATGGAAAAAACATACCTATAGAAGAAGTTGAGCCAGTTTCGGATATTTTAAAGAGATTTACTATTTCTGGAATGTCATTTGGTTCATTAAGTAAGGAGTGCCATGAGACTCTGGCTATTGCAATGAATAGAATTGGAGCTACTAGCAATTCTGGTGAAGGAGGAGAAAACCCAAGCAGATATGAGACAAGATCAGGAGGAGAAAATGCTAATAGTAGAGTTAAACAGGTTGCATCTGCTAGATTTGGAGTTACTACCAATTACCTTGTAAATTGCGATGAAATACAGATAAAAATTGCTCAAGGAGCAAAGCCAGGGGAAGGAGGACACTTGCCAGGAAATAAAGTAACTGCTGAAATAGCAAAGGTTCGACATTCGGCTCCAGGAATAGATCTAATATCTCCACCACCACACCACGATATTTATTCAATAGAAGATTTATCTCAATTGATTTTTGATTTAAAGAATGTTAATCCAAAAGCTAAAATAAGTGTAAAACTAGTATCTAGAATTGGTGTTGGTACAGTTGCAGCTGGAGTTGCAAAGGGTCATGCAGATAAAGTTTTAATAAGCGGATACGATGGAGGTACAGGTGCCTCACCTATCAGTTCTATGAAATATGTGGGACTTCCTTGGGAAATAGGTCTTTCTGAGACTCAACAGACATTGTTGTTGAATGATTTAAGGAGCAGGATTATTGTGCAGGTTGATGGGAAAATGAGAACGGGTAGAGATGTAGCCATTGCAGCATTATTAGGGGCTGAAGAATATGGTTTTGCTACTTCAGCATTAGTAGCCTTAGGCTGTAGGATGTGTAGACAGTGTCACCTTAATAAATGTTCAATGGGAATAGCAACTCAAGAATATAATTTGCGTAAGAGATTTAAAGGTAGGCCTGAGGATTTAATTAATTATCTTAAATTCGTTGCCCAAGAACTACGACAAATAATGGCAAAGCTTGGTTTTAGGAAAGTTGACGAAATGATTGGAAGAGCAGATGTATTAGAGATTAGAAAAAATGATAAGTATAAAATAAAACAATGCGATTTGTCGTCTATATTGTTTAAGCCAGAACTGCCATCAAGAGTTGTTGGAAGATGTATTATGGACCAAAAACACGATCTTGACAATGTTTTAGATAAGAAATTAATAGAAAACTCTTTGGTAGCTATAGAACGAGGAATAGAGGTAGAACATTCATTAAAGATAAGGAATACAGATCGTTCCTTTGGAACAATGTTGAGTGGTGAGATTGCAAAAAGGCATGGAGACAATGGATTAGATGAAGATACTATTGTAATAAATGCTTTAGGCTCGGCAGGTCAAAGCTTTGGAGCTTTTGCTGTAAAAGGATTAACCCTAATCCTTCAAGGAGATGCCAATGACTATCTTGGAAAAGGGTTATCAGGTGGGAAAATTATATTATTTCCTCATAGAAAAGCCATATACAGTACAGATAGAAATATTATTGCAGGAAATACGTTACTCTATGGTGCTACTGCAGGGGAAGTATATATTTCTGGAAGAGTTGGGCAAAGATTTTGTGTGCGTAATAGCGGTTCAGTAGCTGTTGTTGAAGGTATTGGAGATCATGGATGTGAATATATGACGGGAGGAATAGTTATTATACTGGGTACAACAGGCAAAAATTTTGGAGCAGGAATGAGTGGAGGAGAAGTCTATGTGCTAGATGAAAATGAAGAATTTAGAAGTAAATGCAATAAAGAAATAGTTGGGATTGAAATTTTGACAGATTCTCGTGATATTATGAAGGTAAAAAATCTTATTAGTAAACATTATGATTATACAAGAAGCTTGAAGGCTAAAAGAATATTAGAAGAATGGGAATGTTATTTAAAGAAGTTTTTAAAAGTCACTTCTCAGGCTTATCAAAAACAACTAGAGTCAATATGTTAAAGATAAAACAAAGGCTTTACTAATCAAGTATTTGATTAGTAAAGCCTTTAAGCTGTAATAGATAAAAATTATAATATATCGGTTGTGAATACAAATTCATCCCTGTGAGGACCCTCTCCCCAATAATTCAAGGAAAAAGTTGGAAACTGCGATAAAAAGTCCATAGAAGTATTGCTGGTGCTAAAAGTTATTGCCTCTTTTAAATAATTAACAGATTTTGTTTTTTGATTTGTATAAAGTTGAATGTTTTTTTTATTCATAAGAATTCCCTCCCATCTAAATTATATATAAATTTAATTTTATATATAAAAAACTCGTCCTGTGTGTTTTACTTAAGGACGAGTTTTACCCGTGGTACCACCTTAATTGCATCCTTTGATTTAAAGATGCCTCTTGGGGTTTATCTAAACCTAAGCCTTTATCGAGGCTAGTCGGTATCAACTACAAGATAGAATCCTTCGAAGATACTGCTCAAGAGTGATTCATAAAATATAGGTAGTATCGGTTTTCAGCTGTTCCCGACTCTCTGTAACTACACATATATAATATCCTTCTCCTTCATTGCATTCATGTATATTTATTAGGTTTTTTGTATTATAACAAGAATAAAAGTAAAAGTCAATACTATTTTCAGAAAATTATGAAATATCAAACGTTTTCCTAGAATATTTATTGATGTGAATTTATAGTAAAAAATATTTAAAAATAAAGTGAAAAGCTTAATAAAATAATTCTATAGTTCAACTTGACAAAGCACAACTATACAAGTATAATCGTATACAATAATACATTACAAAAACGTAATAACTTATAGCTGAGAATATTCGAAAGGAAGGTCTGTATGAATAAAAGCTTAACATACAAAATTCTTGAAAAGAATCTATTGAAGGGAAGGGTAGTAGAAGAGAATGAAATTTCTATTAAGGTGAATCAAACACTTACACAAGATTCCACTGGTACAATGGTTTATCTTCAATTAGAATCAATGGGAATAAAGGATATTAAAACAGATTTATCTGTAGCTTATATAGATCATAATACTTTACAAACAGGTTTTGAAAATGCAGATGACCATGAATTTATCAAATCTGCTGCTGCAAAATATGGAATAATATTCTCAAAACCTGGTAACGGAATTTGTCATCAATTGCATCTAGAAAGATTCGGAAAGCCTACTGATGTATTGATAGGATCTGATAGTCATACACCTACCTGTGGCGGACTTGGAATGCTTAGCATCGGTTCAGGAGGTTTAGATGTAGCAGTAGCTATGGCAAAGGGATATTATTTTCTAAAGGTTCCAAAGGTACTTAATGTAGAATTGAAAGGAAAATTGAATCCTTGGGTTTCTGCAAAGGATGTAATATTATTTATTCTAAAGAAGTTGAGTGTAAAGGGTGGAGTAGGATATGTTATAGAATATTCTGGTGAAGGGATTAAAGAACTGTCTGTAACTGACAGAGCTACAATAACAAATATGGGAGCAGAGCTTGGTGCTACAACTTCAATTTTTCCAAGTGATGAGATTACAAAGGACTTTTTGGTAAGACAGGGTAGAGAAAAGGATTTTAAATATTTAACTGCCGATGATGATGCCCATTATGATAAAAAAATTAAAATCGATTTGAGTGATATAAAGCCTATGACAGCTATGCCACATAGTCCCGATAATGTTTTTCAAATTAAAGATATAAAAGAATTAAAGGTAGATCAAGTTGTAATAGGCAGTTGTACAAATTCCTCTTATACCGACTTGATGAAGGTGGCAAAGATATTAAAAGGGAAAAAGGTACATCCTGATGTGAGTTTAGTTATTTCTCCAGGATCGAGTAATATATTGGGAATGATGGCTGACAATGGTGCTTTAGGTGATTTGATTTCTGCAGGTGCAAGAATTATTGAAGCGGCTTGTGGACCTTGTATTGGGATGGGTCAAGCCCCTAAAACAGATGCAGTTTCTCTGAGAACCTTTAATAGGAATTTTAAGGGGAGATGTGGAACAAAAAGTGCAGATGTGTACTTGGTTAGCCCTGAAACAGCAGCTGTTTCAGCTATTGCTGGATATTTAACAGACCCGTCAACCTTTGGCGAAATGCCTGATATTAAAATACCACAAAAATATGATGTTTATGATAATTACTTTATCTATCCTTTAGAAAATAGAGAAGGATTAGAAGTTAAAATGGGTCCAAACATCAAGCCTTTTCCAGTAAACAAGGCATTAAAACCAAACTTAAATGGAAAGGTATTATTAAAAACTGGTGATAATATAACAACGGATGATATTATGCCATCTAATGCTAAGCTTTTACCTTACCGCTCAAATATACCTGAATTATCTAAATATTGCTTTGGAACTATAGTTGATGATTTTGACATAAGGGCAAAGGAAAACAAAGGAGGCTTTGTTATAGGTGGAGAAAACTATGGGCAAGGGTCTAGTAGAGAGCATGCGGCTTTAGTGCCTCTTTATCTTGGTGTAAAAGCAGTAATAGCTAAGTCCTTTGCAAGAATTCATAAATCTAATTTGATAAACTCAGGAATAATTCCTTTTATATTCAAAAATAAAGATGATTATTATATTTTGGATGAATTTGATGAGATAGAGTTGGTAGATGTGATAGAGTCCCTTGATTCTAGTACAGAGATAAAACTGATTAATAGAACAAAAAATATCACTATGGAATTGATTTTTCAAGGCTCAAAGAGAGACATTGAGATATTAAAAAAAGGTGGTTACTTAAATTTTGCAAAGAAAATAAATGACTAATTTAGAGGTGAAAATAATGTATGATATAACTCTTATACCTGGAGATGGCATTGGACCAGAGGTAATAGATTCAGCCAAACAGGTTATTGAAGCAACAGAGATAGATATGAATTGGGACATAGTAAATGCAGGAGCAGATGTATATGCTAAAAAAGGTATTCTTGTTCCAGATGAAGTTTTTAAAAGTATAGAAAGAAATAAGATGGTACTTAAGGGTCCTATAACAACGCCTATTGGATGTGGGTTTAGAAGCATTAATGTATTACTTAGAAAAAAATACGATTTATTTGCAAATATAAGACCTGTAAAGAAAATTAAAGGAATAGAAACTCCATTTAAAAATATAGACCTCGTTATTTTCAGAGAAAATACTGAGGGACTCTATAGTGGGATAGAAGTAAAGGAACAAGAAGATGAAGCAAGGGCTATAAAGGTTATTACAAAGAAAGCATCACTTAGAATTATAAAGGAAGCCTTTGAATATGCTCAGAAGAATAATAAAGAAAAGGTAGCTGTAGTTCATAAGGCTAATATAATGAAGCTTGCCGATGGATTGTTCTTAGATTGTGCAAGGGAGGTTGCCAAAAGCTATCCACATATTGAGTTGCAGGAAGTTATAGTTGATAACATGTGCATGCAATTAGTAATGAATCCTTCAAAATATGAAGTAATTGTTACAACAAATCTATATGGCGATATTCTATCAGACTTATGTGCTGGGCTTGTAGGAGGGCTAGGGCTTGTACCAGGAGCTAACATCGGAAGGGATATGGCTATATTCGAAGCAGTCCATGGAAGTGCTCCAGATATTGCAGGAAAAAATATAGCTAATCCTACTGCAGTAATATTATCGGGAGCTATGATGTTAAATTATTTAGGAGAAAACAAAAGATCAAAATTAATAGTTGATGCAGTTGAAAGAACAATAGAAGAAGGGAAATATGTAACAGTGGATCTAGGAGGTACAGCTTCAACTACAGAAATGACTAAAGCAATAATTCAAAACTTAGTAGACTAAATAAACGTTATAAGTATAAATATAAAACTTGGAATTTAGATTTTAGATTAAAGATAAACAACTTCAAGGCTTAATAAATTTCAAAAATGTAGAAATCTTTATTATTTTCTTCGAAATTTATCTTGAATGTCAATCTTGTTTATCTATAGATATTTCAGTAAAACAATTAATTTATAAACATCAAAAATCCTTAAAAGCTCGGGATATTTTGATATATATAAATTGAGTTTTACTATTGGAAATCTATATAATAAAGTATATGGTGTCTTTTTAAAAAATAGAGGGGGTAAAAAAATTGAACAAGGATTCTTCAGAAAAAATATTTGATGAATTGGCAATGATAGCAGAGAAGAATAATTATATAAAACCTGAAATATATAATATGTTTAATATAAAGAGAGGTTTAAGAAATAGTAATGGCACTGGCGTAAAAGTAGGTCTTACAAAGGTCGGTTGTGTTAAAGGCTATGAGCTTCGTGATAATAAAAAAGTACCTGCAGAAGGAGAACTGTTTTATAGAGGGATAAGGCTTACAGAGTTTGTAAAGGGATTTCAACAGCAAAGGCGTTACGGCTTTGAAGAATGTGTATATCTTCTATTGTTTGGTGAACTTCCAACTAAGAAGAGATTTGATGAATTTAAGGATTTGCTTGATGAATGGAGAAAATTACCCCAAAGCTTTACAGAAAATATGATTCTTAAAATTCCAAGTAAAGATATTATGAATAAACTTCAAAGGAGTATATTGGTATTATATTCACATGACGATGATCCTGACAATATTAGTGTAAAGAATTTATTGATGCAAAGTATAAAGCTTATAGCTAGATTTCCAACAATAATATCATATGGTTATCAAGCAAAGGCCCACTATTTTGATAATAAAAGCTTGTTCATACATTCACCTCAAAAAGGTATAGGAACTGCAGAAAATATTCTTTTTATGATTAGACAGGATAATAATTATACGAAAACTGAAGCGGAAATTTTAGATTTATGTATGGTAATTCACGCAGAACATGGTGGAGGAAATAACTCAGCCTTTACTACCCATGTTGTTTCATCTTCAGGAACGGACACCTATTCTGCTATTGCAGCAGCAGTAGGAGCTTTGAAGGGACCTAAGCATGGAGGTGCAAATGTTAAGGTAAGGGAAATGATACTAGATATCAAGAGGAATGCTATCAATTGGAAAAATAGGGATATGCTCAAGGATTACTTATTAAAAATACTCAGAAAGGAAGCTTTTAATAAAGAAGGTTTAATATATGGTATGGGTCATGCTGTATATACCAAATCAGATCCAAGGGCGGTACTTCTTAAAAAAAAGGCTTTAGAATTAGCCATTGAAAAAGGTGCAGTGGAAGAATTTAATTTATATAAAAATATCGAAGAGCTTACAATTGAAATTTTTAAAGAGTTAAAGGGCGAAGATACGATCATATGTGCTAATGTAGACTTGTATTCGGGATTTGTTTATGAGATGTTGAATATTCCACAAGAACTTTATACACCTCTTTTTGCAGCAGCTAGATTGCCTGGTTGGTGTGCCCATAGAATCGAGCAGATCGTTAGTGATAAGAAGATTCTAAGACCAGCCTATGAAATTGTAGATATTGGTAATAAGTATATTCCTATGGACGAAAGAGAAAGGGAGGCAGATCATTTCAGTCATCTTCTAGCTAGTGGGAGCTAGGTATAGATATTCAAGTAAAATAATTAATTCCATTTATGCAAATATTAAAGTCAAATTACCATACTAGGATAATAAATGTTTAACATCCTAGTTATTCCAGTAAAAAAGCATATAAATACTCTGTTTTACCTTGCTTGTTTTTAAAAATTTAAGCAGGTAATTTCAAGGAATGATATATACTTTGTAAAGGTACATTTTGCTGAGCTTGATAATAAATATATTTAATAAATTTCTTAGCAGTTACATTTTTGCAATACCTAATTGTCTCTCCAATTGTTTTAAGAGATAACTGCCACTCAGAAACTCGGAAAATCTCTAAAAATGTATATGCCAAGAAGCAGAGTGAAAAATAT
>NZ_FRAG01000064.1 GCF_900142245.1 Paramaledivibacter caminithermalis DSM 15212 | reverse complement strand
TTTTTTTTGAGGATTTTTTTGAAATTCTTTACCTGTATACTTGTAAAAAATCACAATTAAGCATTAAAAATCCCTACAATTATGCAAGTTCAAATGATTGCCTTGTATAAAAAAATCAATTTTTGACTTTTTGCACTGGAATCAAAGCTTATATACTAATAAATATAATACATTTTTTGTAAAAATTGTGTGGAAATTTGTAAATGCTTGATTTTTTTGTGTTCTTATTATTGTTTTTTAGTTATTACCTAATTACTACACATACCCAGAACACAAAAAAGGGTCAAAAAAATCGTCACTCTTGACTCCAATATTCCTAAAGTGTTTTTCGCATGACAATCGAAACGTCCCCTTGTAATTCATGACAACCGAAACGTCCCCTTGTAATTTCCCCTTGTAATTTCTTAATATTTTATTAATTTTATATTTTCATTTCATTTTTTTACATTTTTTTAAATAATTTATGATATTATTTTTAAGAAAATAAAATATTATATTAAAAGGAGATGTTTTTAAAATGAAAAAATAATCAGTTTTTTAACAATTGTATCGGTATTGTTAAGTTACAGTTTGTGTTTTGCAACAGAAAAGAGTAGTCTTGATGAAAAATACGGCCTCAAAACAATAACAGAAGAACAATTGCCAGAAGGTATAGAACCAATTGAATTTAAATCACAAGAAGAACTTGAACAATTTTTACAACGAATCAATAACACAGATTCTATTGATTTAGGAACAACAATAATTGACAAGAATGGTTTTGTGATATCTAGTATAAGAAATAGCCTTGCTAACAAAAGCGGTACTGAAGATACTTTTGAGTGGGATAAAACAAAGAAACATGGTCTTTTAACACAGCATTTAAATGCTAGGGTTACAGTTTATGCACATGGTTCTTTTGGACAAATTCAAAAAGTTAAAAAGGTTCATACATATGCTACTGGTTATAGCGGAGGAATTAATTATGTTCCAGATCCAAATGCTTGTGGCAGTGACATTTCTTCCGATAAGCAAAGTGCTAAAATATACGGTGCTGGAGATATAGAATATTATCTAATAATTAGTGGTGGTTTAAAACTTACTACCAAAAGAGCTAAAATCAGTGGAACATACAAGATTCGTTAATAAAAGTCTTCAATAGTTACCTTATTAATTATTACTTTATAAAGAAGGTTTGTATATGACATATTTTTTTCAAATATTTAACACGATATGTTTTATTGTCTTATTGGTATTTGGTTTTAGATTTGCAAATGCGATGATGAAAAACGCTAAAGCTACTCAAGATTTAATAAAAAAGCTAGAAGATCTTAATGAAAATAAAAAAAAATAATGCAAAAACAAAAAACACAGGGACTACAAAGAGGTCACTGAAAAACATTGCGTTTTTAGGGTCACTAATTTAAGACAACAATGGAAGCACAACATTTCTGATGGTTTTGTCAAAAATGTTGTGCTTTTTCCGTACTATTTAGTACTTTTTTCACGCTTCAATGTCATTATTCTTTTCAATAAGTAAAAGGATCAGGATTGAAAAGTTGAATTGTATACTATAATAATTCAACTTTTCAACTCTGGCCCTTTTGCCCTGAAAGGAAAAGTATAATGAATTTTCCTATGTTTTCATTATACAAAGTGATATAATGTTAAAAACATAAGCAAGACATTGGTCTTAGATACCCATATCTTATGGCATTAGACGATGAAATGAGTACTTAAATAAGGACTTGTAATAAAAATGAAATAGCAATATAATAACTTGTTACACGGCACAATAAAATACCCTAAAAAAGTCACATTATTTAATCTTTAAGGCCTTCAGGAAGGGGCAAAAGATTAAATAACGTGAATCTGACATATTTCCACAAATGCATGTAAAATCATCTAAGATTAAATAATCTGATAAAAATATAATTAGATTATTTAATCTCAGATTGTTGAAAAACTCAACAAGATGAGAGGCTTTTGAAAATGTTCAAGTTCGAGGGGCGCTGAAATCGAGTAGCGGAGCTTGCTAGAGTTGCAAGTGAGCAACGGAGATTTCAGTAGCAACGAAGAAATTGGACTTTTTCAACAGCCTCAGATTATTTAATCTGCAATTCCTACTGCTAGGATGATTTATTAGATTTAAATCTAAATAACTCCAAAAAGTTGATTGCTAAAAATACAATCAAAAATATCTTTCTATAGAAAGGATACTACGAACTCTATATTTATCGAAACTCAAATTAGATTTTAAATATTTATAGTTAGTTTCAATCTTCCATCTTACCAAATAGTATTCAATTATTTGAGTCAGCAAATTGAGAAAGCTTAACTTTAAAACCAAAAGGATTAATTCACCTATTTGACTTCAAAGCACTAATAACATGAAATCCTTTTTTAAGCAAGATTCTATCAAAGGCGTACTAGTATACTAGCTATCAATTAAGCAGTAAATAGAATTACAGTTATCTGGAGCATTAAAATCATTAATAAAATCCTTAGCAATATCAACTTTGCTTTTAAATTCTTTGTCAAATCCTCTGCAGACATCTTTATAAATTTATACTTCCATATGATTTACTTTAACTCCATCTAAACCATTTAAGTCATCCATCATATTGTTTATACGGCTTCGCTTACCCCTTAAATTTACAGTGATTAAACCAGTATTTTCTTCCCTAGGGTCATGTATTCCAAATCTACCTAGTATGAGATCACCGTTTTGAGTTAAAATTTCCTGAACCCTCGGTGCTGAATTGGTTCTATGGTCTATACTAATACTCATTACACTTAAGTCATCAATATTTGTCATAACAACATCTCCTTTCATTGTTTTATTTTGTATTTTAAACCTTTTGCTTGAGATATATACACTATTCAAATAATAAATTTATTTATTATGTTAATTTCTAACACGAAAGTTTTAACACTAAAATGAAATATTAAAACCCCTAAGGTATTTTAAAGCTACAAAATTTCATTTATTAGCACAACGGGTTAATTTATTTTAACAATAAAGTGTTATAATAAATAATATTGAATATTATTTATCTATACTATTGTAAATATAGATGATTGACTGAGGTGATCTAATGAAATTAAGCGATATTTATAATAGACTTAAATCAAGAATTCCTATGCCTGAAGGCAAATATAAGTCTTATGCTATACTGATTCCTTTAATATACGTAAATGGAAATATTCATCTTCTGTTTGAAATTCGTTCAAAAAGCTTAAAAACTCAACCAGGAGAAATCTGCTTTCCTGGAGGAAAGATTGAAGAAAATGAATCCCCTTTGGAATCTGCAATAAGGGAGACTTGTGAGGAATTAAATATAAAGGAATCAAATATAGAAATAATTGGACAAACTGACTATATAGTAACTCCCTTTAATCTCATATTATATCCTTTTGTAGGATCTATAAAAGATATAGATTCCAAAAATATTAACTTCAATCGAGATGAAGTAGAGTCAATTTTTACAGTCCCCCTAGATTTTTTTATACACAACACTCCTGAAACATATTTTGTTAATAGTAAGCTTGAAATTCCAGATAACTTTCCATTTGAAAAAATTGAAAATGGTAAAGTTTATAATTTTAGAACTGGAAAATATCCTATATATTTTTATGAATATGATGATTATATAATATGGGGAATGACAGCTAGGATAACTAATAATTTGATTTATATATTGAGTAAAAATAATCGACCTATTTCAAAATAAATAGGTCGATTAAAGGAGCTAGGAGATAAATATTACTGATTTTTATTTAAAGGGGGTTTGTATTTCATAAATACCCCTAATATATATTCTTAAACATTTTCCGATAACAATTTTCATTTAAGATTATTTTGCATTTATAGATAGATTTCAAAATAACACCTTGATTTATCACACTTTTACTCCATAACTTCTTTATTTATCTCAATTAATTGGATTTGTCCTTCTCCTGCTAATATCTCTAGCTCTTCCATTACATCTCCCTTAAAATACTTTACCTTTATTTTAGAATCATCAACTTTATATAATTCGTATTTATCTACCACCTTTGTATTTAGAAACTCTTCATTAAAAATCTGTCTTAAATTATTTATAAGAAAGATGTCAAAATATTTTTTGTCCATAAGAGTCCTAGAAATAATTCTTTTCATCTTTAAATTTATAATTTCTACTTTTCTAAGAGTAAAGCTAAGTTTAAAGCTTTCAATTATAAAGCCAATAAAAATAGTAATTATTAAAGAATAAATTATTGCAATTAACATTGTTATCTCCCCCCTAATTATATCATCACTCAAATGAAACATTAAAGTTTCCTTAGAACGTATGAAAAACTTGCATAATTAATATTAATAATTTTGAAATACAATATATAGATTGCTTTTTTAACTCTTTTTACTGTATTTTGTATTACAAAATTTTTTAAATTCATTATACAATTTCATCATATACTTTTATAGTTATACATTCATTCTTATAGTGTAAAGCCAAGAAAAGCTGGTTTATAAATGGTTTTAAGTTTAGATATCCTGATTTAGGGAATATATATAGATATGTTTTATATATTTAATTAATACCATTTTTTTTAATTATTAATCTTATTAGAACCTTTTTTAATATTTATTTTACTTGTTTTTATATTTTTTGTTACAATTTATTTGGAGGTGATGATATGAAAAATATAGGTGCTTTTTTGGATATCGATGGAACCTTATATAGAAACTCCCTTATGACTGAGCATTTTAAAAAATTATTGAAATATGAAGTTATCGACCCTGCTTTATGGCATAATCATGTAAAACATACTTACTATGATTGGCAAAAGCGGCGTGGTAATTATGATGATTATTTATTGGAACTGGCAGAAATATATATTAACTCTTTAAAGGGGCTTAATAAAAGTCATTTAGACTTTATTAACAATCAAGTAATTAACCTTAAAGGAGACAAAGTATATAGATACACTCGATCCAGAATTGCTTGGCACAAATCACAAAATCATAAAGTCTTTTTTATATCTGGCAGTCCTGAATATTTAGTGGAGAAAATGGCAGAAAAGTATGATATTACAGACTATCGTGGAACAAAATACATGATTGATGAAAATAATAATTTTACTGGTGAAATTGTTCAAATGTGGGATTCAGAAAGCAAGCATAAAGTAATAATGGAATTTGTTAAAAAATATAATATTGATTTAAGTAAAAGCTATTCCTACGGAGACACAAATGGTGATTACTCTATGTTAAAAATAGTTGGTAATCCTATAGCAATTAATCCATCAAAGGAATTACTAGAAAACATAAAAAGAGATAAAGAATTGCTTAAAAGAGTTACCATTATTGTTGAAAGAAAGGACGTTATTTATACATTAGATGGAAATGTGGAAATATTATAGATCAAAAAGCCTAAAATTTTGAATGTAATTGTATTATTTTACTCATAATAGTTATATAAGTAAAACTATAAACTATTTCAAGGAGGGTTCTATGACTAGAAAAAATAGAAAGGGTGTTATTGGTAAAAAAAATCCTACTTTCCATAATAGAGAATATGTAGGAGTTGGATTAAGCTTTACTAATGAGCATGTAAGCTATAGCGAAGACATTGAAAGAAAAATAAAAGAAAAAAGTGCAAAAAAATAGCACCTTTCGGTGCAATCCCTATAGCGTTCCTAAGAAATTTGGTAACGTTTTCTATACTATTTTTAATTCTACACAAAGAAAAAATATCCTTCAAAAATTTCGAAAAATTATAATTTCTTTTTCATATTAAACTTAGATTATTGATGACTAGATATTTTATAAAAATTATAAAAATTTATAATTCCCCATATGATATAATAAATTTCAATATTTCCCTACTATTTCTAACATATAATAAAAATAATGTGACAAACTAATCATATAACTAAAACATCTATTATTCTCTTATTAATATTAAGCAAAAAATTATATTATTAGAAAGGGGGGATAAAATTGAAAAATATTAAATCATTAGTTTTTTTGCTGGTCATCATTTCAATAATACTGCCTATACAGCCTATAAAATCTTTTAATCATAAATCACATAAAACCTTAGTATTCAATAATAAAATACATGATGAGTTTTCTGATAAAATATCCTATTTACGAAAATAGGGTATTTTATTTTTTATTATAGATACACAGAACTGAGATTAATGAATATTAAAATCATTTATCTTTAATACTTAAGTACAATACCAATATTGACATTCATTATCATTTATAGTATTCTAAATAAGAAATAAAAAAAATTCATTTTTCGCTAAATTAGTGATAATGATTATCATTAACCTAAAAATACTTAACAAGGGAGGTCTTCTTATGACATTGGATTCTGCAAATAAAGGACAAAAAATTGAAATAATTAATATTCCCGATGCAAACATCAGAGTACAAGCAATAAGATTAGGTATATATGAAGGATCTAAACTAATATGTTCTGAAAAATTACCTGCAGGACCTGTTATTTTGCAAAATAGAATGCAAGAAATTGCTATAGGTAGAAATCTTGCAAGAAAAATCAAGGTGAAACTTGTTTAACTTTATAAAATATAGAAACTTATATATATTTACTACCAAAGGAGGACTAATCATGGACTGCCATAATCCTATTACGACAATAGATGTACCAGAAAATGCAAAGAAAATTGTGCTGGCAGGAAATCCAAACGTTGGTAAATCTGTTTTTTTTAATTATTTAACTGGTTTATACGTTGATGTTTCTAATTTTCCTGGAACAACTATAGATATAAGCTCTGGAAAATTTAACAACGATGTAATTATGGATACACCAGGTGTATATGGAGTATCCTCTTTTAACGATGAAGAAAGAGTTGCGAGAGATATAATACTTTATGCAGATGTCATATTAAACATTGTTGATGCAGTTCACTTAGAAAGAGACTTGTTTTTAACTCAACAAATTATAGATATGGGAAAGCCAGTTGTAGTTGCTTTAAATATGATGGATGATGTAAAAAGAAATGGACTCAAGATAGATATAGACCTATTGTCTAAGGAATTAGGTGTTGAAGTAATTCCTACTACAGCAATCAAAGGTGAAGGTTTAGATAAAGTTAAAGAAGCTATTTCTAGAGCTAGAACTGGTAATAGAATAAAAGAAATAAAGGAAATTATTGATAAGGTAAAAGATAATGTAGATACTGAATCAGAGGCTCTTCTTTTGGCTGAAGAAGATGAAAATATTATTGCTAGGCATAATGTTAAAGATTTTAAAGGTGAAAGAGAGCATATATATAAGCTTAGAAGAAATAGAGTTGATAAGATAGTTGATAAAATTATCACTGAAACTAATAAAGATGCTTCATTTAAGATTAAACTAGGAAGGATGATGTTAAAGCCTATAACGGGTATTCCAATACTATTGGCCGCATTATATATTATGTATAAAGCTATAGGTGTTTTTGTAGCACAAACAGTTGTAGGTATAACTGAAGAAATCATTATGGGTGAATACTATTATAACTTTATAATGAACACTGTGGGTAAATTTTTTAATGATACTACTTTAATTGGTCAATTATTAATAGGTGAATTCGGACTTATAACTATGGTTCCAATTTATATATTCGGACTCTTACTTCCATTGGTTGTTGGTTTCTATTTCTTCCTTTCTCTCATGGAAGACTCTGGATATTTACCAAGAATCGCTGCTCTTGTTGATAGAGCTTTAACTACATTAGGTTTAAATGGTAGAGCTATTATCCCAATGATATTAGGCTTTGGTTGTGTTACTATGGCAACTATCACCACTAGATTACTAGGCTCTAAAAGAGAAAAATTTATCGCAACAATGCTCCTAGGTTTGGCTATTCCATGTTCTGCTCAATTAGGTGTGATCATGGGACTTATTGCCCCATTAGGATTAAAAGCCTTTATTATTTACTCTGCAACAATATTTGCTGTATTTGTAATAACAGGAACATTATTAAACAAACTAATGCCTGGGGAATCTACGGATCTTTTAATAGATTTACCTCCACTTAGGCTGCCTAAAATAAATAATGTTCTTAAGAAAACCTACCTTAAATCAGTGATGTTTTTAAAGGAAGCTACTCCACTATTTATTGTTGGAGGCCTTCTAATTACAGTGCTCCAATATACAGGTTTATTGGACAGCATAGCCAGTACCCTTGAACCATTTACAGTAGGTTTTCTAAAACTTCATCCTAAAGTATCCCAAGCATTTATTATGGGAATTGTTAGGAGAGATTTTGGTGCAGCTGGTCTTAATGACCTTGCATCACAAGGGTTACTTAATGGGCCACAACTTATTGTATCTTTAGTAGCTATTACATTGTTCGTACCTTGTATTGCAGCTATCATGGTAATATTTAAAGAAAGAAGCTGGCAGGAATCTGCTTTAATATATATAGGTAGCTTTATAATATCATTCTTAACAGCAGGAATACTTGCACAATTTATTGTGTAACCAAAAGGGCGACTCAAATGAGTCGCTTTTGTCCGTTCCATATTGCAAATTTTAATATTTAAGATAAGCTGTTAAATTAGTCCATCAAGAAGGAAATATTAAAACTACCGCAATAGAAACTAGCTTGGTGGATTAAGTCATAAAAATAATTGTAAAATCATAACATAAATGATGGTAATGAAAAGACTTTTTCTATCTTTTTTCTCCATGTATCTCTACACTAGTTTTATCTATTATCTTATTATCTTCATCAACGAAAACTATTTCAGGCTTTCTTATTCTTGCCTCTTCTTCTGTTAGCCAACAATAAGAAATAATTATGATATTATCACCTAGCTGAACCAATCTTGCAGCAGCACCATTTAAGCATATAACTCCACTGTCCTTAGGCCCTTCGATAACATAGGTTTCAAGTCTTGCTCCATTATTATTATTTACTATTTGAACCCTTTCTCCAGGAAGAATTCCAGCAGCATCCATTAAAGCCTTATCTATAGTTATACTCCCTACATAATTTAGATTTGCTTCAGTAACTGTAGCTCTATGAATCTTGCTTTTAAACATATTAATCAGCACTCTTTATACCTCCAATCTAATGTTGTCTATCAGTCTTGCTTTTCCAATCTTTACTGCTAAAGCTATTAACACATCACCTTTTATCTCTTCTATTTCTTCTAGAGTCTTAGCACTGACAATTTCAACATAATCAATCTCAGCCAGTTCTTCATTTTTTATATTGCTAATTATAAAATCACTTATTCTTGAAGCCTGTTTTTCTCCATGTCTTATCATTTCTTGTACTTTAAATAATGAGTCAGATAGTATAGTTGCTGCCCTTCTCTCCTCTTCATTTAGATATATATTTCTTGAACTCATTGCAAGTCCATCATCTTCTCTAATAATAGGACAAGGTACAATTTCTATATCTAAACATAAATCCCTAACCATTTTTTCTATAACAGCAACCTGTTGGGCATCTTTTTGCCCAAAATATGCCCTATGGGGAGTTACAATATTAAATAGCTTTGATACTATTGTTGTAACTCCTTTAAAATGTCCAGGTCTTGAAGCACCACAAAGCTTCTTAGTAATGTTTCCTTCCACTTCAACATATGTGCTACATCCCTCTGGATACATCTCATTTACTTGCGGTGCAAAAACTATATCTGCTCCAGCATCCTTTACTAATTTGCTATCTCTTTCCAAATCTCTTGGATAACTTTCAAAATCTTCACCTGGACCAAATTGTGTTGGATTTACAAATATACTCACTACAACAATATCATTTTCCTGTTTTGCCCTTTTTACAAGGGAAAGATGTCCCTCATGCAAATATCCCATGGTTGGAACAAAACCTATTGATTTACCATCTCTTAGGACTTCCTTTATCTCTAATCTGATATCATTTATTGTATTTAAAATTATCACAGTATTCCTCCTTTTTTAGGTAAATAAAAAATCATGGGTAACAGGTTTATTACATGAACGAAAAAGAACTACTAAAATTGTCGTGATAGAATCTATAATAATCTAATTTAATAAAGCTTCTCAAGTACCTCATTATCTATCTTAAAAATATGTTCTTTTGCTGGAAAACTGCCTTCTTTTATTTCTTCAATATATTTTTTAGTAGACTCTTTAATTAAGTCACATAGACTTGAATATTGCTTAACAAACTTCGGTACAAAATCTGTATACATTCCTAGCATATCTTGTGTAACTAAAACTTGCCCATCACAGTATTTTCCAGCACCAATTCCTATAGTTGGTATGTCAAGCCTTTGGCTAATCAGTTTTGCTAATCCTTCAGGTACGCATTCTAAAACTATAGAAAAAACTCCAGCCTCCTGTAATAATACTGCATCTTCAACAATTTTTTTAGCCTGTTCTTCGTTCTTCCCTTGTACCTTAAATCCGCCAAACATATTTATGGACTGTGGTGTAAGACCAAGATGTCCTATAACTGGTATTTGGGCATTTATAATAGCTTTAATCTTATCAAGTACTTCCCTTCCCCCTTCAAGTTTAACAGCATGAGCTCCTCCTTCCTGAACAAGTCTGCCAGCATTTCTAATACTATCTTCAATACTTACATGATATGATAAAAAAGGCATATCACCTATGACCATAGCTCTTTTAGCACCTCTGGAAACAGCTCTACAATGATGTATCATATCATCCATTGTTACTTGCAGTGTATTTTCATAGCCAAGCATAACCATTCCAAGGGAATCCCCTACAAGCAAGCTATCTACTCCTGCTTCATCTAAGAGTTTTGCTGTAGAATAATCATAAGCAGTGAGCATTGAAATTTTCTCGCCATTTTTTTTAGCCTTTAAAAATGAACTAACAGTAAATCTTTTTTCTGCCAAATTATTCACCTCATAAAATATTATTTTTATTTCTAAAATTTTACTAATAATAGTTTGTATTTTTCTCTGTTACTTGAATTTGCTTAAATTTAAACATACAATTCTTTGTAAAAAATGTTTGAGTTCTTAAACCATAAAAAAACTCTTTCTAAGCCTGATTTATAAAATAGACATAGAAAGAGTGTATAATCGTAATAAAAATGATTTATTTTGCAATAAATAAACCTTCAGAGCATGAGCTAAGAAGGATATGTTTTACACTAATACCTTCTGTCTCGGTCCATAATATAGGCTCAGAGCAGATAACTAACCATATTAATTTTTTAGTAAAACTATTTAATTTAATACAGTATAGTTCGTATTCACGATACTATCCATTTATATTTTAGCATAATGCTTAAATATCTACAAACAGAAACTTATACCAAACTAATTTTTTGTTTTGATATAAATATAACTTAAACTGAAATATGACTTATTAATCCTTCTATAAATTTTCTAACATTAATTTTTCCTTTATATTGTGATTTATTCCTTATGTAATCCATTTGTCTTTTTACCTCAGTAAAATCAAAAAGTGAAGTTGAATATTTTTCAAATTTTATATTGCCATAATCTTCTATGCCTAAACTAGCTAGATTTTCTAAAGATGATTGTATAACCCTTCTAACTCTTTGTTCTATAGCTTTAATTGATACTACTGGTTTATTTTCATCTTTATATTTCTTGTTTAGTTTTCTATATAAATCGCTTACTTTATACCTATGAAATTTTACTCCTAATATTTTTCTCTCATTTACTATCATTTCTATTATATTCATCAAGTCATTACTTCCTGATTCTCCTAAAATGCCAATATCCGAAAATATTTTTGTTATTTCTTCTTTGATGTTATTATCAGTTACATTATTCATATTATCTGTAAGTATTCTATAATTATTTTTTTCCATTGTCTTTCCAATGACAGATAAAACCTTTTTCAAATCTAAAGTTTCAATAGCCTTTTCGATTATTGCTACTACTTCTATAACATTAATAGGTTTATTTATGAAGTATTCAATACCACTTTTATAGGCATCACCTATCATGTCCTTAGAATTTACCTCTGAAATCATAATAAACTGGGTACTTAGATTTTTTTTCTTAGTTTCTTTAACTATTTCTATTCCATCCACCGATGGAAGTAATAAATCTACAAGAGCTATATCTGGTAACATCTTTTCTATTTCATCTATTGCTTTATTTCCATCTTCCCCTTCACCTATAACATATCCAAGACGATAATTATCAATTATATTTGAAAGTATCCTTCTAATACTAGGATCATCGTCAACTATATAAAATGATGGCTTCATTTTTCCGCCTCCTTTTCAGCTACACTATTTATCGGAATATAAATAATAAAGCTAGTTCCTTTTCCAACCTGTGAAACAACTTCGATTTTTCCTTTAAAATAATTTTCTACAATATGTTTCACATGGGTAAGTCCTAAGCCTGTAGACATACGACCTGTCTTTCTATCAAATTTTGTAGAAAATCCTGGTTCAAAAACCACTTCAATATCTTCTTTTTTTATTCCTATTCCCGAATCCATGACTTTAAATACTATATAATTCTCTTCTCTATACTGATAAATTTTTATATATCCACTATTCATTATTGCATCTATACTATTATTCATGAGATTATTGATTATTGATATGAATGCATAATAATCTTTTATAGTTAAGTCATTGGAATAATTAATAAAAATATCAATATCTTTTCCTATATGTTCTATATATCTTTTAGTATTGTCATGGAGCATTTTTAAAATAGTTGATAATTTCATTGAATTTTCATTTTCTTTTTTGGGAAGCAGTCTCTCTATGCCTGATACAACTCTTTGATTATCCTTTTTGATTTCATGTATATCCTTGGATAAATTTAATATCCTTTCCCGTAGTCTATTAGTATAATCTATATCTAGGGAACCCTTTATACCCTTTAATTCTGTATAAATTGAATAGCATCTTTCCATAGCTTTCTCTATATCCTGCATAGTTTTCTTGATAAAGAATACCTCTACCTTCATATTGGCGGTAAGCAGTAATAAATTATTATATCTTTCCTGATGTTCTTCCTTTAATACAAGCATATTATAGGCTTTGATACTAGAAAACAATACAAATGCAATAGTGGCCCTTAAAAATCCTGCTGTAAAAATACTGGCTAATATATTCTCTATTGAAGTTTTCACAAATTCCTGTCTTACTGCCACTTCAGATATATTAGAAAGTATATCTGAAATTCCAACTAAAAATATGAAAAAAATAGGCTGTTGTTTATATTTTCTTATGTGTAAATGATATAAACCAAAGCCAAAAACTATATAGAATATTGCTGATGGCATATGCTTTAAAGCAATCTGTAATACGGTAGAAATATCCTTTAACTGTATAACATCAATCATGAATCTAAAGCTAAAAACAAGGGCAGCAGTACAAGCTGTTGTTAAAAAAATTGATATATCTTGAAATTTCATTAATAAAAATGTTAGGATAGCTATACCAATAGATAGTCTAAAATCTGAGTTGAAAGGGTTTATAAAGACTTGTCCCATTAATGTCGTGACGATAGATACTAGAATTATTTTTTTGAATTTATCCTTATTCATTAAAGCCCCACTTTCAATTTTAAAATATAATATAGGAATTTAAGTAAAGACTTTAATTTATACATGTCCAAAATGCCCAGAAACGTTGCATATTTGTACATGTATAAATTAAGTTTTACTATGTAAATTCTATATTTATAAAATACATATGTTGACATTAATAAATTCTACACTTTTTCCTTTTTTCCTGTTTATAATAATAATTATTAATCTATATACCTAATGAAATTCAAGTACTATAATAAATAAGTGTCGTTAATTAGATTTCCCATAGTAAAATTTAATTTATACATATCAAAATATCCAACACTTTTAAAAATTTTTCATGTATATAAATTAACTGTTTTACTAGAATATCTATATAGTATTTCATATTATAGCTTTCATATCTTTAAGTCTTAAATCTATATCTATATTCGTTTTAATTCGAACATTATTGCCTGTAATTTATTAAAATTCTTACTTTTTCATGTTTATTTAATTATTTTTTTGGTATACAATAAGTAATGTGACAAAATCTGTTATACTATATTATAATATTTATATACTTTTTTGCTGTGAAAGGAGACACAAACATGAAAGGTACAGTAGTTTCTACATGGATAAAAACTCTTCGTGAACTTTTTGGAAATGAAACAGTAGACTCTGCATTAAGCAAAGTTGGCTGGGATACTAGTCGAATCATAACTCCCCTTGAAGATATTCAAGATGATGAAGTTAAAAATATTATTGATGAAATTGCTAATTCATTAAACAAAAATTCCAGTGAAATTTGGAGAGAAATAGGAAGAAGAAATATCGAAACCTTTAGTAAATGGTTCCCTTCCTATTTTGAAAGATTTAGTTTAAAGGGTTTCCTAATGATGATGGATGATGTTCATTCACAACTTACAAAAATGATAAGAGGAGCTAAACCACCAAGATTAATTGCTTCTGAAACTGGCAATAAAGAAATTGAGTTGTTATATGAATCCAAGCGAAAAATGTATGATTATTTCTTAGGTTTGTTGGAAGGTAGCGCTAAATTTTTTAATGAAAATATAGATATAAATATTTTAGAACAAGGTACATACGACGATGGCATAAGCTTTATGAAGGTAAAAATTAAGCTTGAAAAGGATACATCTGAGTTTAAAAGCTTTACCTTATCCAAAATATTATCTCTAGGATTCATGAAGAATTTATCTTTTAAAATTGCATTACCAACAACAATAATCTCCTTCTTAACTCTTTTTATTGCTGGAGGCTATTCGTACCCAATAAAAAGTATTGTTTTCTCTAGTATAGTTTTCTTTTCTTCATTTATATTTTCAAACATTGTAATATCTCCTCTCAAAGCTGTAAAGGCCGAATTAGTTAAGCTTGAAAATTTAAATTTTATTGGAGATAAGAAAATAAAAACTGGCGATGAATTTGAGAACTATGTGGAAGATATTAACAAAATCAAAAATACTATAAAAAAGGACTTTATATATCTAAAGGGCGGTATGGATGATATCTATAATTTCACTAAAACCTTTTCTGGAATTGCAAATAACATGAAGGAAGTTTCTCAAGGTATTTCCAATGCTGTTCAAGAGGTTGCAAATGGTGCTGTCCATCAAGCTGAAGAAACTGAAAAATCAGTGTATGTATTGAATGATAATATTGAAAATTTAAATAATCTAGCAGAGGAAGAAAGTGTTAGAAAAAAACAGCTGGAAAATGCTGTTGATGACATAGAAAAATCCTATCAAGAGCTATACGATGTATCTAATATGCTCTTGAAAGTCAGGGATAATTTTGAGGTGATTAATAAGCAAGGTGAAGAGTTATCTAGAAAAGTACAGGATATAATTAGTATTGTAATTACGGTTGAACAAATTTCTGAACAAACCAATCTTTTAGCCCTTAATGCAGCCATAGAAGCAGCTAGAGCAGGCGAAATGGGCAGAGGGTTTACGGTTGTAGCTGATGAAATAAGAAAATTAGCGGAAGATTCTAAAAGTGCAGTTAAAACAATCAATAATAATCTGAATGAATTCACCATGGAAGTAAGTGATATGGTAAATCAAGTTGCTAATCAATTTCAGCAACTAGAAGAAAATAGCAAGACACTTCAAGTTGTTGCTAAAGATAATGAAAATGCAACCATAAAAATAACAAATGTCTCAAATGGAATTGTAGAGCTTGTTGATAAGCTTACCTATGAAACTAAAAAAATCTCAGAAGTATTTGAAAATATCCATTCTTTGGCTGCCATTGCTGAAGAAAATTCCGCATCCTCTGAAGAAATGAGTGCCAGCGTAACAGAATACTCCCATAAGATAACAGAACTTTTAGATTATGTGGAACAATTAGAAGGTCTTACTTTGAATCTAAAGGCTGAGCTTAAAAAATATAAGATATAGGAGTAGAAAAATATATTAGCCCTATTTCTATCTTTTTATTAGGTTGAAAATAGGGCTTTATACATTTTTTGATTGTAAAAGGAAATAATATATGCTGAGGTGATTAGATGAAAAAATTTAAATCATCAAAACTTATTTTTGCCTTAGTATTATTATCAATTCTTTGGGGATGTGTGAAGTATCCTCAGCAAAAGCCATTAGAACCACAAGCCTCTTCGATATTTAAAAGGGGAAATGTTGAAAAAGTAAAGGTTACTG
>NZ_FRAG01000069.1 GCF_900142245.1 Paramaledivibacter caminithermalis DSM 15212 | reverse complement strand
TTCACCCAATGGGTGCAAAGTCCAATTTGTTGGACTACTTGTTAATACTACGATTCAATCATTTTTGATGTTTTCTATGAATAATTCAGGTTAATTAAGCTTCCGTAAAGTATTGAACTAAGTTTTTTGTAATAAAGATTAGTAATTGTTAAATATTACATGCTTTTAAGTTATTATCAAAGAGAAAACTAATTATAGTAATTTTATAATACAATGCATTTTGATTTTTCAGAACAAGGAAGACCATAAAACTTGGAACATGGAATATGGAACTTGCAACTAATAAAGCGGCGGTAGACGCTTTATTCAAATTAGACGTTTTAGCGACGATAAAATATTATAATACAAATAAACAATATAATAAGCATATTGACCGATAAATATATTAAAAAAAAGGGGTGTTATGATGATTAGTAATTTTGACGTATCAAAGGCAATGACAATTAAATTAGATTCCGTTTTACCTGAATATCCAAAATTTGTAGAGGGGATTAGGCGTGCACCAAAAAGGGAATTTACACTAACAAAGGAAGAAACAGAGCTTGCACTTAAAAATGCACTTCGTTATGTTCCAGAAGAATTACATGAAAAGTTGGCTCCAGAATTTTTAGAAGAACTTTTGACAAGGGGAAGGATTTACGGATACCGTTTCCGTCCAGAAGGACATATTAAGGCAAAACCAATTGATGAGTATAAAGGAAAATGTATTGAGGGAAAAGCTTTCCAAGTAATGATTGATAATAATCTAGACTTTGACATAGCGCTATACCCTTATGAATTAGTTACTTATGGAGAAACTGGAAGAGTATGTCAAAATTGGATGCAATACAGGCTTATTAAAAAGTATTTAGAGGTGCTTACACAGGATCAAACCTTAGTAATTATGTCAGGACATCCACTGGGATTATTTCATTCTAAGCCTGATGCACCTAGGGTAATCATAACTAATGGATTAATGATTGGCATGTTTGATGATTTAGACAATTTTAACAGAGCAGCTGCTTTAGGTGTTGCAAACTATGGACAGATGACTGCTGGTGGATGGATGTATATTGGGCCCCAGGGAATTGTACATGGAACCTACAGTACAATTCTAAATGCAGGAAGAATTAAGCTTGGGATTCCTAAGGATGGAGATTTAAGAGGAAAACTCTTTGTAACATCAGGGCTTGGTGGTATGAGCGGTGCTCAGGGTAAAGCTGTTGAGATAGCTAAAGGAGTAGGGATTATAGCAGAAGTTGACTATTCAAGAATTGAAACAAGACGCTCGCAAGGATGGGTTAGCTATATTGCTAGAACCCCTGAAGAAGCATATAAATTGGCAAAGGAATATATGGAAAAGGAAGAACCTGCTGCAATTGCTTTCTATGGGAATATCGTTGATTTACTAGAATATGCTGTAGAAAATAATATTCATATAGATTTATTATCTGATCAAACTTCTTGCCATGAGGTCTATAATGGAGGGTATTGTCCCCAAGGAATTTCATTTGAAGAAAGAACGGAATTACTTGGCTCCAATAAAGCTAAGTTTAAAGAATTAGTGGACAAAACTTTAAAAGCTCATTACGAAGCGATTAAAGAATTGACTTCAAGGGGTACTTATTTCTTTGATTATGGAAATTCATTCATGAAGGCTATATATGATTCAGGAATCAAAGAAATATCTAAAAATGGAAGAGACGACAAGGATGGTTTTATATGGCCATCATATGTAGAAGATATTTTAGGACCTCAATTATTTGATTTTGGATATGGACCATTTAGATGGGTGTGCTTAAGTGGTAAGCATGAAGATTTATTAAAAACTGATAAAGCTGCTATGGAGGTTATAGATCCAGAAAGAAGATATCAAGATAGAGATAATTGGGTATGGATTAGAGATGCAGACAAAAATAAATTAGTTGTTGGAACTCAGGCTAGAATTCTTTATCAAGATGCTATGGGAAGGATGAATATAGCTCTGAAGTTTAATGAAATGGTTAGAAAAGGTGAAATAGGACCAGTTATGCTTGGTAGAGACCATCACGATACTGGAGGAACTGATTCTCCATTTAGAGAAACTTCCAATATTAAAGATGGAAGTAATATTATGGCAGACCAAGCAACTCAAATATATGCTGGAAATGCTGCTAGGGGTATGAGTTTAGTTGCTTTGCATAATGGTGGTGGAGTAGGTATTGGTAAATCCATTAATGGTGGATTTGGTATGGTTCTTGATGGAAGTGAAAGAGTTGATAATATCTTAAGATCTTCAATGCCTTGGGACGTAATGGGTGGAGTTGCAAGACGTGCTTGGGCAAGAAATGAAAATGCTATGGCGACATGTGTGGAGTATAATGATATGATGGAAGGTAAGGATCATATAACTCTTCCCTATATTCCAAAGGAAGAGCTAATAAAAGATTTAGTAGATGAGGCATGGAAGAAAATCCAAGGATAATAGTAAATTTAAAATATATGTAGGATAAAAGGTTATTCCTTTTTCTTACATGTATTTTATGTATAAGTCAAAGTCTTTAATTAAATTTCTGTAAAATACATTTTTGCAAATGAGGAGGCATAAAAATGACTAATGTAAAAAAAATAGTTGAATGTGTACCTAATTTCAGTGAAGGTAGAGATTTAGAAAAGATAGAAAAAATTGTATCACCTTTTAGAGGAAAAGAAGGTGTTAAGCTATTAAACTATGAAGCAGATAAGGATTATAATAGAGTTGTTGTGACTGTTATGGGTGAGCCAGAGGCTGTTAAAAATGCTGTTGTAGAAGCAGTAGGAGTTGCTTCAGAGGTTATAGATATGACAAAGCATGAGGGGCAACATTCAAGGATGGGTGCAACTGATGTGGTACCATTTATACCAATAAAAAACATGAGTATGACAGAAGCTATTGAGATTGCTAAGGAAACGGGTAAAGAAATAGCAGAGAAATACAATATACCTGTATTTTTGTATGAAAAGGCTGCTACAAAACCAGAGAGAGAAAACCTTGCAAAGGTTAGAAAGGGTCAGTTTGAAGGAATGCCTGAGAAACTTAAGAATCCAGAGTGGAAACCAGATTTTGGAGAAGCTAAAATTCATCCGACAGCTGGAGTAACTGCAGTTGGAGCTAGGATGCCGCTAGTAGCCTATAACATAGATTTAGATACAGACAATATTGAAATTGCGAATAAGATTGCAAGAGCTATAAGACATTCAGGAGGAGGATATAGATTCATCAAGGCTGGTGGAGTTGAAATACCTGAAAGGGGTATTACTCAGGTTACAATGAACCTTACAGATTATACAAAGACTGCAATATATAGAGCCTTTGAAGCAGTTAAAATGGAAGCGAGAAGGTATGGGATAAATGTGCTGGGCAGTGAAATAATAGGACTCGTACCTATGGAAGCTTTAATTGATTCAGCAGCATACTATCTGGGATTATATGGTTTTTCAATGGATAAAGTATTAGAAACTAATTTAATGGAGTAGTGATAATATGGAAAGGGGAAACATATTAATAAAGAATGCTTCAGAGTTAGTAACATGTAGTGGATTTAGCTTGAAAAAGGGTAAAGAAATGAATGATCTTCATATAATAAATGATGGAGCAGTGATAATTGAGGAAGGAATTATTAAAGCCGTTGGAGCTACACAGGAAGTATTAAAAAGTATAAGTGAAGATGATTATGAAGTGATTGATGCATCTCAAAAAACAGTATTGCCAGGATTTGTTGATTCGCATACTCATTTCATATTTGGAGGTTATAGGGCAGAAGAATTTTCTTGGAGACTTCGTGGAGACAGTTATATGGAAATAATGAATCGTGGCGGAGGTATAATAAACTCCGTTAAAGGAACTAAAGAAGCCTCCAAGGAAGAATTGATCAAACTAGGAAAGAAAAGGTTGAATTCAATGCTATCCTTTGGAGTTACTACGGTTGAAGGTAAGAGTGGATATGGTCTAGATTTTGAAACCGAAATAAAGCAATTAGAAGTAATGGAAGAGCTAGATAAAATACATCCTTTAGATATAGTTAAGACTTTTTTGGGAGCCCATGCTGTACCTAAGGAATATAAAGGAAGAGAAGATGAATTTATTGACTTTATAATAGAAGATGTATTGCCTATTGTAAAAAAGAGAAACCTAGCAGAGTTTTGTGATATATTCTGTGAAAAAAATGTATTTTCGGTTGAACAATCAAGAAGACTTTTATTAAAAGCCAAAGAAATGGGTATGAAGTTAAAGATTCATGCCGATGAGATTGTTAGATTAGGTGGAGCTGAACTTGCTGCAGAGATTGAAGCAGTCTCTGCCGATCATTTATTGCAAGCCTCTGATGATGGTATAAAAGCTATGGCCCAAAGAGGTGTTGTTGCTACATTACTTCCCTGTACTGCTTTCAGTTTAAAGGAAGAGTTCGCTAGAGGAAGATATATGATAGACAATGGATGTGCAGTAGCTCTTGCTACAGATTTTAATCCTGGAAGCTGTTTTACGGAATCTATACCATTAGTCATAGCCTTGGCTACTCTATATATGAAGATGTCTATAGAAGAAACAATAACAGCTTTGACAATAAATGGTGCAGCTGCAATTGATAAAGCAGATACTATTGGAAGTATAGATGTGGGTAAAAAGGGAGATATTGTAATTCATGAATTTCCTTCTTACAAGTTTTTACCTTATCACATAGGAGTTAGTACTGTAGAACAGGTCATTAAAAATGGTATAATGGTTTATGATAAAAACAAAGTATTTGATAATATTTAAGTTATAGGAGGAAGGTAAAAATGCTAGGGGATAAAACCATAAAGGATTTTTTAGAGGAAACAGCTTCTAAATCACCTGTTCCTGGTGGAGGAAGCATTGCAGCTATGAGTGCAGGAGTAGCCACAGCTTTAACTGAGATGGTAGCAAATCTTACTATAGGTAAAAAAGGATATGAGGATATACAGGAGGAAATGGTAGAAATAGCATCTATACTGCCAAATATAAGAGAAAGCTTTATAGAGGATATTGATAGAGATGCTGAATCCTTTAATAGAGTTATGGATGCCTTTAAAATGCCTAAAAACACTGATGAAGAAAAGAAAGAAAGAAAAAATGCAATTCAAGATAGTATGAAAAATGCTGCTCTTATACCTTTAGAAGTTGCTCAAAAAGCTTTTGATACAATGCAGCACATATCAAAAGTAGTAGAGAAGGGCAATAAAAATGCAGTTACAGATGGTGCAGTAGCCGCAATGATGGCAAGAACCGCTGTGCTTTCAGCATTATTTAATGTAAAAATAAATTTAAGCTCGATAAAGGATGAAGAATTTGTTAAGATGGTATCGGGTAAAGTTAAGAAATTAGAAATAGAAATTAATAATTTAGAAAAGGATATTTTATCTAAAGTTGACTTATAGGCTGTAAAATAGGGGGTTAGGCAAAGACTTATGCACTAACCCTTTTTTATTGCTAAGGAACTCAAACTTTTTTGCGAGAAATTGTATGGGTCAAAAGCAGTAAATTCAATTGATACAAGAAATTATAAACTATTGCCAGCTAAATTTTAGAAGTAGGATTTAGGTTTTTTTAGACCTAAAAGAATGACTTTAAAACTTGGAACATGGAACTTGCAACTTAAAACGTGGCTTATGAGAGCCTTTGTTCTACAAGTAACTGTCGAAAAAAAACAAAAATTGTAATTAATCATTGCATAGGAAGATATTAATACAATATAATTGTATAAAGTGATAAAATATAGATATAATGCTTTGCGTTTTAATTTATTTAGGGAAATAATGAAGAACTATTTAATGTATAAAAACTTTAAAGTAATATATATCTATCAGAAAGGAGAAATTTATGAATATAAAAGTAATAGGAGACAGTTGCTTTGATATGAACAAAGAATTAAAAAAATTATCACAAATATGCTTAGCACCGTTAAAAATAAGTGTTGGAGAAAAAATGTTTAAAGATGATGAAAATTTAGATCAAAGGACATTATTAGACCTTATGAAGAAATCGGATAAACCACCTAAAACAGCAAGTCCTTCACCTAATGATTTTTTAGAAAGATATAAAGGGGAAGAAGATGTATTTGTGGTAACCTTATCTTCAGAACTTAGCGGTAGTTATAGCAGTGCTGTTTTGGCAAAGAAAATGTATTTAGAAGATTCAAAGGATAAATTTATACATGTTTTTGACTCTCTTAGTGCATCGGTAGGTGAGACATTAGTTGGACTTAAAATCTTGGAATTAGTCCATCTAGATTGCAAACGTAATCAGATTATTGAAAGGGTAGATGAATATATAAAAGATATGAAGACATTTTTTCTTTTAGAATCCCTAGATAATTTAATAAAAGCTGGAAGGATAAATAAAATAGTTGCGAAATTGGCTACGGCTTTTTCAATAAAGCCAATCATGGGTTCAACAGATAAAGGGACTATAAGGTTAGTAGAAAAGGCAAGAGGATCAAAAAAGGCACTAAGGCGTTTGGTTGATCTTATAGGAGAGCAAGGTGAGAGATTAGAGGAGAAAATCATTGGAATCGCACATTGTAATTGTTTTGAAAAAGCACAAAAGCTAAAGGATGAAATTAAAAAAAGGTACAAGTTTAAAGACATAATAATTGTAGAAACTGCAGGAATAAGTACTGTTTATGCTAATGATGGAGGTATTATAATTGCTTTCTAGTTGACTAAAGAAGTAAGGTCAAAGAAGGGGGATAGGATGAATATAATAAAAGTTAAATTATTCAGTACTCCTTATGTAGTTAAGGACGGAGAAAAGATTAATTTTCCATTTATGAAGGCAGAAGCTTTGTTTTACTATTTAGTTGTTAATAAGAAGGCTACTAGAGATGAACTGGTTACTCTTTTTTGGAGTGATTCTCCAGATAAGGTGGCAAAGAAAAATCTTAGGAATGCTATGTATAAAATTAGAAAAACCTTTGATATGGATATCATCATATCTCCTCAAAAGTCAATTGTATTTTTAAATCCAGATATAGTAGTAAGAAGCGACTTAGAATTATTATTAAATAGTGATAACGATTGCATTAATATTTATGATGGTGAATTTTTAAAGGGTTTTGGGGTAAAGAATGCAGAGGGATTTGAAAATTGGCTATTTAGCAAAAGACAATATTATAAAGATATCTATATTTCAAAATTGTATAATTTGATAGATAATTTTTTGGAGAAAAAGAATTTTGAAAAAGCGGAGGAATGTGCAAAGCTGATAATTGCTGAAGATGAGTTTGATGAAAGACCCTATAGAGTCCTAATGAATGTTTATAAAAATCAGGGAGTCTATAATAAAGCTATAGAGCTATATAATAAATTAGAAAATTTACTTGAAACTGAACTTGGAATTACTCCTGATATCAAGACCAAAAATATAATACATGATATAAAGAAGAATCGTAAAGCAAAGCAAATTTCATATGACAATAGTTTAGATGGATTGTTTTATGGTAGAGAGGAAGAGGTTAATTATTTTAATAAAAATTTTTTGTTTTTTATGGATGACAAAGAGTATAAATCCATTTTAATTAGGGGAGAAGCAGGTATAGGAAAAACTAGACTAAAGGATAAGTTTAAAGAATTTATAGAACAAGAAAAAGTATATTTGTTTGAGACCAATTGTTATCAAGCAGAGAAAGGTTATTTTTTAAAACCATGGAATGAAATTTTTCTAAAGCTTGCAAATATCATTGAAAAAGATGATATTAATATACCTCTAGCATGGAGGAAAATGATTTCATATTTATTTCCTGTATTTGACAAAGAACAATGTCTAGATAATAAAAATCCAGTAGAAGTTTTAGATACTTTAAAATTCAGTGTTATTGAGGAAGTCATACATGGAGTTATAAAAAAAATAATTGAAAAAAGAAAAATAGCATTTATATTTGAAGATATACAATGGATAGATGATTTAAGCCTATCACTATTATCAAATATTATGCTTAGGAATAATAATATAATACTTATAACCACCTGTAGAAATGGGTATTATGAAAAAATTGATAGATTTATTACTATGCTAAAATTCTATGATTTAATTGACATACTTGAGCTTAGGAGGTTCACTAAGGATGAAATGGAGGATTTCATAAATAAATATCTTAAGGAGCATAGGATTAAAAATAAAACGAAAGAAAAAATATATAGAGAAACAGAAGGTAATACTTTCTTTCTTATAGAGTATTTAAATATGATAAAGAGTAAAGGAGATTTAGATACCTGTATTTCTCCTAAAATGAAGGATATACTTAAAAGTAAATTTATAGGTATATCAGATGAGGGTAAAAAAATACTAAATATAGTAGCTATATTTTTTGACAAGGCAACACTAAATATTATAAAAGACCTATCTGGAAAAGATGAGCTGGAAATTGTGGAAGTTATGGAAGAACTGCATAATAAATATATAATTGATGAAGTCGGTGGTGAAGAAATTAGCTATAGGTTTACTCATCAAAAGCTTAGAGAATACGTATATAATAGTTTGTCGGTTGCAAAGAGAAAAGTATTACACAATAAAGCAGGGCAGATTATTGAAAAATCCCTTAAAAATGATAAAAGGGATGTATCTATATATCCAAAGCTAATTTATCATTATTCAAATTCTGGTAATATTATAAATACCTTAAAATATACAATAAAATATCTAGATTCATACCTTGATGTAAAACATGAACTTTTTCCTGTAATGAACTATGTAGGCTTTAATGAACCAAATTTCAATAATATGAGTAGTAAAAAAATACTAAAATACTTCAATGACATTGAGAAGCTCTTCTCTAGGTTGAAAAAAATAGAAAAAGAAGATGAAGATGTTATTAGGCTGAAAATAGCTTACCTTCACATAAGGGGTAGATATTTAATTAGAGAAGGTGAATATGAAGAAGGAAAGAAGAATATAGAGGAGATGATAAATAAATCTCTTAGTATTAAATCCTTTAAATATGCCTTAAAGGGATATAGACAAAATATCTATTATGGTATTCAAGTATATGATGTTTTGTTTATGAAAAAAAATATCGATAAGGGACTGGAAATTGCCTATAGCTATGGATCAAAAGAAGATATTGGAATATTTTTGAGATTAAAGGGTTTAAATAAGATTATGATGGAAGAATATGGTAAAGCAGAGGAATTATTGAAGAAATCAATAAGGGCATTTAATGCAATAAATAATGATAAGGGAAAATATTCTTTAAATATTGCGGCTTGTTATAATTACATTGGAGAAATTAGAAGACATAATATGGAGTTTTCTCAGGCATTAACATACTATGATAAGGCTATGAAAATATGTAAGGAGAAGAGTCTATTAAGAGGTTTAACTATTTTCAATACTAATGCGGGACAAGCCGCATTTGAAAAGGGGGATTATTTAAAGGCTAAGGAATATTTAAATAAAGCTATGGAGATATATGAACAGATCGATACTTTATGGGGACGATCTATAGCTGAAGGGTTTCTAGCCTTGATTAGATGCAAAGAAGGGAAATATAATTTAGCACTAAAGCATTTAAAAAATGCTGAGTACTATGCCGATAAATTGAAAAGTCCTTTAGAGATTGGTCTAGTATATAGAGTTAAAGCAGAGATAAAAGCAAATATGGAAAACAACCAAAATTTAAACAATTTTTTTTCTGAGTATCTAAAACTGTCCTTAAATGAATATTGTGATATGGGAATTAAACATTTAAGAAAAGTTAAGGAAGGATATGAAATAGAGATACTAAAGGCTCTTAATAAATGAGAACAAAGGCACCTGTAAGACGCATTTTAGTAGTAAGTAACAAGTTCCATGTTCCAAGTTTTAAAGTCATTCTTTTAGGTCTAAAAAATCTTAAATCCTACTTCTAAAATTTTACTGATAATATTTTACATTTTCTATTTATTACTTCAATTTACTTAAATTCAAATATGCAATTTCGTGAAAAAAGTTTAAACTCCTTAAAAATAAAAAATGTCATTAATATGACATTTTTGATATGATTTTACTTTTAAATGATACTAGAGATAAACCACTTCAAGGTTTAATAAATTTCAAAGAAAATTAGAGATTTATAAATAATAAAATTGGTAATATAAATTATTAAAAAATGGTAAAATAATAAAAAAGAAAGGAGGGGGATCTATGTCTGAATTTAAAATAGCAGTATGCCAGATGGATATTTTAGAAAAAAAAGAAGATAATTTAATTAAAGTAGAAGGTATGCTTAAAGAGGCTAGTCATAATGGTGCAAATTTAGTTGTATTGCCTGAGATGTTCAATTGTCCATACAATAATAGCTTTTTCCCAAAATATGCAGAGGAGTTTCCAGGCATTACTACTAATTTTTTATCAAGATTAGCTAAAGATGAGAATATTTACATAGTTGGTGGTTCCATACCTGAAAAGGAAGGTCAAAAAATATATAATACTTCCTATGTGTTCGATAGAGATGGCAAATTGATTGGCAAACATAGGAAAATACATCTTTTTGATATAGATATAGAGGATGAAATTACATTTAAAGAATCAGAAACCTTAGGGTATGGCAATACTGTTACAGTGATTGAAACGGAGTTTTGTAAAATAGGAGTTGCAATTTGCTATGATATGAGATTTCCTGAATTAATGAGATTGATGGCGATAAAGGGAGCAGAAGTAATAGTAGTTCCAGCGGCCTTTAATATGACAACAGGTCCTGCCCATTGGCACAGTATAGCTAAAATAAGGGCATTGGATAATCAAGTATATTTTGTTGCAGCGTCACCTTCTAGGAATATAGATTCTACTTATGTGGCATTTGGACATTCTTTAATTGTAGATCCGTGGGGAGAAATTATATCAGAAGCCGATGAAAAAGAAACTATAATATACGGGGAAATAGATTTAAATAGAATTAAAAAAATAAGAAATCAATTACCTTTGCTAAAACATAGAAGAACAGATTTATATGATATTAAAGAACTTAGTATACACTAAATTAACTCATTGTGCTAGTTTCTATCTCCAGGTTTTAATATTTCCTTTCACCTTAAGTAAGAAGCTTATTAGGTTGGAGGAAAAATTAAAAAATTTTAATAATTGTTAATATATTTGTTTTAACTTTATAATAATGGTATCATTGGTATGGGAAAACGTATACTGAAAAGTATTTTCAGAAAACTTATTATGCTTTTTACCACGGGAACTTTAACATTTCCATGTATTACATTGGGTTAAGCTTTATCTTATATATAAAATTATTTATATTGGAGGGAAACAAATGTATAAAAAATTATTTATACCTGGTCCAGTTAATGTTGCTGATGATGTACTTGAGAGGCTTTCAACGCCTATGATAGGGCATCGTACTAAGGAAGCTTCTGACTTACAAAGAAGTATTGCAAAAAAAATGCAGAAGCTAATGTATACTGAGAATACGATAATGTTATCTACATCTTCTGGTAGTGGTTTGATGGAAGGTGCTGTTCGTTCTTGTACTAGAAAAAGAGCAGCTGTATTTTCTGTTGGAGCTTTTGGAGATAGATGGTATAAAATGGCTGAAGCGAATGGAGTTCCTGCAGACAAATTTTCTTCAGAGTGGGGTAAACCTACTACACCTGAAATGGTTGATGAAGTACTTTCTACTGGTAAATATGATTTAATTACTATAACCCATAATGAGACTTCAACGGGTATAATGAATCCAGTAGAAGGAATTGCAGAAGTTGTAAAAAAATATCCTGATGTAGTTTTCTGTTTAGATACAGTAAGCTCAATGGGTGGAACAAAGATTGAAGTAGATAAGCTTGGTGTAGATATTTGCATTACGTCAACTCAAAAATGTCTTGGACTTCCTCCAGGACTAGCTATTTGTTCAATTTCTGAAAAAGCTCTTAATGCAGCAAAAGAAGTACCTAATAGGGGATATTATTTTGATTTATTAAACCTATATAACTATATACAAAAGAAAGACCATCAATATCCATCAACCCCATCATTACCCCATATGTTTGCATTAGATTATCAATTAGATAAGATATTAGAAGAAGGAATTGAAAATAGATTTAATCGTCATAAAGAAATGGCAGAGTATGTTCGTGCTTGGGCAAATAAACATTTTAAAATGTTTGCAGAAGAAAAATATGCTTCAAATACATTGACAACTGTAAAGAATACTAAAGGTATTAGTGTTTCAGATTTAAATAAAGAACTAGGTAAGCGTGGCTTCATGATATCTAACGGTTATGGTGATCTTAAAGAAAAAACCTTCCGAATAGCTCATATGGCTGATACTACATTGGAAGAGATAAAGGAATTACTGGCAATCATTGAAGAAATACTTGCCTTATAATATACATAACCATTGGGGGTTTGAATATGATTAGAATTTTAGTTACAGACGGTATGGATACAGGAGCAGTTCAAAGGCTAATAGATGAAGGCTTTGAAGTTGTAGAGGAGCATTTTGAATTAGAAGATTTAAAAGAAAAAGTAAAAGAGTTTGATGCTATGGTTGTACGCTCAGCTACCAAGGTACGTAAAGAGGTATTAGATGCAGCTTTAGAGACTAAAAGACTAAAGCTTGTTGTAAGAGCAGGTGTAGGTGTAGATAATATTGATGTTAATTATGCTTTAGAGCATGGAATACAGGTTATGAATACACCTAAGGCAAGCAGTGCTTCAGTTGCAGAGCTTGCAATAGCCCATATGTTTGCACTTGCAAGACATATTCATATTGCAAATGTTACTATGAGAGAAGGAAAATGGAATAAAAAACAGTATAAAGGAATAGAACTAAATGGAAAAACCTTAGGACTTATAGGTTTTGGAAGAATCGCTAGAGAAACAGCTAAAAAGGCTCATGCTCTTGGAATGAAGGTTATTTATACAAATAGAACAGGTGCTAAAGAGGGATATGATGATTTTACATATATGCCTTTTGATGAGTTGTTAAAAAACTCTGATTTCATATCAATACATGTTCCATTTAATAAAGAAGTAGGAGCAGTCCTTGGAGAAGAAGAGTTTTCAAAAATGAAGGATGGAGTATATATAATAAATACTGCAAGGGGTGGAGTGATTTCGGAAAAAGCATTAATGAAGGCCCTTGACTCTGGCAAGGTGGCAGCAGCGGCAGTTGATGTATTTGAAGAAGAGCCTACTAAAAATAAAGCATTATATACTCATCCTAGGGTTTCACTAACTCCTCATATTGGAGCATCTACAAAGGAAGCCCAAGCTAGAATAGGGGCTGAAGTAGTAGAGGTTATAACTAAATTTTTTGCATAGGAGGTAATATAGTGGCAGTTGTTAAACCGTTTAAAGGAATTAGGCCCAATAAAGATTTAGCTCACAAGGTAGCTTCTTTACCATATGATGTTATGAATAGGGAAGAAGCCAAAGAGATGGCAAAGGGAAATGAATATTCTTTTTTACATGTAGTAAGATCAGAAATAGATGTTGAAGATAGCATAAGTCAATATGACGAGATTGTTTATAAGACAGCAAGAAAAAATTTGGATAATATGATTAGGGATAAAGTATTAGTTCAAGATGATACTCCGAAATTTTACATTTATAGACAGATAATGGATGGTAGAGTTCAAACAGGTATAGTTGGATGTACTTCCATAGATGATTATATCAATGATATTATTAAAAAGCATGAATTCACTAGACCAGAAAAGGAAGTTGACAGAATAAATAATTTTGATTATTGCGATGCAAATACTGCTCCAATTTTCTTAACATATAGAAAAAATGATGAATTGAATAGGATAATAAATGATTGGATAAAATTTCATAAACCAATTTATAATTTTACTAGTGAAGATTCAATAACCCATATAGCATGGATTATTGATGAAGATAACATTAATACCAAAATAAGTGAAATTTTTGATAAAATAGATTATTTATATATAGCTGATGGGCATCATAGATCTGCATCATCAGTAAAAGTTGGCCTTAAAAGAAGAGAAGCTAATCCAGACTACACTGGGCAGGAGGAATTTAACTACTTTTTATCAGTAATATTTCCAGATGAAGATTTATTTATAATGGATTATAATAGGGTTGTTAAAGATTTAAATGGGCTAACATATGAAGAATTTATGAATAAAGTTAGGGAAAAGTTTGATATAGAAGAATACAATGGAGAAGGACAATACAAGCCTGTAGAAAAGCATACCTTTGGTATGTATATAAATGATAAGTGGTATAAATTAACTGCAAAGCAAGGTATATATGATGCAAATGATCCAGTTGACAGACTTGATGTATCAATACTACAAAAAAATCTTTTACATCCGATATTAGGAATAGAAAATCCTAGAACTGATAAAAGAATAGATTTTGTTGGTGGAATAAGGGGTCTTGAGGAACTTGAACGAAGAGTAGCTAAGGATATGAAAGTAGCTTTTTCAATGTATCCAACTACTATGGAAGATTTACTGTCTATTGCAGATGCTGGGGAAGTAATGCCTCCAAAATCTACTTGGTTTGAACCAAAGTTAAGAAGTGGGTTATTTGTTCATAGATTAAGTGATTAATCAATTGACTAAAGTCCCTTGATTGGTTACAAGTTCTAAGTCTTGGGTTATTCTATTGGAACTTTAAAAAACTTATTTAAAGATGAAAATCACAGTCATTTTGGCTGTGATTTTTTGTATTTAGAATACCACCCGCTAAGCGGGTGGTTCCAAAAAGCTTTAGCTATGAGGATAAAAAAATTCCCCCTTTGCTATATAATAAAGTCAGGTCTGACCAACCGACTAAAAAGCAAAGGAGGAAGTCCAATGAAGGACATAAATAGTTTATCACATACGAAATGGAATTGTAAGTACCATATAGTGTTTGCACCAAAGTATAGAAGACAAATTATATATGGGAAAATAAAGAAAGATATAGGGAAAATACTAAGGCAATTATGTGAGTATAAGGGAGTAGAGATAATAGAAGCAGAAGCATG
>NZ_FRAG01000066.1 GCF_900142245.1 Paramaledivibacter caminithermalis DSM 15212 | reverse complement strand
TATTTATCAATATAGTTATTATAACTACTCCATTTATATTCTGATATTGTTTTTACTATTTTAGCTTTTACTGGGTTTTGATGAATATATCTTAGTAATACCAATAAATAGAATTCACTTTCCACTACTTCACTTTTATACCTATTTTGAAATAAATGTCCCACTCTTCCATATTTATTATTATGCCATTGAACACAACCTACGGTTATCCTTTTTATACTAGTTCCTATTTCTTCATCCTCTTTAATTAATAAATGTACATGATTATCCATTAAGCAATATCCATATAATAAAAACTGTCCTTTTGCCTTAAATAGCGCTTTCATAAATTTTTCTCTGTCTTCATCATCTATGAATATGTTCTGTCCATCTATCCCTCGTAGCATAATATGATATATTCCTGTTATACTCCTTTTCCTTTTTTCTCTTCCCATTTTCATCACCATTTTCCATATGTCAAACGAAACGTCCCTTTGTCATTTTTGCCCAAAATTTTTAAAATATTTAAAGATTTTTTTAAAGGATTTATGATAAAATTAAGTGTTGTTTTTTTATCCTTGTTCATCTTTTCTTTCTGTTTTTTCATTAGAGAATTTGGACAAGGACTATCTTATCACTTATCTTATTATATTTTATCTGGTAAAAAATCCCTAAACTTCTGAATTTTTCCCTTGACTTTTGTTTTTATTTTTTATGCAACACCAGTGTCTATTTCTATAACTTATTCTTTTTTAATTTTCCATATTAATTCTACATTGCCGCTGATAAGGCTAACTTCGTGCCAATTCTCAACATCATATATTTTAGAACCAAGATCAATATAAATATTGTCTTTCGTTATCTTTATTTCTGGTTCATGTCCCTTTAATGTCAGAAGTGTATAAGCTAATACAGCCTGATCTTTTAACCCTCCCGTCTTAAATACGATAACCTGATCGGCAAGCATTATACGTTCATTATAATCTTCAAATATTGAACCATATGTTATATTATTATTTATCCATTTAATTATTTCTTCCACTGTTTCTAACTCATTAGCAAGTTCTACAGCTTTTGGAGCTCTCAATGATGCCTTTAAATACAATTCAGGTTTTTTAACATACAGACTCTGATATGCGTATTTAGTTAATATCATTGATTTCGTCTGACTATCACTAAAAATAGTAGAAATAATTCTATCTCTATCTACTTCAATCTCTAAAAAATCTATATTTTCTTTTTGGAGCTCAATATTATTTACTTTACATATAGCATCTAGCAGACTCCCTTTTGTATCAAGAATCTCATCGTTAATTACAATATTTTTGTTAACTGAAATTACATCATTATAAAACCCATAATAATGTTCCTCTGTTATCCAACTTCTTAAGGAATCATTTAATAACTTAATGTTATTATTATCTAATACAATTATCTGGTCGTTCAGTTTTGCTAATCCAAAAACATGTCCACTTATTTTTAAATTCATTATATTATCTGGCTCAATACCTAACAGTCTAAATATACTATAATTTAAATTAGCTATTGTTGCACATTTTCCAGTTATCTTTCCAGAGTAGATTGACATAGCCTTCATTTCACTCGGTAATAGCTTTTTATAAATAGGTCTCCCATAAGCAACTCCCCAAGGATCTTGCCCAGGTTCTTGTTTAAAATCAAGAAGAGTTTGAGTATGTGCTAAATTATTTAATGCCCATGAATTAATTTTTTTTATAGATTTCTTATTATCTAAAGAAGATATGTTTAAGTTATGAATAATATCATGAGTTGTTTGATCTATCATACATGCTCTTAATAAAATAGGAAGTAACCTCATGTTAGTTTCGTATAATTCATGATGCCATTTATTGATTAAAACTAAAATATCTCGTTCATATATATCTTCTCTTTCTTCCAAAGCAACTTTGATAAATTTTTTATTTAATTCAATTTCTTTCAACTTTGTTTCACTAAAGATATGATTGGAATTATCTTTCACAGAACTAGTTGAACCCTCTTCATTAACTTTACTAAAACCAGCTTTTTCCTTATGGCATGCAACAAAGGACATCAATAGTAACAATATTAAAAGAATTGATGATATTTTTCTCACTATGTACAATCCTCCTTAATGAATACATTTTAAAATATATGAGTCTTTATTAAAATAGTACTTTTTAATCATATAGCGTGAAGAAACAAGCAGGTGATAATTTCACTATCTGAATTCTTTTTATATAATTACTTTCAATCTTATATTCAACATTAAATTTTCTCTTTGATCCCATTGTTGGACACTCCCTTTCCTAGTTTTTATTTTACCAAACTATCTTCGTGTCCAGCAAATCGGGTATAGGTCATGGTTTGTGCACCATTTTTTTTTGCCATTTCTAAAGCTTTAAATGTCTCTAGTTTTGTCCCACTATGAGATATTCCTATAGCAACTTCATTGCTATTTATATTTGCTGCTAAAGTCAACTGAGTATGGCTATCCATATACATACTAACAGGAACATTTATTCTAACAAGCTTATATTGTAAATCCTTTGCCACTAATGCAGAAGCTCCTACTCCATATATATGACTTGCATTCTTCATAGCTTCAATAACATCCCTGATAGCTTCTTCATTTATTAGCTTTATGGTATCTTCTATAGCATTAATACTTTGCCTTGCAATCTTGTTGATAACATCCTTTATTGAATCATTAACTTTAATTGCTTCATAAACATTTTCTTGATTTATATTATTTAAAGCAACATCCTTTGCAATAGATATTTTCAAATCTTGAAACCCTTCATATCCTAATTTTCTTGAAAACCTTATAACACTTGATGGACTTGTTCCTGCATAGTTTGCAAGTTCTGATGCAGAAAGAGTACTTACTTTTTCTAAATTTTCTACAATATAATCAGCATAATCAGCAAGTTTTTTTCAGATGGTGTAAAGATATCTATTAGTTTTTTTATTATAAGAATACTGCTCACTTTTTACCTCCTATTTATACTTATTTTACCTGACACGAGGACATGCATGATTACACAAATCGAGTAAACGAAGCCTTACAAAGCCAAACTGACACTATTAATCTTCTAAGCTTTGCATATTTTATTCTGTGCTCTATGAATTTCAGCATCCATTTATAGTCCACATTGTCAAGGAATGCTCTTATATCTGTATCTACGAAACATCCCGTTGCCCTTTATAAAGATTATTGTCGATTTCTTTAAGTATTGGTGAAATATCTTTGATAAAATAAATATATAATTTGTGTAGTGCTCGTGTACAAACTGTATAGAACAGTTTTCGCTCATTTTCATTTTTATAATTCTCTTCATCATCATTATAAATTAAAACTGCGTCAAATTCTAATCCCTTTGACATATGAGAAGCTATAATGACAATTCCATCTTTAAACTCATCTTTTTCACATAAAATTAAATTAGCATCAATAGTAGATTTAAGCAAATTATAAACTTCAAGGCTTTTTTAGAAGTTTTACAAATAATAGCTATTGATTTCATGCCATTCTTTTTCAGTTCTATAATATCATCGACAATTTGTTCTATCAAATATTTTTTACAGGTTAATTGTTTGACTATTGGTTTATCTCCTTTCCCTTTTTTCTCTTCCTATTTTCATCACCATTTTAATTTTATCTCACCATTTTCCATATGTCAAACGAAACGTCCCTTTGTCATTCATATGTCAAACGAAACGTCCCTTTGTCATTTTACCCAAAATTTTTAAAATATTTAAAGATTTTTTTAAAGGATTTATGATAAAATTAAGTGTTGTTTTTTTTATCCTTGTTCATCTTTTCTTTCTGTTTTTTCATTAGAGAATTTAAACAAGGACTATCTTATCATATTTTATCTGGCAAAAAATCCCTAAACTTCTGAATTTTTTCCTTGACTTTTGTTTTTATTTTTTATGCAACACCAGTGATTTTGATTATTGTTTCTCACCAACAACATAATTGAGAATTCATAACAAAAACAATAAACTTAAGTAAAAAGTAAGACAAAAACACAGGCAAGATTAAGCAACAAGCAAGACAACCGAAACGTCCCCTTGTCTGTCAGAACAGGCTAGAAAATATACGCTTCTTTGTGTCCAGTCAGGCAGGAACAGTCCATATCTTGCCCACACTTCTTTCGGTTCTAGCAGTATCCATCATAGTCGATGCATTATCTATTACTAATTCTTCTACTACTCCACCAATAGTATCAAAAGCATATGAAAGAAAATCAAACAGACTATTTTGATCTGTAGAAGGATATATTCTCCATACTTTGAACCTTGATGCCGATAATACTAATGAACCTACATTAAATGTAATTTCACTACCATCTCTAAATCTAAACTTGAGTTTTTCCTTCCAATCAAATTGAGCTTGTTTACCAAAGGGAGTCTCTGACTTTACAGAATTGACTTTTTTCTTAGGTTTAAAGTATTCAGCAAACTCCCTATTTTTTAATATGTAGTAATTAAAATTACTTCTTGAGCACTCTAGGTTATGCTCTCTCACCAAATATCTATATAGATGGGATTTGTAATAGAATATCTGGTTATTATCGGTTGATAACAAAGATTTGATGATATCATAGTATGAATCAAGTTTAGATATTTTTTGTTTTCTAGATTTATCAAAGTCACCTTCATAATATTTTTTAACAGTTCTTCTATCAACTCCTAAGTTTCTAGCTAACTGACTAAAGTTAGGCTTATCCAAATCATTTACCTCCACAATTGTTCTTAACTTAGTTAAATCTCTTAATGAATTTATATTTATCTTAGTATTTATATTTATATCAATTAACATTTTCATCACCCATAAATACTATAGATAATTATTCAGTTGTTGTACATGGAAATATTGGTCACTTTGTACATTCTAATTTTAGCATTTATAAAGCAAGAATAATTAGAATAATAAAAGAAAGTGTAGGAAAAGACCATGTGCATATATTGTTGCCGTGTCCACCAACAATGGCGCCAAGTAAAATAGTCCAATATTTGAAAGGAAGGTCATCAAGAATGATTCAAGATGAATTTCCAGAGCTAAAGAAAAAATATTGGGGACAACATTTGTGGGCAAGAGGATATTTTTGTTCAACAGTAGGAAGTGTAAATGAAGAAACAATAAGAAAGTACATAGCGAGTCAAGAGATAGATGATATAAAAAATAATTTTAGAGTTGAAGAGTGAGTTTAGTCATTATCTTGAGGTTAAGCTAAAGTTCTTTCAGAAGGACTTTAGCCTTAAACATGACTTTCAGTCATAAGATATTTATATCTTAAATCCACCTGCTTTAGCAGGTGCGTAGTTTAATTTTCTTCTATATTCTAGATTTAGATTTGTACTGTATTAGTTTAAAACTAAAATTGTAATATTTTTTTCTAAAAAGCATCAAGCTTTCATGCCACTGTTGACTACATGCACTTTAGCCAATAACGATAAAAACTATCTTTTATCCTCCACTTATTATACTAATTATCTCAATTTCATCCTTTTCATCTAGTGAATGTTTAGAATATCGTTCTATGCAAATATTCTCACCATTTACCCATACTACTACTTTCTCCTCATTCAGATTCAATTTACCCAGAAGTTCTGACACAGTTGTTATAGTTTCAAGATATATTTCTTTGCCGTTAACTTTCATTATATCCATCCTTCCAAAACTCAATCATGATAAGTCTTAAAATTTTAGCAACGTCACTACCTACTTATTTGTTACTTTAGTTTTTTCATATATAAAATCCCTTTAATGATAATTAAGTGAATTTAAAACTCCATTAGGCCCATACTTCACAATTTTGTTGATGGGAGATGAGATATCATTATGTTTACAAAGAGTACTGTCAGCACCGTCAAAGGCACTGATGGGACCCCTTTGTCTGTTTCTAAAATTAAATACATCTATTATGTGTGAATCTTTTCTAGTGTCTCTTTACTCTTAGACTTATATCTCAATATATCTCTAATATTATACAGATAAACAAGAGCAAATATTGTGGCAATTCCTCCTATAAAAAGCCATACATTCAATTGTAAATTCATATCTATCAATAAGCCACCCATTGTTGTTCCTGAAGCAATTCCTAAGCCTTCAATAAAAGCAGATGTACCGCTAAAAGATGCCTTAGCATTTTCAGGTGCATGTTTAATAACTGCTGAGTATAGTATAGGCATACAGATTAATTCTGAAAAAGTAATTAAAACAAATACTACTATCGCACCATAGAAGTTCGGTATGAAGTAAAGAAGCAACAAACTAACAATAGCAAGAGCTATTGCAAATAGTATACTTAATTCATCTCTTTTCTTAGCAGTAAAATGAACAACTATTTGTTGCATTGCAATTGATACAACAGCCATAATAGTGAATAGGATACCTATTTGATTATTTGATATTCCCACTATACTTTTTAGGCCAATTGGAACTGTGGATTCAAATTGTGCCATTAGGAAGTAGAATACAAAGGCTGCCCAGAATAAATTTAAAATCCTTTTGTTTTTTAACAGTAATTTAATGTTTTTTATTACAGAAACATCATGAGCTTTCTTTTTATTAGATATGCTATCCACGAAAATTAGAACCGCTATCGAATAGAGTGCATAAGATATACTACAAGCTATAAAGAGCCATTTAAATGAATATTGTATAACGACTATACCAATAGCAGGTCCTAATGCAAATGCCACACTATATACTAATGATCTCAATGCAAAGGCTTTTGGTTTTAATTCATCATCGTCAGTACTTTCTGCTGTCATAATTCTTATTGTTGGTATTGTAAACGAGCCTCCAATAGTTGTAAGGACTGCTAAAGCCAAAATTATACTATATGTGTTGGCAAAAGCATATAGTAAGTATGCTATTGAATGAATGATTAGCCCCAATAAGAGAATTAACTTTATACCATACTTATCTGCAAAGTATCCGCCAAATAACACCATAATTCTTCTTAATCCTCTATAGACTGTCATTATAGTTGCAATTGCGGTTGCACTGAATAACAAATTTTCTTTTAAGTGGATTGCAAAGTAAGGTATCATCATTGAATAAGATAATACAGTCACAAATGTACCAATCAAAATTACACTAAAGTTTCTATTTATGATTTTCTTATAATCAGCAAACATATTATCCCTCCTTTAAAAACCTAGGCTCTCCTTCACCAATAACACTTTAATCCGCCCCTTCTCAGAACATGTTTCCATTATAGACGTCACACTACATATGCTCTTATTCGAATTACATCTAACACACTGCCCATGTTTTAAGCATGGTGGTGAATATTTTTCCTCACTCCTCTTAGCATTTAAAGGAGCAGCAAAAAGTCTTGCACGGTTCATTGCCTCATCTAAACTCCAACAGACTTTATTGTATCCAATTATTAAATATACTTCCCTTGGACCATATAGAATTGCTGAGACACGGTTTCCAGTGTGGTCTATATTAATAATCTGCCCATCTATTGATATTGCATTTACGCTACAAATAAAGACATCCGATGTAAGAGCTGCCCTCTGAAGTTTATGCTTTTCTTCTCTAGATAAACCAGCTTTATTTCTATTAAGTACGTTATAGCCGCTATCAATCATATTCTCAATTAGGCCTATTTCTGATAATGTTGTTGAGCCACCTACTCCAATCACTTTTTCTTTCTTAATATTGTTTTTAAAGTATTCAATAAGTTCATCAGAATTCTCAAAAATTTCAACTTTGTAGTTCCTTGTGACCAGATTTTCTTTTAACAAATTAAAATCATTATCTATCTTCCATTTAATGTTGCTGTTCATGCGAATCTACCTCCTAACAATATTATGACCAAATTTAATGAGAGTCTAGAAATTATTACTTTACATTCATCATAAATTCGTGATACTCTTCAATCATGTTGCTCAAAATATCTTTATTAGTTCCTAAGTCAAATGAACGTAAAGGCAATTTATCGTATTCTTTGGAATATCCACATTTTTTATTAAAATCCATACAGAGTTTATTAATTCTTAATCCAATTTCTTCAAATTCGCTAGGATCTTTATAATCAATCCCAGTACAACTTTTAATCATTTTAGAAATCTCTTTAAGTCCAATTCCATTAGATACAAAATAACATAATATTGATGAATTTATTACATTAATTAATCCAATATTCTTTAGCAACATATTTACTTTATTATTATGCTTTTTTCTGTCTGCTCCTCCAAATAACTCTGATAATACAGCTCCGTGTAAATGACATCCTCCTCTATTTGAAATTGCATAACCTAATGAAATACCATAATTACCAGAAGGATGAAATGCGGGTAGCTCCATTCCCTTAACATGCATTGCAAAAGCTTTAGAACCTTCAAAAATACTTGATAAATATTTAACTCCATTGTTCATCTCCATACCAAAACCCTTACCTGATGCAATAAGTTTTGTTAAAGCTATTAGAGCTTCGCTACTACCCCATTCAGGCACAACTCCATCAATGTGCTTAGAGTCAATCATACCTTTTTCATAAAGTTCCATTATGAAACCAATTATATTCCCTGTGCTTATTGTGTCTATCCCATATTCATCACATATATAATTTGCTTTCGCAACAGTTTTAAGATCATATATATCTAAATTTATACCTAGGCTCCAAATAGTTTCATACTCTGGACCGTCCAATTCAATCTTCATTCCCTCATACTCAAATTCATATATCTTGCTACAAGCTATGGGACAATTAAAACACGCCACACTTTTTTTCCAAGCCTTTTTAAGATTTTGCGGAAGAAAATTATTAATCTCTTTAGAACATTTATTTTGAAAATTTCTATTTGGTAAAGATTCAAAGAAATTCATTATGTCTATAATATTTCCTGTTCCAACATCTTTGAGATGACTTACCGCCTTACTACTTCTAAGTTCTCTAAGAGTTTCATTAACGTCTTTCATAAACTCTTCTTTATTATAAACGTCTACTCTTTTATCACCTTTTATAACAATACCTTTGAGGCTCTTCGATCCAAAAACTGCTCCAGCACCGCCTCTTCCAGCACATCTACCTTCAGAGAAAACACCCGATATTTTAGAATTTCTTTCTCCAGCAGGACCTACATATAAATTGCTCCATCCAGTATAGTTAGACTTAAAGTATTCTTTAATCTCTGAGCTTTTTAAACCAATTAAATTTTTATTATGATCAAATTTAACTGAGTCATTATTTATTTCTATTAAAGTACTTTCCTTAGATTTTCCTTCAATAATGATAACATCGAACCCGCATTTTTTTACTTCTTTCCCAAAATCTCCACCGCAATAAGATTCTAGATATCCATTAGTCAAAGGACTTTTTGTAAATATACCAAATCGACTACTAGTTGGTGCAATAGTTCCTGTTAATGGTCCAACCGCAATAATTATTTTATTCTCTTTATCTAAAGGATTTTCTTTTCCTGTCATTTCCTTATTTAAATAGTACGTTGCTAGTCCCATTCCTCCTATATATTGTCTATAAAGACTTATACTGATGTCTTCAATGGAAAAATTTGAACTAGATAAATCAATCCTTAATAGTTTTCCACAATTCCCCTTCATTAGAATTCCTCCACCGTTAGTGCCCCTGTAGGACAAATTTCAGCACACCTCAACTCTTCACCACTACAGTAATTGCAGTATAAAATCTTTTCGCCGATTGTTTTTAATACATTATTGGGACACACATCTATACATGCACTACATAATATACATGTGCTATGATCTAAATCAATTTTCTTAGATATTTTAATGGCATCAATCGGACATTCATCTTCACATTTTCTACACTTATCACAATAGTTTAAAGAAATACTATTTCTACTCTTATTTATCTTCAGACTTCCAGTTGATAGAAAATCGCATATGTTTTCACACATCTTGCAACCTGTACATTTCAGTTTATCAAATTTTAATTTTTTAGACTTTTCTAATTCTTCATTAATCTTTTTTTCTGAACCTTTTTTGATAGCAGCTTTAATATTTTTCAATAAAATATCAGGGCTCTTGCTTTTCGTTATTTTCCTTCCAAACAGTATACCCGAGGCTCCAATTTCTATGGCATCACTAATTAAACTATACGCATCGTTATCATTACCTGAGTTAGCTCCACCTAATATCAAAATGGGAATTGTTATCCCGTCAACAAGAGACTTAAAAGTTTCTTTATCACCTGTATAAGGTATCTTTAAAGCATCTGCCCCTATTTCCTGAGAAATACGAGCAGCATCGGCAAGTATTTTAGCGTCCATGGCACCATTGACCTGCCCTTTTATAATCATAGGTTCCATAATAAAGGGAACATCTAACTCATGACATTGTTTAGATATTTCAATGCAATTGAGTAATGTGCCTTCTTCAATCTCCTCATCATATCCTACTACATAATAAGCCACTACAGCATCAACATCATATTCTAAAGCTTCTTTTATACTCATAATGGAAGTATGCATAAGTTTTGAGCAAGGCAAAGCGTTTTTAGTATTTTCTTTGCCTAGTCGTAATGCGTTCATCCAATCTACTCTTAAAATAACAAAAATATCACTACTTCTTATGGTCTCCTTATTATTCATAAGCTGCCCAGGACTAATTAGAATACTATCAGCGCCACCTTTGATAACTTTATTTAGTATTGCTTGAAAGTTTCTCACATTTTCAGTTGGGTCAGACATAAAGCCATGATCCATTGCAACGCATATCCGCTTTTCCTTATTAAATAGCTCTTTAAATTTTCTTTTTCTATAGGTATTCAAAATTTCACTCCTAATCAATTCGAATTCTTATAAGATAACAATACTGAATTATGGCCATATCCTTGATACAAGCTAAGATTTCGTTTGTCTCCTCAGTTGGTCTAGTATATAAGCAATCTCACCATCTGAGCTTCTTAATAACTTTTCGGAAAACATTACACCATCAATGTTTTGAATGTCTTTTAGGATGTCTAGAGTAATATCATCATTTAGATTTTTATCCACACTAATATAAATTGGAATTTTCATATATTCTTTAATTCTTTTAGCACATTCACTAAATTTAATGGGTATACATAGAATGTCAATTCCCATTTCATAGTAAATACTCGAATACATTTCTAAAATATCAATAATATCCAATCTTTCACTTAAGGCCTCATCAACATTGAAATTTAAAATTACTTTGACTTCTGAATCTGAAAAATGAAATTCAGATATTTTCTTTATTTCCTGTTTTTCAAATTCTTCATTATTATTAATAAAGGTTTCTAAAAAAGCAATTCTTGAGTCTAAACTCTTCACAAATCCTTTTGAAAAAATAATTTCATGTTTTATTTCTCTGTTTTTAATTAGATTATATTGATTGTAATTGGAATTATTCCAGTCCGCTCTGATAATCTTCATGTCCCTTTGCCCAGAATCAACAATCCCTACATGATTTTTTATCTGACCAAAGGTGTAAATTAAACCATCAAATTTATCTTTACAGCGCTTAATTACTTTATCAAAATGGACCGTTTCTTCGATTTTTCCTTTCAATAAGGAGTTCGATATGTTTAATATAATATCTATTGAATTTTCACTATTCTGCTTACTCATAAATATCGCCTCTTTTACTTAGAAATATTCTGTAAAATGTAGTTTTTGATAGATTCTTCACAAAGATTATACTTATTGTATAATTCCTCTGCATCATCAGAGCAACCGAAAACATCATTTAGTCCAATTATTTTCACTACAACGCCTTCTTCATTACATAATAAACTTGATACGCTCTCGCCAATCCCGCCAATCACATTATGATCTTCAATAGTTATTACCTTCAGTGTTTTTCTTGCTGACTTTCTAATGCTCTCAGCATCTATTGGTTTAATAGTATGGGTATGAATCAAACTTACCTTCTCCTCAAGGTCCTCTTCCTTAATAACATTTAATACCTTCCCAGTCATTACACCAGTAGTTACTACTGTAAGCTGATCTCCATTTGTCATTACTCTAGCTTTACCAAATTCAATCTTCTCCTCTGATAATTGTGTTTCTGGAATACCTGCCGTCAGTCTAAGATATGTAGGTCCTTGATACTTAAAGCTCTGCCCCACAAGTTCATTAACCTCTCTATGTGAGCACGGATTAATAATTGACATATTAGGTATGGATTTCAAAACACCAATATCTTCAACAGTTTGATGAGTAGCTCCATCTTTACCAATTGAAATCCCAGCATAAATACCTACCATCAGCACATTTAGCTTAGGATAAGCAATACTGTTAACAACCTGATCTAAACATCTTAACGAAATAAATTTAGCCAATGATGTTATAACAGGTTTATATCCTTTTAAAGCTAACCCCGCAGCTATTGAAGCCATATTCTGTTCTGCTATACCTACATTTAAAAAACGTTCTGGGAAGTTTTCTTTAAACAAATAAGTATAAGAAGCTCTGGAAACGTCTGAATCCAAAACAAATATTTTTTCGTCCCTGAAACCTTCTTTAACTATAGTCTCTCCGAATATACAATTTGCTGTCTTAACTAATCCCATTTTGATATCTCCTTTCTTAATTCATTTCTTCCATCTTCTAACAATTCACCGCTAGGAATTTTGCCATGGTATAAGTAATTGTTTTCCATGTATGAGATGCCTTTTCCCTTAACTGTATTACATATAATGACCTTCGGAGTATTACTATTTGTTTCAAGAAAATTGTTAATGGCTTCAACAATTTCTTCAATTCTATGCCCATCAACCGCTAAAACAGACCAGCCAAAAGCTTTCCACTTATCCTTTAAATTTCCCATATCAAGGACATCTTCGGTCCTTCCATCTAACTGAAGGTTATTACGATCAACTAAAGCAATAAGATTCCCAATCTTATTTGCACTAGCAAACATTATTGATTCCCAAATTTGACCTTCATTAAGTTCACCATCGCCCAATATAACATAGGTCATTCTATTAGAATTACTAAGTTTATCTGCAATAGCCATTCCAATTCCTATTGAAAGACCTTGACCTAAAGAACCAGAAGAAGTGCTTAATAAAGGTAATTTCCTACAATCTGGATGGCCTTGAAATGGACTATCATGTTTTCTCAATTGAGATAATAATCCTCTTTCACACAAACCTTTGTTTACTAGAGTAGAATATAAGGCTGGTGCACCATGGCCCTTTGATAAAATTAGATTATCTTTATTCTCTTCATCCAATTCCATAACTTCAAAGTACAATGCTGAAAGTATTTCTATTACTGAAAAACTTCCTCCAAGGTGACCAGAACCTGCTTGAACTATACTTTCAAATGTATCTAATCTTATTTGAGAAGCTTTTCTATATAATTCTCTTATATCGTTTTTCATAGTACTCACCCCAATATGTGTTTTTATTTAATTTATATTATGCAGTCATCTTGGCGACACATTCTGATGCAACTTCAAGACCTTTCACTATTGAACTTTCAAAATCCTGATCATGCAATAGACCATAGATTAGTCCAGCCACAAATGCGTCCCCTGCCCCAGTAGTATCTTGAACCTTTGTAGCTACAGCTTTATGAAATCCAAATAAACTATGATTTCTATAGCAAACACCATCTTCACCTAAAGTTATAATTAAATTCTTAACCCCGAGTTCTAATAGGTCTTCTGTAATTGAATTAAGCGATGTTTTACTTGATAAAGATCTGGCTTCTGAATAATTAGGAACAAAGTAATCGACATACTTTAGAGCCCTCTTAACTTCGTTTAGAGAATAAACATTTTCTGAATAGATCACATCAAGAATAATTTTGATTTCTTTGTTTCTAGTTTTTAATTCTGAAAACAAATATTCCAATTGTTCATCAATTAGCGGCATACCCAATACTCCACCAAAATAAACATATTCATATTGTGATATCATATCCAAGTCTATATCATCCTTGCTAAACGACTTATTAGCTCCTATATTATGGATTATTCTTCTATCTCCTGTTTCATCTAAAAGAATTTGGGATAATGAAGTCCTTAGCTCAGATCTATCTGTTCGCTGCAATTCTATATCAAGCTCTTTACATCTATTCACAATACTGTCACCAAACATATCATTTCCAACTTTTGTTATTAGCTTGCTACGTACTCCTAATCTAGATAGATTTGATGCAACATTTAAAGCACATCCTCCAAAAGATATTTCTACTGTATCAGTAAAAATTAATGATCCTCTCTCAGGTAACCTCCTGCCAATTTTCGTACTAATGTCCAGTACTGATGCCCCAACACAAACTATACTACTCATTCTTTTTCCTCTACAACTTGAATATTATTTAAGCGTTGTGCATTTTTATTAATAATTGCTTCTTTCATATAATATAGCTTGACTTCTGGAGGATAGTAACTACCTTCATCTTCTTCGTTTGGCCATATTCTTTTTTGTCTTTCAGGGTTTTGATATGTAATCTCTGCTAAAGCATCAACATACAATTTGGCTAATTCATGCCTTGACATGTAGTTTGTTCTTAATGTAGGACAGATGTGTGTATATTTATCCCAATCAAATACTTCAATAAAGTTATTTAGATCTCCGTCAAATACACTATCTGAAATTTCTGTTCCAGGGAATGGTGTAAGATAACACATTCTTGGATGTCTATAATTATCTTTATAGAGCTCTATTATAAGGTTTTTTGTTGCCTCCAGCTCTTCTTTAGTTTCATATGGGTGTCCTAGAACAAAAGAAGGTGTTATTACCAATCCTAGAGACCGCCCTAATTTAAATACTTCTTTAATTTTGAATACATTTAAATCTTTACCATAAATCTCATTCAAGATTCTATCAGACGCAGATTCTACACCAACTAGGATTTCCTTACATCCTGCGCTAATCATTTCCTTCATCAATTCTTCATCAAGAAGATCTATACGTGTTTGACATCTCCACATGATATTTAATTTTCTGTTTTTAATTTCACTCAACAAGCTCAAAATAGTTTCTCTATCTGTAGAAAAACTATTATCTACAAATTTAAATAATTTATAGTCATAGGTTTGAACTAAGTGTTCAATTTCATCAACTACTTTTTTAGGATTTCTCTTTCTAAAACTTCCTTCAGTTTTAGGTAGCAAGCAAAATGAACAAGTGAATGCGCACCCTCTACTAGCGAAAATATGGGCTTCTACATTATACTTTTGATATTCAGTTACAGGTACTAAATGTCTTGCAGGCAAAGGAATAGAATCTAAGTCTTCTATATATGCTCTTGGCTTAGTAACAACCATTTCATCTTTTGAGTCAATAAAAGCAAGCCCATCAATATCTATGTAGTCCTCTTTATTAAGTGGTTTTGATTTGTTTTCCTCTAGCTTCGTCCATAGCTCTTTACATGTTATTTCGCCTTCCCCTATGACTACAAAGTCGATATCAGGATATTCCTTCAGTGTCTCATCATATGTAAACGATACGTGCACACCACCGATCATTACGATAATATCTTTATCAACATCCTTTACGATTTTTGCATATTTTGCCCCATTTCTATAATTACAAGTAACTGTAGTAATACCTACTATATCAGGTCTTTCGGCCTTAATGATTTGCTTAACTTCTTCATCTGTATATTTAAATAGATCCACATTAACGACTTTAATTTCATGACCTAACTCTTCAAGTACTGCTGCAATATATAAAATTCCCAATGGAATTCTCATGTATCTACTATCTGAAATATCACCTGTTGGTGAAATAAAAAGTGTTTTCATCTATAACTTCCTTTCTCCAACATAACGCTCTGTAAACTTAAATGAAAATTGAGGACTTCAATCCTCTGTGGTACAATGTTTTTGCTAAAAAAACTATACCTCCCAGAAAGGATGAAGTCCTCATGCAAAAAATTGTACCAATTAAATGTACAAAATGCAATAATAAAGATTCTTTTTACCGTTATGGTAAAGATAAAGATGGTTATCAAAAATACCTTTGTCGCAAATGTAATCACCAATTTGCTCCTGATAAACCAATATCTAAAAAGGTACCTAAATACCCTCGCTGTCCCCTTTGTGGAAAGGCAACTTTTCTTCACCACGATTATGAGTATTACTCTAATTATCGTTGTTGTGATAAAAAATGTAATCACTCTATGTTT
>NZ_FRAG01000008.1 GCF_900142245.1 Paramaledivibacter caminithermalis DSM 15212 | reverse complement strand
GCATGTTCTAAATCTCCAATAAGATGAGGAGGTACTCTATAAATTCTACATATTTCATTTATCTGAAATTTTCTTGTCTGTAGAAACTGTGCATCCTCTGGTGGTATTCCTATTTCATGGTATTTCATTCCTTCTTCTAGTACAGCTACTTTATGTGAATTTCCTACACCCCTATATACCTCTTCCCACTGTTTTCTTAGTTTTTCAGGATCTTTTAAAACCCCCGGATGTTTAAGTATTCCTCCTGGTCTTGCTCCATTTCCAAAGAATCTTGAACCAAATTCCTCAACTGCAAGGGCTAATCCTACAGCTTCCCTAGCAGCAGATATTGGAGATATACCAGTAAGTCCATTAAAAGAAAGTCCTGGTATATGAAATATTTTCTCTTTAGGGTAAATTATCTGTTTGCTGTCAATAAAATATTTATATTTAATTTTCTTAGTTTCTTTATCTCTTTCTACTACCATCTTATCTGGCTGTAGGGGATAAATCTCTACTATATTACCTGCTCCATCTCTTACTATTTCAGCGTATGCATTTCCCCATAGTAGAAGGTGAGTCATCATTGTTTCCCTAAAAGAAAAGCTGGTCATTTCTTCATTAGGTAAATCATGAAGGATTAAATACAACGGGTGATTTATAGCCTTTTCCTTTCCTTTAGTTTTTCTAATATATAAAGGAAGAGGTAAGCTGGCCAATGTTTCTGCAATTACTCTAACACATGCATAAACTGCTGTTGATGTTATAGCGTTGTATTCAGATACGTTTTTTCCAGCATTAGACTGAAGTCCAATATCTTCAGACATTAAAAAAGCCTTGATTTTATCATCAAGACTTATGTTTCTTCTTTCAAATAGTTTTGATATAAAAGGAATTTTCAATGATTCACCTCCTCTTCAATAAAAAAAACAAAGTGATAAAGTTATTTCTTCATCGCTTTGTTTTTTTCAAAAATTATTTATTACCTAACATATTTCTATAACCAAAACCTTTAACATTTTGAGGATTTTCTTTTAATCCTTGTCTAAATCCTCTTCCTCTACCAAATCCTATACCTAGTCTTTCATTTTTATCTCTATTTTGTCCTGGTGTTGTACAATTTTCCATTCTTTCAGTAATTAATTTCTTATAGTTCTCACCAGCTTCTTCCGTTAATTTTCCTTCTCTTACCATTTGATCAATTATATTGATCTTTTCCTTTAATAATTCTTCAACTGAAAGATTTGATCTGTAAAGCATCATACCATTTCCTCTTCCAAAGGTAGTACTTGTATCTACTGTACTATCATCTGCTGCGAAGGCAAATCCTATACTACCTAATACTAAAGCAGCTCCTAAAGTTAATGTTAATAGCTTTTTCTTCATATCTCACATCTCCTTTTTTTATTTTTATTTGTTTTGTTGATTTCATTATATAGATGCGTTATGAAGAAAATATGAAGAACTAAATTTTCTTTTATATTTTAAATTTGAAAAAAGGAATTCTATTAACCAATATATATTATAAGGACAAATTTAAGATTAATAAAAATAATTTTGATATGAAGGATATTTTCAATGAATGCCTTCTCTCTTTGAATCGAGATAATTAAATCATTATAATCCCTCTCTCATCATACACAGACTCCCTATTCTCATTCCTTATAGCTCTATCAAGTGCCATAATCATCGCAACAGCACCATCAATTTTTTCTGTACTTTTCTGTTTATCAGGCTTTATGTTTCCTGCTGGGTCAGTTCTGACATGTATGTTATCCATCATCCACTGTAAAACTGGATGTCCACCATGTGCTATTTTCTTTTCTAAGGTAAGTTTCATAAGTTCTTTTGTTGGTGGAGACATATCTTTATAACCTTGTCCAAAGGGAACTACTGTAAACCCAAGTCCCTCTAAGTTTTGCACCATCTGTACAGCCCCCCAGCGGTCAAAGGCTATTTCTTTAATGTTGTACTTAGTACCTAGTTCTTCTATAAATTTTTCAATAAATCCATAGTGTATTACATTTCCATCTGTTGTTTTAAGGTAGTCTTGCTGCTCCCATATATCATAAGGGACATGGTCCCTTCTAACTCTAAGCTTTAAGTTTTCTTCAGGTATCCAAAAGTATGGTAGTATATAGTATTTATCATCTCCTGGTATTGGTGGAAAAACTAATACAAAAGCTGTTATATCAATACTACTTGAAAGGTCAAGTCCACCATAGCATATTCTCCCTTTTAGCTTTTCAGGATTTACTTCGAAGGAGCACTTATCCCATACATCCATAGGCATCCATTTGATATTTTGTTTTAACCACATATTTAAACGTAGCTGTTTAAACAAAGCTTCTTCTACTGGATCTTGTTTTGCTTGCTGAAAATGCTCCCTTACCCTTTCAATCTTAATAGTATGGCCTAAACTAGGATTAGCTTTGTACCAGTTCTTCTCATCTGTCCAATCTTCTCCTTCTTCAAGACCGTAAATTATAGGAAGAAATGTAGGGTCTACTCTTCTTCCCGATAAGATGTCTTTTGCTTTTTGGTGCATGTCCCAACCATAACCCCTTAGCTGATCACCTGCAGTAGTAAGATATATAAACAAAGGTTGTTCCCTTGCATCTCCTGAACCAGTTGTCAGCATTCTAGCAAGGTCTGCATTGGGATAAGTCCAAATTTCATCCAGTATTACACAGGAGGGGTTAAGACCTGATTTAGATTTTACATCAGAACTTAGTACCTGATAAAAACTACCGGTTCTTGGATAAACAATTCGTTTGGTTGACATTACAGTTTTGGTAACTTTAGATAATATTTTATTCCCTTCAACAAAATTTACACTTGTGTTAAAAATAATACTGGCTTGTTGCCTGTCACAAGCAGCTACATAGACTTCTGCATTGGACTCTCCATCAGCTGTGAGCATATAAAGAGCGATGGCTGCTGCAAGTTCAGATTTTCCATTTTTCTTTCCTATTTCTACATAAACATTTCTATACTGCCTTGTGCCATCTTCTCTTACAGTTCCAAAAGCTTTTTTAATTAAATCTATCTCCCAAGGAAGGAGGATAAAGGGCTTACCTGCCCATTTTCCCTTAGTAAGCTTTAGCTGCTGGATAAATTGAATTACTCTGTTTGCTTTTTCTTCTAAATAAGGCATCTCCCCACCTCCATCGGTTTTATATATTTAGGAGTTCAGCCATAGGGTCGTACTCGGCCTTTTCTTCTATATCCACTCTTATTCTTGCCCTTGCAGAAGGTGTAAGCCCAAACTCAGAGCAGAAATCCTTCATTATTTTAAGGTATGTCTGAGCTATGGATACCTGTGGTACCTGCTGGATATATCCTGATGGTGTTTTAAAGATAGTACCATGCTTTGATAAAAACTCCTCTGCTTCCTTCCACCTTGCATAAGCTTGACAATATCCTGCAAAAGCTGCTGCGTCTATTTGTGTTAGTACTCCAATAGTCTCTAAAATTTTGGCCATTCGTTTCCATTCTTTTTTTGCTTCAGGTTCAAGCCATGACGGACATCTTGGTGCCTTCTTCTCTGGCTTGGGTTCGTTATTATTAAGTGGCCTTTTTCCTGGATTTCCTTCAAGTACCTTTAGGGCAGTTGGTTTTGGTTTTCTTCCTCGTGTCGCCATGGTATCACCTCCATTTCCCCTGCATTTGCCCTGTAAGGGGTTTTTATCTTTATTTCAATGGATTATGCCTATAACATGAAAAAGAGCCTTTGTGGCCCTTTTCCTCTTTACTTTGTTAGCTTTCTACTTCCTTTCCAAATTCATCTATTAGGCTTTCATCTAGTTCCCAAAATCTGATTAGTTCTTCATACACTTCTTTAATCTTATGTATATCTTCTTTTGCATCATCACCAAGCACACACTTCTTTTCCTTTGCTGTAAAAATCAGCCCCTCAAGAGTTGATATTATAAGCCATTTATTCATCCTTTACACCTCCCTATGTTTTTGTTATTACATTAATCACTCTATACATAGGGAATTGCAAGACTTTTATCAATCCTTTCTAGTTATTTTTTTCTACTTCATATTTACCTTTAGGTTTTACTTTTCTAAAGGCTCCGTTGCCTGATAAGTTCTTTAGAAGTTCTTTCCTTGCCATTTTATACTCATCACCAATCATTCCAAGTCTTAAAAGCCATGTCCTGAAAGTGTATTTTTCATTATCTGTAGATTTTACTTTTGCTGAAGCATGTTTTAGCTTTTTAGCATTTTCATTTAGAATATAAATAAACTGCTTAAAAACTTCTTGCTTTTCAAGGTTTTCTTCTTGCTCAAATTTAAAGGTTATTGTTTTGTCATAAAAATCAAATTCAATTCCCGGGCAGCTATTTTCCCCTATATCTTCAAGGGCTGTTTTAAAATCTTCTAAGGTTTTAATTTTAACTTTATTAATACCTATGATAAAGTCTTCTCTTATTAAATCTTTCTCAATTTCTAATGCTTTTTTAATCAGTTCCTGCTTGCTGTAAATCATGTTAACTAGATTTCTTAAGGTTCTACCGCTGTGTCCTTTCATTGGTAAAGTAACTACTGCATCTTCAACTAATGTTTCATTAGCTTTATCAATTCCTATTTCCTTATTAATTACTTCTTCAGCTCCTTTTAATAGTTCTTCAAATTGTACTTGTTCTCCTGATGCTGTTATAATCTTACCTTCTCTATCAATGGTGTATGTTTCATCTTCTGTTTCCACCTGGTATGCAAAACTTGGTGCTCCTAAATATTTAGATTTCACTCCAAAGTGCTCACTTAATTTTTTCACTAGTTCCTTTCTATCCATTTAAAATCCCTCCTGTGTTTTTTGTTACTACATACATCACTCTAAACACAGGTGAAGTCAAGTTATTTATTTACATCACTAAAAAAAGGCCTAATGGCCTTAATCTAGTTCTAATGCGGTGTATCTTGAATATTTATATCCTTCAGAGTTTACCAAAATTTTTTCTCCGGTTTTTTCATTTTTAACCCTTATGCATCTTATCTGACCGTTTTTGTTCATCCCACCATCTTCGCCCTCTGTAATCCAAGATTGATCTTTTAAAAAAATTTCGCTAAAATTTTTAAATTCATTATCGCTAAGCTTAACTTCTTTTGTTACTTCATACGAAACCCCTTTTCTTCCTATTTTTAAGTCCATTTCAGTTATTTTTTTTAATTCTTCTAAGTTAAATACCTTCCTTATAAATATCGCTTTCATTTTAAATCCCCTTTCTGTGTTTTTGTTACTACTATATATCACTCTAAAACACATATAAATCAAGGGAATTAGCAATAAAAATTAATTTTTCTTATGCCAAAATATCTATCACTTATTTTGTTTTATTAATGCTTTATAAGATATTTTATCTCCATCCCTAACTAAAAAGACTTCTTCATCTGTTTCAACATACTCTATATATCTTTTAACAATAACATCCACATACTTTTCATCAAGTTCAATAGCGTAGCATATTCTGTCGAGTTGTTCACAGGCAATAATTGTTGATCCACTTCCTGCAAAAGGCTCTAGAACTATACAGTTACTAACTGAACTGTTTTTTATAGGATATGCTATTAAAGGTATAGGTTTTGTAGTTGGGTGTAGTTTTGATTTTGTTGGTCTATCAAAATTCCAAACAGTAGTTTCTTGTCTTCCTGCATACCATTTGTGTTTTCCTTTCTTTTTCCAACCAAAAAGGCAGGGCTCATGTTTCCATTGATAAGGACTTCTTCCTAAAACTAATGAATTTTTAACCCATTGGCATACTCCTGATAAATAAAATCCTGCATCTTCAAAAGCCTTTCTAAATATAAGTCCTTTAGTATCTGCATGAAATACATATATTGATGCATCATCTGCCATTACACTTTCGATGTTTTTAAAAGCATCAAATAAAAATTTGTAAAAGTCATCATTGTCAAGGTTGTCATTTTGTATAGTTCCTGCTGCTCCTTCGTATGATACGCCGTAAGGGGGATCGGTAACCACTAAGTTTGCCTTCTTCCCTTCCATAAGCTTCTCATAGGTTTCTTCTTTAGTACTGTCCCCACAGATAAGTCTATGTTTTCCAAGTACCCATATATCTCCCTGCTTTGATATTGGTTCTTCTTCTAGTGCTGCATCTATATCGAAGTCATCATCAGTTACTTCTTTATCGTGGATATTGGAAAATAAATCATCTATTTCTGCTGCATCAAATCCAGTAAGGTTTATATCAAAATCTAGTTCTTTTAAATTCTCAAGTTCAAGGGCCAATAATTCTTTATCCCAACCAGCATCTAATGCTAATCTATTATCTGCTAAGATATATGCTTTCTTCTGGGCCTCGGTTAAATGCTCCACTAATACGCAGGGTACTTCTTTTATTCCTTCTTCTTTTGCTGCAGCTATTCTGCCATGCCCTGCAATTATATTTTTATCTTTATCGATAAGTACTGGACTAACAAAACCAAATTCTCTAAGGCTGCTTCTAAGTTTATTTATCTGCTCTTTGCTATGGGTTCTAGCATTATTGGCATATGGGATTAATTCATCTATAGGAACTAATGTTAACTTCTCTGTTCTTTTCAAGCTTTCCACCTCCAACTTTCTACATTAAAAAAAGCACCTATTCATCTAAATGGGCGCCATCATTACTTTTGCTATTTTTTTCTAATCTAGTTTCATATCCAGTTTTTTCTCTATATGAACCATACCTATAATCCCTTGCACACTTCCTAGAGCAGAATTTTCTATTTTTATTTCCGTATGCTTTAAAATCTTTACCGCAATATTTACAAACAAATGAATACCAAGCTGTATCTCTACGGTCTTTCTTATCTTGATTTTCATTCCACCAAGTTCTTCTGCATTTATCAGAGCAGAACTTTGATTTTCTTCCTCTGCGCATTTTTGTATTTATTTCTTCTCCACAGTATAAGCATTGTTTTTGTATCTCTTTCTTTTTAGGTACGTCATTCTTTAGTGACTCTCCATATCCTAAATACCCAGTAAGTCCATACTTTTTACACAAATCTCTAACATCATCCCTCTTAACTTTTAAAATGCTAGCAATACTTTTATAACCATAGCCTTTTTTACGAAGCTTTAAAATCTCTTCTTTTTGCTCTTTTGTAAGCATATTTAACACCTCTACTTTTCATTTCAACTAGCCTCTTAAATTAGCTGTTTACATTAACTTTAATCATTTCGCTCATTTTCCCCTCCCGGCCTAAGAATACTGCGAATTAATCTGTGAAGGGCCCGCCCCGTTCCTGTGTTTGTAAAATGTTGAGATGTTATACCCCCTACCCCTATGTAAATTATCCACAGAATATCAACGGTTTATCCACAGGGTTATCCACATATATTTAGTAGGTGTACACCTTATTTTTCCTTCCCCATCTTCCATCTTTTTTTGCTGTTTTCCTATCGTGACATGATTTACAAAGAGGTTGAAGGTTATCTTCATCCCAAAACAAAGCTTCATCACCATGATGAGGTACAATGTGATCCACTATTGCTGCAGGAGTAAGTCTTTCTTTCTTTTTACACTCTACACAAAGAGGGTACTTAGCTAACACTTTTTTCCTTAACCTTTGCCATCTACTACTGTTATAGAGTTTTTTATATTTTCTGCTTCTGTTATATTTCTTCGTCTCTTCCTTCTGATGTTTCTCGCAATACCTTCCTTCCGTCAGCTCTGGGCAGCCTGGGTAGCTGCACATGCGTTTTGGTTTTCTTGGCATAAATATTCTCCTTATCTATTTTTGCTTTAAAACAAACAGGGAACATGCAGTACACCTTCTTTGGTGTGAGCCATGTTCCCCAAAGGCATTTTTTACATTTCATTATTTTTCAGCTCCTAATTTTAGGCATTATAAAAGCCCTGAAAACATTTTTTGCTTCAGAGCTATCGTTATGTATTAAATCCTAGAATCTTATTTTATTACCACATTCAGTACAAGTAATTAGAATTTCCTTTGTATCACTTACAATTATATTGAATTTTTCAGCTATCTTATCATATTCTAAAGCATTTTCTAAAGTTAATCTTTGTCCACAATTACTACAGACAAGAATAAATTCTCCTTCTACCGCCATATTTATCACCTCGTGGTTTCTTCTAATACTGTTGTATGCAAACATGGGTTCGTTGTAAAGATAAATTTATCTATTTTTACAGGCATAGAAAAAGCCCTCTAGAGTTTTAGCTCCAAGGGCCCATTATCAAGAATGCTGCGTTTCCTTGGAATCGAATCGATATAACCTCGGCCTATTCAAACAGCATATGGTACTCTTGATTTTTCTATACCTTTACACTTTATATTTTACTACATTTTAATAGTCGCATTCAATCGCATTTAGTCGCAACTTTTTATTTTTTGAATTTCTTTTAATGCTTTTCCATGAATTCTAAATATTGTGCTCCTGTCATAACCCATAGCACTTGCTACATCTTCCCAGCTTTTACCGCATATATATCTCATTTCTAAAAGAACTTGGCAAGTAATATCATTTACCTTGTTAATAGTTTCTAGTATTTCTTTTTTTAAATCAACTAACTTATCAATATCATCATTTATTTCATGACTTAAATCTATAAGCTTAACAATAGCATTTTCCATAGGACTTGTTATTTTTCCGCCACTTACTTTTTCTTGTGTAACATCCACTGTGACTTTTTGGGCCAAACTTTCTAGCCTTTGTTTCTCTTCAAGCTTATTGTTAATCTTTTTGTCAAGCCAAATAGCTTGTGATAAATATTCCTTAGCTTTCATAGCTATACCACCTCTATTTTTCCACCATAGTAGGTTTCAATTATATAATCTCTTTTATCTTTATCCAAAGAGAGTATTCTCTCAATTGCCTTCTTCTGTCCTAGCTTAAATTCTTCTTTTGTTTTAAAAAATCCACAATCAATGCCTTCACATTTATTTAATTTTAAAATAGTGCATTTTTTATTTTTATAAGCAAAACAATCTTTAGCATCACTTACATCCATATTGTTCATTACTTCATCCCTCCCACTGGTATACAATGGGTATTGAAATATCTAATAGGTATATTAATACTTTTTGCTTTTTCTATCTCAACAGCCATTCCTGATGTAACTTTACTACCAAACACCCACAGTTCATGACATTTTGATAAAAGTACTAATCCCATAGATATCCCTAGCTCTCTTTCTTCAGGGTCATCCTCACATAAAAACTGTGGGTACATGAGATGGGGTATAATTGGTATAGCATTTCTAGTTACAGCAAACCTTCCATATCTTCTGGCCCTTTCAGTATTTCCTTCAATATCTCCAGCAAATGGACTGCAAATAAATACTAGTTTTCTATGTTTTTCTATATTTTTAAGGGCTTCATACGCAGTCAGATCCAAATAACCCTCATGATTATACGAATTTATACCCATGTTGGACTCCTCCTTATATGCTCTAAGCCTTTTGTTTTCAAGGCTTTGATTGGTTTTTATTTACCTAAAGGGGTACATGATCTATAGATATTTCTATATTTTATTATTTTCTTTATATATAATATCTTTTTATATAAAGTCCTTATAAAAAGATATAGTATCTTGAACATCTTTCACACCTTTGATATTACTAGCTTAAAAAGTTGAACTGATATTGGACATAACTAGAACCTATGTTGGACTATTCATTTTTCACAAAAATCCGATATTTTTTACCATTTATTCTTTTATCGATAATTTTAAATTCAAATCTTTTATTAATCTGCCTTGAAAATTCAATATGACTAAGTGGCTGAAAGTTATTATTTAAACAATACTCTAAATATTTTTTATACACCTCACCCGTTATCTCATTTTCTATTTCTTTTTCATATTCTTCATGAAATCCAATGATAGGGTTGTTAGTCTTTTCATACTCTTTTAGTTCCTTTTCTACTTTGGATGACTTTGTAAAACAGCGGTTTTTTAACACTCGTTTCAGTCCTTTAATTCCTAGCAGTATTAAATATTCCATAGATTCTCTTGACCTTAATTCATATTTTATATGTGGCTTAAAATCCGGATCATCAGGAGAAAACTTTGCATTAAAAGGAACAATTAAAAGCCTTCTCTGCACAGCTCCTGTTTTATCCTTCACCCTTGGAATATTGTTGGCTGAAAATAAAAGTTTTGAATAGTTATTAAAATCAAAAGGGTCTTGGCCTTTCTTTTCAACATTAATTCTTTCTCCAGTTACTAGCTTTTTGAAAATAGATGGATTTGCAATAAATTCATCTCCTATATCGTCTCCAATGTTGGCCAGTTTTCCAAATAATTCTGCTGTTTTAAATCTTTCTCCTAGTTCTTTTAAATCAAGTGCAGCTATGTTTTTTATACCGATTAAGTTAGTAACCATATCAAGGAATGTGGATTTCCCGTTTAATTTTTCTCCTGTAAGAATGAAAGTTTTTCCTATCTCATTTCTCCTGTAGAAAGTGTATCCGATAAGTTCTTCTAGTACTGCTCTGATTTCACTATCATTACAGCTAATTTTATCTAAGGTTTTATCCGTTAATTCCCAGTAAGCACTCGGATTATAATCCCAGGGGATTTTATTGGTTATAATATACTCAGGAGAATGGTCTATAAAGGAATCGTTTTTTATGTTATATATGCCATTATTAAATGCAATCAAGTTATAGTCTTCATATTTTGGCTTTACTTCCTTTGCTATAAGCCTTAAATAATGCATTGTCTCATTTCGTTTGGACTGGGTCAGCTCCGGCAGATGTTTAATCATAGCTGTTTCAATTTCTTCTAGGTCATTTTTATAAATTCCATCTTTATATAAGTGGAGCTGACTATTTATTTTTATAATGTGCTCCTCATTCTTTAGAAATTTGGCAAATTTATCATGTAGGAACTTGGATTTAATATAAAAGGTCTGCTTTAAGAATGCTTCATCCCTAAGGATAGTGTCTACTTCTTTATCTGATAGTGGTGTCTTTAATACATATTGATTTATAATTTTTATAATATTTTTTATTGAATCTTTACTAAACCCCTCTGATTGGAGAGTGAGGATATAGTTAAAGAGAGCCTGGTTTCTTCCATCTCCTTCTTCTAAAGATTTAAAATCTGGAATACTCTTTTTCTTAAGGGGTTTTAACCACTCTGGCAGAAAATCAATTTCTTCTACGGTATCAATTTTATTAAGCCACCTTCTGGTTTTTCCATTGACTTTAAGAGGTACTAGTGCATTTTGCTCTCCTACTGCAACATCTACTTTAACTCCTATTGGTGTCATAAGCTTTGTCTGTTTTCTTTTAACCTCCGTGTTTCTAAAATAGAAGTGAATACCTCTATCAGTTTTTAAGATAGCACTTTTTACTCCTAGCTCTGCCACTATTTGTTTTACAAGCTTTCCTTCTTTTTCATCATCTATATCAATCTGCACCATTCCATCTGCTAGAATACCTGCAAAGTCTCCACCGGTTTTACGGATGTAGTCGTAATTGTAGAATGATTTTTTATTACGATAAGGCTCAATTGGTTTCTTGCCTTTTGTTTTAATGTATCCTTTTAAAATTTCCAAATTACGCACCACCTTTTTCGATTTTTCATCTGTATTTTGGGAGGTTTATATACCAAAACAGAGGTGTTTTGGAGAGAGTTGGGATGTATTTTTACCTAAATATTGGTAAAACAAGTATAAAACCTCCCAAATCAACATCAATTTTTAATTATTTTCTATTAAATTTCCTCTGTTTTAGGGCTGTTTTGGTGATAATCCCCAAATTAGCCCTAATTTTTAATGAAATTTCCTCAAAATCACCAAATCTTATTCACTCCAGCCTTCTTTTAATGCTGTCTCATAGTAGATATTTTTAAGTCTTTGATATGTTTCTTCACTAATTTCATTAATTTTTCTTCCTAGAAATACTTGTACAGCATCTCCACTTGTCATTTGGTAGGCAAATTCATCGGTATAAAGAAACTGGAGAAACCTTTCTTCAAGGTCTGTTAATTTCAGAAACTCCTCCGGAAGCTGAATCTGAAACTGCTGACAGATGTTTTTCACTGTTACAGCAATACTTCTATCACTACAGTTTTGAGATTTCATAATGTCTTTTATAAACCTTAGAAATCTTATGATTTCACTAAGACTAGGCTCTTTTCTATCAATAGAATAACTTCCAGTTTTTCGTAATGTTGGCAGTACTTCTTTAGTAATCCATCTTTTAAACTGCTTCGCCTTTGAAAGTTTTGAAGATAATATCAAAGCATACAGACCGCTTTCGTTAATCACTATCACTTCTTGTACTCTTCCTAAATTATCGATGATGGGATGTTTCATCCCGTCATCTTCATCAACGTGTCTTGAGATAGCTTTATGTGGTTCCTTGTAAGCTAAAACTTCAGCTACATCCTTCCCAACAAACCATGGTTCATTATTAATAATCATACTTCTTACTTCGCCAAAATCTTTATTTTTAAATACTTTCACCACTTCATTCATTGTTTTTCCACCTTTCCTATAAAATCAAATAACCGTTTCCTTGCTACCTGAATATACCATTCTCTATCTAATCTTTTAGGAATTCTTTTGCCTATTACACAGTCATTTACAATAAAGCATCTTTCAGGAGTATTAGCTATTTTTTCTACTCTACCATTTTCTTTTACTTTATAAACTCCGTTGTCATCTTCTTTCTTTGAAGCAAATACCCTAAGGCACTTTTCTGATAATTTTTTATTACCATAAAGGGCGTGGGAATATTTATAGCTTATCTTTACTACCTTTTGAAACATCATAAGATTTTTACTGTTTCTTATGGTTTCCTCTACTGGTACTCCATTAATGAAATATTCTTTTAATGCCATATTTACAATTGGTAGGTCATTATCAATACTATTTAATTTCTTGACATAGGCTCCTTTTGACTTATAGCTGCCATCGTCTTTAATGATGATATAGTTATTGACATCCTTTTGATAGATTTTATGAAAGAGTTCAAAATCCAGTTTCATACGAGTTCTTTCTTCCCACTCTTTACATATGGATTTTATTTTATTAAGGTCTCGTTTCCTTTTGATTTTCCCTATTAATCCATCAGTATTAGATTGAATTAAAGTCCAGTGGGGTTCTAACTTTTCTATTAAATCTAAAAGTAATAGCTGTCCGCCTACGCACACATTATTGGCCTGTCTTGGGTCATAGAGGTTATTATATTTATATTTCATGGCCCCATAGGTACTGTTAAGGACTATTTTATAAGGAAGCTGCATAGGGTTCTTTTCTGCTTTAAGTCTAAGACGTTGTTCATAGATTTTCTTGTATAAGTTAGGATCTTCTACGTTTCTTGATAAAAAATCATATTCAAGCATAAGAGATGGATAAAAGGAAGATACATCAACATTTACAAGAATACCTTCATCCTGATACTTGTCCCTTGCTCCATGGAGTCCTCCCCATGCAAATACATGGGGCACTCCACTTATAATTGTTTCTAGGGATTTTTCATAACTATGATTACTATGGTCCTTATACCACTCTACTACATTTTTATATTTTTCAATTTTTAAAGTGTTTGGCAGGATTAAATCAAATTCATCAGAGCGATTTACCTTATCAGCCTTTAAAATTACCGCTGCAAGTTGCGCCTTAGTTTTACTTATATATTTTAGTGGTAGATTAAAGGCCTTTAGCAGAGCCACATGGGAGTTAAATTCTTCTTTTCTATGAAGAAAAATCTCCATAGTCTGCTCTACATCATATGTGCAGTAACTAACTACTTCCTGTAATTCATTTTCAGTTAGTTTTCTATCTATATTAAAACTTACTGTCGTTTCTCTGATATCATTTCCCATAAATCCTTCTAGTTCCTTTAGGCTATTATGGGTGGTCATTACATCATATTGATACAGTTTTATTTTTTGAAATAAAGAGCTATACTGCCATCCCTGCTTTTTATCTGTTATAATGTACTTGGAGATACTATGGGGATCAAAACCTAAAAGGATACCTTTTAGAATATACTGGTCATAGTGACGGCTGTTATAACCTATCCAGATATGTTCTTTATGTTTTTCATAAAATGATGCTAATTTCTTAGCATCATTTATGATTACATGTTTTTGATGATTTGTGGGGTCAATTATGACGAGAAGCCAATCGTGGGGAAAGACTTCTGCGTCATAAAATAAAATCATCTCTACTCAACCTCAAATACTTCAACTATTTTAAAGGTCTTAAATCCTTTTTTGGTTTCCCCATACTCCACTGCATACTCATAAGTTTCATCAACGGCTTCATGGATATTAAGGAGCATATTATGGTATTGAGTAAAACTTTCAAATTCTACTTCTAAACAAGATTCTAAAGACCTTAAAAATTCATTTGCCATATGAAGTCCATAGGGAGTATGGATAACTTGATTCATAAACAGAATAGAGTTTTTATATTCTCCTTCTAAAATTCTCATCCAGCAGCTAACCATAGGTTTGCCTGTTTTTGATTCTACAAGCTCTAACTTTTCAATCTTTACTTCATAAGTTCCAAGGGGTACTTCTTTATACTCACTATCGCTAGCACTAATATTTTTTAAATCTTCTATTAATCCCTTCACATCAAATTCCTTATCAAATTTTGCAAATACATTACTCATGATAAATTCCTCCTTTAGATTTTAAATTTTTTTATTTTCTAGAGCGTCTGCTCTTTTTAACTGTTTTTTCAGGTGCTACTTCAGGTGTTTCAGTAGCTGTTTCTTTTGTTTCACTAAGTTTATCTTTTACTTCACCTTCTGCAGTAGAATCTTCAGTTTTTTCTACTTTTGAATAGGTTTTAATACCTTCTTGTGCTGCTTTTAATGCCTTTATAAATTCTTCTTTATCTAGTTTTACTCTATCTTCTTTAAACTCGAATCTTCCGCCACCAAATATATTTTCTTTCTTTTCAAGCTGTAAAAATCTTTCCTTACCATCTATATAAGCCCTAACAGTCAAATCTACCGTTCCTGCCAGTACATTTGCTACTTTATCGTTGATGTTAGGCTTGATGGTTGTAATTTTATTGCCATTTTTAAGAGTTATCTCAGAGTTTAGTTCCTTTGAAATATAGATGATTTGATATCCTAAATTCTTAAGCCTTTTCATAGCTGATAGAAATTCAGTCCTTACCATATCCCAGCCTTTGCCAAAGCCAGCGTCTTGTTCGTGGTCTATGTTTAATTTTTTATAAATATATAGTCTACAGTGTTCATATAAATCCTCTACTAAATCAATACAGACCCTTTTGAAAGTATTATCTTTCTTCTCTAACTCGCTAACAGCATCTAGAAACACTTCCCAGGCCATTTTTACTTTTTTAAGCCTTCCTTCATAGGTTACTTCATCGGCAATTTTTATAACTGGAGATGTTGTATTGTCTGTATTCCCATCGGTATTTAAAAACAGTAGGTCATCAAACTTATCTACAAAGGTTGATTTTCCCACATAACTATCGGCATATAACCACATATCAGGATTTACATCAATCTTTTTCTCTCTTCTTTCATTTTTAGGTAGTAGCATGTAATCAATCTCCTCCTCACAGTATTTTTGAAATTCACACCAATTACATAATCTGCTTGGTGATTTTTCATAGATTTTTTCACTTTCAATATCTAAACAGCTATTAAAAAATTCCTCCACCTTCTGGTGGTCATAGTCTAGTTTTATAACCTTCACTTCCATTCCAGATAGGGTTTCTTTAAGTCTTTTTCTAAATTGATATAAATCTTCTGTTTTTTTCTGCCTTATAGAAGTTTTAGGGATAAAAATAAAACCTAACCTTTTTACTTTAAATCCTAACTTTTCTAAGTAATACTTATATAAATGAAGCTGCTTTGACTGAAGGTAGTGGTCAATATTGTTGCTATATTTAAAATCATAGATGTCTACTGTACTGTCCTTATTATGAATAATCAAATCTACAAATCCCTTAAATTCTGGAAAATCTATCTCGTATTCAAAGGTAACTGGTTTATCACGTATTAAGTCCTGCATTACCTCTAATGCTTTTTCTACCAATATCATTAATTTAATCATTTCATTAATGTGTTTATCACTTATAACTGGATATTGGTAATAATAATATTTCTCCATTTCATCAATGCCTTTTTCTAACCCCAAGTGCATTGCACTTCCAACAATCAGCGGACTATCTGCACCCGGAGGAATAATAGTGGTTAGTCCTTTGATATATCTAAGATAGAACTGAAACTTGCATTTTTCAAAGCACTCCACCCGACTGTGGGAATATTGCACGAGTTCACCTCCTTTATAAGTTTTTTAAATTCCTTAAATCCTTTTGGATATAAAATCACTCCTATACCACCAGCAGCATTAATATTTTTAATATTCATCTTCTGTAGCTCAGTGGGTTTTCCATTATCTCCTTTAAGTTCAATGGCAATGAATACTCCATTAATGCAGCAGATTAAATCTGGTATACCTGCTCTTTGATATCCACCTCCAAATACTTTGAAAAACCAAGTGTTGGGTTGGAATTTTAAGAACTTTATTACTTTTCTTTGAAGTTGTTTCTCTGTCATTTATCCACCTTCTCAAATAAATCTAGTGTGAAGTCTCTTCTTTCCTTTAGAACCTCTAATATTTTTTCTTCTACACTATTTTCTGTTATAAGGTAGTAGTAAAAACATGTCCTGCTTTGGCCTATGCGGTGTATCCTTTTCTTTGACTGCATCCATAATTCACTGGATAAAGGTAAGCTGTGATAAATAATTTTGTTGGCTCTTTGAAGGTTCACACCTGAAGCTCCTGCTTGATATTGAACTAATGTTACTGTATTGGATTTAGTTTTATAGGTTTCTAAATTGCTACCTTCTCCGTTGATATAGGATACCGGCTTTTCTAAATCTTTACAGATGCCTTTGATGATTTCAAACTCCTTTTTAAAGTTATAGAAAACTACCACTCTATCTTCTGTAGATGCAAGTAAATCTTTAAGTGCCTGATGTTTGTGGGGATTGTATATAGATGATAATTGTCTTAGGTATAATAGTTTCGTTAAAGAGGTATCTCCTACTAATGTTTGATATCCTAAAGTAATAACTCTATCTTTTTTAAACTTCCTGTACTCCTTGGTGTTTTTCACTATTACCATATTTTCAATCTGTTCTGGTAGGTCAAATACTTCTTCACTTTTCATAAACACTGCTCCGTATTCTTTTAATTTCTCTTTTAATCTATCTACATTTTTATATCCCTTTACAACTGTAATTTGAAATCCACCCATATCAAGTTTTTCTGTGATAGTATAGTGTTTATAAAATAGCTTTTTACTAATATTCCATCCTAAAAGTTTTAACTGGGACCATAATTCCTCATATTTTCCGCCTGTAGGAGTTCCTGATAGTAAAATTACATTAGTTGGATTTAAACCTAAAATAAATTTAGCTCTATTTGATGTTTCATTTTTTATATACTGGGACTCGTCCAACATCAGTGTAAAATCCCTTAGTTCCTGTAATTGTTTCCTTCGCCATATTAGGTCGTAGTTTATGATTATAACGCTATGTGGTGGAATACTTTCTATGGATTGATTCTTGAAAATTATTACTTCATAGTCATAGTAGGTTTTAAAGTGCTCGGCCCAGTCTTTGATTTTGGACTTTTGGCAGATAATTAAGTTATATGGAGCATTTAATTCTTTAAGTTTCTCTGAGCCTATGTGAGTTTTTCCTAGCCCCATGTCCAGGTAGTAAGCTACTCGGTTTATCTTTTGAGTTTGTTTTAGAGCTTGTCTTTGATGTGGGTATAGATTTATTTTTATCACCTGCCTTTTTTCGTTTTTATACTTTTACTTAGAATAAGATTCTCTAATTTTTCTTCTGGAAACGCTCTAAGTAGACCAGAGATTACTTTTCTACCTGCACCACGTCTACCAGATAAAACATTACTAAGTGTTCCTTTAGGAATATTCATCCTTCTTGCAAGTTCGTTTTGTGACCATCCTTTTGCCTTTAGCTTTTTCTGAATTATTTCATGATTAATTTGCATTACATTCACACCATCTAATTTTTAAATCCTTATATGTCAAACTCATATCCATATTCCTGCATTATGGAGTCAATAAACTCTAACGATTCAGGTAACCATACATTTGTTTTAATCTTTACTCCATTTTTTAAAGTATCAGTAATAACCTGACAGTATCTTGTATGGCTATACTTAGCCGTCATAACGTAATATGAATTACGACCATAGAAATTGTTGTCAACTTTTTTAATAACTCCTGCATCTTGCATTATTCTGTTAAACTCCTTTGCAGTTATTCCATAATACATACCAATATCAGAAGCTCTAAGCATTTCATTCAAACGCTGAAGATTTCTAAATAGTTGTAGTTTCTTGTCCTGTTCTTCTACTTTTTCAGTTAACACTGCAACCTTTTCCCTTTCAGTTTTTAATTTCTTAAGGGCTGTAATCATGGTATCCGGATCATTTAGCATTTTTTCAATCATATCGTTAGTGGCATAAATACCTTGTTTTCTTATGTCTTTTAAAATATGTTTAACTTTCTTTTTGAATTTCTTTGCTATAGGTTTACGTGACTGCATCAAAACTTCGTATAGACCATCTTCTGTTAAAAGCCACATTTCTTGCTCTCCACCAAGGGTCGGAACAATCTTCCGAACCTTTTCATCATCTTCCACTTTGTTCACTAGTTTATTGATACTGGACTTGTCGTACTCAATCCACTCTGCCACATCTTTGGCTAAAAATAGAGGTTCTTCTGGTGTTCCGTAGATTTTGAAACTTTTTCCTAACACTTCTCTTTCATCAATCAATTTTAATTGATTCATAAATTTTTCCTCCTTCTATAATCTTTTTGCTTCATTAAAAATAGCTTCATAATCTTCTGGTTTAACTTCTACAAGCTTCTCTGCACCATATTTCTTTAATAGTGCTTTAATTGCTGTTATCTTGCCTTTTTTCATTTTTTCAGACAGTACAAAACTTATATCTTGAATACTTATCTCATCAGTTTTTATTTGACTCTTGGCACGATATACAGCTGCTAGCTTTTCTAGTTCTTCTGCTAATGCAAGATGTATGTCATTCATAATCTACACCTCCTTTCCTATTAGTAATTCAGAGCAAAATCTTTGAGAATGCTATTCATTACAGCGAGGTCATTACCAGATAGGCTCGTCCTAAGTCGTTCCAGTAATTCCTGCTGTTTAGGCTTCAGGTACTTCCTGTTAAGATAATAACCATCTGCTACTTTTACCCCTCCGCCATAGCGACCTCTAATGGTTTCTATTGGGTAAGAAAGCGATAGGATATCAATATCATTTTTAATAGTTCTGATACTAACACCAAACTCAAAGGCTAAGTTAGACATAGTATCTTGTCGCCTTTTGCATAAAACTTCTATGATTTCCATTCGCCTTTCATTTGGCCCCATCGCTTTCTCACCCCCTTTCCTTTGCTCTGTGATTTAAGAATAAAAGTTAAATAGGAAGGTTTATTTCTTATTTAGAAAATTTTTTTAATAAATTTTTAAATAAAATATTTCATCTATCTAATTAAGTGCTACTCTCTTTGCTTCTATTAATAGTTTAGAAGATTAAATAGGTGCTGTGGCGGACACCTCATGTCCAGTTGTTACTGTATAAAAACAATGGTTTCTTAAAACTACAAATAAAAAAGAGCCAAATAAAAACCCTGTAAATTGGGTTAACATTTGACTCTTAAGATATTCTTATCTTTTTAAAAAAAGGACATCTCGTGTCCGCTTTTCAAGAAAATTTTTTAATTTTTATAATGGTTCTGCACCATATTGATGTAAAAACTGTCTTATTTCATCTATGGATTTTGTGTAAAGGTAGGTCAGTGCAAAATCATACCATTGGTGATTCTTATCGTTAATATTTAATGAATGGGGAGAATTATCAATAATGTGTCTGCTTATCTTAGGTGGAAGATGAAGTCCTAAGCAAATTAGTACTAAAGAATTAATAGAACCTTTGGTTTCTCCATTAACAATTCTTCTTACTGTTTTCTCATTAAGCAATATTCTTTCTCCAAGTTCTTTATATGTAACTCCTCTCCATTCAATTACTATCTCGAGAGATTTTGTATAACTGTTTGGTAATTCACTATAAATTCTTACTTCCTCTGCTAAAATATCCGCAAGTATCTTTGCTTTTCTTTCTGGAGTCGCATACTCAAAACCGTTACAATATTTTATATCGAAATCAATGTTCGATGTCTTATCACGGTTGAGAAAACATTCACTATAATATCTTTCTCTACATCCAGACTTTACTGATAATTCGAAAATCAGACAGCACTCTTCCATGTGAGTTCGTGCATAGTCCGTAAGTACAGTGTTTCCATATATATCCTTTGTCAAGTATTTTGGATGATTTAAAACAAAGTGTGAATCAACATATAAATAACTACCATCTCTTACTAGAGACCTCATTTCAGGATTAGCTAAACTTTGAATTGCAGCATCTACTACACCAATAGAAAAAGTTTGATTTCTTTGTAGAATACCCTTTTTAAATCTATGTGGCTTAACATAGCGACCATCAATGTATGTGAAAGTCCCAATAGCTTCTTCATATCCAGCATCTATCATTCGTATTTTAGCTGCTAAACGAGAAACACCAAAGAAAGTAGCAAGGGCATCAATAACTGGCTCCATTACATCTATAAGTTCATCGGTACCCTTTTCTTTTTTATATTGCTTAATAAATTCAAAAGCTTTTTTCTTAAATGTTGAAATTGGCATTTGAATCCTTGGAGCAAGAGCATTTGCCTGCCATTCCATCCAATCAGTAGCATCTTTATTACTATCTTTTATACCACCTACTACCTGGCACTTAATTCGTGTGGCACTGCTGTTATATAACCTTTCCAATTCAAATGCTTTTCTATGTAAATCCCAATGAACACACTCATGCACAATGGTGTTGTTAACTGATCCTAAGTTTCGAAGAAAATATGCCTTTGGATCCACAAATATAGTTCGGGCATCCACATTGATCTGTACCATTTCATCGCTGTCTTTATCATAAACTTCTGCTTCGCAATCGTGAAAGAATATCTGTCCAAAAACAGAGAAATCTTTTGTAATTTCTCTCATTTCAACTCTAAGACCCATTTTTTCTGCCAATACTTGTGGTTCAACTGCCATTGGATTTTTTAATGCTTCTGGGTAATATCTGCGCAGAAAATCTGTAGCAACAGATTCTAAATGTTCCTTTCTAATAATTGGAGCAAGAGAATCTGACATAGGTTTTGGCTGCTTATTTTTACCGATATACTCAGTTACACTAGAGATTGTAAAATCATCCAAATTACTATCCAAATCTCCTAAGCATTTCAACATAAACCACTGACTGCAATATTCCAATTCATCATAGTGATAATCTGACTCACGAACTACAAGATCAGCTTCTACAACGACATCAAATTCTATTTTCATACCTGGCAAATCATTTACAGATACAAGCTTTACCTCTATATCTGATAATTCTATGTCACCAATGTTTCGAACTTTATATAACCTCAAATCCAAATTATCATAGTTTTCTTCAATGTAATTTTTTACTGCATCAAATAATTCATTTTCAAATCTGTTTGCCACATAATCTTTAAATGAACGATTACCTGCCAATATAGCATCCCCCTTCCGAATAGGCAGTATAACAGTATCACATTTTATTTGCCTCTTTTAAATAAATCTTTGAACAAAGTAATTATAATCGTACCAAAAAAAAACTAAAGGAAAGTATAAATATTTAATAATTTTTAAATATTCTTTATTTGTCTTTAGGTAAATTATAACATTATTTGTCGGTTAATTAAGTCAAAAATTGTCGATTAATTTAGTGGTACATATATTTTTAACTACTGCAGCGATTTAGAAAACTGTACATATTCTAACCCTGGTAATGCTCGATTCTGTGAAATGTATGGTAAGCCTACTTATTATTATGAGAAGGGGTTTTTCGAAGGTGTTGATAAGATAGATGAGTTTAGGATTGTTGCTGGTCGTATAGATTCTGCTAATTTATTTTAAATGAAACAAAAAGCACCTATTCATCAAATCTGTAAAATGTACCCAATAGAGTAGACAATGAAAAAAAGTCTACCCTATTGGGTATTTTCTTTTATAATAAAACAAAAGACATTAGAGGGGTTGAAAATTTATGAGTAATAAAATTTTTACAGAAAAGGAAGTTAAATTATTATCTCAAAATAAATACGTTAAAAAAGTAAGCATGAAAGCAATAACTTATACTGATGAATTTAAACGTATCTTTATTAGTGAAAATGAGAAGGGAAAATTGGCTAGAGATATTTTTGAAACCCACGGTTTTGATATAGATATTCTTGGTATAAATCGTGTTAAATCTGCGAGTAAAAGGTGGCGCAAAGCATATAAAAATAATGGTGTTATAGGGCTTAAAGATACAAGAAAACAGAATTCTGGAAGACCAAGAGAAAAAGAACTTTCACTAGAAGAAAAATATGAACGGCTGAAAGCTCAAAACAACTTACTTAAGGCAGAAAATGAACTGCTAAAAAAGTTAGATATGATAGAAAGGGGAGCGATAAAGAAGAAATAAAATTATCTACTAATCAAAAATTCATGCTTATTAATTCTATAGTTAAAAAATATAAACTGAAAAACATGATTAGTTATTTATGTAAGATATCAGATGTATCTCGTTCTGGTTATTATAACTATGGATTGTCAACACTTTTTAAGACACTTTTTTGTCGGACATTAACATTCTATACTCTACAGGGGTAAGATAATCTAAGGAGCCATGAATTCTATGGTTATTATACCAGTTTACATAATCAAATAATTGATATTCAAGCTCCTCAAAGCTTTGAAATATTTTATTAAAAGCAAACTCTGTTTTAACAACCTTAAATGCAGCTTCTGCTACTGCATTATCATAAGGGCAGCCTTTTTTACTTAGGGAGCGTTTTATATTAAATGTAGTTACCAAACCATCTATGAGATTATTTTTAAATTCATTACCCCTATCAGTATGTAATATTTTAATGTTTTCTAAAGGTCTGTTAATCTTTGTAAAGGCTTTATAAACAAGGTTTGCATCCTTATTCTTACCAGTAGCATATCCAATGATTTCACGATTATATAGGTCTAATAATATGCATATATAATTCCATTTTCCATTAACATTTACATATGTTAAGTCGCTTACCACTACCTCTAAAATTTCTTCCCTATCAAACTCTCTATTAACTATATTTTCAATCTTTTCCTCATTACTCTTTAGCTTTAAAAGAGCCTAATGTAGTATAGTCTTTAACCTACTTATTTACGGTAGATCTTGTACATTATATTCTTTAACTATTTCGCTTGGACTTTTTCTACTCTTGACAAATTCAACTATCTGTTTTTTTAATTCTTAATTATATATTTTATATTTTGATATATATTAGACATGATTAATCTCCAGATTAATTTTATTAATTATATCGTGTCCGAGTTTTTACTGTATAATTATTATAGACTATCTAATTGTTTATAATATCCATAAAACTACACCCCCTGCTAAATCTAAAAAATACATTTCATAATATATTCATATTTCAACATTCATTTACATTTTCCTTCAATAAAGATGAATCTAAAACTAAAATATTTTTAGATTAAGTAATTTAGTGATAAAATTATTATGCACATGTTAATATGCCTCATTTCGGTATTTGTCTTCGTAAACAATAACATAGCAGACATCTTTAACAGGTGCAATATTTTTTTTGCAAAATAAAAAACTAAGATTTAATACACCAACATTTATTATAGAACTATAAAACAAAAACCCTACAATCAAATGTAGGGTACTGTTTTCTATCCTCGTTCAAGTAAACATATTCATTTTTTATAAAACCTCTATTATTATTGAAATTTCAACATTTCTTAGCTGTATTTTCTTTTAATCAATACTACGCACTCAACATGTGTTTTGATAGAATAATGATAATATTTCGCAGAAAAATAAGGGAGTATTTTAATTTTACCCCCCTATGAATTCAGAATGAATGCTTATGACTTTTTCTCCAACAGAAAACATTTTATATATTTCTATTGGAAGTACTATTGGAAGTATTCTATTTTTTATTCTCAGACTCTATTAGTTCTATCATTCTAATAAAATAATCATATACTTCTGTACTTTTATAAAATAAATTTTCCTAAATAACCAGAGTGACAGTCCCTTTATTTGTTCTCCTTTGGTTATCCTTTAGATAATTTGATACAGAGAGACTGTGCTCTTGTACTTTTAAAGACTATAAAATATATAAACTTTCATATTCATTTTGTTCAAATATTTCTCTAAAGTACTTGTTACATATTTTAACTTGTTCAATATAATTAATTAAATAATTTATATCTTCAAAGTAATTACCTATTATCTCATTATTATGACACAAAGCCCATCCTTTAGATGAATTAGATATTGAATATAATTCTCCGTTATATTTAAATTCAATTTCTCGACCTACTAGTAAGTCTTTTTTAAGGTCTTTAAAACTATACATAACTCCCTCCTGTCTAATACATACTTATTGGATTAAAACGGTACTGCACTACCTCTTGAGCCATTATTCCAGTAATGTCTATGTGGAAATTCATGTCCAACTCCACCGTGTTGATAGTCGATATCCATATCAGCATCTCCATTTTTATCGTAATATCTTCTTTGTTTTAATTCACCATCTGAATCTAATAAATCCTTGGAAGAATATGAGTCTCCTTTTGTTGGTAGGCTACTCTCTCCCTCTACATTTTCATGATTATCTGTTTTTTCTCCTTTTTCTTTAGCTTCCTCATATTTTTCTGCTTTCGCTCTAGCTTCAAACCAATCAACAACTTTGTTATATAACCAAGTACCTGCTGCTATTACTGTACCACCTATAATTACTACTCCCGCAGCAGTAATCACTACTTGTCCAACTCCTGGAATCCACCATGTACCTGCAATAAGAGCTCCAGTAGCACTTTGCACACCTACACTTCTCATTACACTATTATTCTTAATAGAATCGTTTTTAAACTCAGTTTTATCAATTACAACTGCAGTGTCAAGAAGTTTGACAAACTGTTCTTGTGTATAATAAATATCATTAATATATACACCATCATCAGTAATAACAATATTACATTTATTAATATTTGAATTTTTAAAACTTGATTCAGTTTCACTTGCAAATGCTGAAATACTTATATTAGATATCATCAGTATCATAAGTATAAAACTAATAATTTTTCTTGTCAATTTTTTCATATTTTAATCAACCCTTAAACTTTTCCTTAGATATTTCTATCAAATCTATAAACAAGCTTGTTTATAGTAATTATTCTACCCCTCATTCCAAATTTGTCAATAATTTCTTTGTAAATATTTTCCGACATGAATTGACATATATCAAAGGGACGGTTCTATTGGTATATCTATTTTGTATATCAACAGAACCGTCCCTTTGATATGTAAAAAGAATAGAACTCTACTCTCATCCTCCACTAAACTATTCTTTCAAACCATCGACTCGGTAACATGCCTCGCACAACATAAAAGACCAAGTTGAAATTTCAAACTTGGTCTTTAAGACATTATTCATTCATATACAAATCAATATCTATAAAATAATACTTATAATCTTCATCATACTTCACTTCTGAAATTATGAAATCAGTGCCGTTATAAGTCACTATATTTCCGTTGATACTATATTTATTGCTTTCATAATAGTCTAAGAATTCATCATATGACAATTTACTATAATAAGTAACTGCACTGTCAGAATGCTTGAAAGCGAATGCTGTTGCTGGTGGTAACGGCAAAGTAAAAACTTTTGTTTCTGCTCCTGAGTCAGAAAGGTATGATTTATGTTCTTTAACAGTGTTAAAATTAACATCAAAATTGTATCTAAAAACAGGATTGATGAATCTGACTACAAAGACTGCCACAAATAATGTAAATAGGACTATAATTATAATGCTAATCTTTTTTTTCATTATTAACTCACCCATTTCAAAATGAAATTAATTCATTTTCATTTTAGTAACACTACCTATCTCATCGATCATTTGTTGCCAGTGGATGTATCTTGTAGAAGTAGTCCAATTATCTTTAACCATTAAGAAATCTGCCACATCATACTTTTTATATCCAAATACTGAAATTGAATGATTTGAATAGTAGCCCGTTGCTAAATTATACATCAAAGGTCTGTTAGCATCAATCTCGTTTGTAAATGTGCCAAATGACCAAACATAAATGTTACTTGCATTTACACTATATCCCCATCTACTAAATGTATCTTCTATGATATTATCAATTTTAGTAGGATTTGTTCCACCTGAAGGTGTATAACCATTATTAAGTGCTTCAGCCAATACATCATCATAAATATCACTTGGAGAACTAGGTATTTTAGTGAACCCTTGCTTCTGATACCAGTTTGCCATAGTTGTAATTGATACTAAAGAGCAATCATTATCACCACCATAATTATCCATGTCCAATCCATCATATCCAGATAATGATTTACCTCCTTGATATGTATAACTACCATATCTATCTTTCATGTAAGCAAACCTATCAGTAATCACATAACCACTTTTTTGACCATCATAAGTTCCACCCATGTTTGCCTTCAATTTATGACTGTTTTTAATAAGTTCCTTTAATTCTTTATTTTTCTTACTTGCTGTTAAGTTCTTTTTCGATTTGGATTGTTTTTTGATATTACTAACTGATTTTATCACTTTTTTATCCATATCGTAGTATTTTCCTTCAGAATTTATGTAATACTCAAGTGGACCATTATGGATAATTTTGTTTTCTTTGATAGCTTTATTCTTAGTGTTTTTAGAAAAATCATTAATTTTTACATTTCTTAGTAACCTAGCTTCTACATTAGTTTCAAATATTGGTTTATCATGAAAAGAGAACTCTTGTATAGGCATCTCATATTCATTAGAAGATACTGTAATATACCCACTATAAACTCCAGCAGTGCTTAAATTAAATGTATATCCTGTGATATCCCCTTCAAGGTTGTATAAAGTATATACCTTATTGATCATTGTGTTAATGTTCCAGATATTCTCTTCTGACATGTTTTCTAAAACAAAAAGTAAAGCAATATCCGCTGCTTCTTGTTCACTAAAATACGGCTTCCCTGATTCTCCTTTTGTTACTACTGTATTCATGTCATTTGCATATGATGTTACTGTCATGGAAAATGTCATAACCACTACTAATGCTAAAAACAAAATTTTCTTCATTATATTATCCTTCTTAATTAATAGGTATTGTCAAGAATTTAATTATAATCTTCAACTTAAACCATTGATTTTACTTTTAATTTATATCAAAACTTCACCACCCCCTCAAAGTAGGGGTGTTTTAAAAAAATCAATCTATCTCTTTGCAATGCCCTCTTTTAAAAATATTTTTTGTGATAGTTCTATCAACTACATAAACAAGCTTGTCTACAGTTATTATTTTACCCACCCATTCCAAATTTGTCAATAATTTACTTGTTAATATTTTCCGCCATCAGTCGACAGAATATTATTGTTTTAAACAAAAACAGCCAAATCGACTCTAGACTATCATATTCATAATTTATTCAATTACAACTTCAACCTCTGTTTTATCAAGCAGACTTACAATAATTTTCTCTCCTTCAAGCACCGTCATTTTTTCAGTAATACTAAAGAATAAATCTATCTCGAATCTTTCGTAAACCTGCAATAGCCCCCGCCTTGAATTAAAGATGAGGGCTATTTAAAGCTTTTTCCTTTTAGTTTTAAGCTTACTGTTTTCAGTTCTTGTACATGGAAACATATTTATTTTTTATAAAACCTATGTTTTTATTGATATTTCAACATTTCCTAGCTGTGTTTTCTTTTAATCAATACTACTGCCTCCACATGTGTAGTGTGTGGAAACATATCTACACATTTTATTTTCTCTACCACATACCCTTTTACTTGTATTTGTTCAAGGTTTTCTGCTAGTGTTTCAGGATTGCAAGATACATATATGATTTCTTTTGGTGTGAATTTTAATATTTTATTTAATGCCTTTGGATTAACTCCTGTTCTTGGTGGATCTAGTATTATTATATCAGGCTTTTCATTTAGTTCTTCAATCTTCTTTAGTACATCTCCTGCAATAAAATGGCAATTGTCCAAGCCATTCATAGCAGCATTTTCATTGGCAGCTTTTACCGCTTCTTCTACTATCTCTATTCCTATTACCTTCTTAGCTTTTTGAGCAGCTATCTGTCCTATTGTACCTGTACCACAATATAGATCAAATATTGTTTTATTGTCCGCAGATTCTATGAAATCTAAAGCGGTTTTATATAATACTTCTGCTCCTAAGGTATTTGTTTGAAAAAATGAAAATGGATATATTTTAAATTTTAGTCCAAGAAGTCTATCATGGAAATAATCCTGTCCATATAAAGTCTCCATCTTTTCACATTTTATTGCATCAGCTAAATTATCATTATATACATGAATTATTCCCTTTATTTCTCCTTCTAGCTTAAGCTCAATAATACTTTTAACATAATCGGTAAGATCAATATCTAGTTGCGTTGAAGTAACTAAAGCTATTAATATTTCTCCTGTATTTAAGCCTTTCCTAACAAGAAGGTGTCTCAAATATCCTTTATGTAACTTATTATTATAATGAGGAATTTTTCTTTGTCTAAAATATTCTAGGCTTGACTTTAAGATACTATTAAAATCCTCATCAACCAATTTACATTGATCTACCGTTACAACAGAGTTAAACTGTCCTCTTTTATGCATTCCAAGGGTCATTTCTCCACCCTTCATTTCATCTCCAAAGGAATATTCCATTTTATTTCTATATCCATATACTTCAGGACTTTTTTCAATACCTAAAAATTCGTAATTCTCTATTCCTGCATCATCAATCAATTTTTTTACTAAGTCAGCCTTTATTTGAAGCTGCTTATCATAGGGTACTGTCTGCCTAGCACAGCCTCCACACAATCCAAAGTGAGAACAAAAGGCTTCTGACTCAAAGGGTGCCTTCTCAACAACTTCAATTAATTTCCCATGTGCATATTCTTTGCGATTCTTCTTTATTTTAGCCTTTACCTTCTGTCCCTTCAAAGCATTTTTAATATATATTTTTTTTCCTTCAATTTCTCCTATACCCTTGGCTGGGAATTTCATATCCTTTATTTCAACTTCTACTATCTGTCCTCTTTTCAATATCATACACTCCCTAATATAGAATACATTTATCTTAACTTTATTTTTCTTCTTATGATATAGATTTCCTAAAACTTAATTTATATACATATCAAAATATCCAAAGCTTTTGGAGATTTTTGATATGCATAAGTTAATTTTTTTACTAGAATATCTATATAATATATGCTTAATTTAATTTAGTAAAGGGTATTTTTACAAAAACAAAAAACTGGGTAAATCCCAGTTATACCTTAAGCAATATCTATATAGTCCTCAATATAATTTTCAGCTAAATCACATATTTCCTTTTTATATGGTAAAGATAGTTCATCGGATATGGCTATAACTCTCATTCCAGCACGTTTAGCTGCTAGAACACCTGCATAGGTATCTTCAAACACTATGCAATCTTGAGGCTTAACACCCAAATCCTCTGCAACCTTTAAAAAAATATGGGGATGAGGCTTTCCTTTTTCAACTTCACAGGAAGTTCTTATAGTGTCAAAGTAGTCATATATATTATGTTTTTTTAATACTTCTAAAGCAAGCTCTCTTGAATTACTTGTACCAATTCCTAATTTAATATCTTTAGATTTTATTAACTCAATAAATTCTTTTACTCCATACTTTAAATTTATCTTATTTCTATAAAAATCATATGCCATTAAATTCCACTCTTCTTTTATTTCTTCAATCGTTTCCTTTAAGCTAAAGGTTTTTTTAAAATATATGGCTGTTTCTGTAAAACTCATTCCTTCTATTTCTTTTTGAAGACCATCAGGTAATTTAATCCCCCTCTTAGCAAGGTACTTAATATCAATTTCTTTCCATATCCACATCGAATCAACGATGGTACCATCCAAATCAAATATTACTGCTTTAATACCTTCTAACATCTCAACCTCCATAAGCTTTTATATTTTACAAAGAAAAAAAGTCGGTATTTCCCTCCGACTATATTTTAATCTTAGATCATATATTAGTCAAATATATAGATTTCCAATAGTAAAACTTAATTTATGCATATCAAAATATCCAGAGCTTTTAAGGATTTTTGATGTGTATAAATTAACTGTTTTACTGGAATATCTATAGATTTCCAATAGTAAAACTTAATTTATGCATATCAAAATATCTAGAGCTTTTAAGGATTTTTGATGTGTATAAGTTAACTGTTTTACTAGAATATCTATAAAATCATGACTACAAATTAAAAATCTATATTCTTAAGCTTAGCAGCACGCGTATTTGCTTTTTCTAATAGTGCTTTTTTATTTACTATGATCCTTTTATGGCTTCCCCTTCCAATAGTTCCAATCTCATCGTAAGCAATCATTTCCAGTATAATATTATTGCCATCAAATTCTTTTACTTTGACATTTACACTAACAGTCTCACCTAGTACCGTTGCTTTTTCATGAACTACCTCTGCAACTTTTCCAACCGTTATAAATCCTTCAGGTAGCTTATCATCTATTAGCTTAACTGAAGCTTCAATCATTAATGCTACAAGACTTGGAGTAGCAAAAAGCTTTTCTAATTTCCCACTACCATAATTTAAAGCAGTATCCTCCTGTCTTACAACTCTTTGAATAGTAATGCTACTTCCCACTTTAACCTTAGGAACATCTATCATAGCCTCAGCTCCTTTAATTAATAAGTTGTATATATTACATGTATACCAAAAATCCATATGTATATTCAGATTTTTTTGATGATTTGCATTTTTAATTTTTTATATCAAAAACAAAAGCTATGGTCTTTTTTTTACCATAGCTTATTTAACATCTTATTGCAATCTCATATCCTTTTTATATGTTATCTTTGATTCAATATAATATTCGTTTAATTTTCTTAAATTCACTATCCATAGATAAATTACATAAGGTATAAAAAACACAAAAGCAAATGAAATCTGAGTCATTAATATAAAATTAAAAATACCATGTAAAACGGCTGGAACAAACCAAGATTTTCTTAAATATTTTCTTCTTTCTCCTTCACCATGGGAAAATTTTGCCAACGATAGATAGTATCCCATTGTTACAGCAAAGAGCATATGGGCTGGTACTGAAAATATACCTCTGTAAATTCCTATATGTGGATTGGCTGTAAATCTAAAAACTACATACATTATGTTTTCTACAGTAGCAAAGCCTAAAGCTGAAAAAACTGCATAAACTATTCCATCAAGTTTTTCATCAAATGCTCTGCTTTTAAAAGCTGTAATTAATACAACCCCTCTTTTGAAGAATTCTTCTGTTAATCCTGCTACTATAAAAGCAGTAAATGCTGCACTCAATAATCCTCCAAAAAAATTAAAATTCAATAAAAGCCTCTCCACAAATGCTGTTGGTATTACTGATAGTGCCCCTAAAACAAAGACCTTTATGAGTAATGTTAAAGGCTCTTTATCATATCTATCGGTAAAATAAACTGACAATGCAAGAGCAATTCCTGGTGTTATTGCTATAATAAATAATCTTGTATTCATCATAAGCATCCTTTCAAATGTCTTATGCTATTAGTATTTGTAGAAAAAAATATTTTATTTTTCCATTTATTATCATCATTAAGCTACAAGCTAAACTTTATCTATTTTAATTTTTTCAATATATAGATTTCCCATAGTAAAACTTAATTTATACATATCAAAATATCCAGAGTTTTTAAGGATTTTTGATGTGTATAAATTAACTGTTTTACTGGAATATCTATAGATTTCCCATAGTAAAACTTAATTTATACATATCAAAATATCCAGAGTTTTTAAGGATTTTTGATGTGTATAAATTAACTGTTTTACTGGGATATCTATAATATTTTAAATCTTTCTAGTTTTCCAGGGAAATATATCTTGAAGAATAATATAGCAATCATCTTAAACTTGATTTTACATAAAATAATATAAAGCAAGGAAAAATATATTACTAAATATATACATTAATTTATGTAATATAAGTAGTTTTTTTATAATTATATGCTAAAGCAAAGCTTAAATGATGAAGGAGGGTTTTAAATGAAAAAAGAAAACAAATCTATTAATAATAAATATTATACAGGTACATTAAATTCAAATATTAACTTCAATAATAAAGTAAAATACAATAAAAATGATAAAAACATTATAGAAGAGAACACATTTGAAAGCAAAAAAGATCACTCTAACCCATCAAGCTGGATAGACTAAATAGGTCTTTTATAAAAAATTATGAGGCTTGGTTTTTCTTCAAGTCCTTAAAAGTTATTATAGGGTCAAGCCCTAGTAGGCTTGACCCTAGCTTTTAATGTGGTCCACTAATTAATACCTTTGATTTATATAATCATCTATTAAGGATTTTCTTACTTCTTCTTCAAAAACTCCTTCATATCTTAATCGTTCTAGCATATATTCACTTTTTGAATGTAATATAACATCTTTAAAATCCTTCAATACTATTTCATAAAGCTTATTCTTTAATACTCTAGATTTAACCTTTATAAAATATGCCTCTACATTTTCAAAATCTATATGTTCAAGAAGCTTTAAAGTAGACCAATCTTTTTGATTATAATAATATACACCCTTCTCCTTATATTTACGAACAACATTAGGATGCTTTTCAATTAACCTTCTATCCTTGGCTTTCATATAGCAATATTTTGCAAGCATATTATAGTATTGGTAATTATATATACCTTTTTCAAAGGAATCTATTCTATGTTTAAATGGTTTTAGGTTCATCCTTTGTATAAAATAATAGTGCTCCTCTATAAATTCCCTTTTAGTAATATCTCCATTGTTGAATTGTATAAACAATGAATCCCTATGTTGAAAAAATTTATCAAATACGTTTTCAGGAATCTTACGTCCTACCATTATTACACCCAATCTAAATCTAATTTAATACCTTCAAAATACATAATAATATTCAAAAATTTAAAATATAATTCATTCATCTTTCAATTATTTTAAAAATGTTCTCCATTTTCATAGTATCTATTTTTTTGGAATAAAGTAAATGCTATATCTAAATCCTTTACTCCTAATTGATTAACATATTTAGTTAATGTTTTAGCTACCTTATCTTGTATATCTTGTTCTCTATCAAACCAAACTACCTCAATAAAAGGATATGTCTCAACTACTTCTCCATCAAAAATAGAAGTAGTTTCTATACATTCTATAGTAAAATAGTCTCTAGGGCAACCTACAATTTGTGTTAATTCATCAACTAATTCTTTACTTATACTGCGTATTTTTTCGGCTCCTATACCTCTTATTTTAATCTGGGGCATTTTTTCACTCCTTTACATTATTTTAATCGGATTAAAATCAATATAATCACTCGATGTCAGTATGTATTCTATACCATTATGAATTCCCTTTAATCCCATTTCAAAAGAATCTTTATTGTGTAAATGTCCATAAATTACCTTTGATACATTGTACTCTTCATAAATCTCCATAAAACCTGACCTTTCAAATTTTTCATTTGTTGGAGGGTAATGAGTCATAACAATATACTTCTTAAATCCATCCTTCCTTGCAGCTTCCAAGGAAAGCCTTAGCCTATGAATCTCCCTATTATAAACTTTTTTATCATGTTCACTAAACTTTATTTCATTAGGACAAGTCCAGCCTCGTGTACCACATAAAGCATAATCGTTATATATATAATAATTATTCTGCAAAAAAAATAAATTGTCAAATAAATTACTCATTTTTGATGGAGAAGACCACCAATAGTCATGATTTCCCTTAAGTAATATTTTCCTACCAGGAAGTCCATCAATCCATTCCAAATCAGTCATGGCTTCATCTAATCTCATAGCCCAAGATATATCTCCTGGAATTAAAACCGTATCTTTATCCGTGACTTTATTTATCCAGTTTTCTTTAATCTTGTCTTCATGTTTAATCCATATATCACCAAAAATGTCCATAGGCTTATGGTTTTGAAAGCTCAAATGTAAATCTGCAATTCCATACAATGCCATTATATCACCAACAATCTCTTCTTTGTCTCCAAATATTTTTCATATCAATATTACTTAAGGAAGTTATTATTTTCTCTTTTATATCTGGATAATTCTTTTCCAAGGTACTTATCAAAAGCTTCATTTCTTGTCTGCTTGTACATCCATCCTTTGGACATCTTGAGGTAATCACAGGAAGCTTTAGGATTTCAACAACCTTCTTAATATTTTCTTCTTTTACATAAACTAAGGGTCTTATGGAAAATATATCTTTTTTAGGCTCATAAATTTTGGGATGAAATGTCCCTAGCTTTCCAGTGTAAATCATATTCATAAAAAATGTTTCAACTACATCATCCATATGATGCCCTAAAGCAATCTTTTGTACCCCAAGCTTTTTTGCTATTCTTCCAAGGGCTCCTCTCCTTAATCTACCACAAAGATAGCAAGGATTCTTATCTCCTTCAAAGTTCAAGTAATCTATAATATTCGTTTCTTCAATATAAAGTCGTATATCCTTTTCTTGGCAGAATCTTTTTAAGGGCTCTATATTCATATCAAAGCCACAATCTAGGTGTACTCCTATTACCTCAAAGCTTTTATGGGAATATTTACTTAGTAGGTTAAGGGCAAATATCAATAATATACTATCCTTTCCTCCAGATAATCCTACTATAATCTTTTCATCTTTTTTAATCATATTATAATCATCTATTGCCCTTCTTATATCATTTAAAAATAATTTATTATACCATTTCTTCATATGGAAATCTCCCTGATTAGATAAGTATTTTCATTATTGCATTTAAAGATTGAAGCAAAAATTATCCCTGTAGTTAATATACTAGTCAAATGCTTGATATTTTTGAATTGCATATTTTATGACCTTGGAAAGCTCCTGAAGTTCCTCTAAACTCCCATTTTTCCATATTATATCGAATTGCCTCTGAAATTCCCTAGCTTCGTCCTTATAGCCAAATAGATTTAATAGGTGTATATTATTTGAAATCTCATATACGCTATTTGATTTTTCTTCAAATAGTTTTTGAGCATTAATTATTTCATTTCTAATTTTATACATTTCTTTATCTAATTTGTATGCTGCTTCTGCTGCTTTCCTTAATCTTATTCTAACATTTTCTGGGATATTCTTTTTATATTTGTAATTTAAAGAATGTTCGACAGTTGCCCAGAAATTCATAGCTAAAGTGCGTATTTGTATCTCTGCCAATATTTTCTTTTCACCTAGAGCTGTTTGTACAGGATATCTAATAATCACATGATAACTCCTATATCCACTTTCCTTATTATTTTTTATGTAATCCTTTTCATAAACAATATCTAAATCCTTACCATTCCTTCTCCTAATAAGCTCTACAACCTCATAAATATCATCAACAAATTGACACATTATTCTTATTCCTGCTATATCCTCAATTTCTTCCTCTATTCTGTCTTCAGGAATATTTCTTCTACTGGCTTTCTCTAATATGCTAGATATTTTTTTAACTCTACCCGTTACAAACTCTATAGGAGAATATTCATTCATATCTCTAAATTCATATCTAATAGATTTAAATTTTACCTTAAGCTCCTCAACAGCCTGCTCATAAGGTAATAATATTCTTTTCCACTGTTTTATTCTTTGCAATTATACCACCCCAAATTCAAAACCCTATATATTTTTTATATATAGATAACCAACATAAAACCTAGTATGAATTTCATAGAAGATAATGAATTCTTCTACATTTTTTCTATGAATTATATTACTTTAGAGTTGTTCATCTATAGTTAGTATGGATAGAAATTCCTCAAAGGCTTCAAAGCTTTGGAATAAATGATCAGGTTTATACTTATTAAGTTCTTCATAACTATATCCACCAGTTGCAACAGCTACAGATTTTAATTCTAAAATCTTTCCACACTCAATATCTAATGGTGTATCCCCTATAACATAAGTATTTCTCTTTTTAAAATCAATATTGTAAAAGCTTTTAGCCTTTTCTATAGCTTTTTTTATAATCTCCCACCTTTCGCAATCCTCATCTCCGAACCCACCAATTTTAAAATACTTATTTAATCCTAAATGTGATAACTTTAGTCTTGCTCCCTTTTCACAATTACCTGTGCCTAAAATATGAAACAAGTTCTTTTGTTTTAATGTACCTTCTAAAATCTCATTAATACCAGGCAAGATTTCAGAAGTTTCACTACATTTCAATTCTTCCTTTAACATCTCTTCGTATTTATCAAAAAATATATTAATATTATCTTCTGTTATTTCATTTATCTCAAAGGCTTTCTTCACTATTTGATAATCCAATCTACCAGCCATACTAACATTTTTAAATCCTTCCTTTATATTATAAAGGTTGAACAAGGTTTTATCCATGGCTTTTCTTCCTATGCCTTTACTATCTATCAAGGTTCCATCTATATCCCAGATTAAAAGTATATTTTCCATACTGCCCTCCTATATTCCTCATTTTTCATTTATATTATAAACTTTTTTTATATTAAAAATAAAGTGTTTTAACTAAGTAAAATAAGAAATACTATAAATATCTATATGTTACCATCTAAAAAGTTCCTACTTGAAAGGCAGCTACTTATACTATATCATATTTTATTAATTCCATATACATATATAAATATAGTATCTTTTATTCTATTAAGAAAATCGAATAATTGTTATCAAGTAAAATAATAGAATTTCTTTAGTTAAGAATAAAACTTCCTGTAATTTTACAGGAAGTTTTAGGTTACATGAATTTGGCAATATAATCCGCTAAATCTATTATTCTATTTGAATAACCCCATTCATTATCATACCATGAAATAACCTTAATGGTTTTTTCTCCAACATTCATTGTGGATAAGGCATCTATTATTGATGAGCTTGGATTTTTTTTGAAATCAACTGATACTAATGGTTCTTCACAATATTCTAGTATTCCCTTTAAATGGGCTTTAGATGCTTCTTTTAACTTTAAATTCACTTCCTCAACAGTAGCTGTCATATTCAAGTTTGCTACTAAATCTACTACAGATACCACTGGAGTAGGTACTCTCATAGCCATTCCGTTTAATTTTCCTCCCATATCTGGTATAACCTTTGCTATAGCCTTTGCTGCTCCAGTTGTAGTTGGAATGATAGATTGAGCCGCCGCCCTTGCTCTTCTTGGGTCTTTATGGGGCAAATCAAGGATTCTTTGATCTGCAGTATATGCATGAACAGTAGTTATTAATCCATTATCTATTCCAAATTCATCATTTAAAACCTTAATAACAGGTGCTAAACAATTTGTTGTACATGAAGCATTGGATATAATATGATGATTTTCATTATCATATTCTTTTTCATTCACTCCCATAACTATAGTTTTATCTTCATTTACTCCAGGTGCAGATATAATTACTTTTTTAGCTCCTGCTTCAATATGCTTCGATGCTTTTTCTCTATCTCTAAAAACTCCTGTTGACTCGATAACTATATCAACACCCATTTCCTTCCACGGTATTTGAACAGGATCTCTAAAGGAAGTAAATCTAATCTCTTTATCTCCAATAATAATTGCGTTTTCCTTTGTTTCTACCTTCTCCTTAAAAATTCCATATAAAGAATCGTATTTAAAAATATGGGCATGCTTTTCTGGTCCACTACCACTATTAATCCCTACTATTTCTATTTCTTTATTACTTTCTAGCCATGCCTTTACCACATTTTTACCAATTCTTCCAAATCCATTAATACCTACTTTTATAGTCATATTGACCCTCCATAATTTATATAGTATATTTTATTTATATGTATATGTTATTCTGTTTATTATATTATCATATATGTTACATATTATTCAACGTTTTTTTTATATGTGCTATATTAATAAATTGAATTTTTTATAATAATAATTACTATAGGAATTTAAGTAAAGACTTTAATTTATACATGTCCAAAATGCCCAGAAGCATTGCATATTTGCACATGTATAAATTAAGTTTTACTATGTAAATCCTATATAAAAAAATTTTTAGTTCTTTTGCAAGAACAAAGGTGTATGATAACGCATTTTAGTTGCAAGTACTAGAGTCTTTATATTAAGTTTTAGAAGAAAACAATTTGTATCAACATTTTAATGATAATAGTTTTCATTTGATTTCTATTATTTGGATTTGCTTAAATTAAAACATACAATTTATTGTAAAAAATCTTTGAACTCCTTAGGGATAAAATAAAAAAAGGCTTTCGCCCTTAGAATTTACTCTATTATAAATTTTTTTACTGCTTTACCATTTAGATAATCACACTTTTTACCTTGATATACATTTAGCTCTTCTAATCTTGCTTCTATCATATCTCTTATTCTCCACCAACTCATACCCCAATTACAAAACAATGTGTCTTCCTTCGGTGCTCTTCCAGCTAGCCTTTGAATTGCTATATTAGGACTTAAATAATTTATAAAATTTACCACCCTCATAATATATTCTTCAGCAGAAATTAATTTAATCTGTTGATTTTTAAACATTTCTCCAAGTTCTGTGTTTTTTAATATATATAAGGAATGAAGCTTAATCTGACTTACTCCTAAAGCCGATACTATCTTTGATGCTTCAATGACATCATCCATATCATCCCAAGGAAGATTTAATATCAAGTGACAGCAGCTTTCAAATCCAAAGTGATTTATATTATTTATTGCATTAATAAACTCAGCTAATGTATGCCCACGTTTAATTTTCTTAAGTGTCTTATAGTTAACAGTTTGCAATCCTAATTCTATAGTTATTTCTACCCCATATTTTTGCCTTATGTCACCTAAAACTTCTAAGTATCTTATATGAATACAATCTGGTCTTGTGGATACACAAATTTCTACTATGCTTTCTACCTTTGCCGCCTCTTCAATATAATCTTTAAAGCTATCAATAGTCATATATGTATTAGTAAAGTTCTGAAAATATGCAATAAACTTTTTAGCCTTATATTTTCCTTTAATATACTCAATATTTTTATCTAGCTGCTGCTTTACTGATAATTTATTCTCTAAGCTTTCAAAGCCCGTACCTATTTCTCCACAAAAAATACATCCACCCATTCCCAATTCTCCATCTCTATTAGGACAAGTTACTGGAAGATTAATAGGAATCTTATATACCTTTTCTCCATATTTTTCCTTAAGGTAACTTGAATATTTTCTATATCGCTGTCTATTTTGCTCCATATTTCTTTCCTTCTTTCATAATATATATAGATTTCCAATAGTAAAACTTAATTTATACATATCAAAATATCCAGAGTTTTTAAGGATTTTTGATGTATATAAATTAACTGTTTTTCTGGAATATCTATATCAATTTATTTTATTTTAATATACTATCAATGTGCATATTTACCATAAAATACACCTAAGATGTCTATATAATTATATAAGAATAAAAATGCAGGCGCTTGTAACGCCAGCATTTTTATACAGCTCTTTCATTTACCTCCTCAATAGGTACTATATCAAGTATAATATTTCTATTTAATTTTTTCTTAAACCTCTCTATCATGTTTTGTTGTGAAGATTTTTCTAGGGATTCACCCATTACTACTATTTGTATATTATTTTTTTCAGCAAAATTCATTAGTGTTTCTTCAATGTCTGGAGCCTTTATAACTGTTAAATCTGCACCATGTGATTTAGAGATATCAAACAAATATTCTAAGGCATCAGATTCTTTGAGCTTACTAAAATATTTCCATCCATCCTTTACAACATGTATTACATGAAGCTTTCCGTCAAAATTATTACTTACTTCAGCTCCTCTCTTGATGAGTCGTTCACAGGATTTTTGCTGTGTAACACAAACCATTATATCTTTACTTTTCTTCATATCATACCCCTTTCGAAGTAGATTACTGTAAATTTAGGTTAAGATAATCCCTAATATTAATCTCTATATATATTATACTACATTTTTATATGGTTTAAACACCTCATAAAAATTGTTAATTAATTGTTAATTTTCAGACCACTGAAGCTATTAAAAGCAATTCTTCATTATCATTGTAAATTTTACTAAATTGGGATAAAGGTAAAGGATTTTTGCCTTTGCCAGCTTCTATTGTATATCCAGGCCTTCTATATTCTTGAATAAACCAATCCTTCATCCCTGCATAGGAAGCTATTCCATATACTTCCCCTAATCTATATCCGCTAACCTTAGAAAATAGTTCTCCTATTTTTTTTGCTTCTGGAGGTTGTAAATTATCAAACTTCCAAAAAATAACTTCTCCTTGGGTATGATATGCAAGAACCAATCTGAAATCGTGATCCCTAACAAACTGAGTTACTGCTTCTGTTTCTGGCTCTGATAGAGGAAATGGCCCTCCATACCTAGTTGGACTAGGACCAACAATCCCCATTGCTATTTCAGCGTCTTTAGATTCTTGCCATTTAGCAGGATAGTTATGATTTAAATCTACACCTCTATTATTTGCCTGCCATACCTGAGAAAAATCTGTGCTCCCATTATTCCAGGTAATAAGTTCTTCATAATAAGGATTATCCTTACTAAGTCCATTTAACACTAGATCTACTCCATCAGGATTGACCATGGGAATTATATATATACTGCTTTGATTCCAGATTTTCTCTAAATCATAACCCCTTATATTTTTTCCATTGGCATAACTTTTTAAAAAGTTCTCAATAAATTTCATGAGTAACGGTGCTGTTATCCATTCCAATGAATGGTGTACTCCGTTGTAGAAAACTTGATTTAAGCCTTTTCCAAGTTTGATATAATATAATTTTCTTCCAAGTACGCTTTCTCCTGCCGATCCAACTTCAATGAAGGGATATCTTGCTTTCAATCCTTCAATATCTCTTTCCATTATTTCATAGGTGTAATCTATATCTGTATCCACCACATCAATCCCATATGGTACGATTATCCTTTGACCTATCTGAAGCTGATATGGATTAATGCTTGGATTTGCTGTAACAATTTTATTGACAGTCGTATAATAATTTTTAGCTATTTTCCATAACGTATCTCCTGGTTGAATATAATAAGTGTCATACCCCCTTAGTAAGATATCTAAAATCTTGTAGGTCTGGGGACCGATTATTCCATCTGCATCTAGATCATTATCTTTCTGAAAAGCTATTACTGCTTCCTTGGTCCTAGGACCATAGGACCCATCTATAGGACCTGGATTATATCCAATCTTTTTTAGTAATGATTGTATTTCCATTACATCTGTTCCTTGGGACCCTAATTTTAAAATTTTCAATTTAATACCTCCTAAAAATATCTCTCTATACTATGATATACACTTCAAAATAGTTATGTGTCATATTTATAATAGTATTATGTAAAAATAATTGGCCTTTAAGACTTTTTATAAAGGTTATATGGTATACTAATTTATATGCCCTAATAAGTTTTTTAGGAGGTAATTATATGGAGAGATATACTAAGGTTATAGACCTTATGGGATCATATTTTACAAAGGAATATAAAAAAAAGAAAAATCACAAGAATAAAATTAGAGAGGTCAAGGAGGATACCGTAAGAAAATTCTTTCTTCAAGGTAAAGCTGAAGTAATGATCATAATTGAAGAAAGTCAAAAAGAATTATTATTAAATATAGATAGTAATACTGAAGATATAGAAAAATATTTAGGCAGATCCTTCCTGCCATAACAAAACTTTAAAAAGGACCTTTAATATTCATCTTAAATAACTTTTATATAGAATTTACATAGTAAAACTTAATTTATACATATACAAATATCAAATATTTCTGGGTGTTTTGGAGATGTACAAATTAAAGTCTTTATTTAAATTCCTATATTATAGAAATATTAAGGGTCCCCTTTGTTAATTTTTAATTAATCGTGAAGATTTAAAAACAAGAAAGAGTAAAAGGACACTTCAATCCCTTTACTCTTTTCTCCTATACTAAATATTTATGTAAATCTTCACTTAATTGATCCTTTCTACAGCTGATCGTCATGAAGAAATCGATTTCATATTTATCAGACAACTTTTCTAACTTACTAACTAATTTTGGTATTTCATTACAATTTGAATCCATTACTTTCAATAACCCATCAATATAAATCTTGTCAATGTCATAGTCATTTGAAATTATTCCACAAAGGAATCCAAAAAATTCATCAACATTACTTGTAGGATATTCATCCATACTTATAAATCTTAAGTCATGCTTCAAATCATACATATGCCTTTTGTCATCATCTACAAATATAACATTCCCCTTTGCTTTTTTAACCTCTTCATTTGCTAGGCTAATTATCTTTTTTGTTTTCCCAGTACCCTTTGAGCTTGCCAATATACTTATCATTTTAATCTCCTCCCTTAAATTTGTTAGAGAAAGAACACTATAACCTTAAAGAATATTCTAAATATTCTTTAGTAACTAATTCTACGATTTTCGATAAATTCCTCCAAAAACATTTATTTTATTTTTACCTTTAACATTCGTCATTTATTTTCATTTTCCATATATCTTTTCCTTAGCTGTCCACAGGCTGCATCTATATCACTGCCTAATTCCCTTCTTATTGTTGCTTCAATGCCATTTTTCCTTAATATCTTTTGAAATTCATATGCTCTCTCCCTAGTAGAACCTTTGAATTGTTTTTCTTTTACTTCATTTAAAGGAATAAGATTTACATGGCACAATATATCCTTTAGTCTTCTTGCAAGTTCAATTGCACAATCCTCTTTGTCATTAAACCCCTTTATTAAAGAATATTCAAAAGTTATTCTACGATTAGTCTTTTTTGAATATTTTTTGCAAGAATTTAAAAGTTCTTCAATATTGTATTTTTTATTTATTGGCATAATCTTATTTCTAAGCTCATCGTTAGGAGCATGAAGGGAAATCGCTAGGGTTATTTGCAGCTTCTCCTCTGCCAATTCAAGTAACTTTGGAACGATACCACATGTAGATAATGTTATATTTCGCATACTTACATTTAAACCTAACGGATCGTTAATCAATTTCATAAATTTTAAAACCTCTTCATAATTATCGAGTGGTTCTCCACTACCCATTAGAACAACATTTGAAATCCTCTGTCCAATATCCTTTTGAATGGATAATACTTGTCCTGTTATTTCCCCTGAATTTAAATTTCGAATAATTCCATCAATGGTTGATGCACAAAAGCCACAGCCCATTTTACAACCTACTTGTGTAGATACGCAAATGGTATTTCCATGCTTATACCTCATTAATACACTTTCAATAATATTTCCATCCTTAAGAAGTAATAAATATTTTCTTGTTCCGTCTACTTTAGATTCTAATACCTTTAATATATCCATATTATTAACATATGATACCATTTTTAGTTTGTTTTTGAATGTTTTAGGTAAATTAGCCATTTCGTCAATATTATCAATACCCTTGTTTATCCAATTAAATATTTGTCTACCTCTAAATTTCTTTTCTCCCATCTGAACAGACAAGTCTTCTAATTCTTCAATGCTACAGCTTCTAAGATCGATCATTTTCTTCATAAAATATTCCACCTGTCCTTAATCATTTATTACCCTATTTTTGTGTTTCTAATCTTTATTTTTGAGTTTAAATATACACCTGTAATTATTATTATCTCACTAATCAATTTTATTAGTGTAACCTTCTCTTTTAAAACAATAGCTCCTATGTTAATAATCATTTTATCGGACCTACAGCTTTTTCTTCTAATTTTTTACCTTTTTCCTTTAAATATTTTTTTAGTTTTTCTTTAGATGTATTCATTATCAATTCTTCAGGCATTTCGACTAGTTTAAAAACCTCAATTGATTTCTGAAAGCTACCAACATCAAAGGAAATATGGGCATCACTACCTGCCACAACAAAAACTCCATGCTCCTTTGCCTTTCTAGCAATCATAATACAATTATCTCTACTTCCACTTCTGCCAGGATTTGTGAAGGTGCTATTATTTATTTCTATTATTTTATTATTTTTTTTAGCTGCCAAAACAAACTCATTAATATCTATTGGAAATCTTGGATTTCCAGGATGGGCAACTATATCAACATATCTATTATTCATCACTTTTATAAATGCCCTAGTATTTTCTTCCCTTGTTCCTGGCTGAATACATACATCATGTAGACTTGCAAGGACTAGATCTAATCTTTCTAAATAAAAATCAGGTATATCTATGTTACCTTCAAAATCCATAATATTTGCCTCAACACCTCTTAAGATTTCAATACCGTCTATCTCCCTAGGTATTACTCTTTGATTTCCTATATAAAAAATATTAGGTCCTCCAGGCATAGCAGGTCCATGATCTGTAAAGGCAACCAGCTCTAGCTTTTTTTTCTTTGCAACTTCTATATAGTCATGTATGGTACTATACGCATGTCCACTTGCTATAGTATGTGTATGTGTGTCTAACACAAACTTCATTGTTCCACCTCCTAAAATATCTATAGCTGAAACATATAATTATTATAATATATTTAATTTGTATCACCAGCATTAATGAAGCCATAATCTTATATATAATATTTTTAGTATTATCAATTATTGAATGTATATGTAGAATTTTAAAGTTAATGTTTGATTTCAGCCTCAATACAAAATCAAACTTTCATAAATAGTACAAAAAACAATTAATCTCTTAGCTATAAATATATAAAGCTACTGCTAGGCAGTAACTTTTAATCAAATATTTCATGCTCATATTCATCAATACTTTCACTAAGGACATCTGCCAGCCCAACAAATTCACAACCTACAATAAATCCTTCATTTATTTTCTGATTTCTTACTATCCTAAGTACGCTATAAAAGGTTTTTGCTTCATCAATAGTTATTTTTGCATTAAAATAATAATCAATAGGCAGCTGTACTTTACTAATAAATCCTATACCTGTTTTAGAAAGATTTATTACGATAACTTCATCATCAATATTTCTTATAGCTTCATCTCCTGTTTTATACAAAGAATCTATTTTTAATTTTATGTTTACAGGTAATCTCTTATACTTTCTTCTATCCTCCATATAAAAGCCTCCTTATTTACAATATTAATTCTATTATATCATATCCACTATAAGTTCAATTATGACCCAAGTTATAGGTAATAGTAAAATAAATTAATTTAATGACAGGTATAAACATATGTAAACATTCCAGTAAAACATTTAATCTATATACATCAAACTCCTAAAAAATTCTGGATATTTTAATATATATAATTTAAATTTTATTATAGGAAATTTATATAGGGATTTACATAGTAAAACTTAATTTATACATGTACAAATACGCAACGTTTCTGGGCGTTTTGGATATGTATAAATTAACTGTTTTACTGGAATATCTATAATCAAATATTTTCCAAATCCATATCATTAAAATACATTGTATCATAAACTATAATATAAGTATCAACTCTGCGATAACTTTACATATTATATATTTCTTATTATCATATTTAATCCATATCTCATAAAATAAAAGCGGGGTATTATAATGTCAGATAAATCAAAGGATTTTTTTACTATTTTAAAATCTCAAACCTTTCTTTGTTTAATAAAAGCAGATAAAATTAAAATTGCAGAGCTTAATGCAGCTATTGCTTTACTGATTAAATGCAATATTGACTTTGATGTGTTTTTTACTGCTGGAACTAATCGAAAGGACCCTGAAGCCATACTTACTGTGTACATAAATCCAAATACTAATATCGATTTTAAATTCGAATTTGATAGGTTCTAATCCTATTAATACCTTCCTTTACCATTAGTATATAAACAAAGGCGCCTTCGATGCGTTTTAAGTTGCAAGCTCCATGTTTCAAGTACTAGACCTTTCTATTAAGTTTTAAAAGAAAATAATTTTCACCAATATTTTACTGGTAATAGTTTTGATTTTTCTTCTAGTATTCTATTTTATTCTTTTTTAGCTATACAATTTTTTTGCAAAAAAGTTTGAGTTTATTAGCAACAAGCAAATAAAGAAGTGCATGGGCACTTCTCTTTTAATAACAAATAAAAGATTCTATGTTTTTCAAGTCTGTTCCAAAATAAACCCATCTAAATCCTATCCATCTATAACCTGCAACTGACCTCCGTCCTACAAATGTTAAATAAGCCCAAAACTCTCGACGATTTTTTAACCATAAGTAAGTAAATCTAAATCTACATCTTCTTATAGAACCTGGATCTACAGCCATGACCGTTGGAGATTGCTGTGGAGTAAATGAAGGCGGTCTACCAGGAGGACTAGATGGCCTATCTGAATCTGGTCCTAAAGGTGGCCTAAAGGATGATCCATGTTGAAATAGGAATGGTAGCCCTCCAAAGGGTGGTCTTGGAAATCTATACATAATTCTATCATCACCTCATTTGCTAAAATTGTTTTTAAAAGCTGTATTACATAATATGCTGGATAAAATGATATGTGAATAAAATTCTTCTTGGAAAACAGCTTAAGTTCTAGAAAAAAAAATAGCATACATAATAATTTTATATACACTATCTTTATCCAAATAATTACCCTATATCATTATTTATAATTTATTAATAATACTTGCATTATAAGCTGCTCCAAATCCATTATCTATATTTACTACACTTACACCACTTGCACAGCTATTGAGCATAGATAACAGGGAGGATAAGCCTCCAAAATTAGCACCATATCCAACGCTTGTTGGTACTGCTATTACAGGCTTATCAACTAAGCCGCCAACAACACTAGCAAGGGCTCCCTCCATTCCAGCCACAACTATTATAACTTTAGCTTGCCTTATTATATCAAGCTTTGCTAATAACCTGTGTATTCCAGCCACACCCACATCTATAATCTTTTCTACTCTATTACCTAAAATTTTAGCAGTTTCATAGGCTTCTTCAACAACAGGTAAATCCGATGTGCCAGCAGAGACTATGGCAATATAGCCCTTGGTGTACTTTTCTTCTTCTTTTCTAATGGTAATAATTCTTCCAAGTTTATTATAATGGGCTATTTCGCATATTTCTTTTACTGCTTTATACATCTCTTCATTAGCACGGGTTGCGATTATGTTTTTTTCCTTAGTAAGCATAAATTCAATTATTCTTTTTACCTGTTCAGTGGTTTTGCCTTCACAATATATGACCTCAGGGTAACCAACCCTTAACTGCCTATGATTATCAATAGTGGCAAATCCCAACTCCCTAAAGGGAAGGTCCTTAATCTTATTAAGGGCATTATCTATTTCTATCTTTCCTGACTTAACTTCCTCTAATAGTCTTTTTAAATCCTCAGAATTCATATGAATTCCTCCTACCTCCATTATAATTAATTCGATAGTTCCATTAAATCTTCTTGTTCTATAGCCTTCCATATGGTATTTATGGAGCTGCTATAGTAATAGCTTTCATATTTTTACCTAATGCTTCCTTAGCAGCCATAAGTAAAAATGTGCTATCAACACCACCAGAAAAGGCAATCAAGACCTTTTTTAAGTCCTTAATATATTTTATAAGTTTTGAATTCATATCATCTATGTTTGTCTCCACTATATATTGCTCTTACTTAAATCCTTCATTGGTTTTTTCTTTAGCTATATATACTCTAAGAACATTTGGTATATCCAAATCCCTTGATCCTAGTCCATATCCAATCTTCTCTATAGTAAAATCCAATTTATCTTTGAATTCATCTACATTTGAAGCTATTATTGCTGCACCAGTTGGTGTAGTCATTTCATATGGGGCTATATCTGATCTAATTGGTATATTTCTCAAAATCTCCGTAGTAGCTGGTGCTGGAACAGGCATAAAGCCATGGGCGCATCTGACAAACCCTCCACCAACCTCAATAGGAGATGCCATAATCTTATCTGGTTTTAAATAATCTATGCAGATAGCAGCACCAACAATATCTATTATAGAGTCAACAGCACCTACCTCATGAAAATGAACATCATATAAGTCTTTACCATGAACTTTAGCTTCAGCCCTTGCAACCTTCATAAACATATCCAGACTCAGCTCTTTAACTGCTTCACTTAAATCGCTTGTTTTGATTATTTCTTCTATGTCCTTTAGATTTCTATGTGCATGGTTATGCGTGTTTTGATGACTGTGAACATGGCTGTGATGATGTGCTTCATGCTGATGCTCATTTCCATGGTTATCCATAAAAGAATTATTTAATATTACATCCACCTTTGTTCCATGTATTCCATTCTTGCTTCTTTTTTCTATTTTGATATCATATTCTGCTTCTATTTTTAACTTTAATAATTCATTTATAAGATATTCTTTCTCAATTCCTAAATCTATCATAGCTCCTAAATTCATATCTCCACTTATACCAGCAAAGCAGTCGTAATACAATATTTTCATTATTTATCTCTCCTTGCAAATTAAACAAAACTTTTTTGTAAATTATATCATGTAAGAAAAAAAGGTACAAGGATATTTCCTTGCACCATTTTAATACAATTAATCAATAACTCTCCACTGCATTCCTGAAAAATCCTTTACTGAACTTAAGACTTGGTCAACTTCTTTCAGTGCTTCACTAATTTTAATGCCCTGTGGACATTTTTCTTCACATTTTCTACAGCCTATACAATTAGAAGCTCTTAACTTTTTGTTGAATGTATTTTGATAATTATAAGCTACATTTTTTAAATCACCATAAATAGATGCATTGTTATAATAGGTGAAATTTTGAGGTATATCAACACCAACAGGACATGGCATGCAATATTGGCATTTTGTACAATTGACCTTTATTTTCTCATAATATTTATTTTTTACCTTTTCAATAAGCTTAAGCTCATCTTCTGTTAATGAATCAGGCTGGCAATTGCTAACTATTTCAATATTCTCTTTAATGTGGCTTATATCATTCATTCCACTTAATATAACCTTAACCTCTGGAAAGTTAGCAAGCCATTTAAAGGACCATTCTACAGGTTTTCTTTTGTTTTCAGCCGTATTCCACAATTCCTTAATATCCTCTGAAGGATTAGCAAGTAACCCACCCTTTAATGGTTCCATTATTGCTACAGCTACACCCTTTTCTCCAGCATACTTTAATCCCTTTAATCCAGCTTGTATATCTGTATCTAAATAATTCAATTGTATTAAACACATACTCCAATCATAGGAATCGATAATTTCTTTAAAGGTTTCAAATTCATCATGTATGGAAAAGCCTGCATACTTTATTTTTCCTGATTCCTTTGCTTTATCTAAGAATTTTAGTACATCCATTTTCTTTATTTTATCCCAGGTTTTCTTGTTTAAAGAATGTAAAAGAAAAACATCTATGCAATCAACATCAAGTCTGCTCATCTGCTCATCTAGTAGCTTTTCAAAATCATCATATGTTTTTGCTAACCATACAGGTAGTTTAGTAGCCACCTTTACTTTATCCCTATAACCACCCTTAAGAGCTTTACCAACAACAACTTCACTATTGCCATCATGATAAATATATGCACTATCAATATAATTTACGCCATTATCTATTGCATATCTTAAAAGATTGATAGCTTTTTCTTCATCGATTTGGGAGTTTTTACCATTTACAACAGGCAATCTCATGGTTCCAAAGCCTAAAAGGGAAGTATTAAAATCTTCTTTGCCAAATTTTCTATATTCCATAACTTATCCTCCTCACAAAATACTATCTAAGATACATTTTATATAAATGGGAGTAATATAGTCAAGTTTACCTTTTATAATAAGTATGTTTTCTTCAAAAATTAACCCTTTACCATAAATTGAAGTCTTTACTTAAATTCCTATAGTCTTTGCAAGATTTGATTTTTCAATAAAGAAATTTGGAAGTACTAAGGTCCTTCAAAAATGTATACCAGTATAATACATATGATTTTAAATATCAATCAAGAATACAGAATACATATAATAAAGCTCAAAAAGAAAATTCTTTTTTGCAAAAGAATCCTCTTAAAGTATTTCAATATTAATAATTAAATCATACTAAAACTAACTCTCATACTTACTTTTCTATTTTTTTAATATGACAAATATCCCCATGGCTTATTTATCTCATATCCCATTTTATAAGCCTTGGATTTTTATCTAATATTGTTCTGTACTGATTCATACTTCCGTATTTTCCTTTAGGATCTAATTTCATATACCTATTATATTTTTCTATTCTTAATGCTTCATTAGACCATCCATAATGCTTTAACCTTAAATTACACTGACATCCATTAAGTTTGTTTATATTTTTCGGAAATCTTCCGCAGTGTTGTGGTGTTTCATTCCATATATAATCAAAATTGGGCTGATATCTTATCAAGAACATTCTATAGTATTTATGTGCTGTCCAATAAGTATCTTCTCTGTAATGGGATTCATTCCACATATCGTATAGCCTAAAGCCATAATAGTCAAATTCAGATTGATTTATCAAAGGATGTATATAATCAATAATTTTATCTTCAAAAATTTCATCAGCATCTAAACATAAAATCCAATCGGGATTCGTCATTTCTGTTATCTTCCATAATTGTTTTCGTAAAGAAACTTCATTTTCAAAGCTGGAAACTTTATTTGAAACAATATTTACAAGCTTATTCTTTAATATATTTTTACAAACCCTTACAGTATTGTCTTCACTTGCATCATCTAAAATTACTGCATTATCTATATACTGAGCTGCATGGGATAAAACTTTATTTAAAAATTTATTTTCTTCATTCCTTACCAGCATCATAAGAGTCAATTTGTTATCTTTACTTTTAGCTATCCTTTCCTTTTCTTTTAAAAGACTATCCAAGGAATAACCAAGTATATTTATATCTTTATCATTTTTTAATGAAATAAAGTTTATCAACCACTTTGATTCTCTATTCTTCATTAAATTTAAGCTGCATGAAAAGATTCTCTGTCTTTCCCTATCAGATATAACAAATCTAGCTTTGACCTGTGCTTTTTTTTCATCAAACTCTACAATATTTAAATTTAAAAGACTAGCTGTAACTTTTACTTTATTATCTATCAGATATTTTATTATTTCATTATTTGTTTTTGTCATTTTTCCTGTATAGTACGAAGATAAATATTTTAATGCTTCAAATCCAGTAACAACTCTATAATCGCATGAATAAAATTTTTCTATAAATTCCTTTACTGTATTGATAATATTTGATTCTACAGAAGAGTTCTCAAAGCTACTTATATCTAAACTATTATCTTTACGGATTTCTTTTTTATATTTTTCCACACCTTCAATATCACTTTGTCTATATATATGATAGGCTGGATAGGTTGTATCAACAAACAGCTTGAAACCTAAAGAAGCAGCCCTTATGGAAAAATGTCTATCTTCTCCCCAAAAAGACACATTATAGATTTCACTATAATTAACTCCATTGTCTAGAGCATTTTTACTTATTAATGTACAAGCTCCAAGTCCTCCAACTTCATATATCCCTGGCTCCTTTAATTGCTGTATAAAGCTATTGAATCTCTTAGCTGCTTCTTCCTCCGTCAATTTTTCTTCTCTACCCTTCTTTATTAGTGAATATTGGTCATACAACCATATCTGTGGAAGTGGCTGGGACTCTGGATGCCATTTTGTCCAGAAAATTTCAGAGATAATATCCTTTTTGGTAGAAATTAAATGTTCAAGGGTCTTTGGATGCAAAACTATATCCGAATCTATTAAAAATAGATAATCGTAATTATTTTTTTTACAATAATCAATGATAATATTTTTATAGTCTGCAACCTTCCATATTAAGCTTTCCTTCCAATGATGAGTGTTTTCATTGCAAACATATTTTCCTTTCTTATTTCCTTTTTGAATTATAACCTTTTCCTTTGACTTTTCATTAAAATCTTTAAGTAAATTTTGAGATAGTATTTCATCATTATCATCAATGAAAAAATAATCTGCTATAATATCGTTTTTATAAATACTATCTAAAGACTCTAAAAAATGCTTTAAGATATTTGATGCCTGACGTATAGGACTTCCTATCAATACTTTTGGCTTCCTTTTTGGTGCTTTATTATTACTATCCACTACCAATACCCCTATTCATAAATAATAATTGAATTAATATTTTAATTTTGTTTTATCATATCATCTAATTTCCTTATATAGTATCTCTACTCCTTTAGCATCAATAGCATTTAATTCTTTAATAGATCTCAATATCTCTTTTACTGCCATTTCTTTAAATCCATTATTGTGATACATTGCTGCAAGCTCTAGTAGAACTCTATTTGACTCCAAATAATTTAATACATGTAGCAGCTTTTCAAATAACTCAAATTCCTGTGCTTTTAATACTTCAACTATTATCTTCATTATTAATTTCAATGCCTTCTCATGGTCATCTTCTTCCAACAAAATAGCTTTATTTTCACCTAAGAAAACATTATAAAGCTGCAAATATACTCTATATAAAAAGCTTTCATTTCCATTTTTTATATAATTAAGAACTTCCTCTGAATAATCTGTATCTGTAATTAGCCCACAGATAAAAATATATTTTAAGCTTTCCTTATATTCATTGCTTTTTTTAGATAATGTATTAAATCCACTCAAAGCATCTGTATATTTTTTTTGATAAAACAATATTCTATTAATTTGAAAATTTACCTGTTGGTTATTTTCTTCTAATTCCTTTGCTTTTTCTAAATACCCCTTTGCTAAGTCATATAGTCCTTCAGTAATTAATACATCTGAAATTAATAAAAGATTGGATACATGCTCTAAATTGAAGTATTGGGATAGCTTATATGACACATATCTTTTATTATCATAAAGTTTATTTAATAGAGCACCGATTTTATAAATTGGATTTTGCAGATATGGGTTAAGTTTTAAAACCTCCTCAAAACATTCTAAGGACTTGTAATAATCCTCAAATTGAAAATATATCTCTCCCAATGCCTGATAAGGTCTAAAGGTTCCACATCCATTAAGAAATTCCAGCTGGCTAGGTGCTTCTCCCAATTCTAAACATTTATTAAAGCTATCTATGGCCAAAGTATATTTCTTATTTTTTAGATGTATCCATCCCCTTATTAATTCCAAATCAGTAAATTCAGGATATATTTTTAAACCTTCTTCTATGGCCTGTAATGCTTCTCCATATTTCCCCAATTCGTCTAGGCACATAATTCGTCTAATGACTAGCTTTGATGCAAATCCATCATTCCAATTCAAATTATCATAAACTGAATTAAAAAGCTTTAATGCCTTTTCTTTATTACCCATTGCAAAATACTCATTACCTAGATTGAATAAATGAAATGGATTATGTGGATTTGCCTTTAGCTCTTCTTCTATAATAGAAATATTTCTATTACGCTTATTTTTTTCAATAGCAACATTATTTAAATATCCATAATGGAAAATACGGATATCTTCCGTGGAAAAATTTTTATAATCCATTTTATCAGTTACACAAGTAATTTGTTCGTGAATAGCTCCTATAAATTTATACTTCTTATTGTTCCTAAGAAGACGAAGATTTAGATTGGAAACTACATCATTACTAGGTATATTCCCTACAAAGCTTAATGTTTTAAAATAATGTCCATCTTTTTTTGAGTCATTGATGACTTTAGTATACTTTTCATAGTCTTCCTTATTAAACTCATCATCTCCATCCATTAATAAAATCCAATCTTTAGTTGCATGCTGTATTGAGAAATTTCTTGCATTACTAAAGTTATCATCCCAATCATAATAAAATATCTTTGCATTAAATTTTTTGGCAATCTCTACAGTATTATCCCTTGATCCAGTATCTACAATAATCATCTCATCAACTAATTCTTTTACACTACTTAAGCATCTTTCCAAGTGCTTTTCCTCATTTTTTACAATCATACATAAACTAACAGTTCTATTACGCTTCAAAATACTCCTCCTTTCTACATCATCATCTAACATAATTCTAAATCAACTCATTATTCTTTATACCACGGAGGTTTAAAACCCCACAGGCTATATAAAAACAAAAATTTTGTTTGCAAGCCTGTCGAGTTAAATTATTGAAATTACACGCTCTTAATAAATAGATATTCATATAGAACATGTTTTGATACTATTGCTTTAAAGTCTTAAATGGGATTGTATTATAAAAAGGCTAGGGAAAAACTTAACTAGAGAATCCTAAGTTTTTTCCTAACCTAAAAATTTTATTATCATCTATTACTTATTAAACTTGTGCATTATAATATACATCAAATGAGCATTCTTCTCCTCCAGTGTCATAATATAATCTTGTATATCTTAGATATCTACCAGCTACAAGGACAGTCTTATCTCCTGATGCTAAAGCTACTGCACCACTTGGATCATCCATAAAATAACTGTCTGTGTTTATTGGACTAATCTGTAATTGAACTGTAAGTGTATTGGATCCAGTATTGAATACATAGAAGGAATATTCACTTTGTTCTCCAGTATTCTGAACAAATGTAGCAGTTGCAGCAGTAACATCGTCAAATGAAGCACTTTCTTCAGTGAAAAGTCTTGAGGATAGCTGTATACTATCTGTTGCTCCTGATAATGGTCTTATATCAAGATTCTCTGCTGTCACTGTTACCGTTTCTTTGATAACTACACTGTCCGTTACCCCTGATAACTGTCTTATGTCAAAGTTTTCTGCTGTCACTGTTACTGTCTCTTTGATAACTACGCTGTCTGTTACTCCTGATAACTGTCTTATGTCAAAGTTCTCTGCTGTCACTGTTACCGTTTCTTTGATAACTACGCTGTCTGTTACCCCTGATAACTGTCTTATATCAAAGTTTTCTGCTGTCACTGTTACTGTACTTACCATAAGTCTGCCATCAGAATCTGTTTGAAGCTTTTTAGTCTTACCATCTTGGTCTACACCATTTATAAGAACTTGAAGCTGTTCAGCAACACCATTAAAAACTATATTATTGGGCAATTCACCTAACCCCCTTTCTAAAGAAAGATACTTTACCCACTTATATTTTATGTCACCTTCTAAGACTTGTGTAATCTTTTCAGATTAATTATTTGTGGATAAAGCAGGGATGTATTTCCCAGTCATATATTATGTTACTCTTATTAAATTGTGTGTATCTTTTTAATTTTCATCAACTTATTATTCTTGAGCTTGAAACCATATTCTGACCCTAGATGTCTCATCTTTATTTATATTTTTAACTCTTACCCTTATAAATTTTGCAAAAACATAGGGTATAAGCCTTATAGTTTCATTCTTTCTTATCATTGCTATCTTATTATCTTCAATAAAATTAATTCCGTCAGGACTAATTTGCAGGTCAGCAGTAATTGAATTTTCTCCTAAATTTTGGATGAAATAAGTTATGGTTTTTGTTAGAGAAGTATCTCTAATAGTTGAAAAATGATAGGATGTATTCGTATCAAATTCTTCTATTCCTTCAATAAATTTAGTTGGGATTACTCTACATATACATTTTGATTCTAATTTGTAAACTATCTCTACTATAGGTCCAGAATCTGTATTTGTTGTTGTCATTAGTCTTACATATCTTCCATCTTTTTTTTCATCATTTTTAATGATAATACCATAATTAGGAATTTCATTATTATACCACTTTCGAACTATTGAAGTAATATCGAATTCATTATGCGTTCCTTTACCCATATTTAAGCTTTCTCCACATATATCTGAGCTAAAAGACGGCTGATTCTTCCAATTAACTGTATTTACTAACCAATTTTCTGTTAAAGCGTAGGGGGTAACTTTTTTAGGAGGCATTCCCATAGTGTTTGAAAAGCTTGTTATATTAAATTTGGCCTTTATTATGATTGCATCTTTAGGAAGAGAAGTTATGGGAAATTTAAATAATATTCTACAAATACAGCTGCTGGTATATCTCCCCAAAAACATTGCTGGCATTTCAGAAAAATTCTTTGATGGCTGACTTGATAAAATCTGCGCAATTTCTATATTAGTATTTACATATAATTGTTCCAATATCTCTCTACCCCCTCTCTAATTACATATTGGCTTCTATTATTCTATTTCCAATACATGGTTTTTCTATTTTATTTTATGTTACTAATATATATATAGATACTGTTTTTTTATTTTATACATTTCTTATAAATCTTCATTAAAGCTATTTAACCTAAGAAACAAAGGCGTGTGATGACGCATTTTAGCTGCAAGTTCCATGTTCTAAGTTGAAAGTATCAGGATCTTTCCCTATAAAGTTCCTTCTTTTGTGAAAAAAAATCCGACTCATGTTTAACGAGTACGGATTTTGGGAAAAAACAAATTTTTTTTTGCAAGAAAAATTTTATAGGTATATTACTAAATATATTTTATAACTGAGGAAATTGCATAATACATTTAAAGAATTTTTCAATACAAAATGTAGTAGAGAGAATCAAGAAAGCTATCTACATATTGTATTTCAAAATTATTAGTGTTAATTATGCAAGTTTCTCAACTAAGAAAATATATTGTTACCCTCCTGTCATAGTAATAGTTTTATCGTCATTACATACAATCGTCTTTTGAGAATTGTTAACAGTAGTCTTCAATAGCACTTTTCTCCCCCATAGGTCAACAAGATATTTTAATGTTTCATATGCATAATTTAGCTCCAGCTCTCTACCATCATATTCATGAATCAGTACAAGTGATTTATTTCTTGGCAATATTTCTTCAACCTTAATATATGGTATCCCGCCTATCCCAACAGTATTAGCCAGTGTATCTCTAAGCTTCTTCCAACCTTTCTTATCTGCTATTTCTTCTATTATATAGTTATTTCCTTTTTTATTATATTGAAAAATGTTCATTTCAACAGCCAGTTCTTCTGTAAAATATTTTCGAATAAAAGACTGATCTCGCTCCAGCCTTCGAACTTCAAATATTTTTTCCTTTCCATATTTTTTCTCAATATCTTCAAAGATTTTAAATCCAAGATAATAAGGATTGATTCTACCATAAAATGGTCGTATAATCTGATTATGCCTATTTAGGAACTCCATGTACAAGCCCTGTGGCAATTCTAATTGACTTAATATCTTATAGTGCCAGTGACTTGCCCAGCCTTCATTCATAATTTTAGTTTCAATTTGTGGAATAAAATATTTTGTTTCTTCATTTACAATATGAATAATATCCTTTTCCCAATTCTTTAAATCGCTATATTCAATCAAGAAAGACATAATATCATCTGTTGGTTCTAAAGGTATTTTATTTATACAAGGAAAAGTAATTTCTTTTTTATCATCTAGAGGACCTGTGGACTTTAAATCATCATAGTATTTATCAAGCATTCTTTTCTTTTTCTCTTCTCGTGACAGTTCCTTTAATCCAATAAATCTTCTAGTATGATATCTTATTGCATGGGCTGCATCTAATATACGTTCTACCTTCTCATATCCAATAGTTGGATCTTCAATATAATTTCTGATTCTATCAGCATGATTTTTGAACATTTCTATAGTGTAATCTGCCTTTGTACCTTCTGCAAATAATCTATTATTTTTAAAGAAATCGTTATGCCCATAGACATGGGCCATAGTAAGTATCTGTAAAAGCAATGTATTATCTCTCATTAAATATGCTATGCAAGGATTTGAGTTGATTACCATTTCATATGGTAGACCTTCTAGGTTATATCTATAAAGGGTCTTTTTACGCTCATAGGCCTTTCCATAGCTCCAATGCGAGTAATGAGAAGGCATTCCCACATATGCTTCATAACAAATCATATCTTCATAATTACATATCTCATATTCCTGAGGATACCAATCAAGTCCTTCAGACTTTGCAATATCTGTAATTTTTTTATCCCATTTTTCCAGCTGCTTAGAAGTATATTCCATCATAGTTAAATCATTATTCCATAAGCCCCTCTTCCTTTTTTAGTAATTTTTTAAGAGCAGGAATAATATCCTCCTTTCTTGAAATAGTAACAACGGAAAAGTTTGGAGCGTTGACATTTGCTATAAATTGAGATTTTATTGAGCTTGTTGGTATATATCCTCCTACAACTATTTGTCCATATCCGAAAAGATTACAAGTTTCACATAGCTTTTTAGCTTGTTCAACTGCTTTTTCGTTATCTTCTCTCCAATTATCTCCATCGCTGCAATGAAAGGCATAGACATTCCAAACACTAGGATTATATCTTTTCTCAATAATTTCTAAAGCTTTTTCATATCCACTACTTATATAAGTTCCACCAGATTGTCCTTTATGAAAGAATTCATCCTCATTTACTTCTTTAGCTATAGTTGAATGGGATATAAACACCACCTTAACATTTAAGTATTTCAGCCTTACAAATTGATATAAAAGGAAAAAGAAGCTTCGAGCTATATATTTTTTTGTAATATTCATGGAGCCTGAGGTATCCATGATACATATAACAACTGCATTACTTTCCCTTTTTACATCCTTTCTTAGATGATAATATCTTAAATCATCTTCTTTAAAAGGAAATCTTTCTCTTTCTTCATTTTCTTTATCTCCATTAGAAGCTTTCTGTTTTCCCCTTTTACTGGCTTTTTCTCTTTTTATTTTTTCTATTACTGATCTTTTTTTAGCTAAACGAGGCTTTATACCCTTTCTCTGATATCCTAACCGCTTAAACTTTTTCTCAGATTCTATCTCATGAAATTTTTTTCTTTCCATGTATGGTAAATCCATATCATCAAATAGATAATTAATTAATTCTTCAATAGTGATCTCTGTCTCATATATATCTTCACCTTCATTATTTCCGGCTTGATCTATATCCTGACCCTTTTCTATTTCATCACTTCCTATTATGTCTCCTCTTTTTTCATCACCCTTACCTGAGCCTACACCAGGTTTATTTTTTCCATATATAAATCTATATTCCTTTATTCCCTTTATGGGTATTTTTATCTTTTTATCCTTACTCTTTCCTATAATACTCTCCTCAGCAATAATATTTCCTATATTTTTTTTGATAGAATCGTCAACTAGTTTTCGATGTCTAAATCTATCTTCTGCAGAGCGATCTCTTCCTCTGCTGTCAAATTCCCTAAATACTGCCAAATCTTCACCTCCTATAAGAGCAAATGCGTCTAAAGACGCTTAATTAGGTTGAGGTTCCATTTAGGGTGGGTCTTTTAAGTATAGGTTAAGGTTAAGAATTCCAAGTATTCTCTTAAACCTTCATTTTACTCCAAAGCTATGACCAATAATCTTAATCTTAACCTCGACCATTAAGCCTTTGACTTCATAGAATTTTCAACTAATCCTTCCATAGGTTATTTGCAGCATATTTTAGTATCACATTGCAGCAGTGTTCACAATATCCATTTTTCTTCATTTCTTCTACCATGGCATTATATTTTTCTTTTTGCTCCTTATCCCTTACCTTTGTACGAGTAATAACTCTACTTAATTCCCTTACTGATGCTGTAAGCTTCTTTTCTATAGCTTCTTTTAGAGGTTGATAACATGTATAATCGATTTTACCGCCATTTCTCATAACATAAAACATATAGGAAGTAACATCTTGTCTGAATCCTTTGGCAGAACTGCCTGTTATATTAATTTTTTCTTCTATTGATTTTAAAAACTCCTCATCGGGTTCCAGCTCTTCACCAGTACTTTCATCTTTAATCTTACTTTTATTTACAAAGGCTTCTGCATGATCTAAATAATTATTGAATAAATCTTCAGCCTGCTCTTTATATCCATGTATAAAGGCCTTTGTAACTTCACTTTCCAATATTTTGTGATATTCTTTTTTAATGGTATTTTGAAGAAAATTTAAATACTTCTTTTTTGTATCCTCCCCGATGGATAACTCCTTCACCGCTTTAACAAATGTCTCTAGAACCGATATAGGATTAATACAATTGTGTTCTGATTCAGCTATTGAATGGTCTAAAACCTTCATTATAAATCTTGTGGATATACCTGTCATTCCTTCTCTAGGTGCTTCTTCCTTTAGTTCAAATATATCTATTTTTTTAGTAGTACCCTTTTCAACAATCTCCTCACCATTATAAATTTTTAACTTAGTAAGAGGATTGACCTTCGATGAAGGGGCAAGTCTTGTTAAAATGGCAAACATAGATGCTACTTCTATAGTATGGGGTGCAATATGAGCATTAAATTTACTTCTTCCTAATATCTTATTATATATTTTTATTTCTTCATCTAGTTCAAGACAGTATGGAACCTCTATCTTGACAATTCTATCCAAGATAGCTTCGTTAGTGTGGTCTGATTTGAATTTATTCCACTCACCCTCATTAGAATGGGCTAGTATAATGCCATCAAAATAAATCATTGACGATTTTCCTGGAGATGGAATACTTTTTTCTTGAGTAGCAGTAATCATAGTATGAAGATATTCTATCTCATTTTTAAATACTTCAATAAATTCAACAATGCCTCTATTACCTACATTAAATGCACCATTTAAAGATAGTACCCTCGGATCATCCTCAGGATATAAATCTAGCTTTGATATGTCTACAGAGCCAACTAGTACAGAAGTGTCTTGATTGTTTGGATCGACAGGAGGAACTACACCTATACCCTTTCTTGATCTAATGCTAAAATCTACAGTTTCTATTGGAAAGTTTTCAAATTCGTTATTATATTCATTTTTTAATCTATATCGACATACGGGGCATAAATCTCCTTCAATTTTAACATTTAATAATTTTTCAAACTTTTCTCTAAGATGATTTGGTACTAAATGAAGTGGCTCTTCCCTCATTGGACACCCCTTTATTGCATATATTGGATCACTTTTTTCAAGTCCCTTTTTCAGCACCTCCATTATAGATGATTTTCCCGCTCCAACTGGGCCAACAAGATAAAGCACTTGACGAGATTCTTCACCCTTCATGGCAGCCGTTTTAAAATAATTGACTATTTTCATTAAGGTTTTGTCTATTCCATAGAAATCTTTGAAAAAATTATACTTCTTCACAATGTCATTACCATATATCCTTCTTAGTCTAGGATTTTCTGCCGTATTAATAACTTCTACTCCTTGATCCAATATTACTTTAAACATTCTTTCATGTGCAAGCATAGAAAAGTCAGGATTTTCTTTTAATATCTCTAGATAATCCAGAAAAGTCCCGTCAAAGTTCTTACTTTTTCTTTCCTCTCTATCTTTACTAATAATCTCGGTAAATCTAACCATAAATATCAAAGCCCCCTTTTATGAGATACCAATTATAATTAAGTAAATTACATAATAGATATGATGCTTTGCCTCTAGAGATTTTTAAATTATATGATAGTGAGTTTTAAGCAAAATCATTATGCAATTTACTCTATCAAAATACTTTTTGTTATTATACATATTTATGTGATTTTTATGGATTTTAAAACATCAAATATTTTAAATCTAGTTTTCTTTTAAAGATAGAAGATTTATCTATTTTAAATCTTTTAAGGACAGACATAAGGTTAAGTACTTTATCTGTGATATTGTCAATATTACTAAAATTTATTGTAACTAGTTTAATGAACTTTTAAATTCCTTTATCTGTTTCTGCACCGCAACCCGATCCTTTAATTACCAAAACTTAGAACTAGCAAATGCTAATGTGGAACTAAAAATAATTAATAAACAACTAGTGAAACTTTAATTTTTTTTATTTTTCTTATAAATATATCTCCTAATATATATTTTTTTAAATATATAAATTTTTTCTATACAAGGGTTAAAATCGAAATAAAAAATGGTGAAATATAATCAAAAGACCAAAAATAGTAATTAATATTATTGATTACCATACCACAATAAAAAAGTTATTTTAAATTACTAAAATACCTAAACAGATAAAGGCTTAAGGAGGTATTTATGAATCGATCAAAATTTATAATTAAAAAGAAAAACATGATTATTTGTATAGATTTAGATAGCATACTTTATTTTGAAAATTCTTTAAGAAAAGTAATTGTTCCTTAAATCTAACTTTATGACTTATATATGTGTCACCAGATGCAATTTCAGTATAGATATTTTTATTTAAATAGGTCTTCTACTATCCATATATCTAGTCCAAATTTCCATAGAGATTTATATGATTGTAACTAGAAAGTGAATAGCTAATAAAAATTTATGAAATTATTAAAATAATATTGCTAAATCTTCATAGTATGGAATGTAAAATAAGGATTTGAAATGGTTATAGAGGTGTTAGAAAAAAAGAATAAATACAAATACATTTATATACATAGTCTAATTTAAATGAATATTATTAGTTCAACTCACAAAATTGTGATTTTGAAAATGAAGACTTGTCAAAAAAATTTTTCATTGTAATTATTTCTAATTAAATTACTCAAAATGGCTATAGAGCAATGTTTCATAAAAACATTCCACTAATTACCTTATGAAAATAATTTGACATTTTTTTAGACACACTTATCACAAAATTCGTTGTTAAACCTAAATTTTATTCTTTATTTTTTTACTAATATATAGTAATATATCTATATATTATAAAAAATAATAAAATATTGCTATAGGGGTAAATATGATTTATTTATTAATATCATTATATTTGTTTTTTACAGTATCAGGGCTTGTATTGCTTAAAATAGGTGGACAAACCTTTAGTTTTTTAATTGAAGATGGTAAAATTCATATCATTATGTCTTGGAAGTTCATGTTAGGATTTGCTTCATATGTATGTTCTTTTATAATATGGACATTTATGCTGCAAAAATTTAATTTGACTTATATGTATCCTATTTTAGTAGGTTTAGCTTATGTTTTAGTTTTATTTGCAGGATTTTTTATATTACAAGAAAAACTTACAATTTTTAATGTCATTGGTTCTTTAATTATTCTTATAGGTATAGTGCTAATGAATATTAAAAAATAAAACTACAAAATGGAGGACTTATTTTGAAGAAGGGATTATTAAGTATTGTAGTACCATGTTACAACGAAGAACAAGTTTTAGACTTGTTTTACAGTGAGATAAAAAAAGTATTAAATAAGATAGAATATGACTATGAAATTATTTTCATTGATGATGGAAGTACAGATCATACCCCCGATATTGTTAAAGATATTCATAAAAATGATAAACAAGTTTCTCTTATTAGCTTCTCTAGAAATTTCGGAAAAGAGGCTGGAATATATGCTGGTCTTAGTAATGCAAAGGGAGACTTAATTGTTGTAATGGATGCAGACCTTCAACATCAACCTAAAGTTTTATTAGAAATGTTGAAATACATTGAAGAAGGCTATGATACTGTAACTACACAAAGAATTGATCGTGAAGGCGAATCTTTTTTGAAAAGAATATTTTCAAATTTATTTTATAGCATTATGAATAGATTTACAGATGTTAATCTTGTAAAAGATTCTCAAGACTTTAGGCTAATGAAAAGAATTGTAGTAGACGCAATACTTAATCTAAAGGAGTACAATAGGTTTTCAAAAGGTATTTTTAGCTGGGTTGGTTTTAAAACAAAATATATTAAAGTGGATAATGTTGAAAGACCCGCAGGTGATACCAAATGGAACTTTAGAACTCTTTTTAACTATGCTATAGAAGGTATACTTGCTTTTTCTACAGTGCCATTAAGATTTGCCACTATTATTGGAATACTTATATCTTTTGGTGCTTTTTTACTTCTTTTGCAAGTTATTATAGAAGCCTTATTCTTTGGTATTAAAGAGCCAGGCTATCCATCTATGATGGCAGTGATACTATTTATAGGTGGAATTCAAATTCTCTTAATTGGGGTTGTATCTGAATATATAGCAAAAATTTATTATGAAATAAAGTCAAGACCTAAATATATTATTAGAGAGTACATTAAGCCAACTGAAAGAGAGGGTTAATTAATGGAAATCAAAGTAAAATATTTTTTTAAAAAGTATTGGCATTACATAGTTTTAAGTATTTATTTTATATTGCTTGTTTATCAACATAGCTTTATTCATATGTACGGAGATGATTATTATTATGGAACTTTTTTAAAAGATAATTTTTTTAAAAAGCATATAGAACATTATATGTTCATTAATGGTAGAGCACTTGTACACTTTATAGTTTCACTAATGTTATACTTTGAGACAAAACTTTTTATGATTGTGAATCCATTGATGATTATTGGAGTTATAACTCTAGTAGCTAAACTTGCAGCAAAGGATAAAGATGATTACAAAATTGCTATAGCTTCTGGAATCGTCTTATTTTCTATGCTAAGCATTAACATTACAAGGCAAAGTGTTTTTTGGTTAGATGGATCTTTTAATTATTTATTTCCTATGTTACTGGCCCTAGCAACAATTTATTTGTTGAAAAAAAGTATTTATACAGGCAAAACTTACTGGTATTTACCTGTACTAGGTCTATTGGCTGGTATGACTGTGGAACAAGCTACTGCTATAACCTTTGGAGGAATTCTACTTGTCCTACTAAGTTCGAAGTTTATCAATAATAAAAAACTGCGATTCAATCATTATCTAACGTTAGTGCTTGCATTTTTAGGGGGATTAACAGTGGTCTTAGCTCCAGGCACTTTTATGCGTGCAGAAATAGAAGGAACTAACATAAATATAATGGAGAATATAAAAAAAATTAAAGAAATGTTATTTCTATACAAAGATATGCAAGTTTATAATTCCTTGTTATTAATTTGTGTGATATTTTGGTTTTCATTAGGAAAAGATAAAAAGTTTTTAAGCAAAGTTTTATTTACCCTTAATGTTTTTTTCTTTATACTTGTGTTGAAAATTGGAGGTAATTATACCGCCCTAATGCCAATAGATATTACAAGCAAGTTGATCTCAGTAGTAGTTTTACTAGGCATATTAACATTTTTAATTGGTCTTATATATTTAGCTCTTTATAATTTAATTATTGAGAAAAAAGATATAATTTTGATAAGTTTGATACTCGCTATTGGAGCACAAATTATGATGATTATATCTCCAGTCTATGGATATAGAATTTTACTTTGCACAATTATTCTATACTTTATACCTATTATTTCTACTCTTATAAAGTTTAAAGAAAATCAGTATATATGGTGTTTAGTAGCATTAATTCTTAGTATACATATAATAAACACTAAATTAACACTTATATGTACTGGGTTAATTATTTTTGAATATATAAATAATCAGTATAATTCTTCACTGTGGATTAAAAAATTAAATTCAGTTATTGCAGTTTTATTAATTGTAGCTATTACTTCAATAGCTATTTGGAACAATATTAACGGTTACAAAATCAATCATAATGCACATATATATAATAAAACTGCTATACAACGATATTTAAAAAATGGAGCATCTAGTAATGATACCATAATTCTTAAACAAATGCCTCTGTATGATTATGGTTGGTCATATCCTTATGTTAATCCCTATCACATGAAGGTTATGAAACTGTATTATGGAATAGATCAAGAAGTCAATATTGAATATGAACCGTATAATTAAAAATTTATACAAAATAAGGGTATGTATATTCTGAAATTAAAAATCCTAGTTTTCTATTACAAATTCTACATTGGTAGGCAAATAAACTATTTTAACTATGAAGGAATTATTGTAATCAAAAGGGATAAAGGTTCATTTAAATACTGAACTTCTATCCCTTAATGTTTTAATAGTTACTTTTTAGGGGAAATAGCTATAAGCTTATTTATGGCTTGTCCTCTTTTTACAAATTTTTCTTCATATTCTGTCATGACATTTCCTTCAGCATACTGGCTGTTATGTAAATCCCTAGTAATCAAACAAATCTCCCACCCAGCTTCTTTTAATTCTTCTATGGAGAAATCAAACAGGTCTACATTGTCTGTTTTGAAATGAAGCTCTCCTTTGGGAATTAAAATGTTTTCATAGATCTTCAAAAATTTTCTGTAAGTAAGCCTTCTTTTAAAATGTCTTTTCTTTGGCCACGGGTCAGAAAAATTTAGATAAACTCTATTAATCTCACTATCAATAAATATTTCTTCCAGTTTTCTTATATCTGAATGAACAAAATAAAAATTCACAGCTAGATTTTCTGGAAGCTTATTAATTCCCCTTATAATAACCTTTGAATTTCTTTCAAAGGCTAAATAATTTATATTTGGATTTTTCTCAGCCATTTGCACTATAAATCCGCCCCTGCCAGAGCCGAACTCTACATGTATTGGATTCTCATTATTGAATAACTTATTCCAACTTCCCTTATATTCTTCTGGCCTAGTAATTACTTTATCATGGTTTTGTAGTCTCTCAAGTCCATCTTTCACATACCTTAATCGCAATTCATTCATCCTTTCCTAATTTACATAACAAATATAGTATATGCAGTGGATATATCTTATCTTAATCCAGAAATTATTGATAATATTCCCATTATAACTATTAAAACTGTGGTTAACTTTTTAAATGTCTCTTCTTCAACTTTATTTCCTAGCTTAACCCCAATCAATACTCCTACAATTAATGCAGGTAATAAGTAACTAGTAAACTTTAGAACTTCAATAGTAATAAGCTTTTTATATATGAATATGGCTATAGTCATAATATTGAGTATCCAAAAATAAGCAGTAAGTGTTGCTCTAAAAACTTGCTTTTCAGTCCCTTGATTAGTCAAAAACAATATTACAGGTGGTCCACTTATACTAACACTTCCATTTAATAATCCACTGACAATGCCAACGGGTACATAAGCCAATTTTTCATTATCAACCTTAATCTTATATCCAAAATGAAATAATATTGACGATATAGTTACAATCACACCTACTATGATTTTTAATATGCTTTCATCTAGGTTTATAAGGAGATTTGCTCCTATAGGAGTAGCAATAACAGCTGATATGATTAATAAGGATATTCTCTTTAATTTTACATATTCTCTAATTTGATAAAGAATAATAGAATTCATTATAAAACTATATATTACCAACATTGGAACTATTATTTTTAGTGGCAAAAATATACTTAAAAGAGGAACTGACAGTAATGAAAATCCAAAGCTAGTTGCTCCTTGTACGAGTCCTGCCGAAAATATCACTATAAATCCTATCATAATTAAAATTACTTCCATTGTCATACTCCCTTCTAAATAAATTATATGGATTTATAAATTCACTGTATATAGTATATATGATACTAGAATATTTGTCATCAACTCTATTTTCATATTATTATGATTTATTAAAACCAAAGGCGTCTGACCACGCATTTTAGTTGCGAGTTCCAAGTACTAGGGTCTTTCTAAAGATAATCAGCTTTAAGGTTTAATAAATTTCAAATATGCCAATAAAATTTTTATTCTTTGTATTTTCAAAAAAGCAATAATAGTGTTACAATTATATATATGATGTCATAGGAATTGCAAATGAATAGTAATTATTATTAAAGTTGTCATACTTTTAAACGGAGGGATTATTATGGGAAGCTCATTTCACTCTGTAATTCTTAAAGAAGATTTATGTATTGGATGTACAAACTGTATAAAGAGATGTCCCACGGAAGCCATTAGAGTACGAAATGGAAAGGCAAAAATTATTGAAAGCAAATGTATAGATTGCGGTGAATGTATTAGACGATGTCCAGAACACGCAAAGGATAGTGTTTCCGATTCCCTTGATGAAATTAAAACTTATAAATACAAAATTGCTTTACCTGCTCCAAGTCTTTATTCACAATTTGGTGAAAAAGAAGACCCTGGCAAAATTTTGGCAGCCTTAAAAGCTATTGGATTTGATGAAATTTTTGAAGTCTCAAGGGCAGCAGATATTGTTTCAGAATACACAAAAAAAATAGTTGCTAAATCCAATATTAGACCTTTACTATCCTCTTCATGTCCTGTTATAGTAAGATTGATACAAGTAAGATTTCCAAACCTGATTAAACATATACTTCCAATAGAATCTCCTGTTGAGATAGCTGGAATAATAGCAAGAAAGCGAGCTTCAGAAAAACTAAAAATTAAACCTTCAGATATTGGCATCTTTTTTATTAGTCCTTGTCCAGCTAAAGTAACCAGCGTCAAAAGACCAATCGGTTCAAAAAAGTCGTCTGTTGATGGTGTTATATCTTTTAAGGAAATCTATCCATATATCGTAAGAAATCTCAAATTAGTAAAGGAACCATTACCCTTTTATTTATCTGGAAAGGGCATTGGTTGGGCTAGAGCTGGTGGAGAAACCTTTTCCCTTGGGATTAGCGACTATATATGTGTCGATGGAATTGAAAATGTCATTAAGATTTTAGATGACATAGAAGATGGTCGTCTGTCTGGCATCAGATTTGCTGAGCTTTTATCATGTACCAATGGCTGCGTTGGAGGAGTATTAACCATCGAAAATCCTTTTATTGCTAGAAATAGGATAAGAAGACTTTCTGAAAGCTATTTATCTGAAGAACCAGTTCTTGACTATGATTTATCAGAGGATGATATATACTTAAAAGAAGAAATAATTCCTATAAAAAATAATGTTTTTGGTGACAATTTTGTTGAAGCCATGAAAAAAATGTCAGAATGTATGGAAATAAAGGAACAGCTTCCTAGCCTTGATTGCGGTGCATGTGGTTCTCCTTCATGTCAAGTTATGGCGGAAGATATAGTGTTAGGTGAAACAAATATGGACGATTGTATGGTTTTATTTAAAAAGAAATTTGAAAAATCATCAAAAAAGGAAGGTTGATTTAATCCTTCCTTTTATAATCTTTCAATACCCTTTTCAGTCAGCTTGATTTTTCTCTCTTTCAACAGCCTTCCTACAGCTCTTTTAAATGCACGTTTACTCATATTGAGTTCATCTTTAATTTTATCTGGTGGACTACTATCATTTACTAACAAGGTTCCACCTTCTAAATCTAATTTATCTAAAATTATTTTTACATCCTCATCCATTTGTTTATATGCTTTTTTCCTTAAACTTAAATTCAATTTACCATCTTCTTTTACTTTAGTTATTCTAACCTCTACTCTATCTCCACATTTATAATCACCATATAATTCATGTTTTGGTATTAATCCCTTGTATTTATTATCAACTGCCACAAATGCTCCTATATCTCTAGATATACCATAAATAGTTCCATAAACTTTGTCATTCTCTTTGAATGGTGAATTATTACTTAATTGTTTGTTAATATTCATGGTAGCACATAGCCTATTGCTTTTATCAACATACATACCAACTAAGTATTTTCTACCTTTATGTACTTTACATGTCTGTTCTTTAAAGGGTAAAAACAGATCTTTTTCTAATCCCCAATCTAGAAATGCTCCAATTTTTGTAATTTCTACTACTTCTAAGGCTGCCAACTCACCAATCGTTATCTTTGGTTTTCTTGTTGTAGCTATCATCCTATCCTTTGAATCTCTATAAACAAAAACTTCTATTTCATCTCCTACCTCAATATTATCAGGAACTTGCTTTCGTGGTAATAAAATATCTTCATCACCCCTATTAGACTTTGAGTTTAAATATGCACCTATTTGTGTTAATCTAACAACCTCTAATTTCTGAAATTTACCTAACTCCAGCATGTTTTCACCTTCTTTAATATAAATAGTATTTTATCCTTATAGTTCTTATAGGGATTTAAGTAAAGACTTTAATTTATACATGTCCAAAACGCCCAGAAACATTGCGTATTTGTACATGTATAAATTAAGTTTTACTATGTAAATCCTATATATATAATTCCACTACTTGAACAATTTATTTACACTATCAGCAACCCTTTCAGCAAATAATTCCACCCTTTCCTTCTGCTCTGCGGTTCCATCTTTTATACATACAGCACCAAAGTGGGTATATGGTTGTCCTTTACTACCACCTACAGAATATACAAACATTCCCTTTACTAATAATTGGCTTAGTAGAGCCAACTCTGCATTATCTGCTCCCCCACCTAAATAATTTTCCGTAGCAAATACACAACCCACTTTCCCCGCTAATTTAAGCTTACATGTATCCAACCATTTTTTCATTTGCCATGAATATGTGCCTGCATATGTAGGTGTTCCGAAAAATACTACCTTGGCTTCTTCAACAAATCCTGTATCAACATCATCAATAGTCATACATTTTGTATTAACACCCTCTACTTTTTCAGCTCCTTTAGCAACAAGCTTTGCAACTTTCTCTGTATTTCCTGTTTCACTGTGGTAAATGATTGCTATTTTCATTCCCTATCAGCTCCTTAATTTTTGTTTATCAATATATTAAGCTCTACTGACCCTTTATATCTCATGTCTAAAAACAATTAAAATGTATTATAAAGAATCATAATTTGTAACATTATTCCATAATCATAATATCATAACAAATTAATTTCTCAAACTTTTCATAGAAGCTTTCAATAATATTATTATTGAAATATATTATTATTTATTATATAATAGATACAGATAAATACATCAATGCTATATTATAGCAATTTTTAGTTTCAAATTTTTAGAGAGTAATCTTTAAAAATTTGTTGTATAAAATAGTAGCCCTTCCGAAGAAGAAACATCTGATTCGAAAAGGAACTACGGCATATGTTATGACAACTTTTTGCTAGTTTTTTAAAGCTATATTAATGATTTCTATTAGTATGGTCCTATTATAGTTTTTTGTCATAATAAATTTAAAGCCGAGCTTTCCTTTTAGGAAAGTTTTTTTATTTTATGAGTAGATGAAAAAGGAGATGGTTCAAATTAAAAGAAAAATTGCTGTTATAGGTGCTGTATTGGATAATCCTAAGGATTGTCAATCTCAATTTAACGATATAGTATCTGATTTTAAAGGAGTTGTAAAGGGAAGAATGGGTATTCCCTTTGATGCCGAAGGAGTTTCTGTAATCTCTATAATAGTATATGGGACATTAGATGAAATAAATAGCTTAACAGGTAAGCTGGGCAATATAAAAGGTGTAAATATTAAAACATCATTTTCAAAGAAAACTATAGAAATATGAAAAAAATACTAAACAAGTTATATAGCACTAATAATTTGGAAAGAAGAGAGCTTATAAAACTGTTAAGTAGTATTGATAACAAACATAAAAAAATTCTTTTTGAGTATGCAGATATAGTCAGAAAAAAGATATATGGTAAAAAAGTATTTTTGAGGGGAATTATTGAATTTTCTAATTACTGTAAGAATTCATGTATGTATTGTGGGTTATATGCTTCCAACAAAATAATCAATAGGTACAGAATGAGTAAGTTTGAAATAATGGAATGTTGTAAAAAAGGATATGAGATGGGGTATCGTACTTTTGTTCTTCAAAGTGGCGAAGATCCATATTATACTGATGAAATGCTTAAAAGTACTATTTCCAGTATTAAACATGCCTTTCCTGATGCTGCTATAACTTTATCCATAGGTGAAAGAACCAAGCTGAGCTTTAATATGCTGTTTAATGCAGGTGCAGATAGATATTTATTAAGGCATGAAGCTGCAGAAAAGAATTTATACGAAAAACTACATCCTCACATGAGTCATGATAATAGAATTAATTGTTTAAAAATACTTAAAGACATCGGTTATCAAGTGGGGGCAGGCTTTATAGTTGGACTTCCAAATCAAAGCCTTGAAGATATTGTAGAGGATTTGATGTTTTTAAAGAATCTAAATCCTCACATGGTAGGAATTGGTCCTTTTATATCACATCCTCAAACCCCATTAAAAAATTCTCCTAATGGTTCTGTTGATATGACCATCATTTGTTTATCTATTATAAGACTTTTGCTCCCCCATGTGCTTTTACCTGCTACTACTGCTTTAAGGTGCTTGGATGCTCATAGCTGGGAAAGAAGTCTTAAGGCTGGAGCAAATGTCATAATGACTAATTTAACTCCACAGGAACAAAGAAAGAAGTATGATATTTATAAGGGTAAAGGTAATACTGCTGATAATGCAAATACTCTGACAGTTGAAGTAAAAGATTTGATAAAAAATGCAGGATATGAGGTTGATATGGGTAGAGGTGATCATATTTCCATAAGTAAACTTAGCTTAATATAATACTAATTTTAATTAAATAAATACATTCTTATTATTTCAAATTTAAAACAAATAAATGACTTTTGAAAGGATGATTCATATGGCAACAATGTCAGTAAATGAGTGGGCAAATCAAGTAATTAAACAAAGTCAAATTGATAAATATCTTATTAATGGTAAGGATTTCATTAATGAAAAAGAGATTTCTGAAAAGCTTAAGCTATGTAAAAACAATGATAAAAATTATATTAGAAATATTATTGAAAAATCCAAATCAATTGAAACACTTACTCCAGATGAAGTTGCTTCACTCCTTAATGTAACAGACAACGATCTATGGGAAGAAATGTACGAAGCAGGTGCAGAGATAAAACGTAAAGTATACGATAACAGAATCGTTTTCTTTGCTCCTTTGTATTGTAGTAATCTCTGTGTTAATGGATGTAAATACTGTGGATTTAGAACCAACAATAAAGAAGAAAAAAGAAGAATACTAAATATGGATGAGATAAAAAAAGAAACTGAATTCGTTGTGGATGAAGGTCACAAAAGAATGATTGTTGTTTATGGCGAGCATCCACTTTCAGATATCGACTATATGTGTGAATCCATAAAAGCAGTTTATGATGTTAAGAAAAAATCTCCTAATGGTAATGGCTATGGTAATATTAGAAGAGTGAATGTAAATGCAGCTCCAATGTCAACTGAAGATCTTGTCAAACTCAAAAATGTTGGTATCGGTACATATCAAGTATTTCAAGAAACCTATAATCGTAATATATATAAAGAACTGCATCCATTTGGTCCAAAATCTGATTATAGATGGAGACTTTATGCCCTTCATAGAGCAATGGATGCTGGAATCGATGATTTAGCAATTGGAGCTCTCTTTGGTCTTTATGACTGGAAGTTTGAAGTTATGGGGCTAATTTATCATGCCTTAGATCTGGAAAAACAATTTGGAATAGGTCCCCATACTATTTCTTTCCCAAGGCTTATGCCTGCATCAGGTACATCATTTTTCTCAGATACTAAATATTTAGTGAATAATGATGAATTCAAAAAGCTTGTTACTGTTCTAAGACTAGCTGTGCCTTATACAGGTTTAATCATTACTGCAAGGGAATCTCCTGAGGTTCGAGATGAGGTTATTAATGTAGGTTGTACCCAAATAGATGCTTCAACAAGAATAGGTGTAGGTGGGTATAGTGAAAACAATGGTAAGCAATATAAAGAAAAGCAGCAATTCATGCTGGGTGATACCCGAAGCCTAGATGAAATGATTAAAATACTTGCAAAGAAAGATACCATTACTTCCTTCTGCACTGCGGGTTATCGATGTGGAAGAACTGGAGATAAGATAATGGGACTCCTTAAAGGATGTGTAGAAGGTAAGTTCTGTAAATTAAACGCTGTATTGACCTTTAAGGAGTATTTAGAAGATTACGCTTCTCCAGAAACAAAGATAGTTGGAGAAAAAGTTATACAAAAAGAAATTGATGAAATAAGTAACCTTCCATTTTTTAAAGAACATGGTCTTTATAATAAGCTTATGGACTACTATAATAAAATTTCCAAGGGTGAGAGGGATGTTTATTTATAAAGATTAGTTAAATATAAGTGGACAGTTTTTACTTACCCTATACAGTTAAAATTGTCCACTACCATTTTTCTAGATAGAAGATAGGCTGCTACTAAATAATTATTAAGAAACAGCTAACTTATAACTTTTATAATAATATTTTTATATTATATCCACACCGAGGACATTGATTACTATCGATATAGAGCTTTGATAAAAAGCCATTTCTTTGAACTAAAAGCTTATTACATTTAGGACAATAAGTTGAATTATCCACATTAGCTATATTTCCTAAATACACATAATTTAAATATTTTTTAGCAATCTTCCTGCCTTCTAACATTACATCTATATTTGTAGGAGGTCGGTCCATTTTATATGCTTGAAAATATCGAGACAAATGTAATGGAATATTCTTATTTAGCTTACCTAAATAAGAAGCAATTTCTTCTATCTCTTCCATAGAATCGTTAAGACCATTTACCAATAACGTGGTTATTTCTACATGGGATTTTTTATATGCTTCTTCGATGGTTCTTAGTACAGCTTTAATATCTCCTCTACATATTTTCCTATAATAATTTTGCTTAAAGGATTTTAAGTCTATATTCATGGCGTCTATGTAAGGTAACAGTTTTATTAAAGGCTCTCGTTCTATATATCCATTTGTAACAAGAACAATGCTAAAACTTGGGTATTTTTCTTTAAGCTTCTTTGAAGTTTCATATACGTACTCATACCAGATAGAAGGTTCATTGTAAGTGAAAGCTATACCTACATTATCCTCTGAGTTTAAGCATATTTCTATTAATTCATCACTAGATATATATCTGCTTTGGGGTTTATAATGGGCTATCCTATAATTTTGGCAAAAATCACAAGAAAAATTACATCCAAAACTTCCCACTGATACAATATTCTTCATTGGCTTAAAATGATAAAGAGGTTTTTTTTCTATGGGATCATTTGCAATAGCCGTTATTTCTCCATAGTTCATTGTTTTAAGTGTCCCATCCTTATTTATTCTGACAGAACATAAACCAAACTTATTATTATCTATGATACAATTATGTGGACATAAAAAACATCTTATTTTATCATGATATTTTCCATAAAAATATCCATCATGTAACAAAGTATCACCTACATTTCAATATTCTAATCACTATCTATGTCTTATAACTTCAAATTTCTCAATAGTATAATCTTCATCTGGAGATATATTTCCTTTTTGTAATGCAATACTTAGCTGCTGATCCACAGTATTTATTCCATCTAAATCGGGAAGCAGTAATCCTGTCTTAGAGCCACTTTTTACTATCACACCGTATTTTTTAGGGTCTAGTTCTTCTTTTGAAGCTTTTTGTGGCTTTGTAAGTACATCCACCGAAAAATCTAATTCCCTTAATTCATCTTCCCTTACAGGTGAAAATCTAGGATCATGCTGTCCAGCTTCCACTGCATTTCTGATAATCTCCTCAGCTATATTTTCTGTAACGGGAAAAATGGTTCCAATACAGCCTCTTAATCTTCCTTCTTTTTTTAATGAGACGAAAACCCCTCTTTTAGCTTTTTTCATTTCATCATTTACATAAATAGGTATATTCATATAATCACCATACATTAAATAATAGGTCAAGCTTTCACGAGCAAGTCTTACATAGAGATCTTCCTTTTGTATTTTTTGTTGGATTCTATTTTCATTTTCTTCTATTAATTGCTTATAAGTATCTCTATTACTGTCTTTTATAGAAAAATCCATAACACAATACCCTACACCAAATGTACCTTCATAGGCTTTAAGATTTCCTTTAATATCATATCCATTCATTGCACCTAACATAATATAAAAAGATCTTAATCCACATTCACCTGCTTCTTCAACAGTTGTATAGTCAATATTAAAAACACCTGAAACATCGCCATTTTTAAGCTTAGCTATTATTTCTTTATCAAATTTCTCACCATAAGGGCTATATTCATATGGCCCATCTTTTTTAAGCCTGTGGGACAGATCCCCACTAGCAATAAATACTGCATCTACAGTACTGTCTTCTACAGCCTTTTTAATACACATACCAAATTTATAAAGCTGTAATTTAGGTAGCATTCCATAGGTTATATGAACTACTTTATAATTTACAAATTTCTTATTTATAAAATACAAAGGTATTATGGTACCGTGGTCTAGCCCATAATCGATTCCATATTGCAGAGCAGATTCCTTTGTTATTTCTGCCGTTAAAATATTTTCTTCGTTTGAATATTTTATCATTTTTTTTAATAAAGGTATATTTATATTTAAATTCATTTCCACCTGAGAAGCTTTAAAATTACCTAAATTTCCATATATGGTAGTCTCAGCAGATACTGCAACAGCATCGCTGAACAATGGACCATGGGGCGTAACTATTATTATTGTATCTGGTTTTATTTCAGCTATTTCTTCAGCAACTTCATAACATGCAGCCGATGTTGCTCTTATCTTCTTTTCTTCTCCTCGTCCTACCTCTGGAATCATGATGGGTGGATGAGGCATTGTATAAAAAGCATGAATTTTCCCCACTCTAATCACCTCTTTCTAAATTTTCGTTTTAATTATTACCTCTTATATAATTATTTCCTTCAATGGTTCATAGACCAACTTTTCACCTACTCTTTTGCTTTCCATGAGAGCTATTGAACGTATTGGTACTTGTATAGGATTTACAATAATTTCTTTTATTGAGTCTTTCCTTACTATTTGTCTACCTATAGTAATATGAGGTCTATAGCTTCTATTATCAATCTCAAATTCATTTTTCATTAATAAATTTCTTAATTCTTTTTGCAATCTTATAAGCTCCCAATTTTTATCAATTCCCAGCCAGATGATCTCTTTATTTTTCCTTTTAAATGACCCAATGTGAGATATGATAAGCTGCTTAGGAGGATGTTTCAGCTTGTATAAAATATCCACAAGTAAACTTAATTCCTTTGAATTAACTTTACCAATAAACTCCAAGGTTAAATGAAAATTATTTAGACTTGTAAATCTACCCTTGATTGAATGTTTAACAACCATGTTCCGATATTCAAATAATCTTTCTTTTGTTTCCTTATGAAATGTAACTGCATAAAATACCCTCATTCTTCTCACCTACATTACAAATATTTTATAACCATAATCTTTTTACTTGAATTTGAAAACAAGTTCTCTAAAAGTTCCTGTAATAATAGCTTCTTTATTTATTAATTTTTCATTCATATAGATTTCCCATAGTAAAACTTAATTTATACATATCAAAATATCTAGGGCTTTTAAGGAGTTTTGATGTGTATAAATTAACTGCTTTACTGAAATATCTATATATTTTTTGTAAATACAGCTTCTATGTAAATAATGATACCAAAAAAACAAAAAAATACCATACTTGAATATTAAGTATTAAAAATATTTTTTATAATTGAGAAACTTGCGTAGTTAAAAATTAATAATTTTAAAATACAATATGTAGATAGCTTACTTGACTCTCTCTACTATATTTTGTACTCCAATCTAACTCCATCAAGATATCTTAAAAAGTTTCTTAGAGTTGGAGAATTACCAACCTCTTCAATTCTAGATGCCATTTGTTGAGTTAATCCTGTTTCTTCATCTATAAAAAATGTTGAAATATGCTGAAAATTACGATAGCATGTATATAGCTATATCCATAAAAAATATTACACTGGGGTGAAGAAGTGTATAGTAAAAAATTAGCTAATAATAAGGTTCATTCATATTATAGGAGGTATTTCATTATAATTGCAGTTATTTGGATTACTTCCCTATTGTTTTTATCCTACTTCTCATATACTAGAGTAGCAAAAAACATAAAAGAACAACTAGGTAATAAAGCAATGCTATTAGCTAAAGATATCTCACAAAGATTTGTTTTAAAAGAAAAAGACTTTAATGAACTGCTAAGATTAGATTTTAATAAAGTATTGCAGCATCCTATCAATAAAGAATTTGAAAAAGATATAAGGTCTGTTATTAAAGATTCTGATATCAAATATGTCTATCTTGAAGTTCCTTTAATCCCTTCACAAGTAAAATACACTGTTGAAGCTGGTGAAGAAGAAATATATAATGCCAAACTAGGAACCCCTTTACAGGTTATATACTTATTAGACGCAGTTATAAGTGACGAAGTTCGCCTAGAAGATACCAATGGTAAGTGGTATGTTGATAAAGATAGATATAATGTGATGGATAAAAAATTTTATGATATATATGAAAGTAAAAAAACCTCTTATCATATTGTGAGAGATAGATGGGGTAATTATATAACGGGTTATGCACCTTTCTATGATGATAATGGAAACTATATAGGACTGATAGGCGTAGATATATTTATTAAAAAGTACAATAAAATTTTATTAGAATATTCAATATGGATATGTGGATTCATATTGATTAATTTAATTATAGGCATAATGGCGACACATTTATGGTTTAGAGTAAAAAGTGCAGAAAAATATGCAAAAGAAAAGGATTTACTTTCAGCTCTTGATGATTTGACATCAATACTTAATCGTAGAAAATTTATGGAGATATTTGAAGATGAATGGAAAAAAGGTATTGAAACTAAAGAAAGTCTTTCATTATTTTTAATAGATGTAGATTATTTTAAAGAATATAACGACAATTATGGGCATCTCAAAGGTGACGAACTTTTAAAAAAAATAGCTTTTGTGTTAAAACATAACGTAAAGAAGTATGGAGGATATGTAGCTCGTTATGGAGGAGATGAATTTATTGTATTATTGACCAATATAGATATAAAACAATCTGAAAAAATAGGAAATAATATTGTTGAAGCATTATACAAGCTTAAAATAGAACACAAATATTCGAAGATTAGTAATTATCAAACTGTAAGCATTGGCCTAGCAAATATGATTCCAACCCAAAAAACATTTCCACAGTTTTTGTTTAGCTATGCTGACAAAGCTTTATATAAAGCAAAGCATTATGGACGTAATCGAATATGTGTATGGAAAAAGCAGTCATTTAACTAACTTTTAAATGACTGCCTTTTAGTTTCCCCAAAGTATTGTTTAATCTATATTTTTTAATTAAAGATTAGTAAGGCAATTCAACTTTTTAACCCTGACCTCATTTCACATTAATTAAATAAATTAGAAATAAAGCCGATTATGATTCCTACAACTCCAAAGTCTGAATCTCCAAATGTTGTGCCTTGGAAACCTAAGTCCCCTAAAACAGGTAATAATAATGCTGGCAAAAAGCTAATCAATAGGCCATTTGCAAATGAACCAACAATAGCTCCTCTTTTTCCTCCAGTGGCATTACCGAATACACCAGCAGCTGCACCCGTAAAGAAGTGGGGTATTAACCCAGGTACAATTATTTTAAGACCAAATAACGGTAATATAAACATAGATACAACACCAGCAATAAAGCTGAAAAAGAATCCAATGATAACTGCATTTGGAGCAAATGGGAATACTGCTGGACAATCCAAGGCAGGAATTGCATTTGGTACAATTTTATCAGCAATTCCCTTAAATGCTGGAATAATCTCTGCCAGCAACATTCTAACACCTGCCAATATTATATAAACCCCTGCTGCAAATGTAATCCCTTGCATCAATGAAAAAATCAAAAAGTTTTGACCGCCACTTAGCTCAGTTTTAATGTATTCAGAACCTGCCGCAATTGCCACAACCATAAATAGTATTGTCATTGTTAAGGATACTGCAACAGAAGTATCTCTTAGAAAACCTAGAGATTGCGGTACTTTAATAGTTTCTGTTGACTTTTCTTTATCCCCTGCCACTTTTCCAATTACTGCTGCACAAAAATATCCTATAGACCCAAAGTGACCAATTGCAAAATCATCACTGCCAGTAATTTCTCTAGTAAATGGCTGTAACATTGCTGGTAATGCTGCCATTAAAAATCCTAAAATCATAGCTCCTACAATAACCATCATAATACCTGTCATACCTGAAGTTGCTAAAATTACACCAATCATACATGCCATAAACATGGTATGATGCCCTGTTAAAAAAATATATTTCATTTTAGTTATTCTTGCTACCAATATATTTACCAGCATACCAAATAACATAATAAGTGCTGTTTCTTTACCAAAAGTCTTTTGTGCAACTGCAACAATAGCTTCATTATTTGGAATAACTCCTTGTATGTTGAAGGCATATTCAAACATTTTTCCAAAAATATCTAAGGAACTAATTAGTATACCAGCTCCGCCTCCTAATATTATAAAACCCATAATCGTTTTCAAAGTACCTGAAATCACTTCAGCACTGCTCTTTTTCTGAAGCAAGAGCCCAAATAATGCAAATAATCCTACAAGAATTGCTGGTGAGCCTAAAATATCTTTCATTATTAAATCATACATATTATTCTCCTCCTAAATTTTCCTCAAGAACTTTCCTCAATTCTTCTTTATCTAATAAATTAGCTAATTGGATAACTTTCCTCTCTCCATCTACTAAGTTATTAACAATTGCTGGAGAACCAATATAGAAGTCAGCCTTTTCTGTTTTTGCAGATGCTAAATCAGTATGTGCTACTTCAGCTTTAATTCCTAGCTCATTAAGAATTTTTTTAGCATTCATTTCAACAATAAAACTGCTACCTAAACCATTTCCACATACAATAAGAATTTTCTTCATGATTTTTACCTCCTACACTAAAATAATTAACTAAATTAAACTTCTAATCATGGAACATCCCAATCTTGTATCACCTCCAATTGGTACTACTATAGCGTTTAGCTTAAATTTAAAGGTTTTCTATTACTTTCTTCTAAAACATCAGATTTTCAATCACTCTATAAATTTTTTATAAAAATATAATCCTATTACATAAAAAAGTAGTAAACGATATTTTAAAAATAAATTCAAATATGAGTATTCTTATCTTTTTTAAGCTAAAAAAAGGGTTATTTTATCGAATATTGTTCCACCTTCTCAATTACTGTATCTACTGAATTTGCATTAATTAATTCTTCAATGTTTTTCTCATCTGATAACAAAGAAGATAATTGAGCCAAAGCCTTTAAATGTGTTTCGTTGTCTATTGCTGCTAACACAATCATAATATAAACCCTATGTTTTTCTTCTTCCGAAAAAGAAACGCCGTTTTTAATCCCTAAAAAACTCATCCCTATCTTCTTCACTCCATTTTCTGGACGAGAATGAGGTATTGCTATTTTAGGTGCAATAACAATATACGGTCCCATTTCTCTGACGCTATCGATCATCGCATCAACATACTGTTTTTCAATATGCTCATTTGCAAGTAAAGGTTCCGATGCAATTTTTATCGCCTCCTCCCAATTATCTACTTTATCAATAAATTTTATATAATCTGTTCTTAGCAATTCCTTAAGCATAGGTTTTTTATCCTCCTTAATTTCTACTTGGGCTTTAAAGATATAATTTGTTATATCACTCTTCAATTTATCCCTGTTATTAATCTGAGAATGTTGTTCGATTATTTCCATTAATGTTTCTATATATTTCACTTTATTATCGTTAACCCCGATTGCAGTATTAATCCGACTTAAAAGCAACTCTTTTTCTAGGTCACTTAATATAGGTGACACAACAAATACATTCTGATATTTTTTTTTCTTTTTTAGTGGTACCGTAGAAATTATAAAATCAACTTCATAATTTTCATTCTCATATTCTCTCAGTGTTATTATTTTAATAATATCAACTGTTGAAAACAGTTCATCTAATTGAATCTTCAAAAGCTGTGCTGTGCCTATCCCGCTTGAACATACAATAATAGCCTTTTTCCTTACTGGTGAAACTAAGCCTTCTTTCTTCATCCAACCACCGAAATGCATAGCTATATAAGCTATTTCATCATCATTCAGCTCAATATTGAGATCTTTTTCTAAGTGCTGCACAACTTTTTTTGTTAAGAAAAACAGAGAGCTGTACTTATCCATCACCTGATTAGTCAATGGTGCATTAGTGTTTATGCTGTATTTAATCCTGTAGTAAGCTGGCTTTAAATGAAGTAGCAAATTCTTCTCTAGATTGCCTCTTTGTTGAAAATTTACACAAGCAAACCGTTGGAAAGCATCGACCATGTTCTTAATTAGTTTTTTTAAGTATCCTTCATTTTCATTCAACACATCTGAACTGTTTGGATTGTTAATCCGTGCACATAAAAAATGTATTGTAATATATGTAATTTCATCCTCAGAGAGTCTAACTTTGTAAAGCACTTTCAATCGTTCAGCAATGTACTGAGCGGCTTTATATTCCTTTGTTTCTATAAGAATCTTTTTTTCTTCAGCATCAATCTTTACTGTTTTTTCATTTTCTATTCGATTAATGAAAAATATCAGTTGTAATGAAAATTTAGAATAAAATTCATAAGTATACTCTACGTTTAAAAAACGTTCACATTCACAAAGAATACTGTTTATTTCATCAATATCAAAACGCCAAATAAAATCAAAGCTTTGAAAATGCCATTCAAACCACCTTCCATCATGTATGTTAATTAACTGTGAAAGATAAAAGACCAAACAGCTTCGTATATCCCTCTCAGTTCCATTCAAAAGATATCCTTTCTTTCTATCGGACATAACTTCAACATTGAATTTTCTTACTTCCTTTTTTAGTTCCTTTAAGTCTGACAGGATAGTATTTCGACTTACATCAATAATTTCAATTAGATTATTTAGAAACACACTACCATTACAAGCTGTTATATGAATAACGATTAGTGCCTTTCTTTCATTGGCAGAATATTCATATCTTACTCCTTGAATCTTATCAAATACCTTTTTAATCTCTTCCTTTTCTTCTTCTTGAATAAAAAGCCCTAAAGTATGAATATTCTGAACTGGACTAAAATTATTATATTCCAACCACATATTGACCTTTTTTAAATCGTAATAAATCATACGCTTTGAAAGTGACAGTTTCTCAGCTAGCACCTCTATAGATATATAGTCATCTGTATTTATTAATTTTGTTAGCAACATACTACTTCGATAGTCTAAAATCATAATAACCTCCATAATACTATTGTTTAACAAATTTCTATATGAGTGCTCACTTTGTATACTGATACTAATGGTTTCTCTTTACATGATGTCAAAATCGATTTAAATCTCCTCATATCCATAGTTCTGTTTATAATTTATTTGCAAAAATTGTATATTTTACCCCTGCTGCATTAGCAATTCACTGGCTAATCTTATATGTATACCATTTACAGATTTTATCACAACACTCGTCACTTTAATATCCCCATCATCTATGAAAAGTACATCTTCTGTATTATCAGTATATTACATCAATTAGGTCTATGAATAGTACAAATGTTGTAATATCTATATACACAAATTGGACTCTTTTACTTAAAAATTAATAAAAAGAGCCATAGAAAAAATTTCTATGATTCAAATTATTTAAGTAGAACTATTAATTTAAACCATCAAATAATGAATAGATTTTTTTAAGATATATAAGGAAATTCCAATATTTCATCTAAATAATCTTTATAAATCTAATCACATTCCCTAAACATAGAACATATGATAATTTTATAAAACTATGAAAGGAATGAATAATATGTACAATGCTTATCAAACATATCCCTCACCTTACTACATTAGCACACCAATCTATGGTTTTGGCAATATGTATAATTTTTATAGAACCTATCCATATCCTTACTGGTGTAACACCCCGATGTTTAACTTAAAATTTCCAAAGCAATTTATTAAATTGAAGGATTATGGATCTGAACCCTTTGTAGTTAATATTGAAGACGCTACTAAGCAAAATAATACTTACCGTACTGCTTTATGGACAGGAGATAATTTACAAGTTACATTGATGAGCATTAAGGCTGGAGAAGACATAGGTTTAGAAGTTCATCCTACAGTGGATCAATTTATACGTATTGAAGAAGGTCAGGGACTCGTTAAAATAGGAGATAAAAAAGATAAGTTGGATTATCAAAAAAAAGTCTATGATGACTATGCAATAATGATACCTGCTGGCAAATGGCACAATGTAATCAATACAGGTAATAAACCACTTAAATTATATACTATCTATGCACCACCTGAGCATCCACATGGTACGATTCATGTAACTAAAGCAGAAGCTGATGAAGGTAACTACGGTCATTAATATCAAGGAAAACAGTTTTTAGAACAGCTTTCTAGGCTAAGAGCAAATTATCCTATGAAGCTGTTTTTTTATGGTAAAATAAATGGATACTTCATTTGTCTTTGTTGTATTATAAATACCACCCCCTAAGCTAGTGGTTCTAAAAAGCTTTAGCGGCGAGGAAAAAAAAACCAATGCTATATAATATAGTCATTGACCAACCAACTAAAAAGCAAAGGGGGAAATCCAATGAAATGCATAAATATTTTATCACATACTAAATGGAATTGTAAGTACCATATAGTGTCTGAACCAAAGTATAAATATATGGGAAAATGAAAAAAGATATAGGGATTTTACGGGTGGTTATGATTAGACTACTTTCCCTATTACCGCTTCTGTAATCCCTAATATTTAATAGATTTTTATATACTTGTATCTATTTTGTTATACTTTTTTCTTCTATAGCTATTTATTAATATCATATTATTAATGAATCATTCTTCATACTATATTATGCTATTTAAAAATAGCATAATATAGTAAGCAAGACAAACGAAACGTCCCCTTGTCTTCTATAGTAAGCAAGACAAACGAAACGTCCCCTTGTCTTACCCTTGTCTTAAGACCTTGACCAATCAATACTATATTAGCCAAGGTCTTAAGACTTACTTTAGATAGTGTGAAAATTTATTTTTAAATCTTTTTTTCGATTTTTTCTAATTTGTCTCCAATATTCCTTAATTCCTTTACCATTTCACCTATTGCCTTCTCAATTTTTTCCATTCTTGCATTTTCTAATTTTTCTTTTTCTTTCATTCTGCCTATACCATAAGGATCATTAGAATTTTTCATTACTTTATCCCCCTTCAAATACTTTTTATTAACAGGTTACTTTAGTAACCGTAAAGATGGTTATTTGATTTGTAGTCACAACTTAATAGAATGTCTCTTGAATAAATCCTCTCTCTAACTCATTATTTTTTAGTATTCCTATTCTACTAATTAATTTATCTTTAACATAATTGATATCTTTATATACTATTACATTATTTAGTTTATCTATATTTCTTATGTTTTTACATATAAATAATTTTGTACAAAATAGCTAGATTTCATAGGATAGTCACGTCTTAATTTCCCTATTTTTTTTATTATCCTTGAATCTTTTTCTCTATTTTTTCTAATCTCTCACCAATATTTTTCAATTCCCTCACTATCTCTCCTATTGCATTTTCCATTTTTTCTATTCTTTCATTTTGCACTTTTTCTTTCTCCTTAATACGGTCTATAGCATATGGATTATAATAACAATTCACGATAGTTCCCCCTTTTCCCATTATTTTATTTGGTGACTACTCCTAAGAAATCTTAGCTTATGGTTACTCAATTCGTTTATTTTTCTCTATACTTTATTAGTCTTTGAATTTCATTATAGAAATCTTTACTGGACATTTCTCTTTTATATTTTCAAAATTCAATGTCTTTAAAAACAGTTTTCTCCTATCCTCTTTAGCATATCAATACCTTTAATCTCATTATCATACATGGGAACTTGAAGTATTTTAGCTTCATTAAACCTCTCTACGATTTCATCAAAATATTTTATCTGCATCCTTCTTCTATTCCTGAAAAAAGGTGTAATCGCTTGCTCCTTTGGAATAATAAGGTTTGCAACAGCTAGCTGAGTTTTTATTCCTACAGTTTCTAACTCTTTTGATGCTCTAAAGGCTTCTATGATTGGTGTTTTCTCAGGATACATTACAAAAGCAAATGTAGTTCTTTCTTCATCCTTCAACATTTCTATAACCCTCTGAAATTTTACTCTTTGCTTTTTATCTGCTTCACTTATGTCTGCTGACTCTCCTGCTTTAAATTGGATTTGTTTACTCCAATCCATTGGGAGTTCTAGTAATCTCAAGGTATGTCCTGTCGGAGCTGTATCAAATACAATCACTTCAAAATCCTCTAGATTTGCATATTCGATAAACTTTTGGAAAGCTGCCATTTCTTCTGTACAAGGTGAATCCAATTCTTCTTCCATAGTCATTACTGTTGTTTTATCAAACTTTTCTCTAGCATCTGATAATATCATATTCTTATATTCTTCTGTTGCTTTCTTTTGGTCAATCTTTACTGCATATAGATTATCTACTCCATCTATTTCCGTAATTTCATCTGTAACAGGCTTTTCTAATACATTCCCAATATGTGCTGCGGGATCGGTTGTCATTAGTAGAGTTTTATAACCATTCTTTGCAGTTTGTATTGCAGTAACACAAGCCATAGATGTCTTCCCTACTCCACCTTTACCTGAAAAGAATATGTTTTTTCTTTTTCCGTTTTGAGGGTAGATAAGATTCTCTATACTCTTTTTATCATTATTCCCTTTAAATAGTTTTTGTGAACTCTTTCTGAACATCTCTATACCTTTAAGCTCTGAATCAAATAGTTCCATTGTTACTATAGGAATATCTATAAATGTTTCCTTAGCCTTTGCTAAATAGCTTTGCTGCATATCATATCTTGATTTAAAAAAGTGATTGATAGCTTCTTCCTTTGGGATAAAACCATTAATAATTATTTTTGTTGTATTTATTCCTAATTCCTTCAGTTCATTAGATGACCTTATTGTTTCTTGTAGAGACGTTTGTTCTGGCTGCATTACAAAGATAAAATCCGTTTTATCTGTGTCCCTCAGCTTTTCAATTGCATGATCGTATTTTTGTTTGCTTTCTTGTATAAGTGCTACAGGCCCCATACAGGTTTGCCCACTACCCTTTGCACTTTCTTCGATATGTTTACTCCAATCTACTGGGAGTTCCAAAAGTCTAATTGTATGCCCTGTTGGAGCAGTATCGAAGATAATAATATCAAATGTATCTTCCTCCATGAAGTCAATAAACTTGTCAAAGGATGCCATTTCTTCTGTACATGGCCCACTAAGCTGCTCCTCGGCAATTTTTATCATTTCTTCATCGAAAAGCTCTCTCATAGGTGCAAGAGATCTTTCTTTATACTCATTAGTAGCTTTTTCAGGATCAATCTCCATCGCAAATAGGTTTTCTAATCCATCAATTTCCGTCACTCTGTGACCTATTTCCTGCTCAAAGACATCAGAGAGATTAGCAGCTGGATCTGTTGTAACTATTAATGTTCGTTTACCTTGGTCGGCATAATAAACTCCAGTAGTGCATGCCATTGAGGTTTTACCTACGCCACCTTTTCCAGAGAAAAATATGAATTTAGTTTCCATTTTATTCATCTCCTAAGCTTTTTTCCATCTCTTCAAGGGTTGGGTATTCATGAGTTTTAATAACTTCACCATTAATAGTTGTTACTGGGAGCACTTTTCTTCCATTATCTTTTACTAGTTTATATACTTTTTCATTTTCCTTAAATTTCATTGGTTGCTGCGTTATCATATATCTTTCTATCTGAATACCTTCATGCTTCTTTTTCAAATGTTCTATATTTTCCATTAGTTTAACTAATTTTTCATCTACACTCGGTCCACACACACCCGTTGAACAACACATTGCTGGCTCAAAAAATTCTATTTTCATTGATTTATCCTCCTTAAAATATTGGTATATACAGCAAATAGGTAATGAGTGTTTTCATTACCTATTTAATTATTAAATTCAATCTTTAATTTAACTTCTTGTGCTAGTTAATTAAATTTTTTGTTTATAAAATACCTTAGAGAGTTTTAATATTTCATTTGAGTGATTTTTATAAACCTGTTTTCACCTTCAAAACAATATAAAAAAACAGTTTTATTACATGAGCGAAAAAGAAATATTAAAACTCTCGTGATAGAAACTATCACAATAGGTTAATTTGAAGTATATTGCTAAGCTATTAAATTTTTACAATTCACCCCTTTTTACTCTTTGAATTAACTCTTCTACTTTTTTCTTTACAATATCTCTTGTTTCTCTGAATCCTTCAATTGGTCCTCCAGATGGGTCTTCAAGCCCCCAATCTTCTGAGTGCTTGCATGGCACATATGGACAAACCACGTTACATCCCATAGTTACTAAAATATCTATTTCTTCTGGGATATCAGTTAGAAGTTTAGGATGATGCTCACTCATATCTACCCCTGCTTCCTCCATTACCTGTACTGCTTTAGGTTTTACTTCTGGATATTCTTCAGTTCCTGCCGAATATACCTCAAGAACATCACTACCTAATTTCTTAGCCCATCCTTCTGCCATTTGAGAACGACATGAGTTGTGAACACAAACAAATGCTACCTTCTTTTTCATGATAAATCCTCCTAGTTATAGTCTTTATACTGTGGCATTTTGAATTGTCTATTTTGCAGCTTTAAACCAATGCTTTGTATTATTTGCAATCTTTACAAGTGTAAGCATTAATGGTACTTCCACCAACACACCAACTACTGTAGCAAGGGCTGCTCCAGACTGAAGTCCAAATAATGATATTGCTACTGCAACAGCAAGTTCGAAAAAGTTACTTGCCCCTATCATTGAGGCTGGTGCTGCAATATTATGTGGAAGCTTCCAAACCTTAGCCCAACCATAGGCAATAATAAATATAAAGAAGGTTTGTATAATAAGTGGTACTGCAATCAATCCAATATGAAGTGGATTGTTAATTATAACTTCTCCCTGGAATGAGAAAATTATTACAAGTGTTAGTAAAAGCCCAATAATTGTTATATTGTCAAACTTTTTAATAAATACATTTTCAAAATAATCTAAACCCTTGTTTTTTATTATATATTTTCTTGATAGATATCCACCTGCAAGGGGTATTACAACAAATAGTACAACAGATAAAAATAGAGTATCATATGGAACTACTACATCAGAAACTCCAAGTAAAAATGCAACTATTGGTGTAAAGGCAAATAATAGGATAAGATCATTTACAGCAACCTGAACTAAAGTATAAGCTGGATCTCCATCGGTTAAATGACTCCACACAAAAACCATAGCTGTACAAGGCGCAGCTCCTAAAAGTACCGCTCCTGCTAAGTAATCTGTTGCTAAATCTGCAGGAATAAGTGCTTTAAAAACTATTTTCAAGAAAAATGCAGCTATTAAATACATAGTAAATGGTTTTATAAGCCAGTTTGTAACACATGTTACCGTTAATCCTTTTGGTTTTTTCGTAGCTTCAACAATACTTGAAAAATCAATTTTAAGCATCATAGGATAAATCATTAGCCATATAAGAATAGCAACGGGTATTGAAACCTGTGCATACTCAAATTTACTTAAAGTTTTTGGAAATGCAGGTACTAACTGACCTATTACAACTCCTGCCACAATACATAATGCTACCCAAATTGTAAGGTATCTTCCAAAAAAATCTAAGCCTCCACCTTGCTGTTTGTTTTTCTTTGACATGTAAATCCTCCCTTATTTTCTTATCTTTCCACCTTCAAGAGTTAATTTTTCCCAAACAAAAAGTTTAGATAGTGATATCCTTAATCGTTCTTCTTCTAAGTCAATATTTTTTACAACATACAAAATAATTCCTTTTGTCTTTATAATTCGATAATCTTCCAGATTACCTTCAGGACTTCCTAGATGTACAACAGGCACATCTACATTTCCTGTATGACATCAACCCTGCTTAGTATATCTTACAGTAGCATGCATTCCATTTTTAGCAATATACTTTATTGCTTCATAGTCAATATATACTCCCATCAATTACCTCCTTTTTGTTTAATTTCTAATCTTTACCACATTTTGTTTTTACAACTTTTTCACAAATACAATTTTCTTTATATGATGACAAGTGGTTAATAAAATCACATAAATCATTAAAGATTTCTTTATTTAATGAATATATAGTCCATTTACCATTTTTTTTTAAATTTACTAGTCCTGCATTCTGAAGTATTTTCATATGATGTGAAATAGTTGGCTGCGTAAGCTCTAATCCATCCATAATGTCACATGCACATAGTTCGCCACAAGATAGCATATCAATAATAAGTAATCTATTTTTATCAGATAATGCCTTAAATATTTTAACTTTTTTTTCCATCAAATCACTCCTAATCCTCTCAATATATAGACATATTTATATGTGTCTATATATAGAATAAGATTTTATTACTCTTTTGTCAATACATTTTTTATTAATAAATATCAGATCATACTTTCTTCTAATAATTAAGAAAGCCAATACTTGTAATTTTCTATTTCTTAAATCAAGTATTGGCTTATAAATATTATAATATGCACTAATCATATTCTATTTATTACTATTCATATTTTATAGAAAAATTTGAATAGTAGTTGCTTATCTATATTCTTAATAAGACAAGCTAGAATTTATACTTCAGTTATGCTAAGCTATTTGCTTTTTTCCCTTAGAATTTTGCTCTAAATTTACAAAGGTATTAGCTACTAAGCCAACTGTAAATAATACAATAGCAGCAATAAAATAAATTTTGTTTATTCCAAAGTTATTTAATATCTTTCCATTTATAAAAGTCCCTATTCCTCCACCTACAAACATATTAAAAGACGCAAGGGACATTGCTGTTCCTCTAAGCTTTGGCATCACTTCTTGTGCTTTCATAACTAATGTAGATTGTAAGAATACAAAAGATAAACCAAAACCAAATAGAGCTACTGATATTAACAATGAAATATTTGAATATGATAAAAGTAATAATGAGATGCCCCCTAGTATACCCGTAAACAATAAGAATTTACTACCAAGAGATTTTCTTACAATACCAGCCTTTCTTCCTCCAACTACAGTCCCAATTCCAAATAAACTTAAGATAAGACCAACTATTAAAATATTATATCCAGTTACACTTTGAACGAACTTTCCTGAATAAGTAAAGCTTCCAAATATACTAAAACCCATCAAAAATATTATAGATACAATCTTTAATAACTCTGTGTTTGATAAAGCTTCTTTGTACACTTTTGTAAAGTTAAGCTTATCAATTTTACCTCCACTTTTCTCAAGGACTTTAAACATTGTTAAAGCGAGGATAAGCTCTGCCAATCCATATATAAAATATACAAGCCTCCATGATCCAAAGTAAGCAAGAGCTCCACCTATAGCTGTAGCTGACGCTCCACCTAAGAACATCATTCCCATCACTTTTCCAATTGTATTTTGTCTTTCTGATGCTTGAACACTTTCACCAACCAATGCCATTGTTACTGGAAATATACCTGCTCCAAATGCTCCATTAATTGCACGAACTGCTATAAGATACGGTAGATTAGTAGCAAAAGCACCTAACATACTAAATATCGCTGTACCAAAGGCTGCAATATTTATAACCTTTGTTTTACCAAATCTATCACCTAATGGTCCAAACATTATAGTGAACAGTCCAAAAGATAACATATATGCTGTAACCGATAATGCAGCTCTGCCAATTTCTATATTTAAATCCTTTGCAATATCTATTAAAAGTGGGGCTACTGCATAGTTATCTCCATTAGCCCAAAACGCCATAAATCCTAGTATGAATACCATCTTTTGAAGCTTTTTTGAATTCATTTCTATCTCCTCCTAGTCTCCGTTTCCCCTATACTTATGGGTGGTATTCAAAATTCATTTTTATAGTAGTGCTAAGCAAATTACTTAACACTACTATGATTAAAACAAGAAAGCTACTATATAATCGTTGTTACTTATTAAGATGTTTTTTTATCTCATCAGCTTTAGCAACTCTTCCCATAATAACTACCTTTTCATCTACTACCAGTGCTGGTGTCTTCATTACACCATACTTCATTATTTCTTTAAAATCTTCTACTTTTTCGATAGTTGCATCAATACCTAATTCATTTACTGCTTCCCTAGCATTTTCCTCAAGTTTTTTACAGTTTGCACATCCTGATCCTAAAACTTTGATTATCATTTAAATTCCTCCCTATAATTTATTATTAATTAGCAATTACAATTGCAACCACATGAGCTTGTTTGCCCTGTATCTCCAACATACTCAATTGCAGCAGCTGGACATAGTTTTTGACATCCTCTACAACCATAAATACAGTTATCTGGCTGAACAACAACAGGTCTATCTCCATCCTTCTCATATACCCCGTGGGAACACTTATTAAAACATGCACCACATTCAGTACATATTTCATAGTTAATAACAGGATACCAATTTTTAGCCATAATAATTCCTCCCTTTCAAAAATATTTTAAGCCTTCCAAATGAAGTATAAGGCTAATATTATCATTACTATTCCACTAATCTTTTCTATCACACCTTGATATTTACCTATCCCCTTTATCCTATTTAAAAATCCTGTAAAGGTACCGACTAAAAGTAATGGAAGACTTCTTCCAATTGCATATATAAACATAAGCATCATTCCATTAGATACACTTCCCTTTGAAGCTGAGTAAGCAAGAACTGAAGCAGTAATAGGCATTGTACATGGTGAAGCAGCTATTCCAAAGGGAATTCCAAGTAAGAAGGCTCCTATTATGCCGCTGCCTTTTTTTGTTATTTGTAGATTCTTTGGTCTTATATCAATATTAATTACTTGTAAAATCCATAATCCCATTAAAATCAATACACTAGCAATAAAATAATTAAGTATTTTAGTCTGCATTAAAACATTTCCTATTATCCCTGCAAATAGACCTAATATGGTGAGCATAAGTACAATTCCAGATACAAATGCAAGCGATAAAACAAATCCTTTTTTCTTAGAATAACTTTGACTACCACTTACATAAGCAGATATAAACACTACAGTGGGCAAAGTACAGGGGCTTAAGCCACCAATTAATCCTGTACTAAATATAATGAATAAAGTTGTTATTAGATTGTTACTAGAAGTAAAATCCATTATTTCACCAACCCATCCATAATATCTTTTACTTCTTTCTCTATAAATGGTCCCTCAATTACTTTAATGACCTTACCTTCATAATTTCTTATTACGATTGTTGGAAGTTTTTTTACACTGTTTTCATTTGCAATTTTCATTAAAATTTCTTGGTCATCTTTAGATAATATTCCAGTATTGATATATAAGCTTTCAAAGCTATCTTTATACTTACTTATCAACTTATTAGCCATACTATTGTAGTTATCAAAAAATTTTTTAGTGCTTTCACAACAATCTCCTTCATAAGTAAATATTATTATAGATGGTTTATTTATCTTTTTAATCTTTTCATATTCTTGCTCAATAGAAAATGAACCTTCGTTTGTAGATTCTATATTAGATTTTGCAAATAGTTCCTTAGCTAAAATTACTCCTACTACAGCCAAAATAACTAAAATTAAAATTCCAAATTTTTTCTTACTCACCCAATCACCCCAATAAAATTATTAATTTGATTCTGCTTTTCTATATAGCTCTATTGCCTCCTCCTCTGATGTTACCAAATCCAATATATATGCAATCAGCATAATGCCTATTACATTAACCAAAAGCCTAGTAGTGGCAAACTTCATACCTAATGATGTCATTTCAAATAGAAACATAGGAATTTTAGTTGTTGACCATGCACCAATAAATATAAATATATTACTAAGTTTGACTCCTTTTTTCATGAATATTGCTGCTATTGGAAATGCCCCATAGAGTGGTCCAGCTGCTGCGGACCCTAGTATAAAAGCAAGTATAACTCCTTTTATTCCTGAACCTTCTCCCATATATTTCATCATAATCTCCCTTGGAACCCAAACATCCAACAATCCTAAAAGTACAAATACTGGTGGAATAATGAGTATCATTTCTTTCATGCTAAACCCTACATTTTGGATTGCTTTAACTCCTAAATTACCACTATTCAGATTTAATATAATCATGACTATTATAGTTATTATAAAAAATTTATATCTTTTTATATGTCTCATATCCCACCAACTACCTTTCCTATAACAAAAGCCACTAAAAATGAAAATACAAAAGCTAGTGCATTTCTTAAAATTGTAAGCTTTCTACCAAAAAATTTAATCTCAACTGGCATTGTTACTATTCCAACCATCATCAGGGCAGATACAAATGCACCTATTTGCATATAACCTGCCCCCTTTTCTAAGAGCATAGCAGCAGTAGGAAATGCTACAAATCCTGGAATTAGCGTGATCGCTCCCACTGTAGCTGATATGATTATTCCATACCAACCTGATTTTTCACCTATCAAACTTAATATTATCTCAGGATTCATTATTGCCAGTAAAATACCTACTAACATAATAATACCTAAAAACTGAGGAAGAATATTCTCAAATGCCTTCCATGATTTTTTGAGGGCTTTTTTTGTTTTCTTTTTATCTTTTATAAAAGATAAAAAGAGTAAAATAATTGTAATCCCATATAATAAGAGGTTATTCATTTCATTTTCCCCACATTTCCTTAAACTAATAAGTGAGCTATTCCATTAAACAAGTATCCAACTACAATAATCCCAATTCCTGTAATAATTACAAAGGCTGTTATAAGTTTAGGCTTTATAACCTTTCTTAAAAGTATCATCTCTGGGAGAGATAATGCAGTAGTCGCCATCATAAAGGATAGGGCAGTTCCTATTCCTACACCTTTATTGATTAATGCTTCAGCTATTGGTATCGTACCTAATGCATTTGAATAAAGGGGTATTCCAACTAAAACTCCTACAAGTACTGCAAAGGGATTGTTTGGTCCTGCATACTTTGCTAATATGGGAGCTGGAGCCCATCCATGTATAACTGCTCCTATTCCTATGCCAATTGCTAAGAATAACCATATTCGCTTTACTATATCCTTAACATTATCTATTGCAAATCTAACTCTATCACGACTGCTCAATTCATCAATTGCTACTTCCCCCATTTGTATTTGATAAACATATTCTTCTACTTCTTTTTCTAGATTTAAGCTTCCTATTATTAATCCTCCTACTACTCCTACTACAACACCTGTTATTACATAAACCACTGCTATCTTCCATCCAAAGGAAGCAAGAAGAATAGCAAAGGCTGCTTCATTTACAATAGGTGAAGTTATTAAAAATGAAAAGGTTAATCCAAGAGGAACACCTGCTTCAACAAAACCAATAAATATAGGAACAGACGAACATGAGCAAAAAGGCGTAACTATTCCTAAAAGTGATGCCATAATATTTCCTGTTATTCCACTAAACTTACTTAATATCTTCTTAGTTCTTTCTGGCGGAAAATAACTTCTTATATATGAAATTGTAAAAATCATAATTCCAAGTAAAATAATTATTTTAATTGTGTCGTAAATAAAAAAGTGTATACTTGAACCTAATCTTGTAGTCATTGAAATTCCAAATACATTTTCTACTAGCTTTTCTACTAATTTGTCCAGCCACTTAAACTGAAATAATCCATTTATCCATTTAAGCATCTTATTTTCCTCCTATTTCTTCTGTAATTTTTTTAATTTCTTTAAAAACTATATTCTCTATAATATCTAAAACTTTAATTATATCTGCATTTTTAATATAATAATTAATTCTTGTTCCATCCCTTTCTTTAATGAGTATACCTGCATCACTTAAAATCTTTAAATGTTGTGATAAATTTGATTGACTGAATTCTATATCTTCATTAAGCTCACATACACATAATGTTTTATTAGCTAACTTTTTTACTATTTTTAATCTTATTGGATGTGCAAGTGCCTTAAGAATCTTTACTTCCATTTTGGCAAGTTCCATAATCTCGACCTCCTTTGTAATATTTTTCTTATTAATATATTATAATATTCTAATATACTAATTTATTTTTAGCTTACCCTTATTTTTTCTATTTGTCAATATAAAAATAAAAATTATTATAAAAATCCAATTAAATTGTTAATATGTATGAACATAACGAATATTATATTAGTATATTATAATATATTAATATAAAGGGGGTTTTTTATATGAGTGAGAGAAAAAAATTTATTATTATTGTTTTGACTTTTATTGCCGCTTTTTTTATGCCCATTACCAATCCAAATTTTAAAAATGCAATATTCGAAGCATTTGCTATGCTTCATGAGTATGCAAGAGAACACGTTCTTTTATGCTTAGTACCTGCATTTTTCATTGCGGGAGCTGTTTCTATCTTTGTATCACAAGATTCTGTTATTAAATATTTCGGACCAAAGGCTAAAAAATGGATTTCATATTCTGTAGCTTCGGTCTCAGGTTCTATCTTAGCCGTTTGCTCTTGCACAGTCTTACCTCTATTTTCTGGTATCTATTTCAAAGGAGCTGGTTTAGGGCCTGCTATTACATTCCTATATTCAGGTCCAGCAATAAATGTTTTAGCTATAATTATAACTGCTAGAGTATTAGGACTAGAGATAGGTATAGCTAGAGCTTTAGGTGCTATAGTATTTAGTATCATTATCGGTTATCTAATGCATCTAATTTTTTTAAAGGAAGAAAGAAATAGAACAGACTTAAATGAAGATATGTTTAATTTTGATGTTAAAGAAAGTAGATCTTTGTCAAAGACAATGGTATATTTCTTTTCCATGATAGGTATTTTAGTTTTTGCCAATTGGGCTAAACCACTTGAAAAAAGTGGTACATGGGCTACTATATTTAGCATTAAATGGATTATAGCTGGTATATTTTTAATAATCTTACTGTATAGTATTACACAATGGTTCAATAAATCTGAAAGAAAAGAATGGTATAACGCTACTTGGAAATTTGCACTCCAAATACTACCTTTACTTTTTGGTGGTGTACTAGTTGCAGGAGTCTTATTAGGTAGACCAGGTCATGAAGGAATCGTACCTTCAGTCTGGGTTGAATATCTTGTTGGTGGTAATTCTCTGAGAGCTAATTTCTTTGCTTCGATATCTGGTGCTTTTATGTATTTTGCTACCCTAACTGAGGTTCCTATACTCCAAGGTTTAATTGGAGCAGGTATGGGAAAGGGTCCTGCACTTGCATTGTTACTTGCTGGCCCAGCACTGTCTTTGCCAAATATGTTAGTTATCAACAGTGTTATTGGTCCTAAAAAAACCGTAACCTACGTTTCATTGGTTGTTGTTATGGCTACAATTGCTGGAATGGTTTATGGCATCTTTTTATAATAATTATTTTACTATATTATACAAACATATTTCCAAAGTAGCTATCACTATTGAAAAACACATTTTAATACTTAACAAAGTATAAAAGGGCTTATAATATTTTTTTATATTATAAGTCCTCTTATTTTAGGTCTAAAAAACTCAATTCTTAATTCTAAAATTTTGGCAAAACCAAATGACACTTTAAATAGTGCCTCAAATTATACAAGCAAACTTAAAATACTATATCATCAAATTTCATTTTATATTCATTATTTTATCAATAACTTCTTTAATAAAAGGCCCGCAACATTTACCTAAAGGATTATTAATTTCACAATTTGAATTTTTCATTGCTCCTGTAATTTTTATGATATCTTTAATGCTTCTTGCTCCATCATTAATAACTGCATCAACAATTTGTTCCTCAGTAATCTTACTACAGTAGCATATATATTTAGGATTAGCATTCTTTTTATACCATATAGGAATTTTAATATCATGCTTTGTGAAAATTACATCTTTTTCTAAATTGAAATAAACAACATCACAACCTTCACTTAAACAAATACAATAGGTATCCTCAGTTACCTTATTGACAAGGCTATTAACTACAAAATGCTTAACAGTTATTTCTTTTACTTCTTCACTCTCTCCCTTACACACAGGACAGATAAAATCTTGTTCTACTATACCAGTAGAGTTTTCTTTACTTGCTCAACAAGATATTTTTACATCTCTATTCTCCAATTTTGACACCTCGCAACCTTTTTTATATTATATTTCATTTTGAAATAATTATTAACTATAGAAATACTCTTCCTTATGACTTCGTTAAATATATAGGAATTTAATATATCAGTAGATATTATTCATAATTTGATATTATTTTGTGCTAATCACCTGTTTTTAATGTGTTTTACTGTTTTTTCAATTTTTTTGGTATTTGAATTTAATTTTTAAAAATGTTATAAAAAGATTAAAGGTCAAAGTAAGTCAAAGTAAAAACAGTATTCCAAAATAAAAAAAATGGAGGGATGAGCAGTGCCTTTTTTATTATTCTTGATTTTGTTTTTTTGGTTATTTCCTTTTCTAATAATACCTTTTTTTATTTTCTTAGGAATAGGATTTATATTTTTAATTCCTTATGTAGTTTTCTTTAATTCTTTTATGAACATATTAACGATACCATGGCAAATATTCAAAATAGCTTCCAATAAACAAATAAGAAGAAATCACAGTTTAGAACATGCAACAGTCAATGTATTAGAAGAAAGATACGGTAAAACCCTAAAAATAGGAGGTCTTGCATATTCTAATGGCTTCTCTTTATCAGGTCCTGATCTGCCTTCACCTTATGAAGTTTTAGATGCTGCAAGGGAAGGCATTTATCGTATGACAAAAGGAGAAACATCCCTAGCACTGCATCCAAGATGCGGAACATCTATAGCAACATCTACTTTCCTTTTATCTTTAGGCTTTATTATTGTACTCTCTTTTTCCCAACATTTATCTTTATTAAATATTGCAATTGTTTTTATACTAGCTAATATAATCGCAAAACCTTTAGGTTTAACAGTCCAAAAATTTTTTACAACACATGCAGATATAAGTAATATGAGTATAATAGATATTTATGGTAAACCATCTATTTATAACTTTCCCTTTGAAATAATGATAAATCCTAATCGAACTTATTTTATAAAAACAACTTCAAATAAAAATATGTTGTTTTGGTTTTCATTTTAAAAGACACGAGCATTGAAAGATTTAACGTGTCTTTTTATTTGTCTCATTTTATATTTTTTAATAATTTTTTATAGCTTCTTTATTCATATTGTCCTCCAAAAGCTATGGTTTATTCACTTTATCATTAAAGCTTCCTATGCGATATCCTTCTAAATCCATTGTTATATATTTAAATCCAAGTTCTTTGAACTTTTTTGAAATATCATCTAATACGTTTTCATTAAATAATCTTTTTCTATCTTCTCTATTTACTTCTACTCTTGCTAAATCACTATGTTTCCTTACTCTAATAGCTCTAAATCCTATGTCCATCATATATTTCTCAGCCTTTTCAATCATATTCAAATCTGTTATTTTCAATTCAGTCTCATAGGGTATTCGTGTAAGAAGACATGCATAGGCTGGCTTATCCCACGTCTTTAACCCAAGTTTCTTGGATAGGCTTCTAATTTCCTCTTTTGTTAGCTCAATATCAAGCATCGGACTTTTGATTTCTAATTCATCAAGGGCTACAAGTCCAGGTCTATAATCCTTTGTATCATCAAAATTTGTACCATCTATAACGTGATTATATCCTTGCTTTTGTGCTATATCTTTAATTGTTGAAAAGATGAACTTTTTGCATAAGTAACATCTATTTATGGGATTATTTTTAATCTGATCATTTATGTGAATCTCAATTATTTCATGTTCTACACCAATTTTCTTTGCTAATTCCTTTGCCTCTTCAATCTCCCATTTAGGTATATAGGGTGAATTAATCGTAATAGCCTTTACATTATCCCCTAAAGCTTCTTTACATGCTTGTAGTAAAAATGTACTATCTACTCCTCCAGAAAAAGCTATTAAAACACTTTTTAAATCCTTTAAATAATTTATTAAGTTCATATATTTTACATTATTTATCATCAACAATACTCTCCCCTACTATATAGACTTCTTTATATATTCTATCAATATTTACATCGTTTTTCACTGCTAATTCTTTACATTCTTCATATTCTGGCTTGTATTTGATTATTTTCCCATCATAATAAGCCTTTTTAATCGTAATTTTTCCATATTTTGTATTTATTTTTTCAAAAGTTCTTTTTAGCATAATTTTTTCAACATCAAATTTTCTAATTCCTAAGGATGTAGTTTCTTTAAATATAATATCTATTATATCCTTCTCCTTTTTTTCATCTACTAAAACACTTAGTTTTATAGCTGGTCTACCCTTTTTCATAATAATAGGAGTCTTAAATACATCTAAAGCGCCTTTTTGGAAAAGTTTTTCTTCTATATAGCTATAAAATTCTGGATTCATATCATCTATATTAGTTTCCAATATAAATTGTCTTGTTATTTCTTCTTTCTCTTCTATTCCTAAATAAACTCTTAATACATTTGGAATTTTTAAATCTCTTGTACCTAAGCCATATCCTATTTTTTGCACTCTAAAATCTATTTCATTTTTAAATTCTTTCACATTTGCAGCCAAAATAGCTGCTCCAGTAGGTGTAGTTGTCTCAAATTCTACAATGCCTTTCTTTACTGGAATATCTTTTAATATCTCAATAGTCGCTGGAGTTGGTACCGGTATAATCCCATGGGTACATTTTACAAAACCCCCTCCTAATTGTACACTAGATGCTATAATTTTATCTACATTTAAATAGTTTAGACATATAGCTGCTCCTACTATATCTATGATGGAATCAATAGCTCCAACTTCATGAAAATGCACTTCATATAGGCTTTTTTTATGGACCTTAGCCTCTGCTTTAGCCACTTCCATAAATATATCTAAACTTAATTTCTTGATATTTTTATTTAAATCACTTGAATTTATTATGTCTTCAATATCCTTTAACCCTCTATAATGTTGTTTATAGCTATGCTTATAATCGCTATATTTATTTTTTATAATTACATCCACCTTAGTTCCTGCAATACCCATTTTATTACCTTTTTTAATATTTATTTCAAATTCATCATCTAAATTTAGTTTTGATAACTCTCCTAGTAAATATTCTTGATCTACTCCTAAATCAATTAATGCCCCTAAGTTCATATCCCCACTTATACCACAAAAACAATCATAATAGAGTATTTTCACCATTTATCTCTCCTTAAAGTACTTTAGTTCTATATTATAGTAATTATTTTTATTTTTAAATATCTTTAAAAAAGTTTATTATCCATTTATCCTTTTATTCCCTAAATGCCTGTTGCGAATAATATATCAAAACCGCTAATAAATAATGACAAAGGATATTATATCCTTTGTCATTATTTATACTCTGACACATATTATCTATACAACACATCTTCCATATAACCAAAATGAACTGTATTATCTGTTAAAGTAACTTTCTCAAGTTCAACCTTTATTCCTACAAAATCACTTGGTTCTCCTGGAAGGTCTTTTAAATATGGGAATTTTTGCATCACATATCCGAAAGCTTTTTGTACTTCTTCAGGACTTTCACAGATGTAAGCTTTCGCTGTTGCTTTAATATATCTAAGTTGCTGTAATTCTTCCATAGAATCGCAATCATGGTCTATAACTATAAATACATTGCTATTGTTCTTAATTTCATTTATCTTATCAGTTTCTTTATTAGTTATGAAATATAAAATAGATTCGTCTTCACCTGTAGCATAATCTACTGATCTGCCCTTTGGCATACCATTTTCATCGACAGTACATATACACATGAGTTTGTGATTATTTATAACTTCTCTAATTTTATCTTTTGCATTCATCTTTATACCTCCTGTTGTTTTAATAGAACTTCAAAAATGAAATAATTAAATTCATCAATTGGCTTTAAGCTTTTTTCTAGTTTTGCCTTTAATAAAGCACCTTCAAAGTTCGAAATAATAAAGGATGAAAGTGATTTAGCATCAAATTCCTTCTTCAAATTGCTATTTTTTAATATATTATAAATTTCTTCTTCTAAAAAAGTATTCCATTCCAATAGCTTTAATCTAAAATTTTCATTTTTATCAGCAAGCTCCAATGCCAAATTTCCAATAGGGCATCCTCTTTTGCATCCAAACTCTTTAAATTTTTTAAAATAGCAATTAAAAAAATCCCTCAACCCATCAATATTTTTATCAAACATGCTAAACAACTTTTTAGTTTCCTTTATATAAAAATCTACCACATTAATCCCTAAATCTTCTTTGCTCTTAAAATAATAATAAAAAGAGCCCTTAGGTATTTCCGTTTCATCAAGTATTTGTTTTATCCCTACATTATTATATCCATATTGATGTATCATGTCTGCTGCTTTTAAAATGACCATTTCTTTCTTATTCATTTAAATCACGCTTTCACACCTTTTGTATTAGACCGGTCGTCTATTAAATTTTATTACTTCTTTTAGGTTTTGTCAAATAAATATTTCTTTTTATTTGGACAAATTCTCAATCTCTTATCTATCCTTGTCAGTAAGAAAAGATATTTTTGAAAGTATACCTTGATTTTCCATGAGTATCTCCATAACCATCTGGCAGGTTTCCCCAGTAACTTTAGTGCATCTTTCTATATGCCCCTTGGAGCCAAATTTATAGTCCTTTATAAGTACTCTGCAACATACACTTTTATATTTTTCTTTAAATCTATCATGTAACTGTTTTGAAAGCTTCATTACTTTTTTGTTATTTCCACCTGGTTTACTTCTACCATTCACAAGCCCTATTGCACATTGTCCTCCAGTTACAGCACCACAGCTACAACCACTTCCACCCATACCAACAGGAAACCCCGAAGCCAATCTAACATACTCTTGAGGCATACCACAATCTAAAACTTCATTTACTGCCGATAAAACAGCTTCTGAACATAAATATTTACCCTGACTGTAATATTTTTCTGCTAATTCTCTAGCATCTTTTATTAATTCTGCACTTATTTTCTTCAAAAGAATCCCCTCCAACTGTTCTTGGTTTAATTTTTACGAGCAAATCAATTTTAGAAATATCTATAACAATTTGCATTTTTTATATCTATATAGAACGTACAAAAGATTTTTCAGTTTAAATTTTGTGGGCTTCTATTACATTAATGTTTATTGCGAAAATTTAATTCATTTCATGTAAAATCATTTTTGGGATTCATATATTTACTATTCTGTAACCAAGACATACTCCAAATAAGCTTAGCATTTTAAATATCTTTAAGGTAATCTTGGAAGCAAACTGAAAAACATGAAATTCTTTTTGTGTAGCTAGGTTAATTTCTAATTATGATATACCACATATATATTATATAACTCAAGGTTAAAAATATCCCTTCACTTCTAAATACCACTTTTTTCGTAATAGAGAATATGTAAGTTATTACAGTAACTAATAAAAGACAAATCATATCAAAAAAAATGCCTGAATTAATAGGTATTGGTCTTATTGCAGAAGATATTCCTAAGACAAATAGTATATTAAACATATTAGAGCCTATAACATTTCCCATTGCTATATCACTTTCCTTTTTAATAGCAGCAACAATAGACGTTACAAGCTCTGGTAGAGAAGTTCCAATAGCTACAATAGTCAACCCTACTAAGTTTTCACTCATACCTAACCTGATTGCAATCAAAGAACTCGAATTTACTACCAATTCTGCTCCAATCATTATTCCAATAACACCTAGAATACTAAATAATATGCTCTTACTTAAAGGTTTGTCTTTTATTTCTTCTTTATAATCTTCTTTTCCAAGTATAGCTAACTCTATTAAATAGTATAAAAACACTAAAAACAATGATAACAATATTAAACCATCCGCTTTTGATAAAAAATTATCACTGGTTTCTTGTAATAGTTTGTCAGCAGAAAGTATAAACAAAACAAAGGAAGCTAGAATAGCAAATGGAAATTCTTTTAGTATAGTTCCTTTTTTTACCTTCAATGGATTTATAACTGAAGATACACCTACTACAATTAAAAAATTAAATAGATTAGAACCTACTACATTTCCAATAGCTATTTCATTTACACCCTTTAATGCGGCATTAATACTTACCAATGCCTCTGGTGCACTTGTGCCAAAAGCTACAATAGTTAGACCTATTAGTATTGATGGAACTTTTAATTTTTTTGCTATCGAAGAAGAACCGTCAACAAAAAAATCAGCTCCTTTTATTAAAAATACAAATCCAAGTAACAATGCAATATAATCCATTTGCACCTTCCTTATTAATAAATTTTACAATAATTATATTATTATCACTAGTGTTGCATAAAATTAATTACGAAAAGTCAAGAATAAATCTCTAAGTGATTAAGGTTTTTCTATTTGTGTATATATCATAGGAGCAATACATTTAGAAGCAGTAAATTTCTTAACATATTTATCTATACCCCAAATTTTTAAAATATTTAAACATTTTTTACATGTCCGAGTTTTTATTGTCTAATTAAGTATAATCTATGATTGTGTCAAGGTACTGTAGGAAAAAAATTTTAAAAAATTCTTATGTTCTGATGAAATTAAGCACCACGAACAGACTTGAATAATTAGAGTCTGTATAATGTGTGTCTAAAGGAAAATATTCTCCTAGCTGACAAGATGAATGTATAAGAGATTAGATATGTAATTTATTGAGTTATTTATATTATTGGCAAAATTTTATGATTATACATATGAAATCATACAATTTCGCCAATAATTTTTTTATAATGGGGAAAGTATGCCATAGGTCAGTAAAATTTATTGTTTTTACCTATGGAACATTTCCCTTATTGATTTTTCAATCTGTACCTTAAAGATAAGGATGTATTCTTCCTTCAAAGAATATCATCAGTTGGTTAAGTACGATATCCCATTTACCATGCCTTCTGATCCATTTCTTTGTGATGTTTTGGCTAGCTAAGTAAAGAATCTTCTCTAAGGCTTCCTTCGATGGGAATATTGTCTTTGTCTTTGTTACTTTCCTAAACTGACGATGTAAGCTTTCTATGGGATTTGTGGTGTACATTATACTTCTAATTTCACTTGGAAATTTAAAGAATGGTGATAGTACATCCCAATTCATCTCCCAGCTACTAAAGACAGAGGGATATTTTTGACCCCATTTTTCCTTAAGTTCTTGAAGTTCTTTATATCCTACTTCTTCGCTAGAGGCAGTATATACCCTTTTAAAATCTTTAGCAAACTCTCTAAGATCTTTATAATTAACATATTTGAATGAATTTCTTAATTGATGTATAATACATCTTTGTATTTCTGATTTAGGAAATGTAGCACCAAATTTTAAATGAATTAGGATCAGCAGAGAAATATTTTTTCTTTTTGCCGTTCATCGTATCTGTATAACACCTCTTTAGATTAAACCTTTCATTTATGTTATTTTAGTTTACTATAGTTTAATCTTCGAAATATAATGGAAGTTGTATAATTGCTTTCATTCCTTTTTCTATTTCACTTTCCAGTACGAGCTGACCATGATGTGCTTGACAAATTCGTGCAACCATCGGCAAACCTAACCCATGTCCATTACGAAAAGAATGTTCTTTATTTGAGGAATATGGAAGTTCTGTTAATTTAGAAAGTTTATCACGTGGCACACCCTTTCCATTATCAGATACAATAAAATAACATGTCAGGTTATCTGAGGAAATACATGTTTTTAATAAAATTTTACAACCATTCGGATTATGTATAGTACTATTTTGTACTAAATTATTTATAGCTCTAAGAAGTAATTTTTCATCAGCCTTTACTTTGATATTCTCATCAGAAATATCTAAAGTAATCGTAAATTTTTCATCTAACCCATTATTAAGAAATTCTGAAGCAACCTTCCTTGCAAGCACAGATAGCCGAACAGGTTTTAAGTTTAATGGCTGCATTTCATATTCTAGCATAGATACAAGGTTTAAATCGCTGACAAGAGAGCGAAGTTTTTGAGCTTGTTTTCTAATAATCCCAGCTTGTTGTCTTTGTTCTACAGATATAGCCATATTTTCTTCTAATTCACTAGCATAACCAAGTACTATAGAAAGAGGAGTACGTATATCATGTGAAATACCAGCTATCCAGTTAGAACGTGCTTCATCCCTTGCCTTGAGTGCAGTATTTTTTTCTTGCAGTATATCCGAAGTATGATTAATACTTTCGGCAAGGTCACTAAAAATTCCTTTTACTTCAACATAGGTAGGCTCTTCTTTTGACAGAGCATGTACTCCAGCAATAAGAGGTTTTACAGATTTTATAAGTTTTGTACCTATTAAAATTGATAAAAACAAAGCCAATATAATATTGCTTACAAACAAAGTAACTATTCTCATTGGCAAAGAACTCATCCAACTAATAGGAAAATAAAATTGATATTTAGCATAACTTTTTTTGGGATAACCAACTACAACAAGTCCATCATTATGTTTCCAAACAAAAACTGGATAATCCATTAAATAGTTTCGGGAAAACTTTGCTACATCAATCAGAGTATAAGAAAGTGGAATTTCTTTAGGTAAGTTATAATTCCATTTCACTTTTCCAGTATTATCTATAAGCATTGACCATGCATGATTTTGTGCCAACAGCTTTTTGGCAGGTTTACCCAAAACATAGCTTTTACCTTTATGCTCAAGATTTAACACTACATTTTCAAGTATTTTTTTTGGAGATTGTTTTTCATTCATTCCATTAAATACAAAAGAACCCAGCACAATAAAATTAAATATAAATAGTAAAATACATATTAAAATTGTTACACCTATAAAGCGACGCAAAATATGTACGACGCCATCCATTTTGTTATTCCTCCTTCACTATTAACTTATATCCTAATCCTCTTATAGTAAGAAGATTTTTAGGTTTAGATGGATTTATCTCAATTTTCTCCCGTATCCGTCTAATATGCACCATTAAACTATTTTCATAACCATAATAATCATCACCCCATACTGCTTCACATAAAGCGTCGCTAGTAACAATACGTCCTTTATTTTCATACAATTTCAAAAGAAGACCATGTTCTTTTGCTGTCAACGTTTGTTCTCCTTTATTACTGCGTACTATAGCACTTTCCAAATCTACAATACATCCTTCCAACTTAAAAATTGGTAAACGCTGTTTTATTGTATTAATATAAACTCGTTTGAGTATAGCTGTAAGTCTAAGAATAAGTTCTCGCGGCAAAAAAGGTTTAACAATATAATCATCAGCACCAAGTCCAAGACCTAATAGACGATCTTGAGCCTCTCCTTTTGCTGTTAAGAAAATTACTGGCATTTGAGAGAACTGTCGTATTGATGAAAATAACTCAAAACCATCACCATCAGGAAGCATAACATCAAGAATTGCAATATGTGGCTTATTTAAACGACAAATTGCTAAAGCTTCCTCACAGGTTAAAGCAAGATATATACGAAAAAATCCTTCCTTTCGCAAAAAACTTTCTATCATCTTTCTAATTTCAGGTTCATCATCTACAATAAGTATTTTTTTATTTTTTATATTTTCCATTTATAATCACCCATGCTCTATTATATATAAAAATTGTAAGATTTTCATTAAAATTTCCGCTTTGAATGTAAATTTAAGGTTATCGTAAGGTTTTCTTTAGATCCAAGAAAGGTAAAAATATTATGATGATATTGTGCTAAATTACATAAAAATAGATAGGAGTTGATATCTATATGAACACAATTGTATCAACGTATAATTTGTCTAAATATTTCAATGGAATTTGCAGAGTTAATGAAGTTAATTTAACAGTATATGAAGGAGATATTTACGGATTTCTCGGTCCTAATGGAGCAGGGAAATCTACCACTCTTAAAATGCTGTTAGGACTGATTAAACCTACAAAAGGAAATATGGTAATTTTTAGTAAAAATTTCAATAAGAACCGTCAGCTTATTCTAAGTCAAACGGGTTCACTCATTGAATCACCATCATATTATGAACACTTAACAGGGTTGGAAAATATGCGTATCCTACAACGTCTACGTAATGTATCAAATAAAAAAGTACAGGAAGCTTTACATATTGTTCGATTAGAAAAACAACAGAATAAACTAGTAAAACATTATTCATTAGGTATGAAGCAGCGTCTTGGTATTGCAATGGCTTTAATCAATTTTCCTAAACTTTTAATACTTGATGAACCAACTAATGGACTTGACCCTAATGGTATTAGAGAAATTAGAGAACTTATAAAGTCATTACCACAGCGTTATGGTATCACTGTTTTGATTTCTACTCATCTTCTATCAGAAATTGAACAGATAGCTACTTCTGTAGGCATTATAAACGATGGAAATCTTTTATTTCAGGGGAGTATGGAGCAACTAAAAGCAAAAAACAAAGCCTACATTTCTATAAAAACACAAGATAATAATCTAGCTAAAAAAATATTACTTACAGAAGGATATAAATTTAAGCAAAACAATGATCGTTTAATTTTTGAAGATCTAACTGATTCACATATAGCATATTTAAACAAACTTTTCATAGGACAAAGTATTGATGTTATTCGTATCGAGGAACATAGAAAAAGTCTAGAAGATATCTTTCTTGAGCTTACAGGAAAGGAGCGATCACTTTGATTAAAGCTATATCATTAGAATTTTTTAAACTACGTCGCAAAAAGATATTTTTAATGATTACCTTATTTTTAGGCTGTGAAATATTATGGGCTTTTATGTCTGTTAGTATTTCTTTGTCACGTAATCCCAATAGTCCTGTTTGGGAATCTACGCTTACAACTATAGCTTCTATGAATGGACTGTTTTTACCTATAATATGTGCTATTGTAAGTTCTCGTATTTGCGATATGGAGAATAAAGGTAATACATGGAAACTTTTAATATCTTCAAACCTAAATCGTAAATTTATATATGCAGCCAAATACATATGTTCTGGCACTCTACTATTATATGGAGTTGTTTTACAAGCCTTTGCTATAACAATTTTTACTATTACAAAAAGTTCTACTGTAATAATACCTCTTTCTCTAATAATGCGTTTTATTGGAAGTACTATGTTAGCTTCTATGGTAATACTTGCATTACAGCAATGGATAACACTAGCTGTTAAAAATCAAGCTTTTGCTTTATGTTTTGGAATGATTGGCGGTTTTCTAGGAATAGTGTCTGACTTTTTCCCTGAAACTGTACGGCGAACGGTTATTTGGTCTTACTATACCGGATTATGTCCTGTTAAATATTATTTTACAAATGGATCACTTGAACTTATTCAACAAAATCTAGGGCTAGGTATGTTAACTGCAGTTTTTTTATTGATTATAATTTTTTATATTGCTGGGAGTCATCACTTTTCCCGACAGGAAATTTAAGGAGGAATTTGATATGTTTAAAAAAAGTATTTCGGCTGAATGGTTAAAACTACGTAATTCCCGTATATGGCTTGTGCTTATTACTCTCCCTGTTATAAGTATATTATTGGGCAGTATTAATTACTATTTTAATCAAGGTGTATTGCAAAATGAATGGTACAGCCTTTGGACACAGGTAAGTCTCTTTTATGGAGAATTTTTTCTTCCTATTCTTATTGCTATATGTTGTGCCTATATCTGCAGACTTGAGCATATGAACAAAAACTGGAATATTGTAATGACTTCTCCTGTGCCTATTAGAAGTGTGTTTACTACAAAATTAATTATTATAGCAATTCTAATATTTATAATACAGATATTTTTTTTAATTCTATATTTTATTGTAGGTAAAATATTGGGATTATCTAGTCAAATACCATCGGAAACTATTGGATGGATACTTAGAGGATGGTTTGCGTCTTTAAGCATTAGTGCAATACAACTTAGACTATCTATACAAATTAAAAGCTTTGCTGCTCCTATTGGAATCAGCCTTTGTTGCGTATTTATCGGTTTAGGTATGTATATTATGGAATTTGGGATGTTTTTTCCTTATTCCCTTTTATCAATAGGAATGGGAGTGCTTAGTCAAGAGGGTTTAACGATTGTTGAAAATATTCAATTTTTTGTCATGAATATTCTTTTTACAATACTGTTTTCTTCATTTGCAATTTATAGATTAAAAACAGCTGATATATAACATAGATAGAAAAAAGCATTTTCCATGAGAAAAAATAATATATAATAAATACAATCCAAGCATTAATTCCCATACTGTTTATTCTTATGATTCAATAAAACCTACAATTAAAAGAGCTTTTTCGCCTCTATGATAAATCAATTATATGCAATTAATTACATTGTAGATAGAGTCGCCTCTTATTTTTTTACTATCTGTGAAACAACCTCAACGTGTGTGGAGATTGGGTTTTGAATTTTAAAAAAACACCTCATATGTTTCCATATGAAGTGTATCACCCCAAAATATTATATAAATTTGTGAAGCCTGATCCTCTTATTCTCTTACCCAAGCATGTTCTATGTAAAGTATATGTACATATGCCTAAATATCAAAGTAATAATAATTAGGAAATAGCTCTTAAATCGTTCTGTTAGTATATTAGCTACCATCTTTGCAATTTAAATACCACAACCATCAAACTGTAGAAATCTATATACAACAGTAGCACTACTTGGACTACATTCTCATATATTAGCTTAATATCCACTATAATTATTTATAATATGATGAACTCTGTTTTTAAAAAACACCTTGGCCGGTACGGTATTATCTATGTTCTTTCTATTCAATTTATCTATCCATTTTATATATAGTCCAATACATTCTCATTAACATAGTCAACAATATTATAGAAAAATTTATTAACCTCAGCATCATCTTAGAAATGAATTGAATTTTCTTTGGCTTTTTAAATCTATATTTTCCTGTAGTTACTAGTAAATATCCCAAATATAAATTATTTTCTCCTCTTTTTTTATATTAGCAATATTCTTCTTGAAAAAGCAACCTCACTAAGTAAGTAGATAACTTCATCTACCAATTTAGTGGATTGCTCTATTTCACATAATAAATACAAACTTAGTTATGAATTGTAACTTCTGTATGTAGCTTAATATTATTGTGCCAAAAGTTATATTCATTTAGTTTTTGGTTTACCTGGTCATATACTGGTTTTGTACCTGTAGGATCTTTTATAGTTACAATTAAACAAAACTCTTGGCTTGGATTTGTTCCTTCTATCTGGGATTTAATTTCAATATGATCTCTAAAAAGTCCCTTCAAGCATAAAAACCATTTTTTATCTTTACCTAAATATTTCAGTTTATTAGACTCCGTCATTTCAGATAAGTTCACAGCAAATTTTTTTACAGGATAATATTTATCACCATACTTAATCAGAAGTCTTTCTTTTAACGCAAAATCGTCTTTATTCTTCTGCATTTTCCTTTTACTATAACAACTTTCTAGCAATATGTTCTTAGAGCCATCTCTTCCAACAGGATTAAGAATATTTTGTTTTGTCGTATCTCTATTTTTTTTATCATCGTATGTCCCCATCTTAACATCGATATTTGATTGACAATATTCTGCTCTTTGTGAAGAGTCTAAAATTGGGTTATATGCCAATGTCACAACAACTTGTCCACTATAATAATCTCCATCAATTAGACAGTCAGGCATTGGAAAATCCATAATATCTATGTATTCACCTTTGGAAATCTCATCACGTAATATCAAGGTTACTTCATTAGGTGTATTGTAGAGAATTTCTCTTACTGATTTAGGTTTTCCAAATCCTATTTGATTGACTCTTTCTGCATTTGGAACCTGTAGGTTTTCTGAATAACTAGCAGAATGTACTATTAAAGCTTTCAATAATAACGGATCAAACTCTTCTTCCATCTCTTGATACAACCCTGCAGCTAAAGCTGCAACACGTGGTGTGGAATAACTAGTTCCTACAGATTGATTTAATCTTCCATCTAAACCAAAAGATTTTACACCTGTTGTTATTATTCTTCCATTAGTATCTACCCCAGCATTTCCGCCATAATGAACGACTTCAGGTTTAATAATATATGATGGTCCTCTACCAATACGAGTAAAAGGTGATGGATTATCTACTTCTGCAAGGTCTAATGCTTCTTTCTTATGTGCTATAGACCCAACAACTAATGATCTAACACTATCAGCACCATGATGTATTTTCCCTTTTGGTCTGCCAGTTGCAAAGTTTTTACAGTTACCTGCAGATTTACATATCAATACATCATATTTATCCTGCAAAGCATCTAATGCAATAGCAAAATCTGAAAAACTGAACTCATCTACTGGGTTTGTAATACTAATTGATAAATTCCATATTTTCACTTCTTCATGATGAGCATGAACTGCTTCTTGAATATTTCTAATCAGCTCATCCTCTTCGATGTCTTCTTTGTAAGTGTCTGGAAATACACACGCATCTAATATTCTAACACCTTCTACACCAACCCATTGTTTATCTTCAAGATGATCTCCATAAACAACAACCCCAGCCACAAACGTTCCATGATGCTTCTTCATATATTGTTCAGGATATGCAGTGTATCGTTTATCAATAAGCCAAGGCTTTAAATGTGGAATGTTAGCAATACCATTATCTAAAATTCCTACTGTTGTATACTTTTTTCCTTCCTTAGGTATTGAAATGTTTATTGTAGCTTCATCTTCTTCCATATCTAGGGTAACTGTATATTTTGGCATAGGTTCAATAGAGAAGATAGCTTCGAAAGCTTCACTTGTATTTATTGTTTGTAAAGCATCAAGGTGAGTCGTATTTGTTATATCTATGTTAGGTAATTTTACAAATAAATATTGTAGGTAATGAAATGGACTTAAGTTATTGGCTTTAGCAGTTTCAATTATGCTATATATCACAGCACTTGCTGATGCTCCCTTTGGAGTATTAGCAAAAATCCAATTTTTCCTTCCAATTGTAAAGGGTCTTATAGCCCTTTCAGCTCTATTATTGCTGATTTCAAGTCTACCATCTTCAAGATATGTTGTTAGTTTAGACCATTG